>CAYMVV010000110.1:0-16671 GCA_964393885.1 uncultured Granulosicoccaceae bacterium | reverse complement strand
GTCGTCGCGTTGATTGTGTTTATTGGTAAACATACAGTGCCGAGCGAACTACAAAATTCTGGCAATCGGTAGTTGTTCAGGCGACTTACTGGTAGTTGTCAGTGACCAGTTTTAATTTTGATTTAGAATCGCGAAAGTTAGCGGCATTTTCTTCATCAGCGTCTTCAGTTGCAATCGATGAGTCGGTCGATTGGCTATCATCGTTGATCTGGTCGAGTGCCTCTCGGTCAGGCCACCAGGCTTTTCCTGCTATTGCCATGTTCATGGCTTCTACCAGCTTGTTCATAAATTGCTCACGTTTATTGTTGTTGAGGAGCCATTCACGAAATAGCGGTTCGGTTTTTATTCCACCCTTATTTCCATCTCTCATTGACCATTCGATTCTATATTTTGGTCGCATATCACGCCAGACGATCAAGCCTACAAGCAGGCTTATTAAAAGTGGAATGTAAACCGGTGCGAAACGGCGTGCTTCTTCGTCCATTAAGTCGATGACAAACGTGAACAACAGGATAAGCGAGGCCAGAGTAATGAGTCCCAGGCAGAGCCTGTGTGTCCGAGTACTTGCGTGGTAAAAATCTTTGTTAAGGCTAATCATGTGCTCGAACATATAAGTCTTTAGCACACGATCGAATGGATCAATATGTGAGATGCGAGTATCGGTAACCAATACCGGTCCCTCTCGAAATATTTCTTTCTCTCCGGGAAACAATGTAATCGGCTTTGGTTTGCTGTCCCACCAGTCCATGAGGTCTTTGCGTTTTGAGATCGATGCAGATAATGACTTAGTGGCGCCACTCCTGGTCATCCGCAAAATTGTATTGATATATTTCATTTGTGTTAATTGCCGCATCTATAAATCTGTGTGGGTGGAATATTTCGCCAGACGGTTTTAGTTTTATAGACTGTGTGAAAGTGCTTTGGCAAACTGCTAATAAAATGCCTGCCGCGACGTCGTGTTTTAGCACCAAGATACACTATTGATACGAAGCAACCACCAGGTGCCAGCACTGAGGAGAGCATTTCAAGCAGTATGTCCTGATCGAATGGCTCAAACATAGTCCATGGCAGGCTTGAAACGATGCAGTCACATTGATCGACGTCGTGCTTGTTAAGATACTTCCTGATACTCTGAGCGGTGTCGTGATAAACCTGAGCCTGTGGACAGCGTGATTTCGTCGCTTGCACAAACACCTGGTTGAGCTCAAGTGCGAAAAAAGTAGAATCCACAGCCAGATTGTTAATGATTTGTTCTGTAAAGACACCAGTGCCGGATCCCAGCTCTACCACTGTTTTTGCCTTATTTAAATTGGCAAGTGCTACCACACTTTTAGCAACAGATCTGGATGAGGGAGCGATGGCGCCAATGGACGCAGGCGTCCTCATCGTCTGTTTAGCGAAGTCCAACAGGGTGAACTTCGGCTCAATCGGCTTGTGGTGTCTGAGTGTTACAGGACCGGCCAGCGGTCTGGTCGCAAGCGACCCCGGGGAACTCGGGGATTGATCAATTACAGGTGGGGGCATCGTGAAACCTTATTAGATGTTTTGGCGGTGCCTGCGAGGCTGTCCGAGAACGGGGGTCGTCGTGAGGAAGTAATAATATTTTGAGTCAGATGCTTCGATCGATGAAAGGGAACAGTTATTCCCATTGAACGAAATGGTTGGTAGTCGCTGACCAAAGATTGCTTTCGTAGTGGATCATTCATTCTCGGACAATGCTCCTGGCGCGGTCGGCTCGGTTATGCCCGAAATAGCTGATGCTATAGCTCGTTAACTGCCAGATGGTGATTCAATATTCATGGCGCCCACTACATCGAAGGGTATGGGAGTTGACCAGTTTTCAATTCTTACTGAACCAGTCAGTTCGTAATCGAGGTTCAGTGTTTGACCTTCGAGCAGTGTGCTCAATGTTGAAACCAGACGATCGACCCCCGCCGTGACATCGAGCGTCAATTTACCATCACTGTTTGCGGGTATTGAAACTGCCTGATTGCTCTTGCCGTTGGCAATGTTAGTTCCATTGAATCGGGCAATGAAATTGATCGACTCGACCGGTAGTTCGAAATTATTTGGATTGTTTACGTTTAATGTAAAGCGTAGCTTTTGTTCGGTCAGACTGACGTTCAGGGGCCTGACACTAACAAGTTCTATCTCTGGTTTTATTGGTTTGGAAGGCAGTATCGAACAAGCGCTTATCCACAGCACAGTTGTTATCAACAACAATCTGAATGCTGATCGAATAGTCACGGGGTTACTCCAGAGCATGATTTAGCCCGCAGGGTGCGTGCATCTGCGATTCTGTTCCAAAGGCCAGTCGTAATTGTAACACGCTGGCCGCACCGGAAGTCTGACGAGCAGGTTACGGTAAGGTACTACCAGATCAGCAGGAAATGCAGCAGTCAGGCTAGATATTGCGTGGCAGTAACCAGTACGGCGGGAGAACGCCATCGCCCCGCGAACCTGTTTTCCGGAGAACTCCCGGGAGGCTGCCCGAGAGTGAATGATCTACTGCCGAATAGGTCTTTTGGCCAGCCATTTCGATCGATTTCGATGAATAGGACTAACTATTCATCTCAATCGATCAGAAAATATCTGACTTAAAATCTCACGCCTTTGCTACAACCCTCACTCTCCGGACAGCCCACCCGGGTTGTATCCCGGCTTGAACCTATCAGACAGTGGTTACTAATGTAGCAGTGTGTGGAGCGCTTTCAATTCTGTGGCAGCCAGTTGCAGAATCTGCTTGGGATTTTGCAGATCAATGCCGGCTTGCTGAAGCTTTCTGGGCAACAACAGATTGACTACGCTGGGTATAGACTTGTTGTCACCTTCGGGCATTTCGCTTTCAATAATCAACAATGCTGCCGTGACCAGATCAGCGTAGCTAATTTCGCCATTGTGATTGCGATAAAAATCTCTGGCAGACTCCACCGCTTCAATAAAGTTTTGATTAAATCCCCAGGCGCTTAACAACCACATGCCAACGAACTCACGCAGGTTTCGTACGGATGCATGCAAAGTGGCGGCATCGGAGAATTCTTCGGGGTGGTTGTTGGCGTGTTCAAGTACTACAAGCTCGCCGATATCAGCCATCATGCCGATCAAGTGAGCCCTTTCGTCAGAGAGATGAGGCAGTGACTTGGCAAATACTTTACAGATAGCCGCCGTCAGCGTTGTGCGTCTCTGGTAGTGCGTCATGTGGGTTTCAATCACTGGATTGGCAGCTTTCCATTGCTTGTCACCCGGTATCTTGATGGCTAGCTGATTTGCACTTTCGACACCGAGACGTGTGATAGCGCCACGCATGGTTTGAGTTGTATCACCCGCGCCGGCGATTTTGTTTGCCTCATGAAGGGTGTGGGCGGTGAGTGCCGGGTCAGATGCCAGCGCTCGCGAAAGCTCTGGAATTCCCATGGTGCCTTGAGTAACCAATGCCGATATACGTTGCCCGATGTCGGACTGGCAAGTCAGTGATACTTTTTTATCCTCAAAGGCGGATACGATGCCATCGAAAATGAGATTGTCGTTGTCTGTTACGCGGATATCGTGAACTGTGGTTGCCGTCTTTTGTTGTTCGTTGAGCAGGATATCGAAAAGCTCACGACCAAAGCGGACCAACTGTGCAGTCGTTTTTGTTTTTACCACCAGTTGTTGACCAAATTCCTGCAGTACGGGATTGGTCGATCGATCCGAGTGCGCACTGATACTTTCGCCCTCTTCTCTGTCTTTCGTGTTGACAATGTCTACCTGACCCTCCAACAAATAGGTAAACCAGCGGTGTTCCTTATTTGCGGGCAAATCCGTGGAGCGATTCATGTTGATCACTGTTGCAGATTTGCAGATGGTAAGTCTGTTGGCTTCGTTCAGCTCTGATATGGGGGACAGCTTGGCAGCAAGGCTGAGAAGAGCGCCCATATCGTTGGCGCTGGTATCAGCTGCCGCAGATGATTTTGAGTCGAAATTGAACACGTGGTTACGCCCAAGTTATGGGTGACTAAACTATTGAGATAACCATCGGCTGAGATCGACTATTGTTTAGACTTGCTTTCGATAACGTGTTCTGTAGCACGTGTCGGGAATGGTTTGATTTACAACAGCTTTGGCATTAGTGAGCTCTGCCCGAATATTGACTCACTGAGGCGAAATTCTGACTTGTCTCAGTGCACAGATACAACGGGCGTTAACACGTAATCCAGAGTGTATGCCAGTTCGTCAAAATCGAATGAAAATTGCGCTAGACGGGATCGAATCGACGCAGAGGTTTGGGGATACTGAAGGTGACGTTTTCTTCGCGCCCGGTTAACTCGGATATCTGTCCAACCTTGTTTTCATTTAATTTGGCGACTACTTGCTGGACCAGTTCTTCAGGTGCTGATGCGCCAGCGGTAACCCCTACTCGTTTTACATTCTGCCACTCGGCTTGTATATCATCAGCGCCAGCGATTAAAAAAGAGGGAATACCTGCGCGCTCACCAAGTTCTCTGAGCCTGTTTGAATTAGAGCTGTTCTCTGCGCCTACGACCAGCAGCAAGTCAATTTGCTGGCAAAGCTGTTTAACGGCGTCCTGACGATTTTGCGTGGCGTAGCAAATGTCATCCTTGCGCGGTGCCTGGATGTCGGGGAATTTTTGTTGAAGCCGTTCAATAATTTGTCTGGTGTCATCCACGGAAAGCGTTGTCTGTGATACGAAGGCCAGTGACTCTGTGTTCTGCACGGTGAGTGTGTCGACGTCTTCTGCGGTCTCGACCAGTAGTATTTTTCCACCGTAACGGGTGTCATAGCGCCCCATGGTTCCCTCCACTTCCGGGTGACCGGCGTGACCGATTAGAATGACCTCGCGCCCCTCCCGGGCGTACTTTACGACTTCTAAGTGAACCTTGGTTACCAGCGGGCATGTCGCATCGAAGACTCGCAGCTGTCTCAACTCTGCCTCCTCTTCCACCTGCCGTGACACACCGTGAGCAGAAAAAATTACGGTGCTGTCGTCGGGCACTTCGTGAAGTTCGTCGACAAATACAGCACCTTTTTCACGGAGTCCGTCTACCACGTACTTGTTGTGGACAACCTCGTGTCTGACGTAAATTGGCGCTCCGAATTGCTCCAGTGCGCGCTCGACAATTTCAATTGCTCGATCCACACCCGCGCAAAAACCGCGGGGGTTTGCCATCGTTATTTCCATTGTGTCTCTCTGTTCGGCTACTGCGATTGCGTGTGTGGCGGTTGCGTCTGATACTGTAAATCCGCTGGCGGGTTAACTGCCAGTAGCGGCTTCCTGCTCATCTTTAGTGAAGAACGTAGACACCAGCAGAATTCCAGTACCAACAAAAATAGCGGAATCGGCAATATTGAATGCGGGCCAGTAAAATCGATCGTAGTACCACTGAATAAAATCGACGACATAGCCATAACTGACTCTATCAATCAGGTTGCCTATGGCACCGCCGAGCACCAGTGACAGGCCAATGCCCAGCCATTTTTCATGATCCTTTAGCCTGACAATCCAGACAACTAATACGACGCTGATTACTGCGGCGACGATAGTAAAGAACCAACGTTGCCAGCCACCGGCATCACTCAGAAAGCTAAATGCTGCGCCATAATTATGCATCAGGGTGAAATTAAATGACGGCGCTACCGGCACTGGATCATGCATTGCTAAATTGCTGCTGGCAATCCACTTTGTGATCTGATCGATCACTATCGTCACAATCGCAATTGCGAAATATACAATTTTCATTTCATATCCATGGGTCTTTGTGGATCAGTCTGGCTCGTCGCAATTTAATCAAGTTGTGGCTGTCAGGTATTTGCTATCAGGTATAAAGACGGGCTTCACCGTCTCCGTCAACATTTTCAATACAGCGACTGCACAGTTCCGGATGGGTTTCACTGTTTCCAACATCTTCACGGTGATGCCAGCAGCGCGCGCACTTGGCGTGTGGCGATGCGTTAGCAACAATCCACAATTCGTCCTGTTCCAGCTGTGCGTTTGCCGCCTGTGCCGGCTTCGCGTTGAGGTCCTGAACTGTGGCGTCTGAGGTGATTAAGACAAACCTCAGTTCCTCGTCGAGCTTTGACAGAAGTGACAGCAGTTTTTCATCACAGTAGAGCTGAACTTCTGCGTCAAGTGATCCGCCGATGGCGCCATCGACACGTAGCTTTTCGAGTTCACGCGACACCGCAATTCTGACTTGTACCACTTGATCCCACTCTTCGTTGCTGAACAGTGAATTGTCACTCAGCGGCTGTAGCTGGTCGTAGTAGGTTTCGGTAAAAATGGTTTCAGTATGCTGGCCTGGCAGGTTGTGCCAGATTTCTTCTGCAGTAAAACTGAGTACGGGTGCTATCCAGCGGGTCATGGCTTCAGCAATATGATACATCGCAGACTGCGCCGAGCGTCTTGCCTGGCTATTTGCCTGCGTCGTGTATTGGCGATCCTTTACTATGTCCAGATAAAATCCACCAAGTTCAGTCGTGCAGAAATTGTGCAGGCGTTGATAGACTGTATGAAACTGGTAGTTTTCATACGCTGTTCGAATATCATTTTGCAGTCTGAGGGTACGGTCAACTGCCCATTGATCCAGTGCCAGCAGCTGGTCTGTCTCGATCAAATCCTGTTCAGGATCAAAACCGTTCAGGTTGGCCAACAAAAAACGCATGGTATTTCGTATCCGCCGATATGAGTCCGACATACGATTGAGTATTTCGTCAGAGACACTCATCTCGCCGCGATAGTCTGCTGAACATACCCACAGACGAATGACATCTGCACCCAGCGTGTTCATAACTTTTCGTGGTGATACTGCGTTACGTTCGGACTTGGACATTTTACGGCCGTTTTGATCGACCGTGAATCCGTGTGTCAATACTTGTTTGTAGGGTGCAATGCCATTGATTGATGCGCTGGTCAGCAGCGAAGAGTGGAACCAGCCGCGGTGCTGATCAGAGCCCTCGAGGTACATGTCCGCAGGGTAAGCCTGACCGCGTTGTTGTAGTACATGGGACCAGGTTGTTCCCGAGTCAAACCAGACGTCCAGTACATCGGTGGCCTTGTCATAGTCAGCCGCGTCATCGCCAAGAAAGTCTTCAACACCAAGATCAAACCACGCTTGAATTCCGCCTTCCTCTATATGGCCGGCCGCGCGTTCGAGCAGGTCCAGTGTGTCCGGGTGCAACTCCCCCGTTTCCTTGTGTACGAATAAGGTGATGGGTACACCCCAATAGCGCTGCCGCGAGATACACCAGTCGGGACGTTTCGCGATCATGCCGTCGATGCGCGCCTCACCCCATGCCGGCACCCAACGCACGGTCTTAATGGCGGCCAGTGCATCGCTTCGCAGGTTTTCTTTTTCCATGCTGACAAACCACTGAGGTGTTGCGCGAAAAATGATGGGTGTTTTAGTGCGCCAGCAAAATGGATAACTGTGTTGAAACTTTTCACTCAATACCAGCTTGCCGGCTGTTGTGAGCTCCTCCAGGATGGCTCCCTCGACCTTGTAGACGTGCTGACCGGCAAATTTTTCAACAAAGCTCTCGTAGGTACCGGTCGCACTGACACTGTTTAACAGGCCAAGATCGTATTTAACTCCGGTATAGAAATCGTCGACGCCATGATCCGGTGCCGTGTGAACTGCACCTGTGCCTGCTTCAGTGGTGACATAGTCGCCCAACACCACCAACGATGTACGCTCATAGAACGGGTGTTGCAGCTGCACTTTGTCGAGTGTTTCACCGTTAAAGGTTGTCAGTGTGTCGTAGTCCTCGCACTGATAGCGCTTCATGCAGCTGTCAACCAGCTCGGTTGCAAGAATGACTGCCTCGTCACCGAGGCCTAAATTGCAACGCACCACCGAGTATTCGAGTTCCGGGTGTAGTGCAACGCCAAGGTTACCGGGCAGTGTCCAGGGAGTAGTGGTCCAGATGACAACAGATAGCGGCAATTCGGTGTTAGAGCTACCGACAGCCTTGTGCAAGGCTTCATTGTCGGTAGCACTGAATCGAACATCGACCGAGGTTGACGTTTTCTCTTCGTACTCGACCTCTGCCTCTGCCAGTGCAGAGCGAGCGCCAACACTCCAGTAAACCGGTCTCGTGCCTTTGTATACGTGACCGTTTTTAATCATCTGACCGAGTGCACGAACAATACCCGCTTCGTTTTTGAAATCCATGGTCAAATAGGGTTTGTCCCATTCGCCAAAAACCCCCAGGCGTTTAAAGTCCTCGCGCTGTCCGTCGATTTGCTCGAGTGCATAGGCACGGCAGCGTGCGCGGAAAGTGGCTTCGTCGACGTCTTCTCCGGGCTTGCCTATATCGGACTCAACCTTGTTTTCGATTGGCAAGCCATGGCAGTCCCAGCCCGGAATGTAAGGTGAGTTATAGCCGTCGAGCTGTCGGCTTTTGACAATCATGTCCTTGATGACTTTGTTGACCGCGTGGCCGATGTGGATTTCACCATTGGCGTAGGGAGGGCCATCGTGCAGAATGAATGTCTTTTCCCGGTCTGCAGATGCGGTACGAATCTTTTTATACAGATCCATCTGCTCCCAGCGCGCGAGCATTTCGGGTTCGCGCTTGGCCAGATTTCCACGCATCGGGAAATCGGTCTTGGGAAGGTTCAGAGTTGCTTTGTAGTTACTCACCTGGAGTCTCGTATATTTGCGCTAATGTGTATTCAGTTAGCCTGAATTGTTATCCGACAGCCACCGCCGGGCACTGGCTTCGTCATCTTTGATAGCCTGCTTTAATTCATCGAGCGAGGCGAATTTTTTTTCGTCGCGCAGCCGCTGAAGAAATGATACCCGAAGTCGTGCACCGTACAGGCTTGCGTTGTCTTTACCATTCTGTGCAGGCTCTTGCATTGGGTCGGGTTCCGGGTAGTCGAGTAAATGCACTTCCAGAGTCATGTGTGTGCCATCGACAGTTGGTTTTTTGCCAATGTTGGCGATACCGAACTGCCTTTGTGTGAACCTTTGTTCAACTGATGAGGGTTCCAGCATTGCAACTTCGACGACAAATACACCACGCAATGGCGGGTTGCGTCCTTTCAGATTGATATTGGCTGTCGGGAAATTCAGCGTGCGACCCAATTGCTGGCCATACACAACCCTGCCCTGAAGAGCATAGTGTCTGCCGAGTAAAGTGGTGGTGTCGGTCAGATTTCCATCCTGCAAAAGCGCTCGAACCCGGGTGCTGGATACTCTTTGATTGTCGTACAGACAGGTATCTGCCTGTTCCACGTCAAACCGGTGGTCAGTGCCTGCTTGCCGGAGCATAGAAATATCGCCACGACGATTGCGGCCAAAATGAAAGTCGTCGCCGATCGTTAAGTGCTGCACCTCCAGGCCGTTGATCAACACGCTGCGGATAAAATCCTCCGCCTCAGTCTGTGCGAGTGCCCGATTGAACGGCAGAACCAGTAATTGGTCGATACCACAATTTTTGATTGCCTGGTATTTCTCACGCAGATACATCAAACGTACCGGGCGCTTTTCGACGGGTGCAAAATACTCTACCGGCAATGGCTCGAAGGTCACCACGCAACTGGGTATTTTATGCGCCTTTGCCTGCTGGCAAACACTGGCGAACAGATGTTGGTGACCAAGATGCACTCCGTCGAAGTTGCCTATGGTTGCTGCACAACCCCGATGACGGGGTTTGATTGAGTGCAGTCCGAGTATTAATTCCAAAGCCTGGGTGTTCCTGATGGTCGAATTGTGCAGGTTACCCCTTGGGTACCAGATCACGCGGGTGAATTTTTGCGACTAGTAAAGCGGCACCGTAGATCAGCATCGCAATTGCAATTATAGCGACTAACCGGGTTGCTCGTAGTGACGCCGACGAGTTGAACCAGAAATCGGCCTCAGGTGTGATCAGATAAATGGCAATCGCCATTAACGCAGATGAAAAAGCAGAACCCGTAATGATACGCTTGTTAGTGGCACTGAGTGAATAGGCCGACTCCCGTTTCAGTTGTCGAAACAGCATAAAAGCCTGTTGGTTAGCGGATAAGGCAGTAGCAAGGGCCAACCCGGTATGCGGCGCCGGCAGTGCCAGTAACACCATCGTACCGACCAGCACCACGTTGTAGCCCATGTTGCAAACCATGGCAATAACGCCGATGCGAACGGGTGTTTTGGTGTTTTGACGCGCGAAAAATCCTGGTGCGAGTATCTTTATCAGGATAAATCCGGGTAGAGCGATGGCGTATGCCTTCAGGCTCCACGAAGACATCGTGACGTCGTTGGCGGAAAACGCGCCGTAGCCGAAAAGTGTTGCAAGCATCGGCGTTGAAAGCAGAAACAAGCCGGTACAACAGGGCAGGGCGATTAAAAATCCCAGTCTGACTGCCCAGTCCATCGTGTGTTGAAATCCGTGCTGGTTTTCCTGTGCATGAATAGCGGACAGGCGCGGCAGAATAACGGTTGCGATGGCAATGCCGAACACGCCGAGGGGGAATTCAACCAATCGGTCAGCGTAGTACAGCCAACTGACGCTGCCAGCGACGAGAAAGGAGGCGATGATTGTGTCGAGTAGCAGATTTATTTGCGCTACGGACGAACCAAAAATGGCGGGCAACATTAATTTGCGAATTTTTTTCACACCGTCGTGTTGCCATCCCCAGCGTGGTAATACCAGCAACCCCAGTCTGTGCATAGTCGGCAGTTGAAACAGCAGTTGCAGAGCGCCAGCTGCAAAGACACCCCACGCCAGTGCGACTACCGGCTGTGGGAAGAATCGGGTCCCCCAAAGTGCTGCTGTTATCAACGAGATATTAAGCAGCACCGGTGTAAATGCCGGAACCGCGAAGCGGTGGAACGAATTCAGCACGCCGCCCGCGTAGGCGACCATTGAGATAAAAAACAGGTAGGGGAAGGTGATACGGAGCATGTCTGTCGTCAGTTGCCGCCGCGGGTCACTCGCTTCGAAGCCGGGTGCAAAAAGTGACACCAGCCATGGTGCGCACAGACTGCCGAGGATCGACAAGAGGAGTAAAACCAGTCCCAGTGTGCCGCTGACTCTGACTGCGAGCTCCCTGAGCTGCCGCTGTTCGTATTTCTCTTTGTACTCGGTAAATACGGGTACGAAAGATTGCGCAAATGCGCCTTCGGCAAAAAGCCTGCGCAAAAAATTTGGAATCTTGAACGCAACAAAAAACGCATCGGTCATTGGTCCTGCGCCGAGCAGTATCGCAAAGACCTGATCTCGCACGAACCCGAGAAGCCTCGACAGCAGTGTCATAGCGCCGACAATGCTGCCGGATCTGAGCAGGCGAGCCCCTTTAGGTTGATCAGGCATAGGCCGCCTTCACGCGACCGATGGTCGGGAAAATCCAGGCTATAGAACCGTTAATCGAGGCGAATGTTATTGACAATGTATGGCATGCAAACGATACTGGTGAGTTCTGTATTAAATTTTCCTCCAGGAGAACGAGTTGGCAAACTCCCCACAGGCCAAAAAGCGCGCTCGGCAGGCTGAAACTCATCGAATCAGAAACGCCGGAATGCGCTCGATGATGCGAACGCATGTGAAGAAAGTCGTCTATGCAATCGAAGCGGGTGACAAAACCGCCGCGCAGGATGCATACAAAGAAGCGGTTCCGGTGCTGGATAATATGGCGCGCAAGGGCCTGGTGCACAAGAACAAGGCGGCCAGGCATAAGAGCCGGTTGAACGCGCAGATACGAGCGCTGTAACCACTCTGCTAATGCTCTTAAAGTACAAGTAGCTCTTAAAGTACAGCTTGCTCTAAAAGTACAAGCGCGAAGCTTGTACTCAAAAGGGGTGTCGGATATTGACAATCTGATGCTCACTGCTTTACAGAGTCACCATGTTGTCTCTGTTGATGATTTCAGGCTCGTCAATGTAGCCCAGCCGCTCCTCTATCATGCTGCTGTGGCACCCCAGAATCTTCGTGATATCGGCTGACCCATAGTTGGTGAGTCCTCGCGCGATTTCCCGGCCACTCTGATCTGCACAGGACACAAGTGTGCCGCGGGTAAACTCGCCAGTAACCCCGGTAATACCTACCGCAAGCAGGCTGCTGGTGCCGTCGCTTAGTCGATCAGTAGCGCCGGTATCCAGGGTCAGTGTGCCACCGACTTTGAGTTGATTGGCCAGCCATTGTTTACGCGCATCCAGTTTGGGTTGTTTGCTTAACAAACGGGTACCGATTGATTCGCCGGCTTCAAGTCTCACCAGTACGTTGGGTTCGCGTCCGGAGGCTATGGTAGTTTCCGTGCCGGCACGCGCTGCGCGCTGGGCTGCCAGCAATTTTGTTCGCATACCGCCACTGCCAACTGCGCTGCCACTGGGGCCAGCCATGGCCAGCAGAGCCGGGTCACCTGCGTTGCCGCTCTCAATCAGCTTTGCATCGCTGTGAGCCCGGGGGTCCTTGCTAAAGAGACCGGTTTGATCCGTTAATATCACCAGACGATCAGCGCCTATCAAATTGGCGACCAGGGCCGCAAGGTTATCGTTATCGCCAAAGCGAATCTCGTCGGTTGTCACCGTATCGTTTTCATTGACGACCGGAAGCACGGAGAGTTTCAACAGGGTTGATAATGTCGTGCGGGCGTTAAGATAGCGTTTGCGATTGCTCAGATCTTCATGCGTCAAAAGCACCTGAGCGGTTTGAATACCGTAGTGATCAAGTTCTGACTCGTACGTTTTTACCAAACCCATCTGGCCGACTGCGGCGGCGGCCTGTAGCTCGTGGATGGCATGTGGCCGGGTTGTCCAGTTGAGCCGGTGCATGCCTTCAGCAATTGAACCGGAGGACACCAGAACGATTTCTATATTGCGCCTGGACAGTACTGCAAGTTGCTCACACCAGTGACCGATATTGTCCAGGTTTAAGCCCGTGTTGTCTGCAGTGATTAGCGCGCTGCCGACCTTGACGACCCAGCGCTGCTTACTGCCTGTCGATCGGTTCACAGTGGTCGATCATCCGCCTCTTCGGACCACTCCTCGTTAGCATGCTGGTCTGAATGCTGGTCTGAATGGTGGTCTGGATTCTGGTGATCCAGATCGGCCTCGTGTTCCTGTTTGTTTTTAGCCAGGCTTGCGAATGGATCCTCGGCAATAGCAGGCGCCGAGTCCGCCGGGTTTGGTGTGGGGAGATTTTCCAGATACTCCATGATGTCGCGGCAGAGGGCCTCGGTGCCACGCCCGTCCATGGCTGAAACGCTGTAGCTGGGGCCAGACCATTCAAGTGTCTCAAGCACCTGTTCGACCCGGTCCTGCCATTCATCTTCGGGCATCAGGTCCATCTTGTTAAAAACCAGCCAGCGTGGCTTGTCCTGCAAACCCGCGCCAAATTTCTCCAGTTCACCGAGCAATAGTTGAGCGCCCTGTGCTGGATCGTGATCGTCGAACGGCACCAGATCAATGACATGCAGCAGCAGACCGGTACGAGCCAGGTGTCTAAGGAAACGAATACCCAGCCCCTGTCCTTCAGCGGCGCCTTCAATCAACCCCGGAATATCTGCCATCACAAAGCTGCGATGCGCCTCGATGCTCACTACACCCAGGTTGGGATGCAATGTCGTAAAAGGGTAATCAGCGACGCGAGGTTTGGCCGCAGAAACTTTTCTAATCAGTGAGGATTTACCGGCGTTTGGGTAACCCAGCAGGCCGACATCAGCCAATAGCTTCAGCTCCAGATTGAGCTCGCGTCTGTCGCCAGGAGTGCCATGGGTGGTTTTTCTTGGTGCACGGTTGGTAGAACTTTTAAAGCGTGTGTTGCCGAGTCCCCGACGACCACCCTGAGCGACCAGAACCTGTTGACCTTCCTCAACCAGATCGGCCACCAACTCATCGGTGTCCCGATCGTAGGCAATGGTGCCGACTGGTACGGGAATAAATTTGTCAGCGCCCCCGCGACCGGTGCAGTTGGCATTGCCGCCGTTGCTGCCTCTTTCAGCGGTGTACGTCCTGATGTGGCGAAAATCGACCAGAGTATTGATGTTGGCATCACCGACCAGATAAACACTGCCGCCGTCGCCGCCATCGCCACCGTCGGGCCCGCCGCGTGGGATATATTTTTCCCGTCGAAAACTCAGGCAGCCGTTGCCGCCGTCACCGGCGATGATTTTTATTCTGGCTTCGTCGACGAATTTCACGGTCAGAGAGTGTCAGTTATCTGCGGTTGCATGAATAAAAAACCCCGCAGGAGCGGGGTTTTTTGCTTCCGAATACCAGGGACTGTTCAGGCGTCCAGAACACTGACGAATTTGCGATTTTTCGGTCCGCCAGTATGAAATTTGACAACACCATTTGCCTTCGCAAACAGCGTATGATCCTTGCCAACGCCAACGTTTGCGCCAGCATGTACTCGGGTGCCACGTTGTCGAATCAGGATGTTTCCTGCCAGCACTGCCTCGCCGCCGTACTTTTTTACACCCAGGCGCTTGGACTCTGAGTCACGTCCGTTTCTGGTACTACCACCTGCTTTTTTATGAGCCATTTTCTCTAACCTGATCGTTTAAACGGGTTTACCCTGCAACTGCTGTTTTTGTTGCTGGACTTGTTAGCCGCACTTCATCCCTGGCAAATAAAGTATTCCAGGTAGCTGAAGAAGCCTGAGTGCCGGGCCATTAACTGGTCGCCATCGGGCGATTTATTTTGGATCAAATGCAACACTGTCCACTAGACTTGGTCCAATAACTGTTGCGCCGGATCGGTCCAGGTAGCAGTATTGGTGTATCGCACCGCTGTGCTATTTTTACCAGGGACAAGTTTAACCAAGGGCAAGTTTCGCCAGAGGCAAGGCCAATCGGTAAAATTCACAGCAAAGCTTTCAATAATAGACTGACCCCAAACATGAGTCAAACGTCTGGCCAAAAAGGCCACTCGCTATCGAGACACGGCTACTATCTGCCGGCCCCAGCCTATGCGCTGCCTGTTCCAGGCATCGACAGACACGCGAGCTACTGATGGGTGTGTCGGATCTCCATGCACTCACCAGTGGTGAGATGCAGCTTGTAAACCAACGCATAGCAGTCGCCCTGCAATCAGACGTTGTGTTAATCAATCAAATGGGTAGTTACATTATTGGTGCCGGTGGCAAGCGCTTACGTCCGAAGCTGGTATTGTCGTCGGCGCTGGCATTGGGGTACACCGGAAAACAGCATATTAACGTTGCAGCGATTATTGAATTTATTCATACCGCTACGTTGTTGCACGATGATGTGGTCGACTCCAGTGAAATGCGCCGGGGTCAGGACACTGCGAATGCCGTTTGGGGCAATGAAGCCGCGGTGCTGGTCGGTGACTTTCTGTATTCGCGCGCCTTTGAAATGATGGTTGAGGTTGGTGAGATGCGGGTCATGGAGATTCTGTCGGCTGCAACCAACACCATTGCCGCCGGCGAGGTGATGCAACTGTTAAATATCGGTGAACCTGACATCGATGAAGCTCGATATATGCAGGTGATCGAAGCCAAGACGGCAAAGCTCTTTGAAGCGGCCTCGCAACTGGGCGCGATACTGGCGGGTAGCAGCGCCGAAATTGAACGGGCGATGGCAAGCTTTGGATCCAATCTTGGCATCGCATTTCAATTGGTTGACGATGTACTCGACTATACAGCTGACAGCACAGAGTTAGGTAAAAATGCCGGGGACGATCTCGCTGAAGGCAAACCTACATTACCCATCATCTATGCGATGCGTGACGGTAATACAGAGACTCGTGATCTAATCCGACAAGTGCTGTTGTCCGCGGATCAGCAGTTGTCCGTTGATTTACTCGCCCGAGTAGTCGATCTGGTACGAGGTTCCGGTGCAATCGAAAACACCTATGCACTTGCAACCAAACACGTGCAGTTAGCGGTGGAGGCCCTTTCCCCGTTACCAGCCAGCCCGCAAAAAAGTGCAATGATAGAAGTGGTTAAATCGTCTGTAGGGCGACGGTTTTAGTTCGGCGATTGGCGCCTTGCCGCAGTTGATAAGCTGCACAAAGGATGTGTCCGGATCTTCGCCGCGTGATGTAGAAAAAGAGCCGGCTTATGCAGGGAAACGGCGTCGCCATCTTGCATGACCAAGCCCAAAAACAAGTACAGCGACAAGCCAGTCCAACAGCCACAGAGATCCACCGCCGCCGGAACCTTGCACACCGGCATTACCACCGCTGGCATTCACACCACTGGCATTACCACCGCTGGCATCCACACCATCGGCATTACCACCGCTGGCGTCCACACCACCGGCATTACCACCGCTGGTATCCCCACCATCGGCATTACCACCGCTGGTATCCCCGTCTGTCGCGTCTGCAGTACCGGGGTTTTCTTCAGCACTGTCGGGGCTTTCTTCAGCACTGTCGAGGCTTTCGACGACAGTTTCCGGGTCTT
Source organism: uncultured Granulosicoccaceae bacterium (assembly GCA_964393885.1). Taxonomy (GTDB): domain Bacteria; phylum Pseudomonadota; class Gammaproteobacteria; order Granulosicoccales; family Granulosicoccaceae. The sequence continues at coordinate 324 of CAYMVV010000110.1, read as the reverse complement.
CCTGCGCTGTCATGATGACTTGCGGTATGACAATCTCGGCGGAGTTGTTTTCGTTGTGTACATCCAGGAATCCAATCGGATTGAGGTTGGCAGAGATGGTTATCTCCTGATTTTCTTCAAGACGCAGTTCGAAAGTCAGTGCCTGTGACTCCTCTGCGAAAGTAGCGGTCACAGAACACTCTGCGCGGTTGCCGGAAATAATTATGCAACTTGCCGGTACCGAAGCAATAGTTGCGTGTTCCAACTCCAGGGTCAGTGTGGCTGCCGGGAATGCTCTCACGGTATCGGTATTGGTGACGAGTGCAATGACGCCTGTGTCATCCT
>CAYMVV010000109.1:0-16743 GCA_964393885.1 uncultured Granulosicoccaceae bacterium | reverse complement strand
CATCCAGCTCATCCAGCTCATCCAGCTCATCCAGCTCATCCAAATTATTCTGAGCTGGCGCTTCCGGTGCGGCTGGTTGATAGTCAATTTTGTCACAATCATCTACCTGACAACGTCTATAGGCCAGATACGCCTGCCGTGAAAATATATACGGGTCAATCGCCAGCTCTTCCAATAAGTCAGATTGCCCCAGCAGCTGTGAACGTTTGTCGATAAGATTCAACGCCATCATTTCAGATACCAGATCAGTGCCGGCAGCAGCCTCACCCAGGGCACCCAGTGTCTCTACCTGCAGTGCCGTATCTGCAATTGTGCCCACCGCACTGCGCAAGGTACGTGGACCAAGCAGCGGCAGCACAATGTAGGGCCCCTCCGGAATACCCCACACGCCAAATGTTTGCCCAAAGTCTTCGTTGTTTTTTTTGATATCCATCATCGAAGCCACATCGATAACACCACCCACTCCGGCAATAGTATTGACAGCCAATCGAGTTGAATCGTTAAGAGCCTGGTCAAACTTTCCTTGCAATGCCGAGTTGGTTAGCACACCCACATCGCCAATATTGCTAAAGAAATTGCGAACACCTATGCGCACCAATTCCGGTGTGTAGTCGCGATAATGTTTAGCGAGCGGCTTTAACGCCACTTCGTCAAGTTGCTGATTAAATCGAAACATCATTCGATTATAATTTTCGAAAGGATCAACTATCGCTGTTGCATCGCCTCCATCAACCAACCCGCCTCCTGCAACGAAACCATCTCCCCAGTCAAACAAACTTTCAGTCGCGTTGATCGCCGTATCTACCGCTTGCGCGATATCGATATTTTTGCCTGTCTCGAGTAATTCCTTCAGATCAAGATTGCCACTCTCGAGCATATTGAGCGCAGCTGATCCCTGCTCCAGTACACTTGCATGCAGCCCCTTGTCTGACTCGCTGTTTGCGATTGCATTTTTTGCAATGGATGCGACTGTGGCAAGCAACCACGAACTTGCGGTTTGGGTATCGGCACGACGAGTATCTGTATTCTCCGTATTAGCAACCACGGGATCGACAACCGCGGGATCGACAACCGCGGGATCAATAACAACGGGAGGAGCAGCAACTGAATCGGCAACCTCTGATTCAGACACGCCGGGACTGCCGCTAATGCCAGCGTCAGTCGTATTGGCCGAGGCAAAATTGGCTGAAGTCAGGCTGAACAGCAGAATCAGACTTGTGAGAAATTGTTTCATTCGTTTTTGGCCTTGCAAAGCAACCATCACTGCATAGTATGAAGACTTCGAGTAGTAACTCAAGAAGCACTCGACGGACAATTGTAACTTCTTGAAGTTGTCAGGACATTTTCAGCCAATCACCTGATAATCCATTAAAATTTATCGAAATCGGCGATTTTCCGGATTTCTACAGCTGTGTTACCGGTACCGATAAATGCCACAATATCGCTCCACTACCAGTAGCTGAACAATAGTGAATTTCTTAAACCGGGATCCGGCAGCATGGACATGACCTTCACCATCAAAGCGCTGGAGAAACACTCTGCCGTTGTTACTGCATTACTCGACACCATCCAGTGTGACTACACGTTTACCGGCACAGTCATCGAGGATTGTGGTACGAATACCCACAACTGGTTTGTTTCTCGCCCCCGCAACGAAGAGGCTATCGGCGTAGAGGAGGAGTTGCAAAGACTGCCAATTCCTTACAGCACAACCCGACACGGACCACATTTTTTACCCTTCAGTCACCGTAACTTTCGCATAGATGAGTCAGGTAAACCGCAATTGCTGCAGTTTGATCACGGTGACAATACACTGGAACTGTTGAACGAACTGGAAAACGCCATTGCTGGCAACGACTATGCGTTTGTCCGAAACTTCATCAGCAAAAAACGCAATCAATACTTGTTGTCACTGGACTGGGCCTCGCAGGTACTATTCTCAACAGATTTTGATTTCGCGTGAACCCCGGCGCGTGAACTTGTGGCACATTAGTACCGCCTCTAAATTTTTTAGAAATCACATAAAACTATGAAACTAGCCCCCTCCATACAGGCATTCGTATTGCATTTTGGCGAAATGGGCAGTCGATGGGGCATTAATCGCACGGTTGGCCAGATTTACGCTCTGCTATACCTGAGTAAAGATCCACTGCATGCAGAGGAAATTACCGAAACACTCGGCGTATCTCGCAGCAATGTCAGCATGGGGCTGAAAGAGTTGCAATCCTGGCGGCTAGTCCGTTCGCAGCATTTACCCGGCGACAGGCGTGACTATTTCTCCACACCCGAGGACGTATTGGAGATCGCACTCACCTTGCTTGAAGAGCGTCGAAAAAGAGAACTGGATCCCACCCTTACGCTATTGCGCCAGACTCTAATGGACCCACCTTCTGACCAGGCGGAGGAGCACGCGCACGAGCGGATGCAACAAATGTGTGACTTGATGGAGCAGGTTTCACGCTGGTCTCACGACCTGCAGAAGCTCCATCCTAAAGAGCTTCAACGCTTGTTGCTACTGGGAAGTGCCGTGCCCAAACTGCTTAAAATGAAAGACACGCTGACCTCGGTAGGCAGCAAAAGAAAAAAATCTGACAATCGTCAGGATTGAGCAGAGTCATTTATCAATGAAAACAAACAAACCGGTCGATGGCGGCACAGGCCTGACCAACGTTCTAAAAAGTGTTGCGGCAGCCGCTTTCGGCGTGCAGTCCCAGGCGAACAGAGAACGAGATTTCGCCAAAGGCAGGCCTGTTCATTTCATCATTGCAGGCGTACTGGCAACGCTGGTATTTATTTTCTGTTTGGGCCTTTTTGTAAAAATAATGATTGCGACCAGCGCTTGACAGCAAGCAACCCACATCTGCATGCCAACAATGTTAAAAATATTGTGAAGGTGGCATTGAACCTAAAATTTCGTAACATCGGCTGGAGTATCTCGCACCCGCGCAACGACGACAATCATCCCTGCTAAACGAGTGTGCCAATGATCACTGATGTGAACTGCTACCTGTTTACCCGCCCGAGCGGCATTTGTTAAAGACACGGCTCATGTAAAAACCGCTCGCAAACTGCAGGCCTGAGTGGCGCTGTCCGGTATTAAAAAACGACGGATAACCGACGGTACCGTCAGTCAATCAACACGCAACGCACCACGAACATCAAGTAAATTTCTGCACAACCGTTACGTCTAGAGAGTATTTCCTGACATATTTTTTATAACGGTTGAATAGTATGCGCTTACTAACACTTGCAATATTAGGCTGCTTGCTCGCAGCAGTCTATTGGGTCGGGGCGACCGAATACACCGATCGCATCGAAACTGACATCCACAACCGCTCTACTGCTGCTCTCGCAAAATATCAGCCAGACGTGAATATCTCAGTGGACGGAAGAGACGTCACTATCAAAGGCACGGTTGCCTCGGAAGAAGTGAAAGAAGAAGTCTCGAGCATCGCAGACTCGGTTTGGGGAGTGCGTAAAACTGCAAACCAGCTGGATGTAGACAAGTCGATCCCATACGCGTTTAACGCGGAATACGATAATCAACGCCTGAGTATGAACGGCACCGTTGACTCAGATGAAGCTGTGGACATGATAAACAACGTTCACAACGCACTGCCACCAAGCACACAAGTCAGCACTGGCCCGATTCAAACCGGTGCATCCGATATGCCTCACAGCGCAGGAAAAATTGAAACCGGTATCGCCGCCCTTACCCAGCTTAACAAGGGTACACTGGAAATTACTGACACCAACTTCGATCTACAAGGTGTGGTCAGTGATCAGGAACGGTTGAATTCTGTCGAGAGATTGATTGACACACGGCGCGATATTCTGACGCCATTAATTGTTACATTGGACATAGAAGTTGACCCACATCATGGCATCACCAAAGAATGCCGCGATGCAATTTTCGCATCTATGCAAAACAACGTGCTGAATTACAAGGTGGACTACTTCGCAATTGAAGATAACTACCTTGCCAAACTCAACGAAATTGCATCAGTTGTCACTGGAGTTTGTAAAGACCAGGTAACACAGGTCCTCGTTGAAGGACACGCAGACGTCACGGGTGGCGAAGGTTACAATCAGGGACTCAGTGAACGTCGAGCGGGTACGGTTCGTGATTATCTGATTAATCACGGAGTTTCGCCCAAGCAAATTACAGCATTTGGTTACGGCGAATTTCGCCCGATCGCGAGCAATGAAACTGAAGAAGGTAAGGCACTCAATCGTCGTACCGAGATTCACTTGTCGATCGAAGCGCTCAGAGGCTCCGAAGATAATAACTATCAGCTGACAACTAACTCGGACGACTAAATTAGTCATCCACTGGAGCAAATTGAATGTTATACCTTATTCTTCAGATGGCTTTGCTTCTGGCAATCGCTTCCCTGCTCAGCGCAGCGATCGGCTGGTTGGCTCGCCGCTTCTTTCATGAGAAACATCTGCTTGAAAGGCGCAGCGATGAAAAGCGACGGGCTCGTATTCCCGCTCAGTTACGAGATTCCCTGGCGCGCGCCAATCACGATCTGGATCACGCAGAAGCGGAAGTTCACTCTCTGCGCACTGCACTGGATGATGAAAAGGCCCGGCTCGATGAACTGCAACGCGCTCTGCATGGCAAAAGTCAGGACGCAGATCATGCTGAGCAGGAACGCATCAATCTGCTGGCTGAACTTGACCAGCTGCGTGGCAAAGACGCCGAACTGAAGCAGGTTGCATCCCATCGTGCAAAAATAGAAAGCGATCTGGCTAATGCGAATGCTGCGCTTAAGAATGCCACCAACGCCAATACCAATAAAGACGGGGAGTTGCGAGCCGCAGCATCAACAAACGCCAACCTGGAGGACATCATCTCCAGCCTGAAGGAAGATATAGCGCAAAAAACTGCCGCACTCGAACGAGCCAATGAAAAGGAAGCGGCGCTGTCCCGCGAGATAGCGCGACTCGAAAAGCTGTTGGCAGACAAAGAGCAGGCACACGCGTTTATGGCAGGGGATCTGGAAAAACAGATTCGAGACGAACAGGCGCAGGTGAATCACGCGCAACATTTGATCGCCAGTGGCGAGGAAAAACTCCGATCGCTTGATTCTCTGGCTCAGGACAGAGCAGCCGAGCGCGATAAGCTTGAACAACGGTGCGCCTCACAGCAAAGCGAGATAGCACGGTTGCAAAGAGAGCTGGATCGTCAGCAACAACAAGCGTCTGAGGCACGTTCACAGCAGGAAAAGAAACTTTCTGATCTTGAACACGCGCTGGACAAGCAAAAAACCCTCGCCGCACAAGCTGAGCAACAACGCCGTAAAGACGCAGACATGAGCGGTAAGCTGCAAGCTGACATGAACAAGTTACAACGCCAGCTCGAAGCCAGTACTACAACTGAAGCTGCTCGAGGCGCACAACTCGAGAACCTGCTGCAGGAACAGCAACGCATGGCAGAAGCTGCCAATCTTGCGCAAGCTGGTTTAAACAATAAATATAACGACCTGAAGCAAGAGCATGAAGCCCTAAAAAGTGAAGCTGGTCAAGCCAAACAAGCGCTGCATCAGCGCGACACTGATGCAGTCAGATTAGCTGAAAAGAACGCTGCTGCAGATCAGAAGATCGCGGAACTGGAAGCTGGATTGGGTAAGCTGGAGCAAGCTGGCGCCACTCAACTTAAGGAACTGCAAGCTCAACTCGCCGCGTCACAAGATGCCGCTCAAGGCAGAGAAAATGATTTGCGAGACGCACTATCTCAGTCAGGCGATCTGCGAGAGAGACTCGCTAAAATGGCCGCCTCGGAAGCAGATCTCAAATTAAAGATCGAGCGACTGGAAAAACTGTTGGAAGACCAACGCAAAACTGCGGGTCGCAGCTTGCAATCCAGAATCCTTGAACTTGAAGCAATGCTGGATGCAGAACAGCGTCGCGCCGACGAGTTGCCTGAGATACCAACAGTTGCAATGATGAAGCGTAAGCTGGCAAGCAAGGCAGCTAACTCTGCGACGGTTGCTGCAGAGAGCAAAGCCTCTGGTAGCTAGTTAGCCGAGGATCTATGTTGTTATAGAAAACGCCGCTGCAATAGCGGCGTTTTTTTTGTCCACATTTTTCAGACCGCGATAAGCTGTTGCGCTTCGCACCACTCAGAGCAACCTACTCTCTGTATTTCTGTACAACCGCATGCGATGTATTCGGCTTCGTTCCTGACGTAGGGTGATGTGAGGGAAACGAACCGCAATGCGACACCCTGCACTCGCTCTTTGGCAATGTCAGTCAGACAATCTCTATCGGGCAGATTTCATGCTGTTATTTGCTATACAACAGTGCACCGCCCGTCGGCGCGCAACTTCCTAGAATTTATCTATTTTGCGAAGCGCCTTGTGTACACTTGCCACTGCCTCTGAAGACGGCTTGACTGTTGGCTCGGCAACACGCTTCTCTTCCTGCTTGACAGATGTATCGAGTGGCGCCAACTTCCAGTTCTTCCACTCTTCCGACTGGCGAGCCTGATCTACAGGCTCGTTGTCTTTTTTCATCATATGAATCTTAACCTGCATCTTTCCATCGTCTTTAATACTGGTTAAACAGTTGCTGTACAAAAACGCAGGAATATCCTTGTTCATTGATTTTTCTCCATTCCGGTCCGGGTTACACCCAACCCCTAAGGGTAACCCTTTTCAGCTTGGCGAAATTTGAATCAATTATCAGCAATGCAAATTCGAGCAGGTATTTTTTTCCTAATTCACTTCTGTAGCTGCAATGCTCGACTGATGGACATAGCCAGTGATCGACGAGCCATCGTTAGCTCCGACATGAATCCACGCACCAGCTTGCTCAAACGCGGTAACCGACATACCTTTCGCCAGAGTCAGCTTGATGTCTGACGTTTGTGAAGGTTTGGCGCGCACATAGGCTTGATCGGTGTTAACTGTAAGCACTGGTAGTACTTTAATTGTGGTTGCTGGTTCATCCTGTTGTGTTTGTACAGCCGTTGCCTCAGGGGTAGGCGTGGTGGCGATAGAATCGCGTTTGCTGGTTCGTCGATTGAGTTTGCGATAATCGAACTCTTCAACATCCGGTGCAGAAACTTCCTGTGCATCCTTTCCGACGATGATCGGTGAGGCCGGCACCTCAACGATTTCCAAAGCCCAGGCATCCTTTGGTTCCTCGGTATCAATCGCCAGAAGCGCGGCGAAAGAGTCGGTATCGGCAACAGAGCTTACAACAGCTTCGTTGCTGTCAACCTCCACTGTTTCAACCACGGGCTGAACCGCTGTTTCAACCACGGGCTCAACCACTGTTTGAACCATCGGCTGAACCACTGTTTGAACGACGGGCTCGACCTTACGATCTTGCGAGCGGTCACTGACTTTGACACCCGCAGCAGATTGAGGTGTCACCATGATCTGGCTCGGTTCACGTTCGCCTGAAGTGGCGAGGCTATCAAGATTAAAAATCTGTCTTGGAGGTTGCCTGCCCTGATAACCCTCCATTGCGACAATTTGCTTGGGAGACATCTCCGGCATCATGCCAATGACCAATACTAACGCCAGCGTCATACTGACCAGTGCCGCGCCAATGCTAACAACGACAGGATGATACCCTTTCGCTTTCACCACATAGGGTGCTTCCTGGAGGTCATTAGAATCAAAGCTCGGATCAAGTTGGGTCTGCATACTGACACCTGGTTGTTTTTCTGGATCCGCCCTGCTGCTCGCGGAGATCTTTATATGGGTGCGAGTCATATTATAAATAAAGTAGGAGGCGATGGTAGAAAATGTCATTATTTCCGCGGCACATGGGATGAAAGCCCACCAACCACAACATAGTGTAGTCACTACGAAATAAGTGCCCACATATCGCGTAGAGTCCCCTGTTTGCGAGGATACTCTCCTTGACCGGAAGATCTGTACGCTCTGTTTTCGACGCTCGATTGCAAGTGAAAACTGTGTATTCCGGACTGTCTAAAGACCACAGAGGTTTCAAACAGCAAAACAATGTCAGAAGTCGACCCCTTCTGTATACACATCCATGCAGGGCGCCTATGGTGTGCATCCGTACACTCAGCCGACTGCACAGGTAGTAGTTCACATGCTTATTTTAACCAGGCGAATTGGTGAGACCATAAAAATCGGGGATGAAGTATCAATTACCATTCTTGACGCAAAGGGCGGCGGCACCAAGATCGGCATTAACGCACCCAAAGAAATCTCGGTTCACAGGGAAGAAATCTACGACAAAATTGCCAGAGAATCTAAAAACACCACCCCGGCGAATAACAGTGATTGATGGCAACGCCCACTGTGATAGCTGCAACAGTAGCTACAGGAGCTATAAACTGATAAAAAGCCTTTCGACTTAGCTTGAGGAAACAACCTCGAGCATATTCAGCGGAACATAGTACTTCAGATACTTTTTACTGTCTGAATACAGGCGCCCTTCATCGTCCTCTACCAGAACCGTAGCACGCTTGGTTACCCTGTTCACTACACCGGTCAACGCTCTGCCGTCTATCGTAAAACTTACTTTCACACCCGACGTAATACCCAATTGCTGACGGGCTTTTTCGACTGGAGTAATCATGGAGTGCACATTTTTTGTATGGGCAAATGTGCGTAGCGAAATAGAATGAAAACGCTGTCTGGCACAGCTTGATTTGCCCCAAAGCACAAATTCAATCAGATGCACCAGCTCGTGCTCCATTACACGAAGCAATGCATCAAGCCTGTCGTGGCAAACTATGCCGCTACAGACAATTGAACGATGATCCTCCTCAGTAAAACAGCCAAACAGCAGCGTCGTTGATACTCCGATCAAAAACCGTTTGGACGGGGCTCGATAGTACACTGTCTTACCAGCCGAGCGGGTCAATCGTCCTGACAGCTCAAATTCAAGTGGCGTACTGCCAAGCGTTTTTGAAACGAGCCCTGAAAAGAAATAATGATCGTAAAGCTGGTAAATTGTTTCCAGGTCGGATAGCGCAATTGATTTGAAGTCCGGGGAAGTAATGCACTTCGACTCTTTTAAAACAGTGGCGCGTATCGAGTCGATACGCTGCGCCACCTCTGCAGGCAATAATTCAAGTGACTCGACCTGCTGCAACAGGCTGTCATACGAATGTTCCAATTTGGGCTCCACCGGGCAGTAGAATAAAACGCTATGACAAACCCAGCCCGGAATAGATTGCGCTCAATGAAAACAATTGCATCGATTCAACACCAATCCGCAAGTCCACCCCTTCTCTCTCGAAACAGACTGACGGAGAATAACGCTGAGTACATTCGAATCATCTGTGCTGAGCGGCAAGGCTGGCAGTTCGCCCCATATTAGCTCGAACACAGTATAACGCGCTCACTCCAGAGTTTGTGCCACCCTTACAGGCTTTTACCGACATCTCCCGGACCGGTACTCCACCGCGAGCAAAGTGCAGAGTTAACCTGCTGAAACCAGAGGTCAAGTGATATGCGCGGCCCGGCTCTGATGAGATATCAACCGATAATCAATCACGTAGCATCACCGCGTTACATCACATATTATTCTTTCAAACACCCTCACCGGACCAATGTATGCCGACTATTTTCAACAAACCATTCACCCGTCAGGAAGCAATCCCGGAGGCAGGTATTGAACGTGCGGTGGAGATTATGCGATCCGGCAAACTACACCGCTACAACACAGATGAAGGGGAAACCGCAGAAGCCGCGCTGCTTGAGCAGGATTTTGCCAACTATCTGGGTGTGCCTTTTTGCCTGGCATGTGCATCAGGCGGCTACGCCTTGCACATCGCACTTAAAGCCGCAGGTCTGCAGTCAGGGGACAAGGTACTGACTAACGCCTTCACGCTGGCACCTGTACCCGGAGCTATCCATAACGCCGGAGGTGTTCCGGTTCTGGTTGAAATCGACTCCAACTACTGTGTCGATCTGAATCATCTGCAAAAGATGATGACTGAAACCGATAGTCGTTTTTTTATGATTTCACATATGCGCGGCCACCTGGCCGATATGGAAGCAATTAGTGATCTATGCAAAAAACACAATGTAGTTCTGATTGAAGACTGTGCTCACACCATGGGTGCTACCTGGAATGATAAGAAATCCGGTACCTTCGGAGATGTCAGTTGTTTCAGCACGCAAACCTACAAGCACATAAACAGCGGCGAAGGTGGCCTGCTAACCACTGCAGATGAAAAAATCATCGCACGCGCCATCATGCACTCCGGGTCATACATGTTGTACCAGCGTCACGGTACGGCACCGATAGAGGAAACCTTTAACGACATTCGGCTGGACACACCGAACTACAGTGGCCGAATGGACAATCTACGCGCCGCAATACTGCGAGCTCAATTACCCTTGCTTGATGAAAACTGCAGAAGATGGAACGAGTTGTACATAGCTGCTGAGACAGCGCTCAACTCAATTTCCGATATAGATGTACCTGTACGACCATCACAGGAATATTACGTCGGCAGTTCCATTCAGTTTCGACCACGCAGCCTTAACAGCCCGGAGCAAATCAGCAATTTTCTTTCAGCCTGCGCGACACGCGGAGTAGAATTGAAATGGTTCGGCAGCCATGAACCGCTTGGTTTCACCAGCCGCTATGACAGTTGGCGATACCTGGGAGAGGCGCCCGAGCTACCGCAAACACTGGCTATACTGGCAAACACGCTGGACATGCGCATACCACTCACGTTTCACCTGCAAGACATGGCTACTATTACCGGTATCATTGCCGACGAGCTGACTAAATCAAGCAGTTATAAATAAACCTCCAGACTTAAAAAGCCACCGAAATCGTCACAATACAGCGCATGTCTGGTACGTTTTCAAGGATTGAAGCGAGCCACTTGTCTACTATGAAATATTTCGCTTCCACTATTCACCTAGTTGTGCTGCTGTTACGGCTGGTACATTTTTTCTACCAAAATTAATAGATAAGTTGGGAGACCAAAGTGCCCAATTTACAATTCATATAACGCAGCTTTTTCTTACCCATACAACAATGACCGAAACGCTCTCCGCCGGATTGCCCGGGTTATCACTGGCAACCCACCTGCTGCTTGTGGTGATTGGGGTATTTGTTGGCATATTGATCGGCAGCATAGGTATTGGTGGTGTGCTACTGGTTCCCGGACTGGTGTATCTGGCGGGATACGATATTCACACAGCTATTGCCAGTTGCATGTTGAGCTACGCGTTTAGCGGCCTTGTGGGCGCCTGGATGTATGCCCGCAAGGGGTCTATCCGCTGGACAACCGGCGGATGGCTAAGCATTGGCGCAATGCCGGGTGCCGGGCTGGGCGCACTGATTGTGCAACAGCTCTCAGTTGACGCAGTCACGCTGGTAATCGCGTTGTTTATTGTCTTCGCTGTATACAGTTCGAGCCGCAACACACCGACATCGAGCAGGTCCGCATCAACACACCCTGTATTTCTTGTTGCAACCGGCGTACTGGTTGGCTTTGGCTCTGCCACCAGCGGCACGGGAGGCCCTTTGTTACTGGTACCGCTGCTGGTCTGGTACGGCTGGCCGGTGCTGGGGGCGGTTGGGTTAAGCCAGCTGATACAAATCCCGATTGCGTTGCTGGCCACCCTTATCAACTATTTCTCTGGTGTAGTTGATATGTATCTGGGCCTGGGGGTGGCGGTGGTAATCACACTTGGGGTAATTACCGGGGCAAACATTGCACATCTATTACCAGTGCACCTGTTGCGCAGGCTGGTAGTTGTAGCATTGGTACTGGTAGCTGGATGGATGCTGATTCGTTCAGTACTGGGTATATTAATCTAGAGCATCCGCCCCGGCGTACTGTCGTGCAGCGAACAAGACAAGCGCTGTCGCTGCCGTCAATTTAAAACGTAAAACAGGAATGGAGCCACTGTACAAACTTACAAGCCACCCTGCCGAACAAATACCGGTAAATCCGTTGTAGCTGGCTCAACCCCTATCTGATACATAGCACCCTCAATATGCCCTCGATGATAGGTGGCATGATTGACAACATGTTGCAGTATCTCAACTCTGCGCATACACCCTTCCCCACCCCCGATAAAAGTAAACTCCACAGGGTCGTTCAATTCCGAACCACACAACCGCCCTGTATACTCCTGATACCAGGTATTAATTGCTGACTGCTTTTCACGCAATTGAGTAAACGCCAGAGGATTTTCCGGATTTCGGGTTTGCATTTCATGTCTGCCACCCTGCAGATTGGAACGCCAGGCAACATCCATGGCAAATACGTGATTCAGCAGCGCAAGTATATTACCGAACAACATTGGCCGCTTTTCCACGAGCACGGTGTCGGGGAGCTGGCTTAGCGAATCATAAAGAATGTTATCAGCCCAACTTTTATAACGAAGTAAACTGCCAATGTCATAATACGCTGTCATTTCCACCCCTTACTCATATCATCGGCCAGCATCACACAGTAAACCAGGAGCCGGCGTAACGCCCCCCCCCCGCTACAGTAACGCACTGTGATTGTGCGATTTCATCGACGTTCTTATTCCATTTAAAAAACCAGGCGACTTGAATGATCGTACCAAAATTCCGATGCAACGGTGTGCTAACACGGCGCAGGAATTCAGGCAGAAATTAAATGCCTGAGAACTTTGTTGAACACTTCAACCTCGGCACTACTAAACTGCTCAAACATTTCCGTCGCATGGGTCTGTGCAATACCCCAGCACTGATCGGCCTTTGCTCTACCGGACTGCGTAATCAAATAACCATTTGACAGGTCTTCAATCATACCGCGCTCAATCAAACTTTGTATGGCCTCGCGCACTTCATTTACCGGTGCCTGCACATGAACCGAGAGCTCTTCCGCGTTCAGATCAGGCATATCGTTCAACACCAACAGCACACGAGATTCAATCAGACCAAGGCCAAGCGTCTCCAGTTTCGGTCGGTATCGCTCTTGATACGCACGCACAGCTCGCAGCATCAAAAAGAAACCATGATTTCCCATTCTTCCGTCTTCAGCATGGTGCAAGGCCGTTTTCGACGAGTTGGTGTCGGACCCGGGATGGTTAAATACCATCGAATAAGATCCCTGGTGAAAACAAAGCGGTGCGCGACCGTAGTCATCGAAAGACAAAACGCGACCAACGAAGATCCAGTGATCGCCGCCATCAAGCTTGTCATATGATTCGCACTGAAACCGTCCGGCACAATCTGGAAAAATTGGTGCACCACCTATCCCCGCCTCCCATTCGATCCCGTCAAACTTGTCCTCTTGTTGACGAGCGAAATGGTTAGACATATCCATTTGATCAGATGCAAGAATATTGACCGCAAAATGCGTTGCCTCCTCAAATAGTCTGGAGCTTGGCGATGCTTTAATACTGCTCCACAAAATTAACGGAGGATCCATCGACAATGAACTAAAACTACTGGCAGTGACCCCGACCTTTGTCGAATCTGGTGTACAGGCAGTAACAATGGTTACTCCTGTTGCAAAGTTGCCAAGCGCGCGACGAAAATCCTTAGAGTCAAAATCCGCCTTCGAGGTCGTCATGTTTAATCTCCAAAAACATTGATCACTCAACAGTGTGCCGCATCACTGTTGAACGACAAACTGAATTTTTCTGATATTGGATATCTTGTTTATTGATGGCGACCGCGATTCTCACCGGCCCGTCATTGTGTTTATTGATGGCTGTCATCAGAAATTATCAGTGCTTCAGGTGATCGATTTAGTGATAATTGACCCAACCATCAGGAGACACGAATGAAGCTCTCTTTTTTCACCATGCCGATCCATCCGGTCAACAAACCGGTAGCCCAAAGCCTTCGAGAAGATCGAGAAGCGTTTTTGCTTGCCGATTCACTGGGTTACGCCGAAGCCTATTGCGGTGAACACACAACCGACCTGGCGGAAATCATTACCTCAACCGTGGCGTTTTTAGCAAGTCTGGCCTACGAGACCAAGCAAATCCGTCTGGGTACCGGCACCGTGAACATGCCCAACTCACATCCTGCGCGCGTGGCAGCCGAAATAGCCATGCTCGATCACATGCTTGAGGGACGACTAAATTTCGGTATTTCACCCGGTGGGCTTATGTCCGATGCCGAAATATTCGGCACGATTGATAAAGATCGCAATGCGATGTTTTTAGAATGCATCAACATGGTACTGGCGATATGGGACGGTGAAGCACCGTATAACCTGAAAGGTGATTTTTGGGATATCAGTACGGAGCGCACAACCGTTCGCGATATCGGGCAAGGCGATATCATAAAGCCCTACCAATCACCTCATCCTCCGATTGTAGGCACCGCAGTCGCTCCCTTCTCAAAAGGGGTTACAGAAATGGCAAAGCGAGGCTGGCAACCCATTTCGGGTAATTTCTTACTGCCCAAATGGGCCGCTACCCATTGGCCAAACTATGTTGAGGGCAGTCTGGCTGGCGGGTTTGCTCCATCCTACTCAGACTGGCGCGTTGCCAAAAATATTTGTGTTGCCGACAATGCTAAAACCGCACGGGCTTACGCACGCGACCCCGGTAGCCCGTATGTGTTTTACTATTCTCAGCTATTGACAAAAATGCGAAGAGGGGGGCGCCTGAATCTATTTAAACAGGATCAGAATATGCCCGATGAAGATGTCACCCTTGACTATGTGCTGGATCAACTCATCATTCACGGCGATGCAGAATCCGTTGCCGACCAGCTACTATCTACCCGCGAAGAAATCGGGCCTTTTAAACACCTTGTTTACGCCGGGCACGACTGGACAGACTATGAACTTGGCAAAAATTCTATGGTATTAATGGCTGAAAAAGTACTGCCAATTCTTCAGGAGGCCACCAAGCACGAAGAGGATTGGAATCAAGACAAAATGGTCTCGTAGGAGAATCGCCTATGCTATCTGCTTTCACTGTCAATGTTGCGCGATACCTGCATGTTCTCTCTTCGGTTTGGGTGTTTATCCTTGCTGTGGTCATACTGGTCGATGTGATTGGCCGGGTATTTTTCCTGCAACCGCTTCCTGGAACCAAGGAAATTTTACAGAATTCAGTCATCGCGGTTACATTTCTACAAATCCCGTTAGCAATTTTTTCAGGATCGATGTTGAGGACCAACTTATTCGATGGCGTGTTGCCTGCAGTGGTTAGAAAACTCTTTCGTACCATCTGCTTCACGTTGGGCTTTTTGTTGTTCGCAGCCATCGGATACGCCACATTTCCTGAAGTCATTGAAGCGCACCGGCTGGGCGAATACGAAGGAGAAGGGGCTCTACGTATCTACACATGGCCCATCAGAGGGTTGATTGTCATCACCGGTGCCTTTGCAGCGATTGCCTATTTGACGCTAATAGTTGCAGACTGGCGCGGCGAGCTGACTGATGAACAGTCACTGGTACACCACTAACCCGCTTATTCCTGACTTATTCCTGAAATGACGAGCTTATCGCACAGAGATTTGTTTTCTTCACAGTGCCCGTGGTTAAACCACCTTTCTGTGGAATCAGGTGAGATGTCGTCGATTTCGTAAATAAACCCGGCTAAGCGTTACAAGGTCATTTGGAGTCCCGGTCATGGCAACACTCATCTTCAGCATACTGGCATTGCTGCTCGTTCTCGTTTTTCTTGGCGTACATATCGCGGTTGCCCTGGGTGTAGCGAGTGCCCTGGGGGTATACCTGCTGTTAGGCAGTCCCGATATAGCACTATCAGTACTCAGTGGTACTGCCTATGAGGCACTGCGTAGAGATATCTTCATTGTTATCCCGCTCTTTGTACTGATGGGCAGCTTTGTCAGCTACTCCGGCGCAGCGAAAGATATCTATACCATCAGCAATAGAATCTTTCGAAAAATCCCGGGTTGTCTGGCCGTAGCGACTGTGTCAGGTAATTCAGTATTTGCCTCCATCACAGGGGTGTCTATTGCATCGGCCGCCACTTTCTCGAGAATCGCTTACCCGGAGATGGTCGCTCTTGGATACAAAAAACCTTACGCTCTGGGTGTCATCGCAGGCAGTGCTTGTCTGGGTATGCTAATACCACCGAGTATACTGATGATTATCTGGGCCGTATTAACTGAAATATCAATAGGTGCACTATTCATCGCGGGGCTGTTACCTGGTCTGCTGCTGGCGCTTTTTTTCGTGCTTTACTGCATCATCAGTGCAAAATTAAACCCGCAATTAGCACCGCCTTGCCCGCCATCATATGATGCTCATATTAGCCCCGAACAGCGAAAAAGCGAGTGGATAAGCGGCATTGCAATTTTGGGGCTTATCGCCATCGTGATCGGTGGTATCTGGGGCGGGTTTTTAACCCCTACCGAAGCAGCAGGATTCGGCGCCATCGGTGCCTTCCTCGTTGGCATACTCAAAGGCATGCGGGGCAAAGAAATACTGGACGCTATATACGTTGCCGGTAAAACAACCGCACCTATTATGATTCTTCTAATCACCGCTTCAATGTACTCTCGCTTTCTTGCCATGGGCGGTGCCATCAGTGTTATTCACCAAACACTGTTCGCCATTAGCGAAAACCCGGTCATTCTACTGTCCATGATTTTCTCTATTTGGCTGGTGCTGGGCATGTTTATCGATTCAACATCCATCATTTTGCTTACTGTTCCTATATTTGCTCCAATCGCAAATTTGCTTGGTATTAACGAACTTGCATTTGCAATCTTTGGCATCCTGGTAATCGAAGCCGGACTGCTAACCCCGCCTTTTGGATTACTGATATTTACCGTAAAAGCAGCGGTTCCCGATCCATCAGTAACACTGGG
>CAYMVV010000108.1:0-17045 GCA_964393885.1 uncultured Granulosicoccaceae bacterium | reverse complement strand
GATTACTGATATTTACCGTAAAAGCAGCGGTTCCCGATCCATCAGTAACACTGGGTATGATATTTAAAGGCGCAATTCCCTACTGGATCATGCTGCTTACGGTTGCCATTTTAATATTGGTGTTTCCGACCCTCACGACATGGCTACCACAGAATTTGCTTTAGGAGGTATACGCCCGGCAAACCCCCGCCCTATCGGGCACTGAGAGGGTCGGCCTCCAGCACATTATTTAATTCTTGTTGAAGAACATCAGCAAACGCTTTAGCGGCTCTCGTCAGCGGTCGCGCTTTATGAGTGATTCTCATGTATTCAACTTCCAGTGGTGGATTTCCCAATGGCGTGAAGAGCCGTTTCCGCCCGTCTTTATCAGGTGGGCTTAGTACAGCGGGCAGGATAGAAACCCAGTCGGAGTTGGCTATAAGGTCAAGCGTACCCAGCATGGTATCCAACTCCATTGTGGCTTCGAGTTCAATATCGTTAACCGCAATATAGTGTTCTATCAATGGTCGTCGAGCATTCGCTTTGGAGGGAAGAATTAAACGCAGTGGGGGTAGCTCTGACAGGGTAGCTTCAGACCCCAGATCTAAACTGGTTTGCGCAGAACAAGCCAGGCATTCCTGATCCACGCCCATTCGGGTTGTGTTTAAATCCAGCTCGGAGTGGTAACGAGGTACAATGGCGAAATCCAGTTTGCCCTCGGCGACATCCTGAGATAACTGACCAGAGTACGCTTCAATAACAGAGACGCGAACATGCTTTTGTTCATCTGAAAACCGCAATAACGCCGGACCTATCACTGCCCGTGCGAATGCGGGCATCAAGCCGACGGTAATATGCTCTGATAAAACACCAGATAACTCTCGCAACTTATCTTCAGCATGTCCGCAAACGTTCAATACAGAAATAGCGACTTTGTAAAACTGCCGTCCGGTCTCTGTTGGCGTTACCCCGGAAGAGCTGCGATTAAAAAACACCACATTGTAGCGTTTCTCCAATTCCCGAACGTGCATGGAAAGCCCGGACTGCGTTCCGTTCATTCGAATGGCCGCAGCGGAAAACGAACCCTCCTCATACACCGCCACAAAGTACTTAAGCTGTTGAATTTTCAGAGCATATCCTTCTAGCAAAGCATTTTGCTTTACGCTATCATATTTTCTGTTAGCAGTTATGGATTAATATAAGTGGATGCGGGAGGGAATTATTGAAACAATGAGGTTCGGGCAAGATAGTGGATTCCAAAAAGGCTTTCAATAACACCCCGATTGACGCGTTTATTCACTATCAGAGTTTGGGTGACGATGGCACTTACACCGCGTAATTGAAACAGGGTAAAGTTTTAACAAGGCCGAGCAGGTGTTTTAGCATGACTGAGTTCTTCGTGTTTTTCAGTTAAGCGGGTACCGCTGTATTCCATCAACGAGAAAGAAAGCCAGAACCATTTTGGAGAGGAAAATGAAATTTTTACAACATCTACTGGTCACCGCTATCGTGGCAGGGTCAACTCTGGCCAGTGCCGCTGCTACTGCAGATTCCTTCACATTTCGTATCGGCTCCGGGCACCCCAAGGGACCTGCCCCCTATGTAACCAGCATGTCAGATTTTTTCGTTGCCGAGGTTAAAAGCCGCGTTGAGGAACGCACAGTGCATAGTGTGGAGTTTATCGAGGCCTACGGCGGTGCGATTGCCGGGGTGGCTGATACACTGGAATCTGTTCAGCAGGGTATTCTAGATTTTGGAGGTTTTTGTATTTGTTTCGAGCCTGCGAAAATGTTCGTACATAATTTCCCGTACTATTTGGCGTTTGGTCCGCAAAAATCATCCGATGCCATAGCCGCTGCAAGAGCAGTCTATGATGAAAACCCCTGGCTCGAGCAAGTCATGCAAGATGAGTACGATCAGGTTTTCCTGGGACTTGGCGTATGGGATAACTACCATTTAGGCACCAAAGAGGACTGGAATTCAGTTGAAGATCTGAAAGGCATCAAGATTGGTGGCGCCGGACCCAACCTTCCCTGGCTTGAATACGTTGAGGCTATCCCTGTTCAATCAACACTACCCGAGGGATACCTGTCGCTTAAAACCGGTGTGTACACCGGCTGGCTGATGGTTCCATCAGCCTACAATGGCTTCAAGTTCTATGAACCTGCACCTTATTACACATTAATTGGTTTTGGTGCGATGCCCGTTATTGCGCTAACGGCGAACAAAAAGAAGCTGGAATCCCTGCCACAAGAGGTTCAGGACATCATTCTGGAAGTGAGCGCGGAATGGGAAGCCGGAAATGGCACAGCGATGGATAAGGTGCAGGAATTCGGATTGTCCAAGCTGAAAGAAAACGGCGCGATTATCAAATCCATACCCGATGAAGTACGTATTGAATGGGCAGAGAGTCTGGCAGACTTTCCCAAGACACAAGCAGCAGATGCCAAGTCCCGCGGTCTACCCGGTATAGAAGTAATGAACTCCTATATTGAAGCGGCAAAAACTGTCGGTCATGTCTGGCCAGTCGAATACGAACTGGAATAAATTTCTGGTCTATTCGCGCAGGTTTCACGCCGTTACCCATAGATACCGGATAACGGCGGGAATCTTTATCAATCGCCATTGCACAAGTACCAGACAAAGAACCTTACTTGTTTGTGATGCTTTGACTTACTGAAACGATTGCACCTCCAGTGCTTAAAGTCGCAGACTCACAATCTCACTACGTCCCTCTTTTCTTTCTCGCACATGCTACCCTCGCACTAGCTAGCTACCGGGCGTCTGCTGGCCCATAAGATGGCAGATTTTCCTTAAGAAATATTTCGATGCGTATGCGTTCTTGCAGCGCATTGTGTGGAATGGCATCCACGGTAGCGCGCATCAATCGAACAGCGCTTCGCACAATATGCCCTGTATCCTGAGAGATTACTGCATCAAAGCAACCCGCGCGCAATGCCTGCCGTGACTGGGGTGTTAATTCGTGCGCAATAACCACCAGGTTTTTGGGCAGGTCGTCGCGTCGTTGAAGAAATTGCAGCAGGCCCTCGTTGGTGGCTGTCGTTGAGTATATGCCGCAAATGTCTTTCATTTCTGCAAATGCGTTTGACAGAGCAATTTCATGAGGCTTGCGATCGTCACGTATCTCCACCGACGGCAGTATGGTCAGTTGCGGGAAATTCCCGGTCATCACTTCATCAAAACCCAATCGACGTTCCAGGTGATCGCGAGCCAGTCGCGACCCGGTCAATACCAGAATAGAGCCGGTGTCCACATTGATGAAGCGTCCCATCAGTTGTGCAGCAGTCTGCCCTGCCGAGGTATTATCTATGCCAATAAAGTGATCGCGAGATGAACTGGGCAGATCGGAAAGCAGTGCCACCACCGCAATGCCACGCTGCGTGGCGCGGGAAATTGCATCTCGAACTGCTGGTGTTTCCGGACCGATAACAGCAACGCCATTGGCAACGTCTGGCTGCAATTCATCGAGCGCGATTGCGATGGACTGAGAATCAAACGCTGGCACCCTGCGCGCATGCAAACGCGTGCGATCGCTTGCGAGGGTCAGCGCCTGTGCATCAATTTGTTCTGCCACCTCGTCAATGAATTCACTGTCAGAATCAGGTAACAGAAATACAAACTGGTAAAAGCGTCGACGAGCGAGATTGGCAGCAGCGGTATCGCGAATATAGCCAAGTTCGTCAATGGCTCTGTTAACGCGCTGTATCGTCACCTTGCGCACGCCAGGCCGCGCATTAAGCACACGATCAACGGTTGCCAGGCTAACGCCTGCATGGCGCGCAATATCGTTGACGGTGGGCTTTACTCCAGCGATGACGTTGCCATGTAATAGGTTAGCTTTCATCGTCTTTTTCTGATACTGATTTGCCTGTGCAGTGACTCTAGTTACTGTCTTAACTGCTGTTAGCCAGCCCCTCGAATACCAGTGCAACCGCTTCAGCTCCCGGATCATTATGCCCCAGCAGGTTGTCCTCAGGCACGTAGGCTGCGCGTCCGGCTTTTGCCTTACCGATTTTGGCAGTACTGTCTGCTCCCTTTCTTGCTGCTGCAGCAGCTGCCGCAACACCTGAAGAAAGCGAGCCGAGGGCAGGCTGCAACGCGTCAATCATCGTGCGATCACCTTTGACTGCACCGCCTACCTGACTGACCCGATCAAGCCCTTCAGTCAATGCTTTCTCTATAGGAAGACCGCGCGCGCAGGCGTCACCGGTCGCGTTGAAGAAAATCGCGAGAATCACCCCGGAGGAGCCACCCATGGTTTGACTGAGCTCGTTGCCCAGCGCCGGCATCAGTTGCGTAAGATCAGCCAGTGGCATTTGATCCAGACTGCCTTTCAAAGCACGTGCTGCCGTAGCCAGAGTGCTGCCGGTATCACCGTCACCGGATTTGGCATCGAGCTCGTTAAGTGTGCTCTCCGCGGCTTCAAGCAAAGTACATATCGATGTGATTGTCGCTCGAGTGGATGCATTGTCTGATGCGATCGGTGCCACAGGCGTCAAGCCATCCGGCAATCGCTCAACGATGGCCGTACCTCGCTCTATGCTTTGCATCATCGGCCAGGCAGACATCTGTACCGGTGTCTTTAATGCCGCCACCTGCTCATCATTGACAGGTAACACCGACACTGAAAATCCATGCATATCAAGCGATGTCATCAACAGTGCGGGGCCGATGATAAATTCAACGTTGTTGCACAAGGCGGACTTGCACAGTTCATTGGTCAGCACTGACATTTCAAGTGGCGTGGTTCCACCAAGATTGTTCAACATCACCACCAGGCGACTGTCCTGTGCCAGTTTTGACTTCAGTTGTTCAAGTACCATTTGCATTGCAGACGCGGCGTTACTCAAAGCCACTTGCTGCACGCCCGGCTCACCGTGGATACCAAGACCAAGCTCGGCATGTCCCTCGGCGATACGATCTTCCTTTTGCGCACCGGGCACAGTACAGGTGTCTAGCGACATACCGATAGATGCCGTATTGCTTATCACATTGCGAGCTATCTCGGTTACTGCTTGCAGCGATTGCCCTGCTTCAGCGGCCGCCCCCGCAATTTTATGTACAAACAAGGTCCCCGCAAGACCGCGCGGTTGAGGCAGATCGGGCAGTGCAATGTCATCATCGACCACGACCATTTCAACCTGCTTGCCAAGTGCTCTTGCGCGCTCGGCAGCAAGACCGAAGTTAAGGCGATCACCGGTATAGTTTTTTACAATCAACAGACAACCGGCATCACCGGTTACCGCAAGAATGCCCGCCAGCACCGCCTCTACCGAGGGCGAGGCAAACACCTCACCACACACCGCAGCGGTTAACATACCCTTGCCAACGAAGCCTGCATGTGAGGGTTCATGGCCGCTGCCACCGCCGGAGAGCAACGCCACTTTTGATTTATCTCGCTCGGCCCGGTAGACCACCTTGATGTGTGGATAGCCATCGAGGCGTCGCAGCGAACCACCGGAGGCGGCAAGCAGTCCATCAATCGCCTCGGTTACCAGGCTTTCTTTATCGTTGATGAATTGCGTCATTACGTTCTCCCGGAAATTCTGCTGCCACTATGATCAAAGCACAGTGGATTTAGCGGTTGTATCTTTATGGTCGAACCCGCCTGATACGGGTTGCCGGCCGGGCTAAGTGCAGTAATTGCGTGTCCGGCCAGATCCAGGTGCAGCCGCGTCTGGTCGCCCAGATGTTCGACTCTTCTTACTGATGCCTCGACACCGTCACCGTAACTGATGTGCTCCGGTCGCAGTCCAATACTGGCAGCCTGGTCAGCAGTACCGGGAAACAAATCAGCCGGCAGTATATTGATACGCGGCAGACCGAGGCGTCCGGCAACGTAGATGCTGTTCGGGTTTTCGTATATTTCCCTGGGTGTACCAAACTGTATGAGCCGACCTTCCTGCATGACACCAACATGGGTGGCCATGGTCATCGCCTCAATTTGATCATGCGTAACATATAAGAGTGTTGAGCCAAGATCTGAATGAATACGTTTAAGCTCGATTCGAAGATCTGCCCTCAGGCGCGCATCCAGTGAACTCAGAGGCTCATCCATCAGATAGATGGCCGGGTCCCTGACCAGCGCTCGACCAATAGAGACACGCTGCATCTCACCACCGGAAAGCTCGGTGGCACGATTATCCAGCTTAGCGGTGATCTGGAGTATCTCTGCGACCTCATTTACCTTGCGTTCTATCTCTGCTTTAGATGTTTTTAAAATTGGCGATCGCAGCGGGAATGCGAGATTATTGCGAACACTCATATGTGGATACAGTGAGTATTGCTGAAACACCATTGCCACGTCTCGTTGCGCGGGTGTTTCATTATCAACATTTTGACCGTCGATCGATACCGACCCACTGTCTGCTTTTTCCAACCCGGATATCAAACGCAGAGTGGTGGTTTTTCCGGCCCCTGTTGGCCCGAGCAGTACAACGAAGCTGCCATCAGCTATCGTCATATTCATGTCAACAACGGCCTGCTCACGGCCAAACGTTTTACACAGTTTGCTCAGGGTTACTTCAGCCATGATAGCGCTCTCCGCTATTTGCTCCATCATCAATTGCGGAGTGTTCAACAGCACTGTTGACAATGCCACTATTGGAAAGTGCAACCTCATTGAGAACGGATCGAATGGCGTTACCACTCTCTTTGTTGAACAGCGTTATTGTATCTGCGTTGAGGGTTACCCCCACCTGATCGCCAACAGCCACGCTAAGCGATGAATCTACACGCGCTTTGAGATTACCGTAGTCGCTTTGCAGCAGTACAATTTGTGTTGTACCCACATACTCGACCGCGAGGACCTGTGCTCGTAGCGACGCGTTGTCACTGAGAGCTATATGCTCTGGCCGCACACCTAGTACCAGTGAGCCGCTACTGCTTTCGAGTTGCTGTGGAACTGCAAACGATGTGCTTGCTAAATTGACACTGTTATGGCCGGCCTCTACGTGGCCTTCAAAGTTCAGGAAGTTCATCGATGGCGAGCCAATAAAATCTGCCACAAACAAGGTTGCCGGCTTGTCGTAGATATCCTGTGGTGTGCCGAATTGCTCAACAACGGCATTGTTCATGACCACAATTTTGTCGCCCATCTGCATCGCTTCCAGCTGATCATGCGTCACATACACCGTGGTAGCACCCATGCGATCGTGCAACGCGCGCAGCTCTTCTGCCATGTGTTCGCGAAACTCTGCATCCAGCGCACCAAGCGGTTCATCCATCATAAACGCTTTGGGATCCCGTACAATTGCCCGGCCCAGCGCCACACGCTGACGGTCACCGCCGGACAGGCCGCCTACCGATTTATCCAGTATGTCTTCAATGCCCAGAATACCGGCGACTTCAGCCACCTTTGCGCGTACATCCCGACGCTTCATACCCTGACTAATTAACGGATAGCTGATGTTGCGCCGCACATTCATATGTGGATACAGTGCGAACATTTGAAATACAAATGCGATATCGCGCTGCGATGGAGGGCGCTGACTGATCTCTTCACCATCAAGGAAAATTTCACCTGCCGTCGGTAACTCCAGCCCTGCAATCATTCTCAGCGTGGTGGTCTTGCCGCAGCCAGAAGGGCCGAGCAACATAAAAAACTCACCGTCGGCAATGGTAAAGGATGACTCTCTTACCGCGGTAAAGCGGCCAAAATCCTTGCGCAGGTTACGGATGACTATTTCGGCCATTAATCCTGCTCCGGGAAGTGACTGACAATAATGAACATGACCGTGCCTGTCAGTGTCACTATGAATGAGTAGGTGTAGGCCCACAAAACAAACGGCTGCATCAGCATGAACACACCGCTTCCAATCAACAAGGTAGCGACCCATTCCCACGGACCACGCCGCAGGGTGAACAGACCTTTAATAAAACGGATCATTTGCGCACGGCTCCGAACGTTATACCTCGCAACAGATGTTTACGCAGCATGACCGTGAAGATCATTACCGGTAACAGGAACAACGTGGCGCCAGCGGCAATGGCGGGCCAATCGAGACCACCGACTCCGATGATGGTTGGGATAAACGGAGGTGCGGTTTGTGCGGTACCCGATGTCAGCAATACCGCGAACGCGTATTCATTCCATGCAAAGATCAAACAGAATATGGCAGTGGACGCTATGCCAGTAGCTGCCTGTGGCAACACCACTTTGTAGAAGGCCTGGAAGCGGGTATAGCCATCGATCAGTGCCGCCTCCTCGTATTCCCTTGGAATCTCGTCAATGAACCCTTTAAGTAACCACACCGCCAGTGAGATATTAACCGCGGTGTACAGTAGTATCATGCCCAAATGAGTATCGCTTAAGCCAAGCTTTCGATACATCAGAAAGATAGGGATCGCCACCGCGATAGGCGGCATCATCCGCGTGGATAGAATAAAAAACAATAAATCATCGGCCAGTGGAATACGAAAGCGCGAGAACGCATAGGCCGCCAGCGTGCCAAGAAATATACTTAAAAAAGTTGAACCAAAACCAATGATCACCGAGTTGAGGAAGCGTCCGCCAAACTTGGACGGCCCGGCGATTACCATATCGCGATTGCGTACAATTTCTTCGGCAAAATTCTCCGGTGGCGGCAGGCTTGCGAGCTTCTCCGGACTGACTCTGGTGCGAGTGGTGAACAGATTGACGTAGCCTTCAACGGAGGGCTCGAAAAACACTTTGGGTGGATAGCTGATGCTGTCTGGCGGTGTTTTGAATCCGGTCATCATAATCCACAACAGGGGGATCATGGTGATGACGGCGTACAGAATAACCAGCGTGCCGGCAACCTTTTTCTGGCGAGATGAAGGCTCAGTGACCGAATAGCTCATCGTTCTTTCACCTTATTCAGTGCCTTCACATACACCGACGCCAGCCCGAATACAGTCACAAACAATATAATCGCAAAGGCACTGGAGTAACCGGTGCGCCATTTTTCAAATGCTTCGCGTTTCAGATTGATAGATGCCATTTCAGTAATTGAGCCTGGGCCGCCTCCGGTTAGCTGAACCACCAGATCAAACATTTTGAAATTCTCTATCCCGCGAAACAAAACAGCGAGCATCAGAAACGGCAGCACCATAGGAACCGTGATGGTAAAGAACTGCCTGAGCTTTGAGGCTCGATCAATTTCGGCCGCTTCATAGATATAGTCGGGGATGCTGCGTAAGCCGGCGAGGCAAATCAACATCACAAAGGGTGTCCACATCCAGGTGTCTACGATAACGATGGCCCACGGTGCCAGATCGACAGAACCAAGCATGTCAAAGCTTGACGGATCTGCGCCGGTGAAAAACGCCATGATGTAGTTGAATAATCCGATTTGTGGCTGGTACAGAAATGTCCAGAAGTTGCCGACCACCGCCGGTGATAACATCATCGGTAACACAATGATGGTGGTCCACATGTCATTACCGCGAAACTTTTTGTTGATTAGCCACGCCAGCGCAAAACCAATCAATACCTGAAAAAACAGGGTCCAGAACAGGAAGTGCGCGGTGGCCTGCATCGATAGCCAGACATCCGCATCACCCAGAATCCTTTCGTAGTTTCGCAGCCCAATGTACTTGATCTCACGATTCAGGCGATTCGCCTTGAAGTTGGTAAAGCTCAGATTGATCGTCCAGATCAAGGGAAAGATGTTGATCGCAAGCAGCAGGAATATCGTCGGTCCGACAAATATCCAGGCTATAGCCCGATCAGAAAGCCCCTTCACTTTGCGAGCGACACGCACAGGCGTAGCACTGGCGAGGCGATCAATTGTCTTCTCAGACATGCCGCGTATCCATTTAAATACAGATGAGGTTGCCGGCTACCGGAGCCTGAATGTGTTCCGGAGCCGTGCGATGAAAAGTGGTATTAGCTAATTGAGACCCGGAAGCTGCGCAACACAGATAATTAACGCATTACTGTGTTGCACAGCTCTGAGACTACAGCCAGGCTCCTCAGCCGGTCTGCTATAGCTTGCCTTCGTCTTCGAAAACTTCAGTCCAGTCTTCGATCAGCAGGTCGAGCGCTTCTTTTGCAGAACCCTGGCCCGCCACAACGTAGTCATGAACGCGCTTTTGCATGGCCAGCAACAGTTCTGCGTAAGCAGGCTCCTGCCAAAAGTCCTGCACCGCTTCCATGGCGACCAGGAAGTCACCGGCAAATGGTGCACTGTCCTTGAAAGAGTCGTCATTCAATACTGAGTTATGCGCTGAATACCCGCCCATGCTCCACCATTGTGCCTGCACTTCAGGGTTGGCAAACCACTTGATGTACTCAAGCGACGCGTCTTTTTTCTCAGAGTAGGACACCACCGATATACCCTGCCCGCCCAGCGTTGAGCCCGCCTGGTTTTGTGGTGGATTAACAAAGAAGTCGATCTTGTCGCCGCCAGTATCAGCATCGGCATACAGGCCCGGGAAAAACGCAAACCAGTTCATTGCCATGGCCACCTGACCGGACTTGAACGCATCAAGGCTCTCACCCATATACGAATTGGTGTAACCGGGAGGAGTAGCCGTATCGTAGAACTCTTTATAGAACTCCAGCGCTTCGACTGCTTCAGGTGAATTGACCGCGCCTTCCATATCGTACTTGCCCGGCGTGTTTTCGTACTTGAAGCCCCATGGATACAGCGCACTGGTGGCACCCATAGTGATACCTTCAGAGCCACGCTCGGTAAAAATTGCAGCGCCATAAACTGTTTTGCCGTCTATCTCGCGGCCTTGAAAAAACTGCGCGATTTGCAGCAGTTCTTTCTGCGACTTTGGCTCGCCAAGCTCTGCACCGGTTGCCTCTTTGTAGGCTGCCTTGATGTCGTCTCTGCCGAACCAGTCCTTGCGGTAGAACCAGCCATTCGCATCACCCATTGCAGGCAGTGCGTAATAGTTGGGTGACCCTTTGGGCCAGGTAGAGTAGGCATAGACGGTAGCCGGAGCGAAGTCATCCATACTGATGCCTTCCTTGTCGAAGAAATCGTTGAGCTTGACGTAATGACCATTCTCCGCACCGCCACCAATCCACTGACTGTCGCCGATCAGCAGATCACACAGTTTTCCACCTGAATTGAGCTCGTTGAGCATGCGGTCAGCAAAGTTGGGCCAGGGAATAAATTCGAAGTTCATGGTGTGGCCGCTTTCGGCCTCAAAGTCTTTGCTCAGCTCAACCAGCGCATTTGCCGGATCCCATGCTGCCCAGCAAAGCGTCAGATCATCTGCCTGAGCGGGGGTAGACAAGGTGGTGGCAGCAATGGACAGCACCCCGAGAGATGCCAGGTTCAGTTGTTTCATGTTTTCCTCCGAGGAAAAGATAGTTCGATGTACACCCAAAACACAAAGCGGGGAAATTGTCTTCCCCGGCTGCTGCAAAGTGTAAATGATGGACGTACCTCAAGTCGAGAAAAACACGAGTGGGTCATCATCTTAGCGACTGTGCAGCTCTCTCGATAAACTTCTGTAACACAACTGCATCTGCATTGGCACAAGACCAGAAGAAGAACCGGCTTCTCTGATAACAGTTCACTTTTCGCTTCACCTGCCTCGTCGATCTTAAGCACTAATGAATCATAAGTTTTTCCAGATCGGTCTATTCAGCGGGTTTTCTCTGTGTAGACTGTGAAGCTGCGATGCGCCCCACTACACTGATTCAGTTAGCGGTATATTACGCACTAAGCCACTTGTGCTTTTACAGCCACAAGTTCCTCCGCACTCGATAACAGACGGACAGCATCATGATGCGAAAGAATTCACGTCGACACCTGCTCAGGGGAATCGCAGGCTTGCTCGGGAGCACCAGCCTCGCCAGCAAGGCCACCTCAGCCGGGATCCTTACCCCGAGCGCCGCAGAGGGTCCTTTCTATCCAAAACCCTCAATGCGAATGCCTGATGACGACAATGATCTGGTTAAAATCGCAGGCCTCGTTGAAGCTGCGGGTGGCGAGGTTTTTACCTTGCGCGGCACCCTTGCGGATCAAGACGGACAGCCCCTTGCCGAACATCGGATAGAGATCTGGCAGTGCGACGTCAATGGCAAATACCTGCACACCTCAGATAACCGCAAGGTTAACTATGATCAGGCTTTTCAGGGTTTTGGCCACGACATTACTGATTCAACCGGCAGCTATGTATTTCGTACAATCAAACCTGCCATCTACCCCGGTCGTACACCGCATATTCATGTGAAGGTATGCAAAGGTGAGAAGGAATTGCTGACTACTCAGTTCTATGTAAAAGACCATGCAAACAATGCAGCAGATGGATTGTTCAATCGCATGTCAGAGTCACAGGCGGATGCTGTGTCGATGGCGTTTGTCGAGGGAGACAACGGCACCGAAGCAACAGTCAATATTATTGTATAAGCGCTTTAGTCGATCGGCGCTCTATATTTTCTTAACAAGCAGCCTGCGACTGTCTGTTTCTATTTATTGCGGTATCCTGAGACTATTTTGCGCACTGCAGGGCCTGCGTCTTTGAAAGCAGACTGAATAACCGTCATTGAATTTTTTATTCCTTCCGCACCGCAAGTCTGATAGAGCTCGGAGATTTCATTTTTCCTTGCCCTGGAAGCGTCTGCACCCTTATAAACGGCCGCAAATTCTTTTAGTGTCCATGGATCACAATATGACATTGCCATGGAAATATACTGATCACCCAGCCTGCTCCAGCTGAACCTGGCTTCAAGCTCTTTTCTGATATCTTTTTGCATCGATGATATCGATTCATCGCTCAGGTTATCGTAGGCTCCTTTCTTGCCAAGGAACTGGAAGTAGTTTTCCATGACACGTGAAATAGCCCTTTCCCATCTTTTTTCTAATTCCAGTGCTTCCGCAAAGGCTTGATCGATGCTGCTTTCAGGTTTAACACTATCCGCAAAAAGAACATCGACAGCCCTACGCGTTAGTCTTGCGGAGTCATGTCCTACACCCGGTACAACATGAACCCTTATGTCGCCATCATAACCATATTTTGATGCATTGCGATTCATCGCCTCCGCCCAGGAGCGGGCAAAATCGACTCGGTGTTCACCGATGTGAGAGGGACGATCAGGCTGTTTATCCAGATCTTCGCCACCAACAACCACTTCCAAAACCTCAGCAGCGGCAGCATAGGATTTCAATTCCGGATGGAATGATGTACTTGTTAAGGTACCATCAGCCCATTTGATTTCCCGTTGAAATGAACCTGCACCATAGGGCCATTTCGATTGCGTGGACGGGTAACTGTATCTGCCAGCAGCACTGATCACTCCCTTTATTATTCTTGCCGGGTGAGTCACCGAATAGCGTGCTACAAACTGCCCGCCAGCTGAGTGACCATACAGGTAAAACCTGTTACTTCGACTCAGGGTTTTTTTGGCATAGTGATCAACCAGATGATTTACAAAGCGGTCGGCGTGGACATATTTTCCGAGTAAGTTTCGATACCCGCCATAGCCGCCTTTGCGGTTTCCGAAACGCTCGGTATCGAACACCGGCACAATCAGAATGGCGTTATGATCTCGAGCATGCTGCACCCATCTTTTTGAGAATCTATGGGCTACGTCAGATGGCGCCTCGCCTTTGTTGACTTTACCATGCGCTACCACCAGCACCGACTCTGCTTTCCCTTCCGGGATGTACACATAATGATCACCCGCTTTCGACGGAATGAATCTTATATCAGCAAATACCTCCGCTGACAGAACCATCATAAGTATGATTGTGAGTATATATCGCATGACAGCACCCTGCCGGACTGGTAATCCGCAATTCCTGTTCGAGTGATCTTTTATTTCCGGTTAACAGGTAAGCGTCCTTGTTAGTGCATGCTTGAATGCCTGAATCGCCGATATTTTACAAACACATGACCGGAAAGCTGTTGACGAGCGTTCTATCTTTTAAAATGCGAAACCAGTCATTTTTCGGAGTCAGCTGAGGCTTCGCTTTATCTATGCAATTTGCTGTTGGCAGTGTGCACCAGCCCCACTAGGTCTAATGCCTCCGGTGAGTTCCATTGCGTCCGGGAGAATACACCCGCGCGAATGGTGCGAAGTCGCGTAGCTAGCAACTGCATGAAATCTGCTCGATAGAAGATTGGACAGACTCAGCCGGAAGGCAAGTGTGTGGTGTCTAAGCGATGGTCAGCCGCACAGCCCCCTGGATCGTGCAGCTCTACGGTCGGGCATTCTGCGTAAGTGCCTGACCAAAGTTCAGATAGTGCCTGAAGGACTTGTAGTAACCATCGTTTCCATAGATTTCGGCAACTTCTGAATAGCGGCCAAGGTATGACGGTGCATGGAAATCTGCAGATCCCTGTCGACCTTCCTGAAAACCAAAATCAATAAAATGGTTTAATAATGCCGCAGGTGTCGCAATACCGGCATTGGCAAGATCTGCATAACTGTCACGATAGTAGTTCAACTCGAACGCCACGCTGGGCTGACGACCTTCCTGCATACCGATAGTTAACCAATGATTGAGCAGCCCGCTTGTGTCATCTTTGGCGAACGCAGATTGCAGGTCTGCGTGGTTTTCCCAATAGAACTCAGTATCAAGAATGCTCTCTTTAGTCAGAAAGTAGTCTGCAAAGGAGAAGTGCTCATATTTTCTGTATTGCTGAATCAGGTCTCGCATCAGGTAATAGTACAGATCACCTGATTCACCACCGGGCTCGATATCGCGGTTGAGATCGTCGTTATACAAATCAACAAAGGCCGTGCGTCCGTCCAGTTCAAAGCGTTGAGCTATCCACTCATTCCAGCCTGTCAGTATAACCAGCGGTTCGGCATCGCGATTTTCAAAAGCAACCCGGAACTGTTGTGCCAGTGTACGTCCATAGAATTTTGGCATACCGCCAGTGAAACCTGCATGCGACTGTGGAACCTGCGTGAACGGTTCAGAAATATAGGTGTACTGATATGCCGCAGATACTGAAATTTGCTTACCCGCATTGACCGGTTGATTGCAGCCGTTTTCAGACCATCCATTCGACTCGTAGAAATCCAGCGGGTTGCTGCAGGTACTTAAAAACTGCCATTCATTATTGTCGAGGCTAAGACCCCACATTCTTTGTACAGACCAGCTCGTCTCCAGTGCAGGTCTAACCCGGTCTGTCTCAGCACGAGGATAGGTATTGTCATTGGCAGCTTCGAGTAATAGTGGCTTTCCCTCGTAGTTAAACAGCAGTTCCGGAAACTCATTACCGAGCAATTCAGTAACATGTTGATACATCGGTATTGCCTGTTGAAGGTCCCGACATTTTGCAGAGTTGCCATTTGCGTTACAGACGTTAGTACGTTGGTTTACTGTGCCGGAATTGTCATTGGTAAACGGTACCCATGGAACAATCTTTGGAGCGCCGGGTATAGAGCGCGCTACCTCCAGCAGGGGACGCAGCGATTTTAATATAAAAGTGTCTGCTTCGAATGATGCGGTATTCGGGTGGTTAGTAATATCGATTACCAGAAAGTCGACACCGGCATCACGTAACAAGGTGAGGTGACGAGAAATGAGGTCCGGCTGATCTCCAAGACAGTAGTAACCCTCAGCTGGCTTGTCCCACCAGTGAAAAGCACCTCGGTCGCCCCAGTCAGACTGACCGTTGAGTACTTCTGTAATATTAATTTGCCGACCCGCGGAAGTAGCCTGGCAGTGCCACAGGAAGTAGAGAATGCCAACCGGCAGGTTGTCACCTGCGTTATTAGAAATTCCGGTTGTACTCTGCCCCTCTACAACACAGGGATTATGGTCTTCCCATCCCCAGCCATCGCCATCTGGGTCTGCAGCAAGGTCGGAGCAATGATGTGAATCCTGCGACTGATCTGATGAAAGGTCGCGGCGCTCAACGACGGTGGTGCTGTCGTTAAGCGAGGTAACAGAAACTGTTGGTGCAGACATTAATTGTGCAGGGCTACTCTGACCACCGCACCCGACAAGAACGCTAAAAGCGCTGGCAACTAAAAGGCTTTGAAGAGAGGGTGTAAGTTTCTGTGCTCTTGGCATTCAACCGTAGCTCGTGTCTGTCGAGGCGCCAGTGTGTCAAAAATGAAACAATAAGGCTGTGATGCGAGTTCACTTAACGAAATTGTGTGTAATATTGTTGATACAATTTGTTCGCTTCAAGGAGTTCGGCTTGCCTGCTGAAACCTCATTCGCTCTCGATAATGTGAATTGAGTAGCGAACGACCGGTATTGATTGAACAGGCTGAGAACTGGTTCACGCGGTTTCGTGTGCGGTGAAAAATTGAGCGAGGATGCCGTGGGATGACTCACTACCTGTCCTTTTTTCTCACGCAACATCTCTCAAGTAATGGCGCATCCGTTGCGAGGCGCATTTTTCGAGATTTGGGCCATCATGGAGTTGATAAAAGCGCAATGCAACGCAGGGCTGAAGTCCAGTGTGTGTTTCCTACGGGACAAACAAGGGCACGAGTTAGATGCGGTTATCGAGTTAGGTACCGAGCATCTTTTGGGCATTGAAATAAAATCCGGCGCCACAATAGCCAGTGATTTTTTCAACGGTCTGGAATACTGGCGCACACGACTCAGCTCTGCAACACTTGACCCATGGATGATCTATGGCGGCGATCAGGAACAAAACAGGCAGTGCGGGCATGTAGAGCCATGGAATGATATAGAGGCTCTGTTAAACGAAGTGATAACGACGCGATGATACAACGACGCTGGTAACGCGCAGCGTCAGCAAGGCATTGGCGCACTGATTCTTGCGTCGAAGGCCAACCTCTGGTTTGGGTGTTTATCGCCACAATCATATATGCGTTGTCAAGACTTCCCCCCCAAGTGACCTATTGATATCAGGATTGCGTTTTTTAAAGACGGATCGCGTAAACACTTAGATGTATCGAAATATGCAAATGCTCTTTGCGGTGTTTAGACATGACGGCTAATTTGCTTCTGCATCGCCATTCGTAATAGGATAATGTTCACCATGAAGCCGGTTATTTTCTTCGTGGGAGCTTGCCTTGAAGTTGAAAAATTGCATGTACGATCATCTGGCTTGCTGGAGGGGATAATGTACCTGATTTTTATGCCGTCTTTATTGCCCGCCTTTTTTACCTGTCTTTAGCAATA
>CAYMVV010000107.1:0-17766 GCA_964393885.1 uncultured Granulosicoccaceae bacterium | reverse complement strand
GGGCGCTGGCGCAGATATTTTTACGCCG
Source organism: uncultured Granulosicoccaceae bacterium (assembly GCA_964393885.1). Taxonomy (GTDB): domain Bacteria; phylum Pseudomonadota; class Gammaproteobacteria; order Granulosicoccales; family Granulosicoccaceae. The sequence continues at coordinate 17,738 of CAYMVV010000107.1, read as the reverse complement.
ACTGACAACAACCGAGAGCAGTGGTTCCGCGGTGTTGAGTTTCTCCGTTGCAACCATGGGGCTGGGGTTGGCATCGTTGTTTTGGGGGTGGGTTAATCCTGGTGCTGTCGAGTGGCTGGCGATTGCCGTGTGCGGACTGGCAGGAGGATTTGGTCAACTGTGTATTGCCCAGTCTTTACGCTATGGCGAGGCATCCACCATGGCGCCTTTCGAATATCTGACCTTTCCAGTGGCGAGCGTGGTTGGTATTGTCGTCTTTAGCGAGTACCCGGATAACAGTGTCTGGCTGGGCCTGCCACTGGTTGTCGCCGCCGGATTGTTTGTGATCTATCGCGAGCGACAATTGAATTCTATACGGTAGTTTCGCATCTGAGTTATTTGTGGACTAGACGCGGGTTATAGACTAGACGCGGGTTACCAACTAGACGTGGGCACCCATCAGACGCGGGTCAAACGGGTACTGATTGAGATTCTCAAAACCGTTATCAGTGATCAGCACCTGGTCTTCGAGTTTTATGGAAAAGTCGCCACCCTCCGGGCTCACCAGTGCTTCTACACACAGCACCATGCCGGCTTCCAGCTCGTAGTCAAAGGCGCCCTCAACCATCTGGTCCGGATAGGCGACCAGTGGCCATTCGTCACACAGACCAACACCGTGCATTAAACATCCATACTTTTGCTTTTGAAACTCCGCTCGCAGTACGTGTGTGTTGCGACTGAGGTCCTGAATGTTAACGCCGGGTTTAAGCATTTCCATATTGGTCATGATGTGGTCGTGTGCATGACGCATTGCATCGATCATGTCGGCGCGCGGAGCTTCGTCACCAATCCACCAGCTTCTACTCATATCAACGCAGATACCGTAACTGCCGATCAGATCAGTATCGAAGCTGATTATCTCGTTGTTGTTAATAATTCGTTGTCCACATTCCTGAAACCAGGGATTGGTGCGAGGCCCGGATGTCAGCAGCCGCGTTTCTATCCATTCACCACCTCGTTTGATATTTTCTGCATGTAATACCGCCCAGACATCATCCTCCGAGATGCCGCCGCCGGAAATTCTGGCGCGTGCAAATTTCTCCATTTCTTCCACGGCTTTCTCGCCGGTGTGCACGGCGCAACGCATGGCAAGTATTTCATCGGGTCCCTTAACAGAGCGGCTTTTTTCGGTAAGCTCTTCACCGTGGAAGATCTCAAAGTCCTGAGCCTCCAGTGCTCGCAATCCGTCGAGCATAATTTTATCGACTGCCAGTCTGCTGTTGCCGCCGCCGTGCTCTGCTATTAACTCTCTCACTTCAACAGAAAAACGGTCCGCGGCAACACGGGTTTTATCACCACGGTCAAAGTAGAACAGATCAGCGCCGGAGCGTTGCTCCTTCACCAGTGGATTAAACGTTGACAGAAATGGCGAGTTTTTATAATCCCACATCACCATGTAGCCATCGGCACATAGCAGCACGGCTCTAAACGGGTTGTGGGTATTCCACAGTTGCATGTTAGTGCTGTCGGTGGCGTAGCGAATATTCAATGGATCGAACACCAGCAGACCACCATAGTCGCGATCGACAATATGTTGAGTCAGGCGCTTCCACCGATACTCACGCATCGATTGCAGGTTGGGCAATGTCAGCCCGGCTTTTTCCCATTCGCAATAGGCCAGTTGCGTGGGGCCGATTTCGATGCGGTTATTGTCATTGGGAGTTCCGTCATCCAGTGTGTCGCCCCGGGTCTGGTCAAACCTGGCCCGATCAACCCCGGACGGATCTATCTTGCGGTTATCGCGAAAGTGCTGGACCGGCATAGTGTTTCCTCGCAGGCAATGGTTCTCAGGAGGCAGTGATTCCTGCCCATTACCCTGTGGTGCTCCCCCCGATTGTAGTCACAGTAACGCGGGTGATGTGGGTTCCGGTTATCTAAAATGCGACATAGTGCAGTCGTGTGCTGCGTGTTTATGGAAATGGAGCTCAATAACTGGAGTTGGGTGCCTCATCAGGATTGATTTCGTCTGCTACCTCGTCCGGGTCCACGTCATTGATCAACAACATCTCTCGCACCGTTTGAATGTCGGCGAGTATTTTTTCGAAGTTCTCGCCGTGATCGAAACGGTTCACCTCGATCGGCAATGGCATATAGGTGAATGCGATCTTTAGCGCCTGTAATGCATCATCGCTCAGCCTGTCAGAGCCCGTTTCGTCAGAATTTGAGTTATCTTCAGTGGCGTCGTTTGACACAGATTCATCCTCAGTTCAAATAGTTTGCACGGGGCAGGGATGTTATTGCCTATTGCTTAAACAACAGGTCAGCGTGCATAGTATAGCCAATTGCAACGGGTGGTAAATTTCGGCATGTTCTTAAACTTATTGCAATAAATCAGGCTCATAAATAGAGCTGTAAATCATTGCCCTCGATCTGCCTGAACCGGCTTGTTGTATAGCACCGTCTTTAGCACGGGGTTTTAAACTCAGGGTCGTTAGCACAGGGTATTAGTCCCGGCTTACGACCTCCTGCCCGACATCAGCTGTAGCTGTCCGTGCACCATAAAGTACAGCGCAAACCGTAACTGGAATATGAAACTCGACACAATAGAAACCTTTGTTTGCGCCAATCCACCGCCCCGGCACGGCGGTCGGTACTTTGTATTTGTACGCCTGACCACCGAGTGCGGATTGTCCGGTGTTGGAGAGATCTACAACGCGACCTTTGGCCCGGATTTGTGTGCGGCAATGGCTGTCGAGGTGTTCGGTCGGCACTTCTTTGGTAGCGATCCCCATCACATTGAACGACTGTGGCGTCGGACCTACGGGGCAGGTTATACCATGCGCCCCGATGTCACGGTGATGGGCGTACTGAGTGCGCTTGAAATTGCCTGTTGGGACATTATCGGCAAGGCGGCCAACCGCCCGGTTTACGACTTGCTCGGTGGCAAGGTGCACGAACGCTTGCGCAGTTACACCTACTTGTATCCCGCAGATGGCGATGTCTACCCGGACCCTGCTACACCTAACGTGTATAACGATCCGGACATGGCCTCTGAGGTGGCGGAGCAGCGCATCAAGGAAGGCTTTACCGCAGTCAAGTGCGATCCGGCCGGACCCTATACCATCTATGACGGGCATCAGCCCCGCTTGACAGATATAGATCTGGTGGTGCGCTTTATGTCTACGTTGCGTGAGCGTTTTGGCACAGGTGTGGATCTGCTGTTTGGTACTCACGGCCAGTTTACGGTGAGTGGTGCCAAGCGCATGGCCAGAGCGGTGGAGCAATATGACCCGCTGTGGTTTGAAGAGCCAATACCGCCCGAAAACCCAGCCGATATGGCAGAAGTTGCGCGCTTTACGTCGATACCGGTGTCGACGGGGGAACGTCTTTGTACAAAGCATGAATTTGCACGCGTGCTGGAAGCGGGGGCAGCATCGATCCTGCAAATGGATTTGGGCAGAGTAGGCGGTTTGCTTGAAGCGAAAAAAATAGCATCAATGGCCGAGACCAGATCAGCGCAGATCGCACCGCACTTATACTGCGGCCCTGTGGTAGCAGCCGCCAACATTCAAATTGCCACGGCAACACCCAACTTTCTGATCCTCGAATCAATTGGTCAATTCGACGGGCCGTATACCTCAATGGTCGATATCGGCTGGCAATGGGACAACGGCTATGTTATCCCGCCGACTGCCCCCGGGCTTGGCATAACGCTAAAGGACGAGGTTATCAACTCCTTGCCCTATACTTCATCAGAACTTCATCTCGATATGACTACTGATCCGCTTACTTCGTAGCCAGTATGAGGATGAAGCTGCCGGGTTTGTTCTAGCCCGAACTATTCATGAATTGGCGAGCATATCGCGCAGAGATTTGTTTTCACAGGGAATTTTCTTCTTGCGACGAATACTTACTGATATTTGCAAAAGAAAAAATTTGCTGTGGAATCAAAGATCAAGTGAGATGCCGTCAATTTCGTGAATAATTCGGGCTAGGACATCGACGGCATCTGTGTTGATGCCTTGACCTTGATCCGTGATTTTGATCCCTGATGCCATCGACCATTTTTCTTTTTCGAATATCAGTCAGTAACTAACGCAGCAAGACCTGCAAATAAAGTGCGCGGTAAATGTTTATCGTGCAGGGTTTCCTGCTGTTGTCAGTTGTTTAAACTGGCAGATCCGGCCAGTCCGTCTCCTCTCCATAGTACTAAACATAAAACCGCGCTGTCTTCCGTTATCATACGATGTGACTGCCAGGCGCTATGTATCTGTGTGTCTTGCGGTTGCCGCAATTGCAGCGCGTGGTCGTCTACGCCAAACAGCGCTTCCCCGGCAACAATATAGTAAATTTCCTCTGCCTCATGACTGTGCAGCGGGTAATCAAGAAGGTTACCCCAGTAAGCTATAAACGCCCGTGACTGTTGACTGCTGTAGTGCCCCTCGGGGCCGTACAGTTCAATATAGCCATATCGATTGATAAAGTCAGTACCGAGCTGATCCGCTGTATAGGTTGTACGCCACTGTGCATGTGGTGCTGCGTTAAGCAGGGCGTCGATCAGCGGTTGAGCGGGGGGTGATGCTTGTGGTAAATGCATGGCCAGGCAGTCAACAACCGGCTTGTACACCGGGCTGCGATACACATACTGCAGGTCGTCCGGCACGGCAGCAAACTCATGCAGTGCCGGGGTATTGTATATCAGGTTTATGGTTGCCTGCAGTAACTGGTCAAAAATTGATTGTACGGTGTTCATTGGTCAGTAGTTGTTTCTCCATGTTTGCCCTTATCCATGTTTGCCCTTTTCCATACGGTGGAGACCTGTGTTCTCTCAGTGTAGACTCTCATAGAAGTGTACAGTCAGTCACCAGGCCAGTACCACAATCGCCCAGCCCGACTATTCGCTTCATATCCAGCTACACAGTCGGAGATCTTATGGTCTACCCACCGCTACAACAGGTCAGGCAGTCGCTACGAGTCAAATGGTATCGCTGCCCGATAGAAACGAGCCTGCTGCATACCCTGTTGCAGCGCAGTGATCGTCAGGGCTGGTTACAGGCAGGCGGTCATCTCGCGCTGTGGTTGACGACCGCGAGTCTGACATACCTGTGCTGGTCAAAACAGTGGTGGGTACCAATGGTCGCGGCACTGTACGCCCACGGCATCGTCAGTAGCTTCTTCGTGGGAGTAGCGCCTCATGAGCTGGGCCACGGCACCGTGTTCAAAACGCCCTGGCTAAACCGTGTTTTTCTATATGGTTTCAGTTTTATTAGCTGGTGGGATCCGTTCGATTACGCCAGCAGTCATACCTATCATCATCGCTATACATTGCATCCGCAGGGAGATCGGGAAAATCTTCTGCCTTTAGCACCAAATACTGAACCGACCTTTCTGCTACAGATGCTGAGCGTAAACTTGTTTACCAGCAAAGGGCGAACCTTTGGCAAGGGAGGATTGATCTCAACAATAGGGTTAACGGTTCTTGGCGCACTGGGGAAAACAGGCAACACCAGTATACCCGGCAACGAGTGGCTTGCCGCTTTGCATGATGATCAACCGCTGGAGCATAAAAAGTCCATCTGGTGGTCTCGATGTCTGTTGGCCGGGCATGGTTTATTAACGGTTGTTGCGATCACGACCGGTCAGTGGTTATTAATATGCATCGTCAGCCTGCCTTCATTTGTGGCGAATATTGTCGCCTATGCAGTTGGTATGACACAGCATTGCGGGCTAAAGCAAAACGACAGTGATTTTCGCAAAAGCGTGCGCTCCATTCGTATCAATGGCGTGCTTGAGTTTTTATACTGGCGAATGAACTGGCACACCGAACATCATATGTTTGCCGGCGTGCCCTGTTATAACCTGAAAAAACTGCACAACGCGGTTGCGGACAATATGCCAGAGCCACGCAGCCTGGCTAATGCCTGGCGCGAGATGCTGGATACCTGGCAACGTCAGCAGAACGACCCTTCGTATTTCTACGATACACCAGTACCACAGCAGATAAGAAAAAGGCCAGGTGCAGAGTCTGCTGCAGAAGCGCAGTCCATTGGCGAGTTAGCGCCCCGAGGTTTAAGATAGCGGTTTGAAATAGCGGTTTAAGATAGCGGGATACAGAGGGCAGAGGACGGGATACAGAGGACAGAGGACAGAGGGCAGAGGACAGAGGACAGAGGACAGAGGACGGAATACAGAGGACGGATACAGAGGGCGGAGGACGGATAAAGAGGGCAGAGGACAGAATACAGAGGGCAGAACAATCGAACTGGCACCGTCAGTCCTCAGTCCTCCGTCCTCTGTCATCCGAATGTCGTCAGCTCGCTGTTACCGCAACCCGGTTAGCCATGTCCAGAAGGGCATTGGTCAGCGTTTCAGGTTGTTCAACCGGTATCATATGACCGGCGTTAGCCACGTCGATTCGATGGGCGTTTGGCAGACGCGCAAACATTGCATCGACATCTGCCGGGTCTCTGAACACACGATCATGTGCTCCGGTCATGACCAGCGTCGGTACGGTAAGCTGCTCGTAAGGGAAGTCCCAGTTCGTGCTTCTGGCACTTGACAGAAGGTTGTAGGTGCCACTTTTTTTATCGATGGGCGTATAGGTGTTGTCCGTCAGTACGCCGGATCGGTTCTCGGCCAGCCAGGCTTCATTCATGATCAGCGGTGACATGATATCGCGTATCAATTCCGGACCTCCCACTTCTACCATTCTGACAACCGCGTCGTTTATCCACTGCAAACGGGCACCATCGCGGCGCAGCGTATTGATGAACACCATACCGGCACAGCTTGCACCCTCCAATGCTGTCCATGCGGCAAATATGCCGCCAATAGATAACCCTACGAAAACAGGATTGGGCGGGTTGATCGAAGCGAGCAGCTTTTTAGCGTCGTCAACAATCAGTGTCTGGTCGAGTACTGTATCCGGGTTAAAGGCGCTGTTGGCCTGACCGCGCATGTTGTATAGCAATACCCCGTGACCGGCATCCGTCAGCGGCGTGGCAACCGTGTTTGCCCACATTCCGGTGTCACCGGTTAATGCATTGAAAAATACAAACGTAAGCTTGTCAGCTGAGCCGGGTTCGGTATATTCGTAGTACAAGCTTTCGGTGCTACTGAGTTCGAAAATCGCCATTGCCTGTTTGATCCTCGTGCCGATGTGGTTATCTGTCGTTGTTGGTCTCGGTATCCACAACCTACAACAGTTCAGCCCGGAAATGTAGTACCTCGGCTGCTGATGATCTGCTGATTGAGCCGCCAACGTCAAAAGACCCCGTCAGCAGACGGCTATAGAGCACTGGTCGGCCACGAACCAAAGCGCACTGGCCAAAACGTACCAGTCTCCAGTCTCCAGTCTCTAGTCTCAAGAACTCTAGCCTGCTCAGTGCGTTGACAATTGAGCACTTTATGGAATGATAAGAGCGGTTAACGACACGTCAGGAGCAAGTCTGTGGTTGGAGGATTGAGTCGGACCGAGGCAGACCACTATCATCAGCAGGGGTATGTGGTGCCAACATTCAGGCTGTCCGAGCCCGAGGTGTTGCAGCTTCGCGAGTCGGTGGACCGACTGATCAGCGAGAACCCGGATACCAGGCCCGAACATCTGGTCAATGCCCATATTGCCCACCCGAATGCGGAGGGGGTGAAGGGAGCAGAGGCTATTCTGGAACTGGCAAAGCACCCGGGCATACTGGATCAGGTGCAGTCGGTTATCGGTGAAGACATCATACTGTGGGGCTGTCAGCTGTTCTGCAAACCAGCGTCGGATGGCATGGAGGTACCATGGCATCAGGACGGCCAGTACTGGCCGATTCAGCCACTTGCAACCTGCACGGTGTGGGTAGCGATCGATGATAGCGTGGTTGCAAACGGCTGCCTGCGCGTGATTCCGGGTAGCCATCGAGACGCTGAGGTATACGGGCACCACACAGACAATCGTGAACGTCTAACGCTGACCCAGGCGGTTGATGAGCAGCACCTGCAGCAGTCTGCACCGGTTGATGTCGTGCTACAGGCAGGGCAAATGTCCCTGCATGATGTCTATCTGATCCACGGTTCCAACGAGAACAAGTCACCTGATCGACGCGCCGGTATCGCCATACGATACATGCCCGCCACGTCGGTTTTTCGTCGCGATCTAATCGCCCCGTCCAGCGATTCCGGCTTTAAAGTTGATTTTTCCCAGCGACCCCTGTGGCTGTTGCGGGGTTCCGATCAAACCGGTCAAAATGATTTTGCTGTGGGCCATCGTTAAGACGCTTTTTTTATCTATCTGCCCAGTCAGGCTTTGAGTCGCAGCCAATGCTGGGGTAGTATGGAACGACGATTCGCTTTGCTCGGTTTGCTACCTAATGGTCCTTAGTAGCATGGCCGGTACTTTTGAGTGGACCTACTGGAGGAAAATGTGAAAAAAAACCTGTTAAAGAAGGCTGGCGTGCTTGCCAGTGCGGCGATAATCGCCAGTAGCTTGGCCAGTCAGGCGCATGCTGCCAAGAAAGTGCGTTGGAAAATGCATGGTGCTTTCGGATCCAACGTGGCGGTAATCGGCCCGCCAGGACCACGGATCGCCGAGGCGGTCAGTCGTATGTCTGGCGGCGACTTCGACATCAAGTTTTTCGAGCCCGGCGCATTGGCCGGTGGTTACGCTTACTACGATCCCGTCAGTCAGGGAGGCTTTGAGGCAGCCTGGGGTACGCCCGGTGCAAACCAGGGTAAGAACTCGGCGTTCGCATTTGCTTCTACCTGGCCCTTCGGCCCCGGTGTTGGCGAGTTCCTCGCCTGGCTCAAGCACGGTGGCGGTAACGAACTCATCTCCGAACTCTACGCACGCGACAACATCAAGTACCTGCTGTGCGGTTTCATCTCTCCTGAAACATCTGGCTGGTTCCGTGAAGAAATCACATCCCTTGACCAGTTGAAGGGCTTGAAAATGCGCTTCTTCGGTGTCGGTGCAAAGGTGATGCAGAAGTTTGGTGTATCTACCCAGCAACTCGCCGCTGGTGATATCTATCCGGCACTTGAGCTGGGAACCATCGATGCAACAGAATTTTCGATGCCGGCTATTGACCGCTCCCTTGGTTTCTACCAGATCGCCAAATTCAACTACTTCCCCGGCTGGCACCAGCAGGCAACTACCAACGAACTGCTGATCAACATGGACAAGTGGAACGAGCTGCCCGATGAGTACCAGGCAATGCTCGAAACCGCTTGCGACGCAAACATTGCTCAGCAATTCGCTGATGGTGAAGCGTCTCAGTTCCAGGCCATGATTGACAACGAGAAAGACGGCGTCAAAAACATGGTTTGGCCAGATGAAATTCTGGAAGAAATCAGAGGTGCCTGGGATGAAGTACTGCAGGAAGAAATCAGCACTAACCCTGATGCAAAGGCAATGTGGGACAGCTACTCTGCTTTCCACGAGAAGTACAAGGTATGGGGTGAGCGCGGCTATCTGAAGTAAACCGCAACTGTCCAAACAGCGCACCTTCGGGTGCGCTGTCTTTTCTAGCGACTAAAATTACCTGATTGACTGTTGAACCCGGACACTGCGTAGATGAGTGGCATATTAAAATTTGCAAGCAAGCTGGATCGAATAGCGCGCACCGCTGGCCTATGGGTCGGGTGGATAATTATCCCGCTCATATTCGTCATTATGTTCGATGTGATCACTCGAAAGATTGACGTTACCCGTCTTTATTTTTCAGGGTTTACGTCGGAATACGGGTTCTCCGTTTCAACGATTTTGCAAGATCTGCAGTGGCACTTTCATGCGCTGCTGCTGATGTTTTCATTTGGTATAGGTTACCTCTATAACGCGCACGTTCGCGTTGATATCTTTCGCGAGATGCTCTCGCGTCGCAAGCAGGGCTGGATGGAATTGATCGGCCTGATTGTTCTTGGACTTCCCTTTCTGATACTGATGGTTAAATTCTCCGGTGACATGGTGTGGCTGTCGTGGCGGCAGGGTGAGGGTTCCGACTCTATGACCGGCATTCCGATGCGCTACATTCCCAAGTCCTTTATGATTTTAGGGTTTCTGGTCCTGCTGGCTGCCGTTGTAGCCACGATACTGAGGCTGCTTGCCTATCTGCTCGGCAATCAATCCTCTCAGGACGAAGCCATCGACGGGCTCGCTATCTTTTCTGATCAGTCGACTGCACTGGCAGATGCGCGTCGCGAGGCAGAAAAACTGCTCGAGCAGGAGCGTCTGGCCGCGCTCGCCGCACAACAATCTGAACAAAAACAATAATCGGGAGCCGTCAGCATGTGGGAAGTGATCTACGATCATCTCTATGAGTTTATTGGCGCCTATATGTTTTTGGTGCTGGCGCTCATGTTATTTACCGGGTTACCCGTAGCGATCGCACTGGGCGGTGTATCAACCCTGTTTGGCCTAATAGCATGGCAGCTGGAATTTCTGGATTTTGCGGTGTTTTATCAGGTGATTCAGCGAGTATGGGGAGGCGATGGAGGCTCCGGTGCGGTACAGAACCCGATTCTCGTCGCGATACCGTGTTTTGTGTTTATGGGCACGATGCTCGAGAAGTCCAAAGTCGCTGAAAATCTGTTACATATTTTGCAGGTCATGCTGCGTCGAGTGCCCGGTGGACTGGCATTGTCCGTGACCGTCATGGGCACGATCATGGCTGCCACCACCGGAATCATCGGTGCATCAGTCGTCATGATGACATTGCTGGCACTGCCGACAATGTTGAGTCGAGGCTACAGTCCGTCGCTGGCGACGGGCACCATCGCCTCGAGCGCCACGCTGGGTATTCTCATTCCGCCCAGTATCATGCTGGTGCTGATGGCGAATCTACTGGCCGTGTCGGTGGGTAACCTGTTCATCGGCGCAATACTGCCCGGGCTGGTTTTATCCGGTCTCTACTTTTTGTACATCATAACGGTGAGCACGCTCAATCCCTCGGTCGCACCTCCGATGCCGAAGGATGCCATCATTCTGGATCCGAGCCGCAAGACCAACGTTGTGCTGTATCTGGCGGTGGCCGGACTGTCAATTGGCCTGGCAATCTATCTAACCAAAGCCGGCATCATGCCCAGCGTTAACTGGGGACTGATGGCGTTCTTCGCAGTGTTTGTTTCATCGATGGCTATCGGTCGCCTTGAAGGTAATACGCTGTGGGGTGGAATTCTTTTAGGCTTTGTACCACCGATCTTTTTGATCGTCATGGTGCTGGGTTCGATTTTCGGTGGCTGGGCAACACCAACAGAAGCTGCGGGTGTCGGTGCCTTTGGCGCAATGATACTGGCGGCGTTTAATGGCACGCTGAACTTCAAGGTATTGAAAGATGTAGTGGACCGAACCACGCTGACAACCGCAATGATCTTTTTTATCTTTGTAGGTGCAACGGCGTTCTCGACGATCTTCAGAAACGTCTACGGTGAAGATCTGATCATCGAGTTTATCGAATGGCTCGAGTTCGGACCCTGGATGCTGCTGATCCTGCTGATGGTGGTCATTTTCCTGTTGGGCTTCTTCTTTGACTTCCTCGAAATCATTCTGATTATCCTGCCGGTATTTGCGCCGGTTATTCGCACACTGGCGCCCGAATTTGCCAGTCACCTGGGACTGGACCCCCCTGCCAATCAGGCGGCGAGGCAGTTTCTGGAGGCACAGGTGATCTACTGGTTTGCGATACTCGTGGCGACGAATCTACAGACGTCCTTCTTGACGCCGCCTTTTGGATTCGCATTGTTCTATATGAAAGGGGTGGCACCGTCCTCGGTGAAAATGCAGGAGATCTATCGGGGTATCATCCCGTTTGTCGGTCTGCAACTGATAGGCATACTGGCGGTGCTGCTGTTCCCGAAGTTAGCGTTATGGTTGCCCGATCTCGTGTTTGGTAAACCGGGCGGTGGATGACACTCAGTGCTGAGTGCAGTTAAACAACTAATCAACGCCTCCCGGTATCGTAATACCGGCAGGCGTTCTTAGTTTCAGTATCACGTAAACGCCAATCATAAAAGACACCAGTGCCAGCACGGTCAGGATAGTGCTGGCACTGCCGGTGCTGTCAATGGCGTATCCTACCGGCAGCGGTGCGATCGACGCGCCAATGACCCCGGCCATTTGTCCCACACCCTGTATTGAGCCCAGGTGCGCACGTCCAAAGTATCTGGGCCAGATAAATCCAAACATGGTCAGCATAAACGCATTGGCAAGGCCAAAAGTTACCGAGTAGATGACGCCACTGGCAAATCCCGTTACCTGTGTGATCGCAATTAAAGCCAGCCCGATAAGCATCATTTCGAAGGCCACAACGTAGCGAGTGCGCAGCGAGTCATATATTTTGCCAATGAATGGCATGGTAATAACCATGGTTATCGCCGAAATAGAAAACAGGCGCGCGGCGGTTGCGCTGTCCATGCCCTGAGCAGACAGTACAGATACCTGAAAGAAATGCAGCACGGTAACCAGACCGCCAACGACAAACCAGACCGCACAAAGAATATAGAATGCCGTTTCCTTTTTAGCCTGGGGCAGTTCGAGGCCTTCGATTGCTGGCGTATCACCCTCTGTGCTGGCAATCGCATCCCCGTCTATTGCCAATCCAACCGCCTCCGGTTTGTTGAATACCAACAGCAGCGGTGGAATCATAAGTGCCCAGGTCATCAGGCCGAGTGCGACCCATGCGGTGCGCCAGCCAAACGCTGAAATGAGCTGTTCACCAATCAGGGGATGAATTGCCATTGAAGCGGCAAACCCCAGGCCCATCAGGCTCATGGCAAACCCCCGCCGTCTGAGGAACCACTGCGATACCAGGTTCGACACGGTCAGCATGGTGGCACCCTGACCCATGAAGCGCAGCATGGCAAAGCCAATGGCAAGCCAGATAAAGTTGGCAGCGGCGCCAAAAAACATGCAGGCAAGACCCAGACAGATACTGACGATCAACAGTGTCTGACGCGGCCCAAAGCGATCGAGTAGCTTGCCGGCTCTTGGTAACAGAAACGCTGCTGCAAGTGTGGCGATAGCATAGGCACTGGCAATAGATGTTTTTGAAATGCCGAGGTCGCGACTGATGGGTTCTATAAAAACAGAAAATGTATATGACTGCCCGGGGCCACTGCAGAACATACCGATGCCGGCCACGCCGACCATCAGCCAGCCGTAGTAGAACCTGTCGTTGATGGCGCTAACAGCACGATTACGCAAACTATCCATACTGCAGTTCCCTGGTATTAATGAAAGGTTTCGTAGACTGGCTAAGCATGATTGGCCTTTGTTTGTTGGGTGCGCATTGTTGGGTGCGCATTGTTGGGTGGGCCTTTTTGGTTGCAGAGATGGCAGGCTGCAAAAAAAGTCAGGGGGTAGTGTAAACGGTATAAGCCGCAAGTGAATTAAATAAAGATCATCGAGAAACATTCACTCCTCGATACGGACTCCTCGATACGGACAGCCTAACCCCGATAACGCAGCTTGTGCCGCAGCCTGTGGTGTGTGTATACCCGTCGGGTAGATCGTCGGGTAGATCAAATCGTCGAGTAGATCAGTGTGTCAGGTCTTGGATCAGCAGCTTGTGACGAAACACCGGGCTGGCTTACTACCGCTGGTCCTGATCATCGTTGTCCCTGAGGCGTTCCTGGCGCGCCTTTTCTTCTGCCATTACCGCGTTAATTTCCTCCAGCACACCGTCGACGTCAGCGTCTTTTAAGTCTTCTACAAATTCGCCGGTAATCTCGGAGTCCGGCAGCAGCTTTCCATCGGCGTAGAGGTCCCAGATTTCCTTGTGGTACTTGCCGGACAGAAGCTCGGGTGCGTACTGCGCGTAATACTGGGTAATATTGCGTATATCGCGCTCCAGCATGCGTTGCGCGTTATTGTTGGCTGCGGCATCGACTGCCTGGGGCAGATCAATGATAACCGGCCCATCGGCATCGACCAGCACGTTAAATTCAGATAGATCGCCGTGAATAACACCGGCACAGAGCATACGTATGACGTTGCGCATCATCTGTGTGTGATGTCTGCGCGCCTCGTCAGGCTCCAGCATTACGTTGTTAAGGCGCGGTGCCGGTTGTCCATCAGCATCGGTTACAAGCTCCATCACGAGCACACCGTCAAACACGCCGTAGGGCGTTGGCACCCGAACCCCGGCGTCAGCCAGTTTATACAGCGCATCGACCTCGGCGCTTTGCCACACTTCCTCCTGTTGGTCGCGGCCGAATTTCGAGCCTTTCTCAATCGCACGTGCTCGACGACTGTTGCGCACCTTGCGGCCTTCCTGGTATTCAACCGCTTTTTTGAAACTGCGCTTGTGCGCCTCTTTGTAGACTTTTGCACAGCGTATCTCGTTACCGCACCTTACGGTAAAAACGTCAGCTTCCTTGCCGCTCATCAGGCGTGACAGGGCCTCGTCGATAATGCCGTCTTCTATCAGTGGTTTAAGTCTTTTTGGTGTTTTCATGTTAATTCGAGGCAAACATCCCGGGCCGCAGGGCGACCAGGCCGACAAGCGAGCAGAATCTGGTGGACGCTGCGGGTGCGCTGGTCGCAATGGTGTGGGAAACGCATGGCACGTAAAGCATCAGACGACGGAGCCTGATTAGAATGGATGATGGTAACGAGCAGTGGTTCTCTCCGGTTGTCGTCTGATTAATGTGCTGTAGCAGCGTGTCGGGCTCGTTCTCCGGTTGAGGCAGGACTTCATTATACCCGCTTAGCGCCTGTTCAAAAAAGCCACTTAGGGTGATGACGGTCGTGACGATCCTGAAATGCTTTGAACTATCGGGTATGTCTGGTTATTTGTCTGGTTAATAGACAGCTGGTTAATAGATAGCCACGAAGCGGTAGCAGCGTGCAAGGATCAGCTCAGCTCGGCAATTAGCTCATCAGTGGTCTTTACACTCGCGATCAGTTCCATTGCGGACAGCGCATTGTGGTGCATTTCTTTGGTGGCGGTTGAGCAGGCATCCGACACGACAATGGTTTCGTAGCCAACATCCGATGCGTGGCGTGCAGTACATTCAACGGTATAGGCGGTGGAGACACCGGCGATTGCCAGTCGCGCGGGTTTTAACAGAGCCATAATGTCGTCAAGCTGGCTGTTATAAAATGCGTTGTTGCGCGTGTGGGTTACCACGAACTCACGATCCAGTGGTTCCAGCCCCTCGTAAAACTCTACCCCCCACGAACCCTCTGCCCAGGCACCCAGTTCAATCCACTGACGAAAGATAAAGTTATTCGGTATAACGTCACGATGGTCTGGCCTGACAGCTAATCGCACGTGCACAATCTCCACACTTGTAGCACGCAGTCCGTCGAACAGACGCCTTGCTGTATCGAGTGTGTCGTAACGCCAGTCGGCATCCTGTTTGATGCCGACCTTGATTTTTCCATCGACATGACAGTTTTCATTTTGGTAGTGCAGCGCCAGCAGCACCAGATCATTTTTACGATGCTCTGAGTTACGGTGCTCTGAGTTACGGTGCTCTGAGTTACGAAGCGCGGGGTTTTCGTCAGTCATGGTCAGTCATCGCTAACAGTCGGGTTGTAAGTGTAAGGCTTACTCTGAATCAATAACATGCATTAGTGCCGGCCAGTATTGGTCGCCATGGCCTGAGTCTATAGCGCGTTCAAAAACATCAAGCACTGTTGATGCACCGGGCGTTTCAGTGCCGGTGTCCTGTGCCAGTTGCAGAGCATAGAGCAGGTCTTTCCTTGCGTAGCGGGTAGAAAATGCCTGTTGCGGATAGTCACCCGGGAGCAGTGCTTTTACGCCATGGTTTTGCAGTGCGAAGGAATTTGCAGAACCTTTGCCGAGCGCATCAAAAAGAACCTCGCCATCCAGGCCCGCACGTCGAGCCATGGTCAGTGCTTCCGATAGTCCAAGCACTGTTTGAAACAACACCATATTGTTCAGTATCTTAACCATCTGTCCGGCGCCTGCCTGGCCGCAGTGAGAGATATCACTGGCCATGCAATCAAGATAGGGTTTGATGGTGTCATACAGCGGCTTGTCCGCACCGACCATAATGGCCAGTGTGCCGGAGATTGCGGCTTGCCGCGTGCGTGCCACCGGTGCATCGGCGTATCGAATACCCTGATCGGCGGCGCTACTGGCCAGACGACGGGTAAGGCCAACTTCTGACGTGGACAGATCAACAATAATCAAACCGGCGCGTGCATGGGCGAATACCCCGTCAGTAGCGCACAGCACGGTATCAACTTCGGCACCACCAGGCAGTGACAGAAACAGAATGTCGACCGAACCTGCGATCTGTGCAATCGAATCCGCAGCCGTGGCACCGGTTTCGGTCAGTCGGGACACAGGTTCCGGGTTCAGGTCGAATACACAGACGCCGGAGACACCTGAAGATTTTTCTATCAGGTTTCGACACATGGGTTCACCCATGACACCGAGTCCGATGAATCCGAGTGTTGGGTTTGCGCTTGTCATGGCATTCATTGTTATTGCATGGTTTGCTGCATGGACACTGCCTCTTTGCTGCCTCTTTGCTGCATCGATACTGCACTGAGCTGCACTGAGCCGCATCGTTTCAGGCGAGCTCTGTGCGCAGAGCTGGTATTCTGGCTGGTATTGGCAGAGGGCACAACCGGAGATAACTATTGACTATAAACGTACTGGTCGTGGGTGCAACGGGTGTTGCCGGGTCGGCCTTCGTTGAGCATATCCGACAGCAGCAGCACAGCGGTAGCTGTGACTGGCAAATAACCGGTGTCACACGCCGCAGCGCCTCTATCGCCAGCACCGGTGGTAGAGCCAATACCCGTGGTAGCGCCAGTACCGGTGTAAGCGTCAGTACCCGTGGTAGCGTCAGTACCAGCGGTAGCAATAGTCAGTCGGTGAGTGAGCACAACAACGACGCTCAATCCGCGGCTTTGACATCAGTGTCGTATGTAACCGCAGATCTGCTTGCAGATTATAAATCTATAAAAGCGCTGCGTGGCATTACCCATGTGGTTTTTGCGGGCTTTGTACCAGCGCCTGATTTCGCCCAACAGGTAGCACCCAATCGGGATATTCTGGTCAATTGTCTGCGCGCGCTGGATGCCAATCCATTACAACGTGTCGTGTTGATTCAGGGCATGAAATACTATGGCAGTCATCTGGGTGCGTTTAAAACGCCAGCCCGTGAAGACGATCCACGCCATGCAGGTGAAAACTACTACTATGCGCAGCAGGATGCGCTCGAGCAAAGCGGTGTTGACTGGACCTGTCTGCGCCCGCATGTCATTTGTGGCACAACCTCTATTGGTACCCCGCAAAATATACTGAGTGTTATCGGTGTTTACGCGGCACTGATGAAGGCAGCAGGCAAACCGTTGCACTGGCCCGGTACTGCAGAGAGCTTCGGTGCGATCAATCAGGCCACAGACGCCAGCCTGCTTGCCAGAGCGATTGCCTGGTCGCTTGAATCATCCAATGCCTCAAGGCAGGCATTTAATGTGACCAATGGAGATTTTTTCCGATGGCAGCATTTGTGGCCCAAAGTAGCAGCGGTTTTTAACATGCCGGAAGGGGAGGTCGCGACACAGGCATTGACGCAGACAATGCCCTTGTTATCGGAAGATTGGCAGCAACTGGTGAGTCAATTTAACCTTCAGCCACATGCGATGGATGCGATCGCACACTGGCCATTTGCAGACTACATCCTGCGAACGGGCTGGGATGTCATGGCCAGTACCATCAAAATCAGACAAGCGGGTTTCGGTGATTGTCTCGATACCGAACAAATGTACCTGGATCATCTGTCCACACTTCAGTCGCTGCGAG
>CAYMVV010000106.1:0-17799 GCA_964393885.1 uncultured Granulosicoccaceae bacterium | reverse complement strand
AATTCCCCGAGCGGGACTTTAACCCGCTAGATTGATCGCCGGTAACGGCGTGCGGTTTGCCCCCTCTTACTTTTTTTCAATTAGAAAATTCTACCAGCGTGCTATCTTTCCCTCATGACTGACGATAAAACATTTTCTAAAACCTTACCTCGCAAGATCACAGCAGCGGGCGCTCTGTGTACCGATACTGGCGGTAAAGTGCTACTCGTTGTACCTACATACAAGACGGTGTGGGAAATCCCCGGTGGCACGATCGAGGCAAACGAATCACCACAGCAGGCCTGCAAGCGAGAGGTTCGCGAAGAACTCGGTATCGATATTCCGATTGGTCGATTGCTGCGCCTCAATTATCGGCAAGAATCTGAAGACCACTCTGAAATACTGCTTTTCCTATTCGATGGAGGCGTACTTAGCGCCGAACAAATCGCCACAATTGAATTACCACCCGACGAGCTGAACAACTTTCACTTTCTAACACTCGATAATGCAAAAGACAAACTTATCCCATCATTGTATCAGTTGATCGAATCCGGACTGGTACAGAGGGAACTCAATCAAACCCAATACACCGAGAATTCCAGCCTGGTTTAATTGCCTGCCCTTACGGGTTAACAGTCGATATTTATCCGGACAGCCACTTTGCTGGTGCGCACAGCTTTCACCGCATTAGTCGATTTAGTGATCCGAAAAAATATTATTAACAGGACACACCTCTGTCAGTAATCAGCAAGGCGGTTTGCGTAAAACCCAAAAAAGCAGTTGTCTACATTGACAATTCATACAATGAAAGCTCAATGCTTTTCATCAAGCAATGTTCTTGCTGCTCGTACCATTTCAACCAATGTCGCTCGTGCCTCGCTTCGATTTCCCAATTCCGTAGCCACGCCCGTATCTGAAAAATTGATTCGATACTTCCTGATATCATCAGCCACCCAAACTGATAAATCGATACCGGATGTATCAATACCAGTCATTTCAACTTTTTTGAGACTGGTTTGTCCAAAATCGGTAAACGCTCTAATGTACAACTCCAGAGCATCAGAATGATCCTCATTCATGTGGCCTACGATGCCTGCAACCGCATCACTGTCAAAAATATTGGTGTCTTTCATAACTTTGTCCAATTCCAGGCATGAGGAAACAGTTTTAAGCGCTTTCTACCCATACGAGCATTCTACCCATACGACTTGAAATTTTACTCTTAAGCGATCTTCTTGTTTATTTTTACTTCTACACAAAGAGCAATGGCTGTTTGCTTGCTGCTAGTACTCGGAAAAACTCCTACCACAGTTTTTTTGGTGGACAACCAACAATGGCTGTTTTTGTTTCTGCTGGTCGGACCACTAACAAAGGGTAGGCTTGTTTTTCTCGGCAGAATCACAAAATGCCGGCAGCCGAGTCTGATCGCACTCATCACTTTCAGGCTAAATATAACGATATAACCGCAAGTTGTTGAGCGTCAGATCGTTTAGCGCCACATTGCCGCAATGAAAGACCTGACCACGTCAGTGCTATCTTTCTTTTACAATGACCGTCCGTGCGATTGTTCCTGTCTGGTATATTGTTTTATTAACACGACTGAGCAAGTTAGTAAGATGGCAGGCAACAATCAAGTGCGTGCGGTGTCTCGAGCCCACGGCACGTATTTAAGTCATCATAAAACGCCTTATAGCAGGAGTCTGCGCGGCAGAACCTCTGCTACGATCTGCAAACACTGGGAACGCGCCCTGGCGGTGCATTTTTATCGATAATTTTCGTTACGTATGAATGGCTATGCGCCTCTAATGATCGTACCATATTCAATAAATCAAGGGCCCTCGCCATGGCGTGTTCTCGCTACGCAGACCTCTACCGCGCAGACTCCCGGGGAACTTTTAGCGCGGGTTAATACCCACGTCGGTTCAGGGGAACCAGTGCAAAAAGACAAACAAGCCATCAGCATTCAACTCGTTCTTGTCCTTGCCATCGGTTTATTCTTGACAGGCACCTCACGTCTTGAAGCGGAAACCCGTGAAGTTATCGCTGACCCAACGCTAAGTGCAGGACCACTGCATCGCCTCTTCTTCGGTAACGACTATCGCGATCTATGGACCACCCCTATCGACATAGAAGTGCTGGACTTAAGCCGCGAAGCTGGCGGGCTGGAAGCAGCGTTTCGAGTTGGAGGGGCTCAGACTTTCGGGCTCGCCTTCAAGGGCGCTGACGGCAAAAGCTACACCTTTCGCAGCCTCGTTAAGAACCAGTCTCAAAATCTCAACGCAGATTTAAGAGACAGCTTTATCGGACGTATAAGCCAGGATCAACTCGCCTCTATTCACCCCGCTTCCACCTCCATGGTTCCTCCATTGGCGAAGGCTGCCGGAGTGCTTCACAACACACCCAGACTCGTCGTTTTGCCAGATGATCCGGCCCTGGGTGAATTTCGTGAACTTTTTGCCGGCCGCGTCGGCACGATTGAAGAGTTTCCAACGAAAGCCTCAGACACCTACGAAGGCTTTGAAAAAGCGACCGATATCATCAAGTCAGAAGAGCTTGTCACAAGTTGGCTCGCCAGTCCTGCTGTTCGAGTTGATGCAACCGAGCTTCTGCGCCTTCGATTGTTTGATTTTTTCCTTGGTGACTGGGATCGCCACGCGAACAACCACCGTTGGGCAAAGTTGCCCGGCAAGCCGGAGTGGCAGCCACTTCCAGAAGATCGCGACCAGGCTTTTGTTACCTTTGAGGGTGTTGCGCTGGCTATCCTCCGCCCGTACGAGCCACGTTTATTAAAGTATGAAGAAGAATATCCCTCAAGCTTTGGCCTGATTGCACAAGGCTGGCCAATTCATCGCTGGTTTATGGCTGAACTCGATCGAGACGCATGGATCGATATGGCAAATGAGTTAAAAGCTCGAATCACAGACGAGGCAATTAACGAGGCCGTAAGCCTTATGCCAAAACCCTATTTCGACTTAACTGCAGAAACACTCGTAAGCACCATGAAAGCGCGGCGCGACCGGCTACCCGAGATCGCTGATCGTATCTACCGCTATACGAATGCAGAGGTCGATGTTCAGGCCACTGATCAAAGTGACCACATCGATCTACGCGATCCTGGAGACGGACTAATAGAAGTCAGCATCGCTTCAACAGCAGGCGCAACACCGTACTTCAAGCGTCAATTAAATCCGGCAGAAACAAAGTCACTGCGCGTCCACCTGAGAGATGGAAAAAACACTGTCATGTGCCACGGAACGCTCAACCGAAAAATCAAAATCGACGTCATTGGCAGCCAGGCTCAGGACGAACTACAAGGCTGTGAAACAGCTAACTTGCGCTTCACCGAAACTGAAGAAATTGAACGTCGTAAGACTAACCCGCAAGTAAAGCCTTCGCCGTTTTCAAAAATAGGCTTACCAACCAAAAACATCCCGCCAGAGTCTGACCGACCACGAGACTGGCGGTATTCAGCCGTCCCCACCTACCGCGCAAGTGTTAGCTCGATAGATGGATTGATCTTTAGTTACGGACGTGACTTCCGCCTGTTTGAGTTTGGCAAGAATCCATTTGGACAACGCCACAAAGTATCAGCAGCTGTAGCGCCAGGGCGTGCCGCGTTTGACGTCAATTACAACGGTACGTTCCAACACTGGGATCCAAATCACCAGACGACGTTTACGGCTAATCTGTCGGGTATTGAGCAAGCCGATTTCTTTGGCTTTGGCAACGACACAACAGACGAAGGTGACAGCGACTTTTTTGAGACTGATAAAACGCAAGTTAACTTTGGCACAAGCACAAGCTACCTCGCCTCACCTGATCTCAAACTGTTTTCGGGTGTTCTCTTCAACTTTAGCTCAACTGATGACGACGACACCACGTTGCTTTCCGAACTGGCGCCACTTGGAGTTGGTGACTTTAGCTGGGCTACTATTTTTGCAGGCTTCGACTACGACACCCGCGATCATAGAGCCGTCTTCAATCCGGGAATGCGTGTTGAGCTGAAGGCTGGTTTTTCACCCGGAGTTTTCGATGTAGATAGTTCGTTTGGCTCTATTGAAGGTCGCGCTTCCGGTTTCTTCAGAGCGGGTGAGCGCTCCATGGTAGTATTACGAGTCGGTGGTAGAAATGTATCAGGCACTTTCCCGTTTCAGGAGGCTGCCTATATAGGCGGCGCCACAACCATACGCGGACTCGATGAAAACCGTTTCGCAGGTGACGCCTCGATATTCGCCAATGCAGAGTTCAGATATGCAATAGGCACGGCATCCGCCTGGTTGCCAAAGGCCGAATACGACGTGTTAGTCTTTACCGATGTCGGTCGCGTCTTTTCAGACATTAATGATGATTCAGATCAATACCACGGATCGTTAGGCACAGGCATCTCGGTCTCCGCTCTGGATGATACCCTTCTGGTGTCACTTGCCTTCGCAGTGAGCGATGAAGGGGGATCAGTGATCTTCGATGCAGGCTTTGGTTTTTGAAAAAATTCGACGTAGGCCTTGCTATGCCTGCATTTTTTCCCCTTGCGGCGATAACTTTGGCTGTGAAAAGTTTATTGCTGAACTTCCCGCACGACCCACTAGCCTGGATTATTCATGAGGATTCGGCGTCCAGAGGAAATCTGGCTAAACAGGTCGGCCAATCGTCTGAGAAACGTGGCTCGCTGACGTACCAAAAAGGTGCCGAGGAGGATAGGCCGAGATGTGACGCCAGATTTTCTTCTGGCATCGAATAGACACACAGCTATTTTGAAAAAGTTGCCCATAAAGTGATTTGGCGCTATATACATAGCATTTCGCCAATATTTACTTGTCGCCTTGTGAATAATCCAGGCTAGTGTCGACAGGCCTTTAATACTCGCTCTTTGAAAATCCCCCGATGCAACCTCGCTTTTAATAGCTGCTTCTGAACCCGCTCCTCCTCTTTTAGCACTTTCTCTGCCTGCCTCACTAACGCTTTATGCTCGCGCTCCGCCGCTTTTTGCCCACTAACCGCTTCGCGCTCCGCCTTCTTAATTTCGCGAATCCACGCACCAACAATATCTCTAGCCACTTCCTAACCCACTATCACTTTATCATTAATGAAAACTCCCGACTAATAAAAGTTATCCTGATTGGAATCTTCAGCTCCTCGGGACACCAACCGCAAAGCCTATCAAAACGGTTGTGTTTCGGCCAGAAACTATTAATGGTTGTCCTTGATTTTCTGATTTTTCAGTTTGAGTACAGAACTTGACAGTACGCAAGGGAAAGGCCCCTTGGTAATGAATGCACGAAATTGATTGTGTATGTGTTGGATGCTCTGGGTTGTTCACAGGTTCCCCAGAGGCAGCATAGAGTATTTCAGGCTCTTCTTTGCCCGCATTATAGTAGCGAGAGTGCTCGTTTTAGTTATTCCATTATTCATTGTAAATTAACTTCTCTCGAATACTATGTTGTTTGGATACTGTTTTTGATTCGTATTAAGTCTGCTGCTGGTGAGAAACTTCTCATTCGATTGTAGATATCGTGTGCAATCGATGTATTGTATTCCTCTGAAGTGTTCTTATTGCCTAATATCACGAGAAGAATTTTTGAAGTGTCAGATATTACTTTGTATTCATCTGAATCTACGTCCCTTTTTCCAAGCCAGGCAATAGGAGAATTGGGCGTTCCGTAAAATAGATCGCCTTTTCTTAACCTTTTTGGCTTCTCCTTAAACAGCGGTATGATAGTCTCTGCCCCAGTAGCACGATCAATAGTTATTGTGCTGTTCTCGTCTAAGTTACTTGCGTCATGCATTCCAATTCCGGCTGAATACTTCATAGCAGTTATATTATAGGAGTCGATAATCGGTCCGTATGATTTCATACCTTTCTCTGAAAACGTTCTTACCAATCTCTCTCCGGCTGGAATGACGTTTTCATATCCCATTTTCGAGAAAACTTCGTTAAACCCTGTTACCTCTGGTTTTGCAAGATGATTTTCTATGTTGTTATTGATTTCCTTGAGCACGATCTTACCTTCGTCGGCAACACCTTTTGGTGTATCTTTGATCTTTGATATACCATGGATTATGAACAACACTGGGTTGGTAATTCCGAGTTCGGTTACAGATTTATCTATAGTGTATTTCATAGCGATTACTTTAGAATGGCACGTACGGGAGAGCCATCACAATTTTTAAAATTTCGAAGGGAGGACTGTTAAATCATATTCACTTTCACTTACGTTGCTTAAATCCAGTCCTTCCAGAATTATAGACTAACACCGGAGATAAGACCTTGCTCAAATCTTAAGCGCGCTGGCTCATTGAAATCGCTACGGCTATGATAACTATCGCTCCCCCAATAAATGTGGCAATACCTGGTACTTCAGTAAAAATCAGAAAAGCGAGTATGGGTGCTAGTGGCGTTTCAAGCGCACCAATCAATGCGGTTTGACCAGAAGGGATCCGCTTTGCCCCCTCAGCAAGCGTGACTGATGCAATGGCGAACAAGAGCCCGAAGGCTGCGAGAATGAGAATCTCCTTACCTGAGACTCCGAAGGGACTACCGAATAACATCGCAACGGGAATCAAAAATACGGACTGTAGAACGGCAGGACCGGGCCCTGGTGTTTCGGGGTATTTTCTGTAAATGACCATTATAGAGGCCATGGCAATGGTCATACACAATGCCAGCACATCACCATACAAACTAATTTGGCCGAGCGAGCCTGCAACGATAACCCCAACACCCACAACAGCAAGGCCGCTACCGATCATCGTTCTGGCAGATGCTTTTTCACCTATCCAAACCCAGGCTAGGAACGCAGCAATTAGTGGTGATATTGCATAAATAAGCGACACGTTGGCAATACTGGTTAACTTAAACGCGGGTATGAAAGCAGCTGTACCCAACGCCCCTATGATACCGACCGCCCAGCCACTGTACCCCATACCAAAAACGTTCTGTTTAAGCTGACCAATTCTCATTGTCCAGAAAAACGTAAAGGCCGCAGCAAACACGCCTCGCCAGAAAATAACTTCCCATGAACCGGCCTCAACGCCCTTAGTAAAAATGCCCGCCGTACTGTAGGTAATTGCTGACACAACAAGGAGCATCACGCCCGTAAAGTAATCCGACTTTGGTAATTTTAAACTTGCGGTTTGCACTCTCACGTGAGGTAAGTCTCCATCTATAGCTAACAAAAATCGGTATAAAAATATAACACAGGACTTGCGAATAACTCAGCAATGGGCACCAGAGGGCAATGGAAACGCAGCCATGCCAGTTTTCTTTGCCAATCTTAAAATTTGGGTTTGTGCAGCATCGCGCTCTACATCGAACCGACGAAAACGTCTTGTTCGACCAGCTATAGGATCCATACCGGTTCTACCATGTAAAGTACGATGATTATCCAAAATCAGACACTCGCCTGCTTTCAGGGATAGACGAATTTGGTAAGCGGGATCTAATACAAGACGCAGCATGTGTTGAATCGCTTGATAATAAGGCTTAGTTAAACCATACGATGCATTTAACGGCATTCGAGAGGCCATCGCAAATCTAACCCCGGTAATATTATCTTCCGAGTCAACACAGATCACCCTTCCCGATGCGCGCCAATCGATCTTGGAATCCCCATGTCCACAAAAGGGTTGCTGGATGGAGGAAAGCAATTTGAACGAATCAGGGTGCTGAACACTTAAACGCTCTGCTATTTGAAAACCATCCACTAAAATGGTTTCACCTCCAAGATCTGCACTCGGGCTTAAGCAATGGAAAACAAATAAACCGGTAGGCCATGATGTAAACGAGAAATCGGTATGCGGCACGAGTAATGTTCGTTGATAGTGCTTTTCTAATTCAGACATTTCAGTAAGCACACTTTCGCTGACTTGAGCATTATCGTTTGTAGCCTCGACCAGAATGCCTTCAGGCTTAGCACGATAGCGCCAACCACCAGGCACATAACCTAATCTTGCCCCGATGATTGCAACCTCGTCTGAGTCGTCAGGCACATTGCTAAGATAGGCAAAACCAGATTCACTTACAGTATGTAGGACATTGAGCCATTTTTTATCATCGTCCTGCAATT
Organism: uncultured Granulosicoccaceae bacterium; assembly: GCA_964393885.1. Lineage (GTDB taxonomy): Bacteria > Pseudomonadota > Gammaproteobacteria > Granulosicoccales > Granulosicoccaceae. The sequence goes on along the minus strand of CAYMVV010000106.1, from coordinate 9,757 downwards.
CAAGGTAATTAAACACTGACAACGGTTCAGACCTTTTTCGCTCTGATCGGCGAGATTCCCGTTTTCGCACAATCTGTTCATGTAACTCAAGCAAACTCGTCGCATCGTAATTACTGATATGTCCGTCTGGCTTCCAAGTAATGCCTAGTGCACCGTTGTCTTGTAGTTTGACGCTACTGGGCGTGCAGGTCGGTTCTATGTCAAGCATGGCCTCTGAGCTTACTAGACGACGATCATTGCATCGATCACAGTCACACCAATCTCGGAGCAAAGCGTACGGGTGTCGGCTAGAAAAACCATCCGCCCAAAACACATCAATATAATCAGCTTTGAGTTGCCAGCCAGAAACAAGCTGCTCGACACTGACGCTGTATTGTTCGGCCATGATTCGATTACTAATTTTACTTGTTTGGTTACTCATTAGGGTTTGATCACGCCTGCGTTTTCATAACCCTTGTTTTTATAACCCGTGTTTTTTAAACCTGTTCTAAATATATTTGCTAAGGGTGAAATTTCATCTAATTGCAAAGTATCAAGATAATCCTTTATGCGTTCCGCACCTGCTGGGCTTCGAATGCTGTACCAAAGCACATCTGGGCTCAATGCATACTCGATACTCAGTTTTTCATATTGCCCAATGGCTTGCTCTGTATACAGGTCTGTCAGCTTTTGTGTAGAAAAAGGTGCATCGGCACTGGATTCATACCACATAGCAATACTGTGTTGGACAAAATCTTCAACGGATTGATCTCGGGTTCGAGATTCAATTGGATTACGGCAAGGCTCAAACAAGGTACTAATGACACCCGGCAGTCCCTCCATTTTATTGGCCATATGAACAGCTATTAATGGCGCACTATGAAAGCCATCACGATAGGTACCTGTCATGAGATAAAGACCATCAACGGGAAAGGAACCAATCAACGGATACCCATCTAATGTTATTGGTCTATTACCTCTTAACAGGTGTTCTATCTCGTGAGTTGCAATATTCTCATCAAGCTGCTCCATTGCACATCGGGTAAAGTAGCTTAGATCCTCAAAGCAAGCACCAGTGGCCACATGTGGCACGATACGATTGGTCGCGCCTAAATATTCCCGGCCGTTCCCATTGGGCACAACGTGCAATCCGCAGGCAAAACCCCGATTGGGTGTCCGCACAACACTTCGAAAGCCTGAACCGTTTGTACGCTTGGAAATTATTCCCAAGCCAAGGCCCGCAAAAGTTGGAATCATATCCAACTCTTCATCGGCGGTACGTATTAGCTCTTCACTTCTTGCACCAGCGGCTACCACTACAGTGTCTGATTCTATTAATTGCCCATCCTGCAACTGAACACCATTGACTTTACCAAATGAGCACTGCAACTGCTTTACAGACTGATCAACAAGGACGACACCACGAGCCTGCAGCTTTGATTCTAATGCCGACAACACTGCTCTGGCATCAACAGCGCCCTCTTCGGGTAGTCGAATAGCCCGAAACGCTCTGCAATTTGGCTTTGGATTCAGCCCTCTTATAGCTTCAGCATCAACTTCTTCCCAAGGTTTATCGTAGGACTCCAAAGCATCAATGATAGAATCAAGGTGTATTGAATCAAGTTGGCTACCCGATGAATTAAGAATAACGTAAGTATCATCAGCCACCTTAAGCGGCCTGTTGTTGGGGGCGAAAACCTGTAGCGTTTTTAGAGAACTATCCCAATATTCGTGAGCACCCACACCTATCTCAAAGCGTGCTCTACTCGCATCTGTTCGTAACGTATCGTTGGTCACCTCGGAAAAACAACCTAACATTGCACCTGCTGCTTGACTCGCTCCACCATTGCGGTCGCGAGGGCCGACAACAGCTATCTTTTTTTGACTGTTACGGCCTGCTAATTCATCTGCTAAAAACAAACCAAGTGCGCCATTACCTACTACGACGATATCTGCTAGTGTTAACTCATTGCATGCTCGTGAATTCATGTTGGTTACATCCTTTACATTATTAGGATACTCGTGATGACCATATAATGGTCATGTGATAAAAAGACCCATGACTAGGCGACCCAATGCTCAGTATTTTGGTATTCATCGACATTGGTGTAAGCGATGGTGACTTCTTCACCATCTTTAAGATCTTTAAGCAAGCGCAGAGTCGCCCACCCTTCTTCACCATCCAACTGCCATTCCACTTCCGCATTGGGTTCAGGAGAATGATTGACAATGGAAATGAGCCCATAAACAATATAACCAGGACCATTTTTCGAACTCTTATATTGCTCAGCATCAACAAAATAGTGTTCAAATATTTGAGTGCTGTTTACTTTTGATCGTTGTTCTGCTGGAAAGCTACTGATCGGAGCTCGCTCTAGCGTTTCGCCTTTTGTAACTTTCTTCGTTACAACTACGCCTCTACCTTTGTTTGGAAATTCCTTCACTTCAATTATTGTATCAACCATAGCATTTAACTCCTGTTTGCAATTCCATCTACGCGTTGATTTTGTGCGTTGATTGGTAAATACGATGTTGTGGACCGGCTACGACAAACTGTTAGGATCGACTTCTGCAGTATGTCCAAGCCTGCTTCAAGTTCCGAATCGCTAATTGTCAGGGGTGGTAAAAGCTTAACTACACAATCAGTTGCTCCGCACGACTCTATTATTAAACCGCGTGAGAACGCTTCCCTCGAAACAGTGGCTCCCAAACCGCATTGGCCTAGATCCAACCCCTGTATTAACCCTCGCCCCCTGACTTGCCAATACTCATCCTGCGAATGTCGAAGAACTAATTCTTTTAAAAAACTATTAACAATTTTACCTTTTCGTAAGGTCTGATTTGAAAACTGATCATCGGACCAAAAGCTTAACGCCTCCGTTGCGGCAACGAATGAAAGATTTTGCCCACGAAAAGTGCCATTGTGCTCACCGGGATTCCAGATATCATGATTTGGATGAATTAGAACAAGCGAGAGCGGCAATCCAATTCCGCTGATGGATTTAGATAGACATACCATGTCGGGCCTAATACCTGCCTCCTCAAAACTAAAAAACTTACCTGTTCGACCACACCCTGTCTGAATATCATCAACAATAAGAAGTATGCCTAAACGACTAGCTAGAGCAACTAGTTTTTGTAGCCATTTTTTAGAAGCACAATTAATCCCGCCCTCTGCTTGAACTGTTTCTACAACAATTGCTGCTGGCAAATCGATACCACTACCTGAATCGATAAGCATTTTCTCTAAATAAGCTATTGAGTTATCCCATCCTTTCATGAACCCATCGAAAGGCATTCGAATAACATTATTCAACGCTACACCTGCTCCAGCACGTTTGGCTAGATTAGCTGTCAACGCTAACGATCCGAGTGTCATTCCATGAAATGCGTTAGTAAAAGCTACGACTCCTTGACGGCCGGTGACTTTGCGAGCTAATTTAATAGCAGCTTCAATTGCGTTTGTACCTGTTGGCCCTGGGAATTGAATTTTGTATTTTAGGGAACGAGGTTGAAGAATGTCACTTTGAAACCGTTCTATGAATTTACTTTTTGTCTCAGTTGCCATATCCAATGAATGAACAATCCCATCATGGTTTAAGTAGTCTGTTACTGCTGACTGGATTTGAGTATTGTTATGGCCATAGTTCAACGCACCCGCGCCAGCAAAAAAATCAATGTAGCGCTCACCGTTACTGGTAAACATATAACTTCCTTTTGCGGTATCAAACATTGCAGGAAACTGTCTGCAATAGCCTCTAACCTGCGACTCATATGCTTCTATAGTTTTCATACTTTGCATGGCTGCACTCCGACATTAGTTAGATATTTACACACCATGTTTCATGTTTAATTTGTATGGTTTCGCAATTTATTGCACAATCGCGCTATGTTTTCTAATGTCCAATTGAAGATATTAGTTTTCTATAAAGGTTTTTTTCAACTTCACCAAGTACTAATATTAATTCAAAAATCACCAACTATGCTACGAGATATGGCCAAGTATCTACTCAAAGCGGCCATTTTTCTTTGCCTGGGTATTTCCTGCCTAATTTCCGATTAGTGGATTGATACATTTTTGCTCGCCAGTATCATTGCAGCGCCTATCATCAATACACCGCATAATTGCCCAACGAGCTTTGTAGAAACCTTGCTGATAAAATAAGCCGCCCGAACACCCACATTAGCCCAGACAACCAACATGATGCCATCTACAACCAAATAGGTGATCCCCAAAATACTCACTTGTTGGAATATCGGGTATTCACTATCGATGAACTGTGGAAACAAAGCAGCAAAAAATATGACGGCATAAGGATTCGACAACGATGTAAAGAAGCCCTGTGAAAACAACTTCAAAGGAGACGCGTAGCTTGGCTCTGAGTTATCTGCCAAGCCAAGCTTATTTGATCTAAAAACCTCTAACCCGATCCAAATAAGATACACAACGCCTAACCACTTTATCCAATTTAAAACATATGGCGACGAAGTTAACAAAACGTCTAGTCCAACTGCCGTAACCAAGATTTGAAGCGTATTGGCTGAAAGATCGCCCACGATTGTAAAACCACTAGAGCGAATTCCGTAGCGGATACTATTAGACACTATCAGTAACTGACTTGTACCAGGAGGCGCCGCAAAGAAAACCGCGATTACAAACAAGTAGGCTGTGTAGGTTTCAATGGACATTAGCAAATTCATCTCTACGCTGAATGCTCATAGGCTTTACTGGCATGACGATGAAGTTTCTCTTGTTACTATTTTCTGGAATACGAACAGTCCACTGCGTACCTATCCGTACTGAAGGCAGTGCACGTCTAGTCAGGCTATTAATGGGTGTAGCAATGTTGTGCCATGGGCATCGTATACATGCTCCACTTCCTTCAACGGTTCCCATGTACAAAGGCCCACCGCGATGCGGACACTTTGCAGGTACGATAAAGCGATAACCTTTTTTATTCTCAACCAGAAAATATCTTTCATCTCCGACGATTAGTATGGACCCCTGGCTTTCGTTAAATGAGTACCACATGATCAATACACCGTATCGGATACAACAGCGACATTCCCATAAACCTTATCTGTCGTGTTTAATTCTGCTATTTGACTAAACGAACTAGCCAACACGGAGGTCTCGTTGAGTACCACAATTATGCGCCCACTATTATTCTTTGGAATAGGCACCTTGACTGAAATTAAACCTTTCATTTCACACTCCAGTAGTTTTTTCAGAATTATAAAAATGTATTATTGGCGAATAATTCAAACCAACCTCAATGGAATCATTGACCTCCCCCTCTAAAACCTATGTGCCTATAGACATCATCGTGTAACAATACGTGATTCACCAAACTAGACATCATGCCGTCCTCTGTATCGTCTCATCAGAAATCGGTCTTTCCCAGCATAAAAACTGTGCGTATAAAAAGGGACGATTCACGCGAATACGACGAATAGCCTGCAGGCATGCCTTACGTGTATCAGCAGTTGATCTTTCAACCTGCAGACCAGCGATTAACAGGATTTGCTCAGCCTGCCCGATCTCCTTTAATGCAGATCGGGTATCAGCCATGGCCAGTGCTGTGTTGTTGGCATGTCGGAAACAGTGATTTTCAACATCTAGTACTGCATGTGTTTTATCTTCTGGCATGGCTGCAAATTCTATAGATAGACCGAGATCTTTTTCGATTTCTAGTTTTGACTCAATGAACATCGTTTCATCAGCGACGTCCGCATGCTCGGTGTTTGGATATGAGCGGAAAGAAAAGCGTCTGAGTATTGCTACCGTAGGACGCACCTCCTTACTCGCACCCTCAATAGGTTCAATAAGCGACAGCATCGTTTTCCACCAAATTTGCTTTAGATTTTGCAAGATCTATCCCTACAGCACTCTGAATATCCGTGTAAGACGCTATGGGTTGGTGGTATACGCATTCATCGGAAGTCACCACACTGCCATGCAACCTGTGTTTAGGTATTTGTAGAATATCGCCCGGCCCTAAATCCATTGGGTCACCGTAAAGTGGCCAGAAATTCATCGTGCCACTTTCTATTACCAATAGTCTATCGTCTGGATGTGTATGCGTGGTTGATCGCTCGCCTTCAGACTCAACAAAAGTCTCTAGAGGGACGTCTATTGCACCTGTGGTCACATTCTCATAGTACCTTTCTGCCAAAAGCCGAGTGCTTTCCAAACGATTGAAAAACCTAAATTGGTCCAGCATATCCATATCTGATAATTGTTCAAGATACTGAAACTCCAAGAAGCCTTGTATGATCTCCTTTGCAACCACATCACCAAACTGCTCAAGTGCTGGAATAACAACACGCCTTAAGGCCATTTCTCCATGATGTTGATCGATATGATGATGCTCGTCAAAATACTGAGTATCTACATTTTTGCCAAAGACTCTCTTCAACATTTGCGATTGCTTTTTTGTGGTATTTACAAGGCTGGATTCCGTGTAGAAAAGCGCACCCAAATACCTAAAGAAAAAGCGTTTGTTTTTCGTTACATAATGGAAGTAGTTCGTCATACTTAATGAGGTTGGGTGATAGAACTGCCAGTAGTGATGAACTGAAGAATCTAGCCCTACAGATTTCATGGTGTTTTCAAACAGCGTGCTGTGTTTGTTGGCATGAACACTGGCGCCATACTCATCAATTAGTATGTTAAATATCGCAGACTGAATTTCTCCATATGCACCTGGAGACAATCGAGCCATAGCTGACGCTTCGGATAAAAAATCTGAGGCAAACTGAATAAGGTAATGTTTTGCACAACGCTTAGGATCGTGCGAATCTAGGATAGATTCAAACACTGGATTCGTATCTGCATCCATGTCTCTTGTACTAACCTGAGATTCAAGAAATTTCTGAAAATAATCAACTACGGTATCTGCAGTCCAGGTACCGGATACATCAACATCCGCCTCCAAAAACGAAAATGCTTTGTGCTCTAGCTCAGATCGAATCGCTTCACCATTCTCAATATTCTCATCTGAGTAATAATTACTAAAATCTGACCAAAACTCCGAATTAGGCGTTTCGGGTAAGAACAACATATCTGACTCATAGATATTTAGCAGGTGTCTATGCGTGGATAAAGCTGAATTGCTCGCTTGATTTAGACTTGTAAGCGGTTTCGTGTAGTTAATAAAATCATTATCAAATGTGCGCGTTGGACGTCTGTAAGGGTTACCTAAAATGATTACTTCATCATCAGACGCGTCAAAAAAAAGTGGCGCACTAGCGTATTTCTTGATCTTTTCAGATAAACCTTGTTGCATGTGAGTCTCCTAGTTTGTATAGTCATTGAGCGACTGAGAAATAGTTTAGCAATCACGCTTGTTCATTTGCTACGGAGATTGGCCAGATGAATGCTCAAACCGGACAACTTAAAAAAGATCAACCAGCGGCAAATCAGTACCTAAAAAGTAAGGTAAGTAAAATAGACAAATTTGAAGTCGACCTTCCTATCAATGCTATTAACTACGCGATCGGCTCAACGCAGAGAGAACAGTTGCATCATCATCGATCTCACCAATTGTTACTGAGCACAAACTCCGATCTATCACTGCGACTAAGAGATCAAAAAATTGAACTACCACCAGAATCCGCATGCTTGATTCCAAGCGGCGTAGACCACGCACTAATTACCAAAAACGACTGTGTCGTACATTGCATCTATTTCAAGGCAGTACTTCCGATCAACAGCTATCGATCTGTATCACTAACACGTCTCATAAAAGAAATGATTCAAGAACTGTCAAGAGAAAAAAATACAGATCTCTCCAAGCGCTTGCTAAGCACGTGCCTGTACGACCAGCTAGCTAATTTACTTTGGGAAAACTACCAACCGCAAACAACTCTATCAAGGCCGCTGCGCCGTGCGTGTGAGATCATATATAACCAACCAGCAGTAGACATTTCAATTGCTGAACTTGCAAACAAAGTTGGAGTTAGTGACCGAACACTGAGAAGACTGGCAAGCACCCAATTAAATTACAGTCTGTCTGACTTTCGAGTACGATGCCGCATTCATGAAGCTTGTCGACTACTTCAATCAGATATGTCCGTATCACAAGTCAGTGGACAAGTAGGGTATGAATCAGAAAGTGCGTTTTACAATTCATTCAAAACTGTAGTCGGCATGACACCTTTGCAGTTCAGAAAAAAATGTATTATTGGCGTTCAACACCAAATCCTGTAGATTTTCCACAAGGGGTTTATAGGCCAACTAACATTGCGCTGTGGAAGTATAGGAAGCATAAACGCTACTTTTCGCTATCACAAGCACAGGCACAATCACAAGTTGGTGAGCCGCCACGGTCGCTCTGATCACCCTATTCCATCGAATTTCCCCCGCTTTCAAAACGTCCCGCTGGTTTTCGCCGACATCACGCTCAAATACTCTCAGAATTCGCACTTGCCGACACCCGACAGACAATACGCGGTCTGCCAGCGAGGCGACTCGATGCCAGCGATGCAAAGATTGAACTCTAATCTACCCAAATAACCCGTACTGTCGCGGTCCTTGTATATGCACACAGTCTTCGACCGACCTGTGGACACTACCTGATACCACGATTTCAGCTTTACTGAACCTCTATCACTACGTTGCCGATTTTCGTTCCGGTCTCCACATAACGCACGGCATCCCGGGTTTCTTCCAGCGGATAAGTGCGGTCAATTAAAGGTTTGTAGTGCCCATCCTGCATTAGCTGACAAAGATACTCAGCATCAAGTCTGGAATTTTCCGGTATTGGAAACAACACTTTGCGACGGCTAAATTTACTGGTCCAAAGCGCCAGTAGCGGGTTTTGGCAGTAATCTCCAAGCTCTGAGGAGGTATATGCGCCGTCTGCGTTCAGTAATTTACGGCAATCGAAATAGTTGCTCTTACCCACGGCATCGCATACCAGGTCGACCAACTCACCACATTCGGTGAAGTCTTCGCTTTGATAGTCAATTACCCGATCTGCACCCAGTGACTGCACCGTTGCAATATGCTCGGTACCACACACAGCAACTACTCTTGCCCCCATCGCTTTAAGAATCTGCACCGCTGCAGATCCAATCGCACCAGTTGCACCGTTGACCAAAACTGCCTGACCTGCTGAAACGTTAGCAGCTCGAATACCATGCAAAGCATAATGTGCACCTTCCAGCGCTACTGCTGCTGTTTGAAAATCACAGTCGTTTGGTATGCGTGCAACCATCGCGCTTTCAGGAATACTTGTATACTGTGCATGGCCGCCCAGCCCATGATCATCGTCTTTAAATCCGGTAACTCTTTCACCTGCGCTAAAATCTTTAACCTCAGATCCAATTGCGACAACCACGCCTGCAAACTCGCAGCCCAGTATCTGTGCTTTTGGCTTAAACAAGCCGCTCACAAACCTGATAACCCAGGGCTTTGCACGTAAAAAACCACAATCTGTCCGATTAACTGAAGTGGCATGTACCTCAACCAGTAACTCATCAGGTTTTAGCTGAGGTATCGGAACATCGCGCAGGCTTAGTTTGTCCGGACCTCCATAGGTTTCGTACATCACGGCACGCATTGTTTGTTGTTGTGGTGTTTTCATTACATATCCGTCGTACGTATCCCTGTAGGGGATCTATTCTAACGAGTTTAACCACTCCTTAATATTGGCCGTATGCTGCCCCTTCGTCGGCGCTTCAGTGTCAGGTCATTAGGGGGTCAGGATGGATGGGCACTAGTTAGTGCCCATCCATAAAGCGAATATTATTTAAAGCGGCCGCGTGCGGCGCC
>CAYMVV010000105.1:0-18128 GCA_964393885.1 uncultured Granulosicoccaceae bacterium | reverse complement strand
GCTACCAGCGTGGCAAGATTCAGGATGAGTCAATGCTGTATGAGCACCGCAAGCACGATGGTACATTGCCGATCATTGGCGTTAATACGTTTCGAAACCCTGAGGAAGAAGACGCACAGGAAGTTGTTCTGGCGCGCTCCACCGATACCGAAAAGAAAAGCCAGATAAGTCGCCTCGAAGCGTTCAGGGAGCGTCATGCAAAAGATTCAGCTGACGCGCTGGCACGGGTGCGCAAAGCAGCTGTGGCTGATGAAAACGTGTTTGAGCAACTGGTAGATGCGGTTCAGTACTGCACGCTTGGTGAAATCACCAACGCCTTGTTTGAAGTTGGTGGCAAGTACCGTCGTAATATGTAACTCGGACTATTCCCGTTGACGGACAGACTCATGCTTTACAACGCCTTTGGCGGGTGTCTCTTTATCAGCAACCTGGACACTGAGATCCATTCAACAACCGTTGTAATTCTTTTTAGTAGTCCACCCTGACGATCCGTGCGTATTACTTTCTAGTTCGGACACAGCGCGTCCAAAACTCACGACATTATCGATGGCGCGTGTGGTAGTGTCGAAGCGTTAGAATCAGGAGACGCTGATGGGAATTGCGATTGTGACCGGTGCGAGTCGTGGCATCGGTGCGTCCGTCGCCAGTAAACTCGCAGCCCTCGATCATTCGGTCTGCGTTAACTATCGCCAACAGTCCAATGCTGCCAATCAATTGGTTGAGTCGATACTGAACCAGGGCGGTCAGGCAATTGCGGTACAGGCGGATGTCGCCGATGAGAACCAGGTTAAAGAGATGTTCGATACGGTGCACCAGCAACTTGGTCGAATAGATATGCTGGTCAACAATGCGGGTATCGTCGAGCGTCAAAGCCGATTGCAGGACATGACTCTGCAACGGTTTCAGCGTGTCATGGATACGAACGTGGCGGGGACTTTCTTGTGTGCACGTGAGGCGATCAAATGGATGTCCACCGATTCTGGCGGAGCTGGTGGCTCAATCGTCAATGTTTCATCGATGGCAGCCAGGCTCGGGTCACCACGTGAGTACGTTGACTATGCAGCCAGCAAGGGCGCAGTCGACTCGATGACCATCGGGCTTGCGGCCGAAGTTGCGGAGCAGGGAATCAGAGTGAATGCTGTAAGACCGGGAATCATCCATACAGACATCCATGCCAGTAGTGGAGAACCAGATCGAATCGAACGTGTAAAACATGCGGTGCCGATGAAGCGCGGCGGGCAACCGGAAGAGGTAGCTGAGGCGATAGTGTGGTTGTTGTCGGATCATGCGTCGTATTGCACAGGTTCCTTTTTGGACGTTAGTGGCGGACGTTAGTGCGAAATTTCATTATCGTTCGTATCCGGCGACATACGTGATGGGTTTTGGGTAAGATATTGTGATAATTCAAGCGTTTTTGGTAGTTTCTGCATGCGAATGCAATTTATCCAAAATTCGACAATTAGTTTTGATAGGATGATGACTTTGCTGACAGGTGGCACAAAATGTTGGGGGAAAATCCGAAATTGCACGATCTAATAAACGTGAAACTCAACGTTGTAAATGTGAAAATGAGCCGCCAGGTCGGGCAAACGGTTCACAAACTCGCAGATTTACGGCTGCCTGAATGGCGAATTCTGGCACTGCTGGCAGAGGCCGGGTCACTGAGTCAGGCAGACATCCGAAGCCAGATAGGCATGGATAAAGGCCAGATAAGTCGAACCGTGAAAAGCATGTTTAAAAGCGAGCTGATCAGCAGTGAAACGGCGGAAGGCAAGTTGCGTAACATTCGATTGGACCTAACCGAAAAAGGACGCGAGGTACATCGCAAAGTCGACATCATGATGGAGCGTCGCAACAACGAGTTGCTCGCGTCATTGAGTTCGGACCAGCAGGGGTCACTGTACGAGGGATTGGAGATTCTGGAGAAAGCGATCGATAGCTGGACTATGTAATCGCCGCAACCCGGCTGTTTGTCACCCGGGGTTGCCAGTTTTGACAACAGCCTTCTATTTCTCCTACCAGGTCCCTTGGCTTCTGATCGTGGCTTTATGGATCTGCTTTTCAGATCTGCCTTTTGATGTTCTGCAAAAGGGTCGTACCATTCCTGAATGGGCAAGCTGACCTGGTGCCTTCTTCCCGGTAGCAGGTAACACGCAGCGAGAACCACGTAGCTGGAAAAGCTTGTTGTCCCGCACACAGGCAACTCGATATTGCCAGTATCAGACGATCAACACGGTACTTCGCCCATTTTACTGACATAGTGCGTCCTCAAACAAGACGTGTTGATGGATCTCATCACCACCATCAATTAACCACTACTCAGATGCGGCATGGCAGCAAATCCGGTGCGGACGGCTTACCCACGTAACGCCGCAATCAAAGATACATCCCTCAGATACCAAAGCTGTACTTTGGGATACGCGCATGTGTTGCAATTGCGCTCGCCGAACCTGTTGGTCGGTTTGACCGATTTTGACTTTCTCTCCCATGCCAGTGCTGAACTGGTTCGAAACACAGAGCAGCGTGTACTGAGCACCGGTTCGCCCGAAATAACGGCCGGCGAGTTGTTGAGTAAGCGCCTGGCGGGTTGCTTTTTTGTGCGCAGTCCATTGACCCTGCGTGACGGGCAAATCGTCGGTATTGAAATTCATGCGCTTAAACTGAGTGAACTGCCTCGTAGCTACCGCCTGCTACTGGAGCGCAACCGGCAGTTCAGATCGCTTCTTGAAGGCTCGTCCTTCGGCTTATTGATACATCAGGACTATCAGCCAATCTATCAGAATACCCGCTGGGCAGTGCTAACCGGCAGTGGGCGAAAGGCAGCTTCGGGTGAGGAGTTGCGTGCACTGATCAGCGCTGACCCGGATTCCGGTGCCGGATCGGGCACTAATGACAATCCTGCCCATCATTCCGGTAATGGCTTTCTAAGTTATGCAGTGCGCTGGAACGGTGTCGACGCGACAGCGGTTTTTTGTATGCCAGGTGCCAGTGCGACTGCCCAAATAGTCGAGAAGCGCGCCGGCCCCAGGGTCGATGGTGCCCGGGCACTGCCTGCAACACGTCAAGAGGTAGCTCTCCTCGATTCGGTGACGCACCCGCTACTCATTTGCGATCGATGGATGATGCTGGAGGCGAATGCTGCGGGCAGGGACTTGTTCAATGCGCAAATTAGCAGGGGCAATCCACTCGATGACTGGTTTTCAGATAACAAGAAGGCCGAAATCGATGCGATGCTTGGCGAAAGACTCAAGACACCGGTGGAAGCAAGTCTTGAACTGGACTCGGCAAACTATGTGGTTTCATTTAGTGCAATAAGCTGGGCAGGACGCCTTGTTGTGTGTATGTCGCTGCTGGAGGACAAGGTGCAGCGTCAGGAAATAAAAAGATTGCAGGACAACCTCAGCGAACTACAGGATTTTGCCAATGCCGGTAGTGATTTCCTTTGGCAAACAGACGCGGAAATGAACCTGATCCATCTGTCTGCCGAGGCCGAACCGTTGCTGGGTGTAGACACCAGGGAACTGCTGGGGCAGTCGCTGATCTCATTGTTCGATCGCTTCGGCTTAGCGGATGATGCGGCGGAGTGGAGTCTGTTAAATATCGATATGCGCAATCATCAGACGATACGTGATCGGCAAATAAAATGGCAAAACAAACGTGGTGAGACTCGGGTCAGTCGTCTGTCAGCTTTGCCAGTGATTGATACCGAAGGGGAATTCGAAGGCTATCGAGGGACTGGACGGGATATCACTGACGTCCACAAGGCAGCCAGTGAAGTAGCATTTCATGCCAGTCATGACTCGCTCACAGGCCTGGTTAACCGGCGAGAATTTGAAATTCGATGCGATGAAGCGGTGCGCACCGCGCGCGAGGAGAAAGTCACTCATGCGCTGTGTTTCCTTGATCTTGATAACTTTAAAACGGTTAACGATACCTGTGGGCATCCGGCAGGGGATGAGCTGCTCAGGCAACTGTCGAACCTGTTCACAGGACTGGTCAGAAAGAGTGATGTGCTGGCGCGTTTGGGTGGTGATGAATTTGGTGTGCTGATTTTTGATGTGGGTATTAACGAAGCATTGCGTCTTGCCAATCAATTGCGCCAGGAGGTTGAGGACTTCCAGTTTCTGTGGGACGACAAGCGATTCACGATTGGTGTCAGTATTGGCTTCGTCATTATAGATGATCGTTGGGAAAACCGTTCAGCGGTTTTTAGTGCCGCCGACTCGGCCTGTTATGAAGCTAAAAACAAGGGCCGCAATCGTGTGTCGATCTATCAGGAGTCCAGTAACGACAATCGAACGGGTGAACGTCATCACTGGGTACAGCTGATCACCACGGCTATAGAGAAAAGCCGCCTGCAATTATGTTTGCAGAAAATTCAGCCACTCGACGATAGCGATGATGGTCTGTACGGTGAACTTCTGGTTAGACTGCGCGGTGCAGATGATCAGGAAATAAATCCACGTAGTTTTTTACCAGCGGCAGAACGCTATGGCTTGTCTTCCAGACTCGATCTTGCGGTCGTGGAGACCACTGTGGAGTGGCTTGCAGGGCAACCTCATATTGCTGACTCTATGGCCATGTGTGCGATAAACCTCAGTGCGCAGTCGATCGTCGATGAGGAATTTACCCATCTTTTACTGGAGCTGCTTGCACGCGCGCCGGTTGATGTATCGACTTTTTGTTTTGAGCTGAAGGAAACAGCGGTAGTGTCCAATCTGTCCGTGGCGACCAGTTTTATCAAACGCCTGAGAGAAACCGGCTGTCACATTGCCATAGATAATTTTGGCGGAGGGGTATCGTCTTTTTCCTACCTGCGTCATCTGCCAGTCACCTACCTAAAAATTGACGGCTTGCTGGTGAGAGATATCCTTGATGATACGGTGGATTTTGCGCTGGTGAAGTCGATTAACGATATCGGTAAAGCGCTGGGTAAGAAAATCATAGCCGAGCGTGTCGAGAGCGACTCTTTACTCACACGTGTACAGGAAATTAACGTCGATTTCGCACAGGGCTACTTTATCGGCAAACCAGAGCTTATTGATTTCTAGCGAAACCGCTCTGCGCGTTGCGTGTCCGGTTCAATGCCCGAAGCACGCATCTGAAAACCCTGAAGCAGCAGCGTGGAAGTAATCCTGAAGCGCCAGCGGGAAATATAGCCTGGATCAAATTTACGTCTTTTTGCCCAGCCGCCAGTTATGGAATTTACCCAGCCAGTTGAGTATTTTTTGCGGAGCGTGCGCTTTTTGCCAGTTGCCGGCCACGCCTTTGTTGGCTTCCATCATGGTTGGATAGGTGTGTATTGTGCCGAGGATTTTCTTCAGGCCAAGCTTATATTTCATTGCCGTGACAAATTCCGCGATCATATTGCCAGCTTGTGAGCTGACTATTGTCACACCCAGAATCTTGTCTTTCCCCGGAACCGTTAGCACCTTTACCACACCCTGATCTTCGCTTTCGGCAATGGCACGGTCAAGCCCGTCGATGCCATAGGTAGTTACCTCGTAGGCGACGCCTTTTTCCTTCGCTTCAATTTCATTCAAACCAACTCGCGCCACCTCTGGGTCAGTAAAAGTTGCCCATGGAATAACCGAGTAGTCAGCCTTGAATTTCTTGAATTGGCCAAACAAGCTATTGACTGCCGCGAACCAGGCCTGGTGGGCAGCGGTGTGGGTAAACTGATAGGGTCCGGTTACATCGCCTACCGCATAGATGTTGTCGTAGTTCGTACGAAGAAAATCATCGACCTCAACGGTGTTGTTCTTTCTTAAGGTAACACCGAGCTCCTGCAGTCCGAAACCTTCGACGTTGGGCTTGCGGCCTATAGCGACGATCAGACCATCGAACGCCACCTTAACTTCTTTACCATCCTGATCGCACACCAGTTCATGGCCGCCATCGCCGGCTGCCTGTACAGAGACCGCTCGAGTGCCGGTCAGAACATTGAGCCCCTCAGCGACAAACTTGTCTCCTATCATATCGGAGATTTCTGTGTCTTCGCGAATCATGATGCGGGGCGCCATCTCAACGACCGATACCTCGCTGCCAAGTCGACTGAAAGACTGCGCCATCTCACAGCCAATCGGGCCACCACCCAGCACGATTAAACGTTTTGGTTGCTCCTCCATGTGCCAGAGAGTATCTGAATTATACCAGTTACACGCATCCAGCCCCTCTATCGGTGGCACAAAGGGTCTGGCTCCAGTGGCCAAAATAATATTGCGCGCTGTGATTGTTTTACCATTAACTTCCACCGCCCACGGGCTGACCAGTTTACCTTCACCGGTAACGCAGTCGACCCCCAGTTCAGTAAAGCGCTCTACGGAATCGTGCGGCTCGATTTTCTTGATAGCGGCCTGAACACGAGCCATCACATCTTTAAAGTCAAACTCGGCACTGGCGGTTTTAACACCGTACTTTTGAGAGTTGTTAACGTCATAGAGAAAGCGTGCAGTTTTGATCAATGTCTTGGACGGGACGCAGCCTGTGTTCAGGCAGTCGCCACCCATTTTGTGTTTTTCGATCAGCGTCACATTGGCCTTCACCGCCGCTGCAATTAATGCCGCGATCAGGCCGCCGGAGCCGGCGCCCAGAACAATGATATTGGTATCAAAGTGGTCGGGTTGAGTGTGGGTTGTCACGATACCGCAGTCCTTCTTTTGTAAAAGCTAATGAGTTTTTTTGCAACAATGGGGAAGATACCCAGCAAGGCGAATGCGGCTATCAGGCCTGGAGACAATATTCCACTGAGTGAATCTATTTTCGACAACTGATTACCGGCATTAACGAACACTGCTGTGCCGGGTAACATGCCAATCTGACTCACCAGTGCATAGACGCTGGTTTTGATTGGCGTCAGGCCCATCAGCAGATTGACAACAAAAAATGGTACCGCTGGTATCAAACGCAACGTAAACAGATAGAAAGCACCTTCTTCCTCGACGCCTCGGTTGATGGCGCCCAGCTGGCTGCCAAAGCGGTTCTGGACAGGATCGCGAAAGACGAACCTCGAGAACAGAAAAGCCAGCGTCGCACCTGCGGTGGAAGCAAACGATACCAGTACCACACCAATCCAGAAACCGAAGATCGCACCGGCTGCCAGTGTCAGAATTACCGCTCCGGGTAGCGACAACGCCGTAACCAGCACATACGCCAGGAAAAATACGACGATAGTCAGGACTGTGTTGTCAGCGTAGTATTGGGTGATAGTCTGATGTTGCTGCTTCAGATAATCGAGGGAAAGATACTGGCCCAGATCAAAATAGAAAAAGGCAGCGATGATCGGCACTAACAGTAAAACCAACCATAATCTTGAAGCTTTCATGAATGTGTACTCTCAACCGGGACTTCCACTGAATCTATTGTCCTATAAAGCAACGCTATCCAATGGTGTTTTTTTGGTAATTCCAGGATTGTTATCTCCGGAGGCGGTAGATGCTAAACCAGTGGAAGCCGCATCGATTGGCAGGTTCCTCACCTGGTCTGAGAAGGCGAAGGTGCATTCGGGTTCGAAGCACGCGACGCCGTGTTTGGAGTCCTTGATCACCAGATGGTTCAATGCACATGCTGAAACCACGCCAGACAGTAAAATAAACGAAGAGCCTGCCGCAGCACGGCTGGGTTATCGAACAGAAATATCGTCAGAAAGGTTGCCCACTGAGGTGTTTCGTGTTGATCCTGTCTACCAGCAAATGGACATAAACCATGCCACTGTAGCGGATCAATCATTATTGAATCTGAGCGCTGAAGATTCAGCGACACTGATCGCCGATTTAAACGCACAATTCGTGCGCGACGGGTTGACGTTTGAAAGCGATCACCCGTTGCGGTGGTATTGTCTATTCGACCAGCCGCTGGCAATAAAGGCGGTTTCACTGTCTGACGCAACAGGCCGTGATGCGTCGCTGTGTCGGCCCACCGGTGATGACGCGCGTCACTGGCGCAGGTTATTGGCGGAAATAGAGATGATCCTTTATTCCCATCCGGTAAACCAGCAACGTGAGGCGCGAGGCGAACTGCCGGTGAATTCGTTGTGGCTTTGGGGGGCGGGGGCAATGCCTGAGCGCTGTGAGCGCAACGGGTCCGTTTACACCAATAATTTCTATGCGCGAAGCTATGCTGATTTTTGTGGCTTACCGGTAAAAGATATCACTGATTTTACCGACGACGAACAGCCAGTATTATTGGTAGATGATCGATTAGCCACTGCCGCAGCAACCGCTGATGTCAAGTTGCGAGCACGGGTTATTGACGAATTAGCCGACCTCGTATTCGCGCAGCTCAATCAGTCGCGTGGTGTGATAAAAAAGCGCTATCCCGTTAGCTTGTGGTGTGGTGGCGATAGTCTGTGGCACGTGCCAGAGCGAATTGCCATCCGTCACTGGCTTGCCGGCGCAGGCAAACCTCAAAGCTTCGAGAGCTTCATTGAGCACCGCGTTGATCACTAACGCCATCGCAACAGACAGGTGTCAACAACCCGTCGCGGGTGTACGCAAGTCATGACTGCGGATTTGATTCGACGCCGTGACTACGAGCCTGCAGTAGCATCGCAGCTGCATGAGCATCCGCTGCTCGGTCGTCTGTTAGCGAGCAGAGGTATTGCCCATGCCGATGAGCTGGAGCTGCAGCTAAAACATTTGCCGCAACCGGGTTCGATGCGCGACTTCAATGTAGCCGTAGAGTTACTGGTTAAAGCAGTGACCGGTGCCAGGAAAATATTGATCATCGGTGACTACGATGCTGACGGAGCCACCAGCACCGCGCTGGCTTGTCATGTGCTGCGTCGGCTGGGCGCTTCGGTTGATTATCTCGTACCCAGTCGCTTTAAGTTTGGCTATGGACTGTCTCCGGAAATTGTCGAGGTAGCACTGCAGAAAAATCCGCAGATTTTGCTGACCGTTGACAACGGCATTGCATCCGTAAGCGGAGTAGAGGCCGCTCGCCAGGCCGATCTGTCGGTTATTGTGACCGATCACCATCTGCCACCGCTGCAATTGCCGGCTGCAGATGCACTGGTTAATCCGAATCGTGTCGACTGTGAATTTCCAGGTAAAAATCTATGTGGCGTCGGTGTCATTTTCTATGTCATGTCGGGGCTTTGTCGTGCACTGCAGCAAAATGGCTGGCTGGAATCTAAAAACCTTGAGACACCACGCATGGCAGACTACCTCGATCTGGTAGCGGTTGGCACAGTGTCAGATGTGGTGCCACTCGATCGGTTCAATAGAATTCTGGTAGAGCAGGGTGTACGCCGTATCAGAGCGGGGCATGCCCGACCTGGTGTACTCGCACTGTTCGAGGTGGCTTCTCGCCCACATCGCTATGCCACGGCCGACGACTTAGGCTTTATCGTTGGCCCGCGTTTGAATGCCGCCGGTCGGCTCGACGATATGAGTGTCGGTGTCGATTGCCTGCTGGCTGACGATATCGCCAGTGCACTGCCGTTTGCGCGCGAACTCGATCAGCTGAATCGTAGTCGCCGACAAATAGAAAGTGGCATGCGTGCAGACGCAGAGGAACAGGTCAACGCGGTACTCGCAGCACAATCCGGTGAACTGCCATCAGCATTGGTGCTATACCAGCCCGACTGGCACGAGGGCGTTATTGGTATTGTCGCCGGACGTGTCAAAGAACAATGTCACCGACCGGTGTTCGCGTTTGCCAAAGCGGCCGACGGCATGTTGAAGGGTTCGGGGCGCTCGGTCGCGGGTGTACATATACGCGATATCCTGATGGCAATGGTCGCCAGTCAGCCAGCACTGTTAGCCAAATTTGGAGGTCATGCAATGGCAGCGGGAGCCACTATTGCCGAGTCGAGTATTGAGCAATTCCGACAGGCATTCATAGCCGAGGTTGACCGTGTGCTGGACGGCAAGCGGCTGCAACGCGAGTGGCTGACAGATGGTGCACTGAATGACGATGAGATGAGTCTCGCTAACGCGGCACTGGTCAAGTATCTGCAGCCTTGGGGGCAGGCGTTTCCGTTTCCGACTTTCGACAATGATTTTGAAATTCGTGATGTGCGCATCGTAGGTAACGGTCACAGTAAACTGGTTCTGCGTCGTGTCGGTGGTAAACGCGACATCCCTGCGGTGGCGTTTAATCGTGTGATCGAGAGTGTCGGTCAGCAGGTGTGGCGAGTCGTCTATCGCCTTGATGTCAATCGCTACCGCAACACAGAGTCGCTGCAATTGATGGTGGATTATATGGAGCCTGCCTAACCCGGGCTATTCGCATTGGGTTATGAGCATTGAGTTATTTGAATGGGCGAGTTTAACTACTATAGATTCTGTTGAACTCACCCCGTCGAACAATGCGCCGTCTGGCAACTAAAGCATTGAATATGGCCATTTGGCTTTTGTGTGCCGCACAGACAGCAGTTACGATCAAACAAACACGGATTTTATTGCGTTAGCTGGTGTAAAATAGAGGATTTGACCTACCCGGGAACCCCGAGAAGTGGAAATAAATCCAACTCTGACGAAGATCGAAGAACTAAGACAGCGTGGCGAAGCGCTGAGGGGGTATCTTTGACTTTGACCTCAAGCGAGAGCGACTTGAGGAGGTCCTGCGCGAGCTTGAAGATCCGGCGGTCTGGAATAACCCGGAACAAGCGCAACGACTAGGCAAGGAGCGCGCGCAGCTGGAGGCAGTCGTGGAAGTACTCAGTTCACTCGGAAGTGGATTGTCAGACTCCGAAGAGCTATTACAGATGGCCGAGGAGGAAAACGACGAAGCCACCTGGCGATCAGTTGAAGAAGACCTGGGATCACTTGAAACGCAAATTGCGCAGCTTGAGTTCCAGCGGATGTTCAGTGGCGAGCATGACAACGGTAACGCCTTCGTAGATATCCAATCCGGTTCAGGTGGCACCGAGGCACAGGACTGGGCAGAGATGCTGTTGCGTATGTATTTGCGCTGGGGTGAAGCGCATGGATTCAAAACCGAGTTAATGGAAGCCTCGGCCGGTGATGTCGCGGGCATTAAATCCGCCACTATCCGCTTTCAGGGCGACTATGCCTACGGCTGGTTGCGAACCGAATCCGGAGTGCATCGGCTGGTACGCAAGTCGCCGTTTGATTCGGGCAACCGTCGCCATACATCCTTTGCCGCTGTCTTTGTAGCGCCTGAAATCGACGATTCAGTAGAGATCGATATCAATCCGGCTGACCTGCGAATCGATGTTTATCGGGCGTCCGGTGCTGGTGGTCAGCACGTTAACCGTACCGAGTCCGCTGTGCGAATAACTCACATGCCAACCAATGTTGTGGTTCAGTGCCAGAACGATCGATCACAGCACAAGAATAAAGATCAGGCGATGAAGCAACTCAAGGCAAAATTGTACGAGCTTGAAATGCAAAAACGTCAGGGTGACCAGCAGGCACTTGAAGACAGCAAGTCAGATATCGGTTGGGGCAGTCAAATCCGATCGTACGTGCTCGATCAGTCACGCATAAAGGATTTACGCACCAGCGTCGAAACCGGCAACACGCAAGCAGTGCTCGATGGCGATCTGGATCAGTTTATTGAAGCGAGCCTGAAAAGCGGCTTATAAGGAGCGCGCTGCTCGTCAAGAGTGGCGCACAATAATATGTCAGACGAACAACCAACATCCGATCAACCGCCTGCCCAGTCGACAGGTGGCGAAGATGAAAACAAACTTATTGCGCAGCGACGCGAAAAACTCTCGGCAATACGTGATGCAGGGCCGGCATTTCCAAATGACTACCGTCCCGATTCACTGGCAGGTGACTTACTCGAAGAGCACCAGCACCGCAGCAAAGAGTTTTTTGAAACCACCGAAGTGCCGGTTTCTATTGCCGGGCGAATGCTGGGTAAAAGAGTGATGGGCAAGGCAAGCTTTGCACATGTGCAGGATGTCAGTGGCAAGCTGCAGGTGTTCGTGCAGCAGGCATTGCTCGGTGATGACGACTATGCGGCATTCAAACAACTCGATGTCGGCGATATCATCGGCGTTGAAGGCAAGCTGTTTCAGACCAAAACAGGCGAGCTGACTATAAAAGCAAGTAAACTGCGCCTGTTGACAAAATCGTTGCGCCCCTTGCCGGAAAAATTTCACGGTTTAACGGATACAGAGCAACGTTACCGTCAACGCTACCTTGATCTGATCATCAACAAAGAAGTGCGCGATACCTTTACGCTGCGCGCATCGATCATTCAGTACATCAGGCAGTTTTTTATAGAGCGCAGCTACATGGAAGTAGAAACACCGATGATGCAGGTTATCCCCGGTGGTGCTGCGGCACGGCCGTTTACCACACACCATAATGCGCTGGCTATGGATCTCTATCTACGCATAGCGCCAGAGCTCTATTTAAAGCGGCTGGTCGTTGGTGGTTTTGACCGGGTGTTTGAAATCAACCGTAACTTTCGCAATGAAGGGTTGTCAACACGGCATAACCCCGAGTTCACAATGCTGGAATTTTATCAGGCTTACGCAGACTACAACGACTTTATGGATCTTACTGAAGAGTTGTTGCGAGAGATCGCGGAGAACGTCATCGGCAGCACCAGCATCGAGTCTGCAGATGGTGCCGTCACTTATGATTTTAAAAAGCCATTCGCGCGCATGACAATGGTCGAGGCTATATCCGAGTACAACCCCAATATATATGCTGATGATCTAAAAAATGCTGATGCCGTAAGGAGCATTGCCGAAAACATAGGCGTCAAGGTGCAACAGAGTTGGGGCATTGGCAAGCTGCTGACCGAAATATTCGAAGCGACAGTCGAGCACCGATTGCAGGAGCCTACCTTTATCACAGCCTATCCGGCCGAGGTGTCGCCACTCGCACGCCGCAATGACGAAGATCCGATGGTTACTGACCGGTTTGAGTTTTTTGTAGGCGGACGAGAAATAGCCAACGGGTTTTCAGAATTAAATGATGCCGAAGATCAGGCGGAGCGGTTTCGCGAACAAGTCGCGAATCTCGATGCCGGTGATGACGAAGCTATGCACTACGATGCTGACTACATTCGTGCGCTGGAATATGGTTTGCCACCGACAGCGGGTGAAGGAATTGGCATAGATCGGTTAGTGATGCTGTTTACCGGCTCGCCTTCAATCAGAGATGTCATCCTGTTTCCGCACATGCGCCCCGAGGTATAGTTTCGGGTTTGTTTAGCCCTGTGGGCGGTGTGCTGTCGTGCATTTTGCATGGCGCGTTCGTCGGACTTCTGCCGCGCAGACAAACCTGCTGATAGTTAGTGTTTAAGGCGCAGTCAGGGACTGCCCGTTGTGGCTGTCGTTCAGACTTAGCAGGTACGGGACAGCTGTAGTTGCCCAGGTGGCGGGTGAATCAAAACTCGCCGCCTGTGCGCCAAAGCAACGGGTCAGCAGCTCTGTGTGTATGATTCCCGGGTTCAGTGTCACTGCTGCAAGGCCTGTTGGCAGATCCAGTGCGAGTGCCTTTGTCATACCCTCTATCGCCCACTTGCTGGCACAGTAGGGCGCCACGTTGGCAGAAACGCTGCGGCCCCATCCACTACTGAAATTAACAATGACGCCGCTGCCGCGTTCAATCATTGCGGGGCAAAAGTAACGAAGTACGCGCTGCACCGCATTGATGTTGATCTCTGTTACGTCGGCGAACTCGCTCTCCGACACCTGCCACAATGGCGCATTGGTATTGATTGTCGCCGCATTGTTGATGAGCAGATCAGGCACACCGTGAATCTCCAGTACCTGTTTTGCCCACTCTTTCACTTGCTGTTCGCTGGACACATCGACGCTGTCAAAGCGGTTGTGCGTGGCGTGTTGATCGTTTAATTTCTGGATAGCGCTGCTGTCGCGACCGCAGCCAATAACCCGATGGCCAGCAGCAATGAAGCGCTCGGTCATCGCCAGACCCAGGCCCCGGGTAGCGCCAGTCAATAAGATCAGCTTTGAGTTACTCACAATAGTTTCCTTGCGGCGCGGTCGGCGCTGGTATTCATTGGCGAACAGGCTTTCAACCGGCAAACGTCAGGTGTGTGTTCCCTGGTCGAATTGCTTCAAATCGCTTGCCAGTTGTAACCACTGCGTCTTTAATTTCAACTGGATTTGTCCAGCAGACTTGTTTCAGCAAGCAGCCAGTTATAGATATCTGTTGTGAGTGTGTCCCGGTCTTTTGAATTGTAGGGTGTTGGCGTACTGTGTCCCCAGACCGGAGCCGGCCATGCCTTGTCGCTTTTGTATCTGGCAATATGGTGCAGGTGTAGTTGCGGCACCATGTTGCCCAGTGCCGCGATATTTAGCTTGTCCGGACTTAATACCGTTTGCAGGCATTGGCTCAGGGCGCTGGACTCTGTTAGCAATTGTTGTTGGTCTGCTGTGTCGAGCTGGAAGATTTCGCTGATGTTGTTTTGCCGCGGTACCAGAATCGTCCAGGGGTAATTGCTGTCGTTACTCAGAAGAAGCATGCACAGCGGTAACTGCGCTATGGTGTGAGTATCTGCAGCGAGCGTTGGGTGTAAGCTGAAGTTGCTGGTTTCCATCGGTGTATTGTAGAGCGTTATTGCGCAGGTGTGTTCAACGCATGACAAGCTGTCACATACTGATGAGCAGCGGAACGGCGTTGGTAGCGCTTCCTGATTGCCCGTGTTACTTGATTGCCGGTGGCACTTGATTACCATCGTTGTCCTGATAACCCGGGTTTCCTGATACCCCGTGTTCACCGATAGTAAGTAAAGCGCTCGGTGCAACCGACGCACGGTGAAATGTTTTATACAAGCAGGGAGGGGGGCTAAAAAAATGCGCCGCGTGAAGAATGCGCGGCGCAAACGGGGGTGGGGCTGTTTCTGTAAATCGTAAGGTAGTAGTGCTAACTGTCCTGCGAACCGGAGCGATGTCGCGCAGGACAGTTTGTCGGTAACAGTTACAGGCTTGATCCACCCCACAGTTTAGAGAAGGACTCGCAGTGGATAATCACTGACTGGAACTGGGAGAGATCAATATTAGCCGGAAGCACGTATTCCTGAGCGCCTCTGTTGGACTGCAAGGGGCTGACAAGGATCGCATCATTGATGGCATTTTTACCAGTGAGACTGGATATCGATTGTCGGGACAGAAAGATCTTGAGATCCGGACCACTGTTGGTACTAAAGTTCTCATCGAGCATCAGGACCTGTGAGCCATTCTTCTCAACGATAGACCAGCCACCGTCGATAGCAACGCTCTTTTTGGTCCAGCTACCGCCGGCGTGAGACTGATTACCAGCAAGTAAAAATAGCCCCAGAACCAGTAAAGCGAGCATTTTCTGAGTGTGTTGCAGTGTTCGACTAATTGCGTACGGCTGTTTGTGCATTGTTTCGTATTCCTGTTAACAAACAATAATGATGTAGTAATGAATAGTGCGTCTGTTACGTGATTTGAACTCATCGCGTCACTTCAGCAGCTTGTGTCTTTGTGACTGGTTGTTTCAGGACTGGTTCCGCGTGTAATTCTCATTAATTAATAACACGCAAAAATTCGCTGATCAGCTTACCTGCCGTCAAGCCCTGTCCACGAAACCGGGTCGGTAGAATTCACCCCGGCGAGCGTTGCGTGGACGCGCTTGCTCTCGAGTTGGGGCCCGTGTTGTTCGCCCGAGTTGTGTGCCCGAGTTGTGTGCCCGTGTTGTGCGACTGCGTTTTACAACCGCGTGGTGCCGGGGCAGTTCGATATCATAAAACAACACAATTCCTGCGGTACCCGGTGTGTCTTCGCACAATTCGCAAAGTGTATTTTGCTGAACGCCATTTGGGCGGCGAGGTAACAAACGGTGATCCTTGTAATTCTGCTGGATGAAAGTCACTGTATTTGCACTGGCCTGGCGTCAGTTTTTACCCGATACTGGCAACACTTGAACAGGCGGATACCGACATGGCGAACAAGGGTGAACACAAAGCGTTGCAAAGCAGGCTGGAGTCTGACGGGGTTCGGTATGCGCTCGCCAGTTATGTTGATATGCACGGAGTGTCGAAATCCAAAATGGTGCCAATTGCACATCTCGACAGGATGATGGGCGGCTCCGAGCTCTGCACCGGAGCGGCACTCGATGGCGTGCCGCAGGATATCAGTGACGAAGAGGTCTCCCCGCATCCTGACCCGGACAGCGTCATCATCTGCCCATGGCAGCCCGATGTGGCCTGGTTCGCCAGTGACCTGTACTGTGAAGGCAAGCCCTTCGAGCCCTGTTCGCGACAAATATTCAAGCGAGTGTTAGCGCAGGCAGCAGATATGGGTTATCGCTTTAACTTTGGTATTGAGCCCGAATTGTTTTTACTTAAAGACGATGAGCATGGTCAGCCTGTACCCATAGGACAGCGTGACAATTTAGCCAAGCCCGCCTACGACGTTCGCACCACGCTGGATAGCCTGACCGCTTTGGATGCCATTGTGCAGGCACTCAATGACAGCGGTTATGATGTGTACTCCTTCGATCATGAAGATGGCAATGGCCAGTTCGAAATTGATTTTAACTTCTTTGAAGGACTGGAGATGGCAGACCGCTTTACGTTCTTTCGTCTTTTAGCCAATGAAGTGGCTAATCAGCACGGCTACTACGCGTCGTTTATGCCCAAGCCCTTTGCGGACAGGGCAGGCAGCGGTGCGCACTATAATATGTCACTGGCTGATCTCAACACCGGCCAGAATCTGTTTGATTCCGACAATGACAGCCGTGGCTGTAATCTGGGTCAGGACGGTTACTACTTTATAGGCGGCATCCTGAAGCACTTGCCAGCCTTGTGTGCGGTAATTACGCCAACCATAAACAGCTATAAACGACTGATCAAGGAAGGCAGTATGTCAGGCTTTACCTGGGCACCGGTATTTGCCTGCTTTGGCAACAATAATCGTACTAATGCGGTAAGAGTGCCGCTGGGCGGCGGGCGTGTTGAGCTACGGGCAGCGGACATCTCCAATAACCCGTATCTTGGCGGAGCGCTGGTTCTTGCTGCAGGGCTTGAAGGGATTCGCGAGAAGATCGACCCCGGTGCACCGCACACCGATAACATGTATTTAAAGACCCCTGAAGAGCTGGCCAGCCTTGGCGTCAGCTATCTGCCCAGAACACTCGCAGAAGCTGTCGATGCGTTTGAAGCAGATCCGTTATCGCGCGAAGTATTTGGCAGCCTGATGGCCGACACCTTTGTGCAATTCAAGCGCGAGGAGTGGGAAAGCTATATGAACCATGTGTCCGACTGGGAGCGTGAACGTTATCTGAAATTTTATTGACGGAGAAAGCGCAGGCTTATTGAACCAATGTCACCACCGGCACTTACCGACTTCGTATGCGTATTCATATGCTGTAATAGATGGGCGAAGTTTACGCCCTGGTGCTGTCATCAACCGGATTGAGTACCAGATAGAGTAAAGGACCAATCGATACGAATACGAGTGTCAATAGCACATAGGGCATAATGCTCCAGGCGTTTTTTCCTCTGCGTTTACAATCCTGATACATCCAGCATATTGCTAGAAATGCCATAATGTACAAGTCAAACACAACCTGGGCAGTATCAGGACTGGAAATCAATTGATACCCGAAACTCAGTAGCGATTGTTCCGCAATGGCCATTGTGTACAATGTGTAGCCAGTAAACAGAATCAACAATATCAATGCGATTGTACGAAAGTTCATAGTTTCCCCGTCGCCCTGTGAGTAATACGGACCACTGCTTCAGTCAGCGGCAAACCATGCAGTGATTGGCTTGTCAAAATAGCATGACAATGATCAAAAAAACATAACAATAGGGCGTCAATACAGAGTACTGAAGTCGGAGGACAGAGGACAGAGAACAGATGGCTCATGGCCTTTTCTGAACTCTGAACTCTGATTTACTGTCGTGTGAATCTGGTCAACCATTATGCAATTGATGTAACTGTAGTTTCTCCGCTACTTATAAAACAGGCTTTGTCAAACAGTTTTAAATTAAGTGGATTTGGCAGTCTTATGTTTTCTATACCAGGATATTGCTGATCCATTAGGTCATACGATCGGTCGATTTGCGATATCAATATAAAAATGATACCTCGACGTTTAGCATACTCTTTGATCAGACCTATTTGAGTGGACACATCGGGTTTGTGTCTGTCCTGATCCAGTAACTGCAGATAGTCAATTGCTACAACTGTACCCGGTAAG
>CAYMVV010000104.1:3113-18629 GCA_964393885.1 uncultured Granulosicoccaceae bacterium | reverse complement strand
CTAATCACGTCCACCAGTTTCTCGGTCTGTCGTATCAGCTGCATCAATTTATCTTCCTCATTTACCAGCAACCACATGCGGCTGAGTTTTTTGTCGTCGCGGACCGGGCGAACCATGACACCTTCCAGGTTATAGGCTCGGCGTGCAAACAAGCCGCATACATGTGACAGAACACCAGGGTGGTTGTTAACGGTAATCTTGAGAATTGCAGGGTTGCTGACGCTCATAGTGATGCTTCCGGTGCCCGCTTTTTTTCGTCGCAACTTGTTGTAATCGACGCTTGTTTTGATCGGGTGTCGGGTGATTGCTCCGTTGATGTGGTTTCGCCGGGTGCGGTCACAGGCGTTTCACAAACAATCATATCCTTGTTTGCCCCGCCCGGAGCGACCATCGGGAAAACCATTTCCGTCTCCGAGATTGGAATATTAATAAGGCACGGCCCGGGCTCAAACAATGCCTGCTTCAGTGCCTCTCGCGGGTTTTCGCATTCTGACAGATCCACACCTGACATACCCATCGCCGCGGCAACAGCAGGAAAGTCTGTGCGCTGTTCAAACTTCACTGCAGATAAATTTTTATTGTAGAAAAGCGTTTGTTGCTGTCGAACCAGCCCCAGGTGATTATTGTTCAGGACGATCACTTTCAGGTTCAGATTGTGTTCGGCGGCGGTGGCGAACTCCTGTATGTTCATCATCAGGCTGCCATCTCCGGAAAAGCAAATTGTTAGCGTGTCGGGTGCGGCCAGTGCCATACCAATAGCAGCTGGCAGGCCAAAACCCATCGTGCCCAGTCCGCCAGAGCTGATCCATTGTCGCGGGCGGTTAAACGGATAGGCCTGTGCTACCCACATCTGATGCTGACCAACATCGGTGGTAATGTTTGCTGCATCGTCGACCAGTTCGGCAACAGCCGCGATGGCACCATAGGGTCTGAACATTTCTTCACGACCATCGAGCTGTAGAGGATGACTGGATTTAAGCGCCTCAACACGCTGTCGCCAGTGATTGTTAGTCTGTGGCTGAAGGCGATCATTGGCCATTCGCAGTACGCTGCCAACGTCCGCAACGATCGACTGAACCGGCTCTAACACCTTGCCGATTTCACTGTTGTCTATGTCAACGTGAACCACCTTCGCCTGTGGGCAAAATGCCGCAACCTTGCCGGTGGCTCGGTCATCAAACCTGACACCAAGCCCAACCAGCAGGTCGCATTCTTCAAGGACCAGATTGGTAAATGGTGCGCCGTGCATTCCCAGCATACCGAGTGACAAGGGGTGATCTGATGGCAGCACTCCAAGGCCCATAAAGGTCTGCACCGCCGGAATATCCAACTGCTGTGCAAAGCTGCGAAGGTCTTCAGTGGCATTGGCATAGACGATTCCACCGCCGATCATCAGCACCGGTCTCTTTGCAGATTGAATGTGGTTTAGCATCTCATCGACATCGGCCTCGGATACGATCGGGTCGGGCAGTCGAATACCGGCGGCAGGCCATTCGGTGACGCTGATTTTTTCGTTTTGTACATCTTTGGGTACATCAATCGATACCGGGCCCGGTCGACCGGAAAGTGCTAATTCAAATGCTTTGGGTATGACTTCTAACAGTTCCTCGGCTGAGCGCACCAGATAGTTATGCTTGGTGACAGGCAGCATTAAACCGAAGGTGTCAATTTCCTGAAAGGCGTCTGTTCCAATCATTGCCTGTGGCACTTGCCCTGTTATGGCAATCAGCGGTACCGAGTCCAGATGTGCATCGGCAACGGCGGTTATCAGGTTGGTGGCACCGGGGCCGGAACTGGCGAAGCACACCTGTGCCTTGCCTGTCACTCGTGACATACCCTGAGCAATAAAACCCGCCCCCTGTTCATGCCGTGCCAGCACATGCTTGATGTCCGAGCTTGCGAGTGCATCGTACATTGGCAGGTTTGCGCCACCCGGTACACCGGCGATGCAGCTTACACCCTGTCGTTCAAGCAGTTTGATCAGTAGTTGCGCGCCAGATAATTCTCCAGAGTCAACATTAACCACGGGATCAACCACGGGATTAACCACGGCGTCGATTTGGGATTCGTCCTGTTTGCCACGTGTCGGTGCGTGTGGAGCGGATTTGGTTGCTGGTTTTGTCATGGGGGCTGATTTCGTTGTAAGCGTTTGGGCTGGTTTATTAAAATGTTTTTTTGATTTAGTTTTTGGGATTTAGCTATAGGCAAAAAAAAACCCCTGAGCTTTCGCCGAGGGGTTTTCAGATCAAAAATTCTGGTAACCGCTACGGCGTCTGGTGTATGGCCACCGCCACCATCACCACAGATGCGACTACAGGCGCAGATACAGGCAAAACGGATGATCCGTCAACTGCTACCTGAGTGCAAAGCTTTGTGTTAGCCATAGAGGATTGTGTCTGGCCGAGATCTGCAGCGCACAAGGTTGCTGCTTTGCCTGACAGTGTTGTTGGAATGGATTTGAACATGACGGGTATCGGGTATCGCATATGTGTTTTTATGAAATTACTATACCAGCCCGATGCAGGTCAACCCCCGATCATAACGCGCTGTTGAATTAGATACGTACATCTACTGCTGCCTACAGTCCCTGGTTGAATTTCAGCTTGTGCAGCACTTCGTCAAATCGACGACCAAGGTCAGCTTCGGAATTTGCAGTGGCGGCAACATAAAAATCCGGGCGCAGAATAAAATATCTGGCATCTATTGAGGTCATCCATGTGGCATACGTGCCTTCGATATCAACGGCATCGCACACTGTG
Organism: uncultured Granulosicoccaceae bacterium; assembly: GCA_964393885.1. GTDB lineage: Bacteria > Pseudomonadota > Gammaproteobacteria > Granulosicoccales > Granulosicoccaceae. The sequence continues at coordinate 15,870 of CAYMVV010000104.1, read as the reverse complement.
CCGGGCGCGCCTATTTTTATTGTCTTACCATCCAGCCGTCGCAGAGCCAGGCACTGGGCATCTGTGAGTGCATCAGCCGGATTGGTGTCCAGGCCAATCACCATCCAGCCCACGCCTACTGCCTGATCAAAGCGGTCGCGCTTGCCGTTCGCTTCGACCACGCCTTGTGTGGAAAGCTCTCCCGCAGCCGGGGTATCCTCGCACCAGACTCCCGTGCCCAGATGCACCAGATCGCCGGTAATAGGCTCATGATTGCGCGCGTCGAGTTCGGCTTTCATTTCACGATCTCGCTGCGCTGCTTTTTCAGGGTCCGATATACAGATAATATTGCCAAGTTGCTGGCTGAAGTCGATGTAGTGTTTGGCGTGATGAATTCTCTCGCTCACATAGCTGTCGAGAACCGCGTCGCCGAGCTTGCCGTCGATGATGGCATTTAAACGCCATGACAGAGCGACGGCATCGCGAAAACCCGCACACATTCCCTCGCCCGCGAATGGCGGCATCAGATGTGCCGCATCGCCGGCGATCAGGCAGCGGCCCACCCGCCACTGTTCTGCCCAACGCGCTTGAAATCGATAAACAGCGCTGCGTTCGAGCGTTGCGTTGTCCGGGCTGAGGCCCCATGGCTCCAGCAGTTTCCAGGCACTTTCGGGTTTGGCTATTTCCTCTGTTGATTCTTCTGGCCTGACCATAAATTCCCAACGCCGGCGCCCCGGGCCACCAGGCACAAGTGTGGTCGGGCGTTGCGGATCGCATAGTTGCCATTGTGCCGGAGACATTTTGTAGTCGCCGTGTGGCACCATATCGAGAATCAGCCAATCGAAGAAATAGCCCTTATCGATCACGTTGATACCCAGCTGCTCTCTGACAAAGCTGTTGGCACCGTCGCATCCAACAACATAGCGGGCGCGAACGTTTTGTTGTCTGCCGTCGGCGCCGACAAGTTCCTCTGTCTCCTGCAATCCAACAGTGACACCCTGCGAATCCTCAAGCAGCGTTTTTGCCTCCCAGCCACGAATGAGATTGATCGACGGGATTTCTGCAGCGATGCCGTGCAGGCGCTCTTCCAGTTCCGGTTGATTGAACCAGTAGGTCACTCGCCATCCGGAAGGGGACACGCTCTTCCAGTCAACCAGTTGCAGATTTTCCAGCGCAGCGTTTTTCCAGTAGTACAACTCTTCGTGGTATTCGATGGCTGAATCATTGTCAGCGTCGATACCAAATGTTGCCAGAATGCGTGCGACCTCGTGATCCATGGTGACCGCACGTGGCCGGTCGTAGATGGTCGGCCAGCGTTCAATCAGTGTAACCCGCTTGCCCTCTTTGCCCAGCAAAATAGCGAGAAGTGTCCCTGTCGGGCCTGCACCTACAATGGCAACATCAGTGTCCAGTGTCATGGCTGTCTCCGACCAGACATTGCGTCACTCACTACTGGCAGTGCAGTTAACATCGCAGTGATCTGATGCTGAATTTGATTGGGTTGGAGAGAACTAACATGGCCATAAACTGCTCCTGAATATTCCTGCCTCGGTGTGCCGGCTTTAATGGTGTGGAGAGATTTGTTAGCCAGGAGTTGCGGTTCAGGCATAAGCCTGCCTGTATTCACATGCGACCAACGCGTATGCGGATTGTAAAAGTAATCTGTGCTTCATTGTATGACTGTGTGTGCTGGCGCGACAAGTAATTGCGCGCTCGGGTTGTATGCGGACCATATGCGAGATACGCCGGCCACTTCGTGAATGATCCGTGTCGTTCTCTGTGTCGACTGAAGCGGTTGATGTTCTCTAGTACAGCAACTTTGCTTTAAGATCCCTGTCACGCTGACACCGTTCGAAATCCTGCGCTGACAAGCGGCCATTTGGCGGCCCGGCTATTGTGAAGTGGTTGTACTCATCACTGCCACTCACCAGTGCAACCAGTGGTTTGTCACCGGTTTTTTGTTTCATCGACGGTTTGATATATCGAATGGCCATACCAATGCGCCGGTCGCTGGTGGTATTGGGACCAGATGAGTGAAAAAGGTGGCCGTGATGCATCGACGCCTGCCCCGATTCAAGAGATGCTGTAAAGGCCTCGTTTTCATCGACTTCAACGGCAATTTCCTGACCACGGGTAAGCAGGTTGTTTTCGTCAAAGGTATCGTTGTGCGGGACAATTTGCTTCTTGTGGCTCCCCGGGACAAACTTCATACAACCACTCTCAACGGTGGCTGCAGACAAGGCTACCCAGCAGGTTGTCTCTTCTGCATCATCAAGCCCCCAATACGTCAGGTCCTGATGCCACGAGACAATTTTGGGTGAGTTGGCTTCCTTGATGAAGAGCGCGCCGCTCCAGACCATCAGGTCCGGGCCGAGGATTGAGGATGCGGCGGTAATCAGTGTTTTGTGTCTGGTCAGTGCGTCGAACGATGGCAACAGTCGGTCCGGATAACCGCGCAGTAAAGCAAGTTTGTCCGGATCATCAGCCAGCTCTGCCTCTGCTGCTTCGAGATCGTCACGCAGTTTTTTAGCTTCGTCAGCGCTGACTACGTCAATAGGTACAACATAGCCATCGCGATGGTAAAGGTCCGCATAGGTCCGACTGTCCGCTGCCGCTGATTGTGATTGAGCCAAAGCGATTCTCTCCCGAAGTCTCGTAGGGTCTGCCGGATGGTCGCAGTTTTTTTGCTACTAGTAAAATGGTGTTATAGGCGGCGACGCGGGAAGGCCTCTGTCTCACCCGGGTTTTACATGGTCTCAGGGGCATGTCACCGGATTGATGATTTCACAGTCCGGTACCTTGTGTGCTTTTGCAAATAGGTATTCGAGCCCACCTTCATTAGGGTGCTCGATTAAAGGTACTCGACATTGCCACACACGCTAATTGCCTGACCGGAAATATTTGCTCCGAGAGGCGAGCATAGAAACAGGATCTGGTTGGCGACATCCTGAGCGGTTACCATCCTGCGTATTGATATCTTGCTAATGTACTCCTGTTCCATGTCTGTGTAGGACATGCCAACTGCTTCGGCGCGATCTGCGATTACCTTTTCCATACGCGGGCCTTCCACGATGCCAGGCAACAAAGCGTTTGCACGAATCCCGCTGGGCCCGAGTTCGATGGCCAGGCTTTTAACCAGCCCGATAATTGCCCACTTGGTAGCGGCGTAGGGCGTACGATACGCATAGCCAAGACGACCTGCCACGGAAGAAATGCAGATAAGAGAAGCGTTATCAGATTGCTTTAGCATTGGCACCGCGAGGCGTGCACAATAGAACTGGCCATTAAGGTTGATAGCAACGGTGTTCTGCCATTCGGCGCTCGATAGTTCATCGATGCCTCCCGTTGGACCTGCGATGCCCGCATTGTTTACCAGTACATCACGGCCACCGAGATTGTCCACCACTTGTTCAAACAGGTGCTGTACCTGGCTTTCGTTCGAAACATCGCACAGCGTGATACCCCAGTCCGGTTGATCGACAGCTGCTTGATTCAACGCGTCATTCGAAATGTCGCAAATATGAACGCGCGCTCCCTGTGCCGCAAATGAATCTGCTATTGCGCGGCCGATACCGCTGGCGCCTGCGGTAACAAGGACTCGTAAGCCGGTCAGTGTAAACTCGTTGGTCATAGGATTATCTGTAGTGGCTATTAATAGGTCGCTCTGCCACCTGACAAATCGAACACCGCGCCCGTGGTAAAGGAATTTTCCGGTGACACTGCCCAAACTATCATTCGTGCAGCTTCCTGTACATCGAGAAACCTTCCGCGTGGTATTTTGGACAACATATAGTTGATATGTTCCTCACTCATTTGATCGAAAATACGCGTGCGAGCGGCGGCGGGAGTGACGCAATTGACGGCGATATCAAAATTCGCGAGCTCTTTGCCTAGAGATTTAGTCAGACCGATCACCGCCGCTTTTGAAGCAGAGTAGGCGGATGCGTTTGGGTTGCCTTCCTTACCCGCTACTGAGGCGATATTTACTATACGCCCGTAGCCTTGCTTTTTCATACCCGGTACACAAACGCGATTAACCAGAAATGTACCGTTCAGGTTAACATCAATCACCTTGTTCCACTCGTCGATGTCGTATTCATCGAGTGTGGTGTTGGGCCCGGCTATACCAGCGCTGTTTACCAGAATATGAGGTATCCCCAATGCGCTGGATGTTTGCTGATAGGCGGCTTCTACAGATGATCGGTCGGTGATGTCGCAACTGACTGCCAGTGCCCTGTCACCATATTTGCTCATTGATTGTTTGTTGGTTGCGTCAAAGTCCCAGCTTGCTACCCGAACGCCTTTGTCAATCAGCTGCTCGACAACTGCCAATCCAATACCCTGCGCTCCGCCAGTGACAACTGCTGTTTGATTTTCCATTGTTTATTCCAAAGTGAAAGTAGTGGCTGGATAACTGGCCGTACCGATGACGGGCTTAAACTACTCGGACAGAGTCCTGAGCCTGAAATACTGAGCCTGAGTCATAGTGTGTTTGCGTAAAGGTATAACCATTATCAAGGTATTAATTCTACCTGTATTATTGCACGCAGCCATAGTGGGCGGATGAGACCAGTCGGGTATATTTGTCCATGACTGAACCGGGCTTTAGTGCGCGTCTTGGTGTGGACACGCTGGCGGTGGTACTTTTTACTGCCTGTAGTCGTTGCTTGATTTCTGCGTCACTGAGATCGACATCAAGTGTGCGATTGAGCGGGTTGATAACAATGGGATCTCCATTTTGTACGATGCCAATTGCGCCGCCCTTTGACGCTTCCGGACTAATGTGGCCAATCAGTATGCCATGAGACACACCGGAGAACCGGCCATCGGTAATTAGTGCCACGTCCTTGCCCAGGCCGCGTCCCTGTAGCTGGATAGTCAGGTGCACCATCTCCGGCATGCCGGGTGCGCCAACCGGTCCCACGTGTCGAACCACAATGACATCTCCAGCCACGATTTCGTTTGCGCGAATCGCGACCATGGCATCTGCCTCGCTGTCGAAGACTTTGGCACTGCCTCGAAACTCTCCACTTTGCAGGGTTTTTCCACCCAGTTTTAGCAGGCAGCTTTCCGTAGCTAAATTGCCCTTTAGCACCGAAATATGGTTGTTGGCGGGCGCAACAGGCTTACTGACTGGCAGCACGATATGCTGCTGTGGCATCGCCGCCAGTGCAGGCACGTCGCGCAGGTTCTCAGCCATGCTCTTACCGGTGACCGTCAGCACATCACCATGCAGATAACCTTGTTCAAGCAACTCTTTCATGACCACCGGCACGCCACCGATTTGATGCAGTGACAGCATTGCATAGGGTCCGTGCGGCTGCAGGTTTGCAATTAGCGGCACGCGCTCGCCGACCGATTGTATATGCTCTATTGTGAGAGGTACGTCGGCTTCACGCGCCAGCGCCAGTACATGTAGAAAGAGATTGGTCGAACCGCCCATTGCGTAGGCCACAGTAATGGCGTTTTCAAATGCCTTTAACGTCATGATGTCGCGTGGTCGAATATCGTTACTGATTACTTTCAACAGCGCATCGATGCTGGCGTTGGCCTGATAGATGACGTCATCGTGTATATCGCTTGAGGCATCGTAGTCAGCCGGATGGGAGGCACCTTTCGGCAACATCATTCCAATGGCTTCGGTGATGGTACTCATGGTATTTGCGGTAAACATCGCACCGCAGGTGCCACTGCCGGGCATGACCGATTTTTCAAGCTGAACGAGTTCGTCATGGTTGATCAGGCCCGCTTCCTGTGCGGCGCTGCCCTCCACGTAATCCATGATCGTCAGGTTCTTTCCCTTGTCTGCCCATTTGCCAAAATTGACTGAACCGGGTGAGCTGGTGCCGGGATATATAACCAGCCCCGGTGCATTGGTGCGAGCCAGCGGCATCATTGCGGCGGCTCCGGTTTTATCGCAGCCCGAGATAACCACCATGGCCTCGGCGTGATGAGCGTAGTGGCCGGTTTCGAAACAATCGGCCATCAGGTCACGAGACACCAGGCTGTAGCCCGCATTCGCTGTTCCCTGAGTCAACGCGTCCGACACGGCGGGCGCGCCCACCAGCAAGCCCTGACCGCCGCGTCTATCGAGCGCATCAATCAGCACCTCTGCAATGCGCTTTACCCGGTTGTTACAACGATGCGCGTTGGTGTAAGGGCTGGCCACAGTGACAACAGGTGAGCGATTCCTTGCCGTTGCCGGATCAAAGCCAGCAGCACGCAGTTCGACTTTGCGCAGTCCTTCACTGGTATTGTTCCAGTGACTGCCAGATTTGTTTGCCACAATTCGCTCCATAGTTGGTCGATGGCGCCTTTTGTAGTTTGTCAGTTAAATGATGATGGCTCAAGCAATACCGCTGAAATGAACAGGTAGAACGAATGCGGGTAGGCTGCTCCAGTAATAGATAATCCTCTGAGGTTATTCGCTTGCGGTAATGCTTAAAAGTCTAAAATGCAATTATTCTAAAGTGATCATTTCTACAGTGATCAATCGATGACCTGTCTCTGGTCTTTCTGGCTGGCCTATTAACTCTGATCAATCTGCCGTGTAAAGCCATTGCAGCCCGTGGTGTATCCTGTTTTCTCCTCATCGTATACTTTTAAGTTTCAAAGCCGGGAAATATCTTGGCACCTCACGCTGATAAATTCGATAGTCATTTCCATAAATACGTACCAGTTTTCGTTCTTCAAACAGGGTGCCGATTATCAGATATATAGTGCCCCAAATGGCTGTCCATAAACCAAGTGTCGATGTCGCACCACCCCACAGTAGAAAAAACGCTGCTGTGTATAGAGGGTGACGAACCCATCGATTCAGGAACTGGCGTTGTAGTGGTTCATTAGATGCTGAACTTGTTTTTTCACCGGTTATTAATTGAGTGATGCCCGAAAATCGACCCAGGTCGTACATTGACAGAGCCAGTACAAACACAATCACTCCCAACAACCGAAGACCTGTAGTAATAATGAAAACGAAGTCGTTGTTGAGTGGGCTAAAAATATCATGGCTTAGCCACACACTACCAATGTAAAATACCAGTGTTATCTTGATCGCTGCGATTAAATTATAGGTAACTCGGTAGTAACAACCGATAAAGGTTTCAACATATTGCTGCACTGACGCTCTGGCAAGGACTGAGTGCAGCAGCCCGAATAGCAGCCAGCAGGCAGCATAAATCAACGGGCCTGCAAAATAACTATCTGGCATTGACGCTCCATAATACAGGTAATCTCAAAAAATTAGGGGTGGTTGTCCATTTCGTGCTCACACTGATTTGTCCTGATTTCCCCCAATTTGGCGAACAGTAAAGGTCTGAATTATTTTGGTCGGTGACTTTGTCACCATAGTTGTCGTTGTATCAGTGCTATTATTTTGTATCCAGTTGAAACCAAAGTGCACTACTGATGAAAAGAAGGCAGTTTTTAACACTGTCCGCAATTGTGGTCACGGTCCCTGCTACAAGCCGGGCAGATTACAACAATTATGTAGACTATAGTCGCGAGGCATATGAAGACATGCTTGCCAGTGGCAAGCCCTTTATGCTCGATTTTTATGCCCCGTGGTGAGGGACTTGCCGAGCTCAAGAGCGCACCGTGAGTGCACTAATGGAAGGTAAACCTGGCTACCAGGAAGTCGTTATTATGAAAGTTGACTGGGATCAACACAAGCGAGATGCCATCGTGTCTGATCTGGGTGTTCGCCGTCGATCAACGCTTATCATGTTTACATCTGGCAAAGAGATTGATCGTGTGGTGGCACAAACTTCTGCCGAGGCTATCGAGGCTCTGTTTATAAAAGCACTGGTCCAGTAGGTTTTCCGGGAACAGAAATATAATTCTCTACGCGACACGCTCGCTATTTCATGAATAATCCGGGCTAAATTGGAAAGGGGAAAACAGCTCATGATGATAAAAACCATGGTGGCCATTTCTATTCTGCTGACGACAGTGAGTTCACCTGCCGTTTCACAAGACATGATGGACCTGGTCGATCTGTCAACACCTGAATGGAGTGAGTCGGATACCACACGGGCCGAAATAGAGAAATTATTGGCAGAAGGTTCAGCGGGTGCTGGAGTTGACCTGACCAATCGCAGGCTTTCTGGTCTGGATCTTAGCAATCTTGATTTTAGTGGTGCTGATATGCGCTGGGCTCGTTTAAATAATGCCATCCTTGTCAATACGAACTTGAGTGACACAAAGCTTGACCTTGCCTGGTTTATAGGGGCGAACATGGAAAACGCCGATCTGTCGGGTGCAAGCTTGCGCTCAACGCAGCTACGCAAGGCGATGCTCAAAGGGGCGAATTTTGATAACACCCGTATAACGGCTAATTTTAAAGGTGCCGATTTGACAGACGCGTCATTTCGGCACTCAGATTTGTCTGCGGATATGAAAAATCAGTCAATGGGTTTGATGGGTACCGTGATGACTTCAACTAAGTTAATCAATGTAGACTTCACTGGTGCCAATCTGTCTCGCGTTGATGCAGAGTTTGCCAGGTTCAATGATGCTGTGCTGGACGATGTCAATCTATCCGGGAGTAAGCTTGCCGGCGCCAATCTCACTGGTGCGTCGGTAAAAAACCTTGACCTGGAAGATGCAGATCTGGATGGCACAAAGCTTAAATCATTGATCAACGCTGCTTCTATTGTTGGATTGGATAAGGCGCAGAATTTGTCCAGAGCGCAGCGTTAAATCACCTGCCTCTGAAAATCTTTCTGACAAAGAATTTATTTGCAAGAATATAAGATGATGCGGATACAACTGCAGCACATCTATACGAAGCCCGTTTTTGATGGAGGAATTGTTGAAGGGACAGGACCGACTTAACGATAAACCGACTCACCGATAAACCCGACTTACCGATATACCCGACTTACCAAAAAAAGAAGCTGGGGAACCAGCAGTGTCGGTTCTGTAACTCAGATACCGACCCTGCCTCCGACGATTATATAAGGCTTTTTTAGTTAGTAGCGAAACAGTAGAACAACCCGTCTCCGGCTGTTGAAATCAAAGCATCCTGACTACAGCCGGCAGAGGGGTGCGCGGTACTCCATGAAGTTGGATTAGGGCCGCCGCCCATCCGGTCATGATGTCCGACCAATGCGCTGCCAGTGCTGTTGCTGGTCCAGTTAGAGCAGGTGGTATCTGTTGATAAATCCGTTGAAGCCAGACCGTTGAGTTCTGTGCCAGTGAGAATGTCATGTCGATTGGGTGAATCTCCAACTCCGCCGATAATTTCACCGGTCTCCGTAATAGCGGTTTCCTGATTCAGGTTGTTGGAATCTGACAACAAGTCGGCAACGTCTTGTGCCACGACCACATCGTTGGCGTTTATCCATGGACCTTCACCAATACGTTCGCTGGCATTAATACCGTCAGCGCCGGTTGTGCTCAAGTAAGCTCGCCACTCCCTGCCTGTTACACCAACCGCTTCAGCCAGGTTGCCGCAATGCGCGTCAGCACCGGCAAGTCCACCCAGATTTCCTCCATCACCCGGGCCAGCGCTGGTCAGAAAAAAAGTCATTTCGGTACTGGTCTGCCCGGACTCGTTATCAGGGTCGGTGTTGACGGGCGAGTCATCGTCGTCATCGCTGGAACAGGCACTGATGGACAGCGCTGTCATCAGTGCGACAGCTGGTAGTGTACGTCTTGAAAGTAGCATATTGCTCACTTGATATTTAGCGGAAAAAATGTTGCTGCAACTATAAAACCGGTGCTGTGCAGCAGCTGCGGATACTGAAATTGGAGCACATCGACGAAATTCAGGCAACCGTACAATAATTGATAAGCGGTATCGTGTCTTTGTCGGTTTATTCGTTAGATCGATGGCTTGACACGGATCTATGCTTCCAATGAATCTTTTTGCTTTTGCAAAAAGCGTAAGCGTCAGCCATCGACGGTGACTTTGTCACTGACGATTGGAAGCAATATTGCCAGTATGCGCCTATCGAACAAACTAACCGACAGAAAAGCAGGTGACTCGGTATGACTCTGCCCAATAGCTATAATTTACATTCTTCGGCATCCCGGCTGCGAAGTAATCGATGGCTGGCCTATGCTGTGCTGGCGGTATTTGCTTGCCTGTTTAGCGTTGCGGCAATCAATAATGCGGTCGCTGCCGAGCCTGTCAGTAAATCACGGCGTGGTGTTATGATTGGTGGTCATGACACGGTTGCCTATCACACCCTGTCGCGTGATCCCCATGCTAAAGCTGTGTCGGGAAAGAAAACGTGGGTGGTGGAATACCTGGGGGCGAAGTGGCGCTTCGCATCGAAGGAAAGTGCGGAACTGTTTCAGGCTAACCCCGACAAGTACAAGCCAGCTTACAATGGTCACTGTGCTAACGCGCTGAGTCTCGGCAATGGCTTGCTTAAAACCAATGGTAAAGTGTGGGAAATCTTTGGCGATCAGTTGTTTCTGTTTTATGCCGAAGCCGGACGTAAACGCTGGCTGTCAGTTGATGATATCAGCGACTTCAAAGCGGTGGCAGACGCTGAGTGGTCGAGGTTGAGTCAGTAAATTAATGGCGCTAAATATATATAATAAGTTGAAGTATTCACAAAATCGGCGGCCTTTTTCTAGTCTCAAGTCTCAAGTCTCAAGTCTCTAGTTTCTAGATAGTTATTTTCTTTGCTCTTTGAGTGCAAATTTCGGTGTGTGCTTGATATTGCCAATGACCACATTGGATTCGATGCTGCCAATGCCATCGTTATTATCAAGAAACTGCCGCAGATAACGATGGTAGTCGCGCATTGAGGCGAGGTGGATCAACAGGATGTAATCGTATTGTCCGGTCAGGAGATCGCATGATTGAATCTCGGGCGTCTGTTGTACGATTTCCTCAAACTTCTCTATTGTTGGTCTGTCACGAGATTTCAGTTTGACCATGACATGGAGCCGAATTTCCAGACCCGCCCGGTCGGGGTCGATCTCGGCACGATAGCCGGTGATCACCTTTTCATCTTCCAGACGTTTTATTCGTCGCCTCGTCGGTGTTGGACTCAATCCGATTCGTTCCGCCACGGACTCAATGCTGGCTCGCCCGTCGTCTACCAGTGTGTTTAGTATTTTTATATCTAAAGAATCGAGTTGCATAGCGAATTTCTACTAATAATATGCCAAATTAAGGTCAATATAGCCTGTTCGACAGGGCTGAGACAAGACAAGCTGCAACTGTGTGGAGGAATGCAACGGTGCGCAGTTCTGCAGCAGGGCAGATAAATGCAACTGGGCAGATGAATCAGGGGAAATCAATTATTGCGATCGCATCATTGATGTTTTTGTTGATAACCCGGATCATTCCTCGAATGACGATAACTCCCTCGTTCCTGGATCTATTACAAAGCTTCCGATCGCCGTCGTGGGTTAAAGCCGACATATCAACAAGACTGAATATGCAATGAAAGCTCGACTGGCGGTATCGCGCCGTCAACGATCTACCCCGTATACCCCACGTATTGAAGCGCTTGGGGTTAGCGATTACTCAGTCGTTAACCACACAATTTTACCAAAGGGCTTTGGACGCAGCGTAGAAGAAGACTACTGGCACCTGCGAGAGCACGTACAGCTGTGGGATGTAAGTTGTCAGCGTCAGGTCGAGCTAAGCGGTCGAGACGCTGCCAGACTGGTGCAGTTGATGACACCGCGTGACATGCGTGATGCACAGGTTGGACAGTGCCTGTATGCACCGCTGATCGATCAGTACGCCGGTATGTTGAACGATCCGGTCATTCTAAAGCTGTCTGAAGACCATTTCTGGCTGTCTATCGCCGACTCTGATGTATTGTTGTGGGCAAATGCACTGGCGTTTGGCCTCAAAATGGATGTCACCGTACGAGAGCCGGATGTATCACCATTGGCGGTTCAGGGGCCGAAGTCCTATGAATTGATGCAGCGCGTGTTCGGTCCTCAGATTCACGATATAGGCTTTTTTCGTTTCAAAAAACTTAATTTCAACGGTTATCCGATAGTGGTGGCTCATTCCGGCTACAGCAAACAGGGCGGGTTTGAGCTTTATCTCGATGATTCAAGTCGAGGTCTTGAGCTGTGGGACACGCTGTGGAGTGCCGGTGAGGATCTGGATGTGGCACCCGGCTGTCCGAATTTAATTGAACGTGTTGAGGGTGGCTTGCTGTCGTATGGCAATGAGATTACGTTGGAGAACAACCCGCTTGAATGCAATCTGGGCAAGTTCTGCAGTACTGATGCAACGCTTGATTACATCGGTAAGGAGTCGTTGTTGCGCGTGCTGGAGTCGGGTCCTGTCCAACAGATTCGCGGCATAAAATTCGATGGTGGCAAGTGTCCGGCCTGTGCGTCAACCTGGCCGTTGCAGGTCGAAGGGGACGGTGCCGGATACATCAGTACCGCTATCTGGTCTCCCCGGTTTAATTGCAATATTGCATTGGGGATGCTGAAAAAAGATTATTGGAAACAGGGACAAGCAGTCGTTGTGAACTGCGCTGACGGCAGTAATCGCAATGGGCAGGTAGTCAATTTGCCTTTTAGTGATGAATAACGAAAACTATATTTGCAGGGAGTTGATCGACCGGATAATGATAAAAGCTGACGAAATTATCCGCGTACGACTGGCGGGTATGCTCGCGAGTGCCGCAATAGACGGCACAGTGCCTCATGTCTAATGCGTGATTGATGCATTGGCCAGTAGCTGCATGATTTATAGACGCATGACTAAAAAACGCATGACTAACAGATGCATGACTAACAGATGCATGACTAACAGATGCATGACTAACAGATGCATGACTAA
>CAYMVV010000104.1:0-3013 GCA_964393885.1 uncultured Granulosicoccaceae bacterium | reverse complement strand
GCATGACTAACAGATGCATGACTAACAGATGCATGACTAACAGATGCATGACTAACAATAGATAGATAGGGTAATGGTCAGGCTAGCCTATCAAATCCCTGACTGCGGTATCAAGATAGTCCTGAAAGGCAGGGTCGTTTCCAGGTGATGCGACGCAATGACCCCAGGCTGAGCGGTAAATCCTGAGCTCGCTATTATTTATGTGTTCAACTTCAAGGGCGTTATCTTCGGGGCGAAAGTACAGATCATTGTCGCACGCGATAACTATCGTGCGTGCCTTGATAGCAGTAAGTGCCTTTAGAAAATCACCCTGATAGAGTGGTTGCAGGCTGATATCACCCCTCTGCCAGCTCGATAGTTTGCATAACAGATCATTGGCATCCCATTGCAGGTGATCCTCTTCCCAGTCTCGCAGCAGTTCCTCTGCCGAATTGAATCCTTGTTGGCGATAGAGTTTGTCGCGAAAGAAGGTTTGCGAGAATGCCCAGCCTGCATATACACGGCCAAATGCTTTCAGGCCTTTAACTGGCGGAGTTTGGTAGTTGCCGCCATCGTAGCTGGCGTCGGCCTGCAGGGCTGCTTTAACGCCTTCGAGAAAAACCCAATTGTGCTCGGCTGTTTTGGCAGATGCGCAAAACGGCAGTATGGCATCTACCATATTCGGGTATTGAGCGGCCCACTGAAATGACTGGCAACCGGCCATTGACCATCCGATCACCAGCGCAATCTGCGTAACACCAAGTGCGTCGGTCAATAACCGGTGTTGTGCCTTAATGTTGTCGTACAAAGTTATCTTTGGAAATGCCGCACCATTGTGAGGTGCTGGTGTATTACTCGGGGATGATGAAATTCCGTTGCCGAACATATTGATCGATACAATGAAGTGTCGTTCGGGATCGATGCCGCGCCCGGCACCAAAGAAGCCCTCGTTGCGTGTGTGATTACCGGTGTAAAAAGTTGGCAGGACCACGACATTGTCTTTCGCCTTGTTGAGCTTGCCATAGGTTTTGTAAGCGAGTGTTGCGCGGGCCAGTACCACACCAGACTGGAGTTCGAACTCATCCAGGTTGAATAGTTGATAATCGCTTGTCATGGTTTATATCACCGGGCGGTCCATCATGAATGTTCTCGGTGGCGCGGAATAACCATCAATAAGAAACCACCGTCTTGACGTATTCGCCGAGGGTCTGCCGTGCAGACTCCTGCACGTCTGTAGTGCTAACCTGCGATTTTCATATTGAGGGAAAAGAGCAATGACGCAAAGAGCCAGGATGCAAAGAGCAATGACTCAAAGCAAGTGCGCCATCATAACGGGTTCCGCTACAGGTGTTGGTGCTGCGGTGGCGATTGAACTGAGTGAGCAAGGTTACAACGTACTGATTAACTATAACAAAAGTGAGGCTGAAGCTGAACAGACTCGTGCTGCTGTCGAAAATGCCGGGGGGCAGGCGATTGTGCTTCAGGGTGATGTAGCCGATGATGCGGCCTGTGTAGCTATGGTGGAGGCGGTAATCTCTGAGTGGGGAAGGCTGGATGTGCTCGTCAACAATGCGGGAATGACAAGCTTCACCGGGGTCGACAACTGGGATGCGCTGACCGGCGAGGTATTCTCACGCATCTATGATGTCAATGTGGTCGGTGCGTTTCAGATGGTGCGTGCTGCCCGTGATGCACTGTGTGCAAATGGAGGCGGATCTATTGTTAATGTGTCATCGATAGCGGGTTCGCTGGGTATAGGTTCGTCGGTCCCGTACATCGCCTCCAAGGGTGCGATGAATTCGATGACACTGCATCTGGCTCGACAATTGGCGCCTGACATTCGAGTTAATGCCGTATGCCCCGGGCTGATAACCAGCCGCTGGTTTCGCGATGGAATAGGCGAGGAGGGCTTTCAAAAAGTAAAATCAGGCTATGAATCGTCTGTACCGCTACAGCGCGCCTGCACACCAGAGGATGTGGCTGGCGCCATTGTCTGGCTGGCGACAGCGACGTCTGTAATCACCGGTGAGTTGCTGCTGATGGATGGTGGCAAGCATCTGGGGTAGGTCAGCGCTGAAGGATCCGTGAGCACATGATCTTCACATCTGTTTTAACGATCACAATCGAGGTGCACTTGCCAGGGGCAACAATGTGCCTTCAGGTTGACGATGTACAGGGTGCCCAGGCAGCTGATCGTTTGTCATTGGTTGCATGACCAATAAATGAGTGATAATACGAATGCAACCAACACCCAGCCACCAAGAGATCCGCAACTATGCAAAACAAATTAAAAGCAGCTCTCGCTGCCGGTCAGACACAACAGGGAATCTGGATGAGTCTGGCGTCCCCGATAGTGGCAGAAATTGTCGGTGATGCGGGGTTCGACTGGGTACTGGTCGATTGTGAACATGCACCAAATGATCTGCCAACCTTGCGCGGACAGTTGCAGGCCATGCGTGGCAGCAACTCAAGCCTGTTGGCCAGGCCGCCGTGGAACGACATGGTGTTAATAAAGCAGTTTATGGATGCTGGTGTACAGAATTTTATCATCCCGTATGTACAGAACCCGCAGGAAGCGCGCGACGCGGTTGCTGCAACCCGGTATCCGCCCGAAGGTGTACGCGGCGTGGCTGGTAGTTCGCGGGCCTCCAACTTTGGCCGCGATAAAGCCTACCTCAAGGAATCCAACGAGGCGGTGACTGTCATTGTACAGGTAGAAACCCTGGAGGCGATGGCAGAGCTGGAAGCCATCGCACAGGTACCCGGTGTAGATGGTGTGTTTATCGGTCCGGCTGATCTGTCAGCATCGATGGATCATCTGGGTGACACTGAACACGCAGATGTGCAAAAGGCCATCCGTGAGGCAGCAGAGCGACTTGCTGCAATAGGTGTAGCATCAGCCACACTGGCGTTTGATCCGTTGGTAGCTGAACGCTACATCGGCTACGGATACCAAATGGTCTGTGTCGGATCTGATCAGTCATGTCTGATGGGCGGATTGGCGCAGCTCAATACACGATTTATGGCGAGCTAG
>CAYMVV010000103.1:0-18861 GCA_964393885.1 uncultured Granulosicoccaceae bacterium | reverse complement strand
CTGTGCGGTGATCACCATGGGCCGGAACAGGTGATCAGCTTCGCCGGAATACGCACCACCCGCCTATACGCAAAGCCAATACATCTGGACGAATCAGCAATCTACCGTTAACGCACCGTTATTACAGCGTTAATTTGCTCAATATCCCCTGCTTTTTGTAGGAATTTTCCTACAAATCCGGGCAAGGTTAGCTATAGATTAAAAAGCCCGTGAATCACTATCAAGGCGTCGCACCCTGATCAGCAGGTGATTCAGCGATTGCGTCTGTCGCCAACAATTTGCCCAAGCACTGCATTCGCGGCATCGATCACAGAGGTGCCGGGGCCGAATATTTCAGAGACACCGGCATCAAGCAGCTCCTGGTAGTCCTGCTCCGGTATCACGCCGCCACACACCACTTTGATGTTACCCAGATCATTTTCATTCAGCAGTTCAATCAGCTTTGGTATCAATGTCAGGTGACCGGCTGCCAGACTGGACACACCGACCACATCAATTGGCAGTTCCTTACACTTGGCAACCACCTCTTCCGGCGTCATAAAAAGATCCGACACGCTGACTTTGAAACCGATATCGCTAAACGATGATGCGATTACCTTTGCACCACGGTCATGGCCGTCCTGTCCCATTTTGGCAACCAGCACGTAAGGGTCGCGACCACGCTCTTGCGCATAGTCTTTTACGCGCTGTTTGATGAGTGTCATTTCACCTGTATTGCTGTACTCATCTTCATATACGCCGGTGACGATATCGGTCACGCCCTGATGGCGGCCAAACACCTCTTCGAGCGCGCTGGATATTTCACCCAGTGTGGCGCGACAGCGGGCGGCTTCGACTGCCAGCTCCAGCAGGTTGCCTGATTCCTCTTTTGCGGCTGTTGTGAGGTTGGTCAGTGATTGTGTACAGGCGCTATCGTCGCGTTGCGAGCGGACAGCTTTCAACCGTTCAATCTGTTGCCTGCGGACTTTGGCGTTGTCTATACGCAATGAGTCTACCGCTGGCTCGTCTTCAAGACGATAACGGTTAACACCGACGATAACGTCATCACCACCATCAACGCGGGCCTGCCGTCGTGCGGCGGCTTGCTCTATGTTGCGCTTGGGCAGACCGTCGACCACCGCTTTGGTCATGCCGCCGTACGCTTCGATCTCCTGAATCATTGACCAGGCTTTGTCGGCCAGTTCATCTGTCAGAGACTCTACGTAATACGACCCGCCCAGTGGATCGACTGTTCGCGTGACGCCGGTTTCGTGCTGCAGTATAAGCTGCGTGTTACGAGCAATACGTGCAGAGGTTTCCGTGGGCAGGGCAATGGCCTCGTCAAAGGAGTTGGTATGCAAAGACTGTGTGCCACCCAGTACTGCCGCCAGCGCTTCGTATGCGGTGCGCACGACATTGTTGTAAGGGTCTTGCTCGGTCAGCGAGACACCCGACGTCTGGCAGTGTGTACGCAACAGTTTAGAGCTGTCTTTTTTAGCACCCAGGTCAGTCATGATGCGAGCCCACAGTTTACGCGCGGCACGCAGTTTGGCGGCCTCCATAAAGAAGTCCATACCAATGCAGAAAAAGAATGACAGTCTGCCGGCAAAGTCATCAACATCGAGCCCTTTGGATTTGGCGACTCGCACGTACTCCATACCATCGGCGAGGGTGTAGGCAAGCTCCTGTGCGAGGGTGGCCCCGGCCTCCTGCATGTGATACCCGGAGATAGAAATAGAGTTAAAGCGCGGCATCTCCTTTGATGTGTACTCGATGATATCGGCGACGATGCGCATCGATGGCTCGGGCGGATAGATATAGGTGTTGCGCACCATGAACTCTTTCAGCACATCGTTCTGGATAGTGCCACTTAGGGCACCGCGCTCGACACCCTGCTCCTCACCAGCCACGACGAACATTGCGAGCACCGGTAACACGGCACCATTCATGGTCATTGACACGGACATCTCGTTTAACGGGATGCCATCAAACAATACTTTCATGTCTTCTACGGAATCTATGGCAACACCAGCCTTGCCGACATCACCGACCACGCGTTCGTGATCGCTGTCATAGCCACGATGTGTAGCCAGATCAAACGCTACCGATAATCCTTTTTGGCCTGCAGCCAGGTTCTTTCGGTAGAAGTCATTTGACTCTTGCGCTGTTGAGAACCCGGCATACTGGCGAATAGTCCAGGGCCTGCCGGTATACATGGTGGCCCGGATACCGCGTACGAATGG
This sequence comes from uncultured Granulosicoccaceae bacterium, assembly GCA_964393885.1. Lineage (GTDB taxonomy): Bacteria > Pseudomonadota > Gammaproteobacteria > Granulosicoccales > Granulosicoccaceae. The sequence continues at coordinate 16,639 of CAYMVV010000103.1, read as the reverse complement.
ATCACTCCCCGGCACGGTGTTCTGGTCTGCGAGGTTGTCGGTATCGGACGAGGTATACAGCGGCCTGACATCTATACCTTCAGGTGTTTTGGTCACCAATGATTCGAGGTCGCGGCCGCGCAGCTCGCGCTTTGCGACTTCGCGCCACTGATCAAGCTCTTTATCCATCATTCAAACTCCATAATGATTTCATCAACCTGCAGACTATCGCCTACGCTCACCGGAACCTTGCCCACCACACCGCTTTTCTCTGCCTGCAGTACGTTTTCCATTTTCATCGCCTCGACCACTGCCAGCGGCTGACCGGCCTCGACCGAGTCACCCTCTTTTACATGCAGTGCCACGACCAGACCTGGCATTGGGCAGAGCAGGAATCGGGACAAATCCTCTGGTTCCTTGGCTATCATCAGCAAGGCCAGCTCGGCCTTTCTGGCAGACATCACCTGCGCCTGCACCTGATACCCGCCATGCCATAGCTCATAGCCGGCAACCGCTTTGAACACCTGCACGGAGACAGTGGTATCGTCGAGCTTGATTGTTGCGATGTTATCTCCCGGCTGCCAGTCAGTTTCTATATTGATTGCCGGTGCGCTGGATTCTCCCATTGCAACCGCGTACCGATTACCCGGTCGAACAGTGACAACAACAGGGGTATTCTGGCCGCTAACCCGAACAACCACTCCCGCATCATCTACCTGACCGGCCAGTACGTTGGTTTTGTTTGCGCTGTTGCTATAAAAGTCTGCTTCTATATGGTTGAGTGTGGCAGCAACCGCAATGAAACGCTGCATTAACGATGCATCCGGGTCGGTGTCTGAAAAGCCGTCCGGGTATTCTTCGTCGATAAACGCTGTGGTCAGTCGCCCTTCGCGAAAGCGCGGATGACTCATAATGGCAGACAGAAACTGCAGGTTGTTTCCCACCCCGCCCAACTCAAACTGATCGAGTGCATCGCACATGCCGTCTATGGCCAGCTCCCGGGTTTTGTCCCAGGTGCAGAGCTTTGCAATCATCGGGTCGTAGTACATTGATATTTCGCTGCCTTCCTCAACGCCGGTATCGTTGCGCACGATAGCGTCAGTACCCGCCGCACTGGCGAGTGACTCGGGCGGCCGGTAGCGAACCAGTCGTCCGATAGAGGGCAGAAAATTACGCTTCGGGTCTTCTGCATACAGCCTGCTTTCCATTGCCCAGCCATTGAGTTTGATGTCTTTTTGGGCCAGTGTCAGCGGTTCGCCAGCGGCGACGTTGATCATCTGCTCCACCAGATCTACTCCGGTAATTAGCTCGGTTACCGGGTGCTCGACCTGCAGGCGGGTATTCATTTCAAGAAAATAGAAGTTGCGATCACTGTCGACAATAAACTCAACGGTACCGGCACTGGAGTAATCCACCGCCTTACTCAATGCCACTGCCTGCTCACCCATCGCCTGACGGGTTTTCTCGTCAAGGAACGGAGATGGCGCCTCCTCGATGACCTTTTGGTTGCGACGCTGTATCGAACACTCGCGCTCACCCAGATAGATACAGTTACCGTGTTTGTCTGCCAACACCTGGATCTCTATATGACGCGGGTCAGTGATAAATTTCTCAACAAAGATTCTGTCATCACCGAACGATGAGCGCGCTTCTGACGCCGAGCGCTCGAAGCCATCCAGCACTTCGTCTGCACTCCAGGCGATGCGCATGCCTTTACCCCCTCCACCGGCGCTGGCTTTAATCATCACCGGATAACCTATTTCATCGGCTATGGTGCGGCAGTGCTCTGCATCTTCAATGATGCCCATATAGCCCGGTACAGTGTTAACTCCGGCTTCGGCTGACAGTTTCTTCGAGGTGATTTTGTCACCCATGGCGCGTATTGCATCCGGGCCCGGACCAATAAACGTGATACCCGCCGCTTCAAGTTGCGTTGGGAAGTCGGGTTGTTCTGATAAAAAACCGTAACCCGGATGCACTGCATCGGCACCAGTGCTTCGACAGGCGTCTATCACCTTATCGATCAACAGATAGCTTTCGGCTGCGGTAACCCCACCAATAGCGACAGACTCATGCGCGTGCCTGACATGCAGTGCGCTGGCGTCGGCATCGGAGTAGATTGCCACGGTTGCGATGCCAAGTTTTTTTGCCGTAGCAAAAACACGGCAGGCAATTTCGCCACGGTTGGCGACCAGTATTTTGGTTATTGGTTTCACGGTGGGGGCGCTCATAGCGGAATATTGTCGTGTTTGCGAGTAGGACGAACTTCCTGCTTTGACTTCAACAGCTCAAATGAACGGCAAATTCGGCGACGAGTAGAATGCGGCTGAATGACTTCATCTATAAATCCACGCTGTGCAGCTATGAAGGGATTGGCAAACCGCTCTTCATAGTCAGCGGTGCGTTTGGCTATTTTTTCAGGGTTATCGAGCTCGCTGCGATAGAGTATTTCCGTTGCACCCTTGGCACCCATTACTGCAATCTCTGCACTTGGCCACGCATAGTTAACATCAGCCCTGATGTGCTTCGACGACATGACGTCGTAGGCCCCGCCGTATGCCTTGCGCAATATGACAGTGACCTTGGGCACGGTTGCCTCGGCAAAGGCAAACAACAGCTTGGCACCATGCTTGATGATACCGCCGTACTCCTGTGCAGTACCGGGCAGAAAGCCCGGCACATCAACCAGCGTCAACAAGGGAATATTAAACGCATCGCAAAAGCGCACAAAGCGCGCGGCCTTTCTGGCACTGTTGATATCAAGACAACCGGCCAGTACCTTTGGCTGGTTGGCCACTACACCGATGGTGTCGCCATTGAGCCGAATGTAACCACAGAGTATATTACTGGCGAAGTCCTGTTGAATTTCGAAAAAGTCACCGTCGTCCGCTATGGCGTGTATTGCCTCTTTCATGTCATAGGGTTTGGTCGGGTCTGTTGGTACCAATGTATCGAGCGCCAGCGACTGACGATCATAGCGATCATTGGTGTTTCGCTGTGGTACCTCCGATCGATTGGACAAGGGCAGAAAATCAAACAGTCGACGCACTTCAAACAGCGCTTCCATATCGTTCTCATAAGCGCCGTCTGCAACGGATGAGGTTTTGGTATGGGTGCCGGCACCGCCCAGCTCTTCGGCAGATACTATTTCGTTGGTAACTGTCTTGACGACATCCGGCCCGGTTACAAACATATGACTGGTGTCTTTTACCATGAAGATGAAGTCTGTCATGGCAGGTGAGTACACAGCGCCACCGGCACAGGGCCCCATCACCACCGAGATCTGCGGGATAACACCGGATGCCTGAACGTTGCGCCAGAAGACCTCGGCATAGCCACCCAGTGATGCCACCCCTTCCTGTATACGAGCACCGCCTGAATCATTGAGCCCGATCAACGGCACACCGTTTTGTAACGCCAGATCCATTACCTTGCAGATTTTCTCGGCGTGGGTCTCCGACAGCGACCCGCCAAATACGGTGAAGTCCTGCGAGAACACATAGACCTGACGGCCGTTGATGGTGCCCCAGCCTGTAATAACGCCGTCGCCCGGTGGCTGGTTTTCCTGCATACCGAAGTCTGTGCAGCGGTGGGTTTTGTACATGTCGTACTCTTCGAACGATCCGTCGTCCAGCAACACATCAAGCCGCTCACGTGCGGTGAGCTTGCCTTTGGCATGCTGCTTGTCGATGCGGGCCTGCCCGCCACCAAGCCGGGCTTGCGTACGACGTTCTGCCAGTTCGGCCAGTACATTTGTCATCAATATTGCTCTTTCTTATCCGGATGCCCCATAGAGTGTAAACCCGGATCGCCGGAATGCGGATTAGTATTACGGAAATGTTCAACCAGGGGCGAATCTGCCAGCGGACCGGGGCAGCATCCGACCAGATGATGCCAGCTGTGACCAGATGTTCGCGAAACCTACTGTAATTGCAACAATTTACCATCTTCAATTTTCCACGCAAGAATCGGGTATTACACGGCTTCGCGCAACTGTATTCACGCATTCAATTTCAATGTTTGCTATTTGCAAATTGTGTTTGTATAAATGTGTAATGAGGACACCCAAACTTTTTATCGGTCAAAAACTGCGCGAACTGCGCGATGAGCAGCAGCTGACACAGGCGCAGTTTGCCGAGCAGCTGGGGATATCAACCAGCTATCTGAACCAGCTCGAAAACAACCAGCGCCACGTGACTGCCTCGGTACTGCTGGCTCTGGCCGAGCGGTTCGCGGTCAACATTGCGGAGCTCTCAAGACAGGACAGTGATCGATTGCTGGCCGACCTGCTCGAGTGCTATGCCGACCCGATATTTGATGGCAAGGCGCCGTCATCGCGAGAGCTGCGCCTCGCGGCCCAGAACTCACCCGGTGTCGCGCTGTCGGTTATCACGATGCATCAGGCGTTGCGCCGCGCCAGCGATCAACTCGCGGAACTGGATGACACCATTACTCGCTCAGGGGTGATCGGCGAGCCAACGCCCTACGAGGAAGTTCGCGACTACTTCCACTTTAAAAATAACTATGTTGACGAATTGGATGTACGCGCCGAGGCACTTGCCGCACATTTAACTCAACAGCACGCCAGTCAGCAGAACGCAGACAGACGATACCAGCCCGATCGCAATCAGTCATTGCGCCGTTACCTGATCGATCAACACGGTGTAACCCTTGGCGAGGAACTGGACGCTACCAATGTACTGCGAAGCTACAACCCGGACAATCGACTGTTGCGTGTTAACCGCAGAGCGCCACCCTCAACCCAGGCGTTTCAGATTGCTCATCAGATTGCACTACTTGAGCATCGCGAGGTGATGGATAACATTATTAGTGACGCGCAGTTTCGTTCTGCGGAGGCAGCTGATATATGCCGCATCGGTCTGGCTAATTACTTTGCAGGCGCCCTGCTAATGCCCTATGCGGAATTTCAGGCGGCCGCCAGAGCACGCAGGCACGACCTTGTCGACCTGGCCGATCAGTTCGACGCAAGCGTCGAACAGGTAGCACACAGATTAAGCACACTGCAACGCCCCGGACTGTCAGGTGTACCGATATTTTTTGCAAGGATTGATCGTGCCGGCAACATCACCAAAAGACACAGCGCCACACGGCTGCAGTTTGCACGCTTCGGTTCCGCCTGCCCGCTGTGGAATGCACATCGTGCGTTTGAAACCCCGGGGCAAATTATTCGACAGCTGGCAGAAACTCCTGATGGCGTGCGCTATCTGTGCCTGGCCTGTACAGTAGACAAGCCGACCGGTGGCTATAAAGACCCGACACAACAGTATGCACTGGCGCTGGGCTGTGAAATAAAATTTAAGGATGACTTTGTTTATAGCGATACACTGGCCGCTGACTCAATTGAACACTTCGAATCAATTGGTACATCTTGCCGAATATGCGAGAGAGAGCATTGTGTGCAACGGGCACTGCCACCGTTAAAACGCGGCTTGAAGATTGATACCAATTACCGGGGCATTATTCCCTATACGCTTTCCTGATGAGCTGTCGGATCCTGTACGCCCCTTCCTTTGCTACATAGTCTTGAGTGCCGCAGATAGTTGCATTAATCAAGTGATGGCATGGAACGAACTACAATGGGGAACACGAAACGATGCCCGTCTTTAAGCGATATCCCACTGCGGTGAGAATTCAAAATCACATATTCGCCTGTTGTTGGTACGCAGCGCACTAATGGCTTTCATGTCTTCGTCAGTTAACGCAAAATCAAACACATCCAGATTTTCTGCAATACGGTCTTTATTGGTTGAACGCGGGATGGCAATGACACTGTCCTGCTGAACCTGCCAGCGCAATATAATTTGCGCAGGGGATTTGTTGTACTTGTTTGCAAGTGCAGCAATCGGATCGTTGGCGAACAGTTCTCCACCTCGAAACAGCGGACAGTAGGAAACAACCGCCATCGCATGACCTCGACAGGCGCCCATCACGATATCCTGATTCAGCATCGGGTGATACTCAATCTGGTTGCAAATCAGCGGACGTGCAGAGAGCGGTACCGCCTCGTTTAACAGAGGTACGGTAAAGTTGGACACTCCAATATGATGTGCAAGCCCTTTCGCGGCCACCTCATTGAGCGCACCAATCGTTTCCGCCAGTGGTATTGTTTTCGACGGCCAGTGTACAAGTAGCAGATCCACCGCATCTACACCGAGGCGCCTGAGACTCGAATGCACGGATTGCTGAAGATCACCCTCTGCCAGTTCAGTGGGCCAGATTTTGGTGGTCAGGAAAATCTCGTTGCGCGGAACCGATGACGCCTTGAGACCTTTACCCACCGCCTCTTCATTGTCATACATGGCCGCTGTATCTATATGCCGATACCCCACACCCAGCGCATGCTCAACCAGGCTGCTGGCCTGCTCTCCTTTTAGTGTCCAGGTACCAAACCCGATGGCAGGGATGTTCGCGCCGTGCGCTTCGACTTTATGCATTGTTTTTACCGGATGTGAAATTATGGGGTGTTGTATCAGTACCGTTCAAATTATGTATTAACTACCAAGTTAATTACCACGGATTGATTCTGCTGCGCTACCACCGGCGACGAAACCAAATGCAACCGCGGTTAACAAACCGTTACCCGACAGGTAGCCAGATACCTCGGGTCCGGACACACCGCAGGCAGCCCCGCCGCCGGCAAACAGGTTATCGAAAACAGAACCATCTGCCTTGCATACTCTGCATTGATCATCGAGCACAAGGCCACCCTGTGTGTGAAACAACGCACCGGTTACTTTTACCGCATACCACGGAGGTTGCAATGCCTTATCGCCGACAAAGCTCCGGCCATAGGGATCAACCCTGTCGCCGCGTCTAAAAGAGTCTACCGCCTCCAGTGTGTTAGCAAGCCCGCCCAGCGGCACAACTGTATTTGCTGCCAGCTCGTCTATTGTGTCAGCAGTTTTGATGGCGCCAGCCTCACAGGCCTGAACATAGTCCGGAAACCCCATCGCAAAGTGGTGTATGCGGCTATCGTAAATGTTCCAGGCAAGCTGATCAGTTTGCGCCAATACGTTAACCGCCTGCTCTGAGTATCCACCGTGTTCATTGGAAAAGCGCTGCCCCTCAAGGTTGACCTGAATGCCACCCTCCATCATTAACGCCCAGGTAATCAACATGCCATGCGGATGTGCAACTGACCCATGCCCCTGATAGCCCGACAAATGCATCAGATCGGCGTTTAGTTGCTCACCCCACACAACTGCATCGCCGGTATTACCGGGGTGACCAAAGTACAGGCCGCTGGCAATCTGCGGTATATAGCGTTCAACCATATCTTTGTTACCACCATAACCGTTGCACGCCAGTATCAGAGCCTTGCAGCCTATAGATTCACTATGACCATCAGGCCTTGTGATCTCCACACCGGTGATTCGCGCGTTGTTTGCAGTTGCCATGTTTGCCGTTACCGTGTTTGCACTGGTCGAAGCTGTACTTGCTGACACGGTATCCGGCGTATCGGTATATAAGGTGGTGACTCTGGATTCAGTGGCGACAGGTATCTCCTGCTGCTGCACTGCGGCCAGTAGCCTGGCCTGCAGCGCTTCACCGGTTTTTTCAGGTACCGCATGCATTCGATGAAAGCGGTGCCCGGGATAAAGGAAATCATCAAGGACGACCCACGGGACTGAATACTCGTCTGCCAGCCACTCCATCGCCTGTGCGATATTATCGCAGGCCAGCTGCACATGAGACTGCAGAGACTGCCCTTGTGACTTGGCCTGAATGTCCTTTGCAAACTCGTCAGCACTGTCAGCAGACTGACCATCGGATTGTTGAAAGCGCGTACCAGCGGCAGGAATAAAACCCGATGACAGCGATGTGGAACCGCAGGGCGAACTGTCTCGTTCCAGTATAAGTACCTGCGCCTCTTTCCTGTGCTCTTGCAAGGCTCTGTGCGCACGCAAGCCCGCGATCAATCCGCAAGCACCGGCGCCAACAATAATCAGCTCAACGTTTTGTTCGAACGCGTTCTCGCGAAAAGACACATTTACATTTTGCATTTAAAAAATCAGTCTTAAGACCGGCCTTTCAACAACCATACAGTGGCTATCGCCTCTGTCTTGCCCTTTAAACCGCCTTTGATTGGCCCGCTGGACAGAGACGTGATCTGATATTGACTGGCATAGTGTGACTGTACCTCGTCACTGGAAATACTGAATGGCGGCCCTTCCATTACCCGCTGATCGTACTCAAAGGTAACCAGTAGCTGTGGCGCTAAATTCGTTATGGTCGACAAGTGTGCAGTGTATTGCTTGCGCATAGGCTCAGGCAACGCAACCAGTGCGGCCCTGTCGTACACGGCATCGACCTGCCCCACCCTGTCCATGGTCAGATCAAATATGTCGCCGACAAATATATCGATACCCTCGGCGTGATAGCGTGACAGCTTACCGGCCTCCGCGATAGCCGGCTCAACACCAAGATCTGCAAACAACTGCTCCACTGCCATCTTGCTCAATTCAGCCCCGACGACACTGTACCCCTGTGATAGTAGCCAGCCTATGTCCAGCGTTTTTCCACAAAGAGGCACAAACACACGGCTACCACTGGCAAGCTCGATCGACGACAAGTGCTTTAGTAAAGCCGGGTTTACTTTGCTCTCGTGAAAGCCAATCTCATTGTTGTGCCAGCGCTCATGCCAGAAATCGGGGTCCATAGGTGCTCCAGAGTCTGTGTGGTGTAATCTTACTATTATCCGCCGATTGCCGCAGGTAAACAGTCCAGAGCGTTTACCTGTAAGCGGTTTTTCGGTGGTTTTTTACAATACAACGATCAGGGCGACAGATCAGGAAGACAATTGCAGCACTGCATCCCGACAACTGCAAACAGAAGCTATGCTTGACATATCAGCCAGTGCAGATTGATGCACGGGTTCAGAAAACGCTGCACATCCATCGCTCAACACGGTGATATGAAAGTCGCGAACGTGCGCATCCCTGACTGTTGACGCCACCCCGCCATTGGTAACAATGCCACAAACGAAAATAGTTTCGATGCCGGCCTTTTTCAGCACCCACTCCATGCGGGTCATATAAAAAGCCGAGTACGCGACTTTTTCAACCGTGATGTCTGCAGGCTGCAATCGGTCAACCAATGCATGGCCCCAGGAGCCCGGCTTAAAATCACCCGTGGTCAAAAAAGGCCGCAACTTCTTTAAGTGCGGTGATATAAACGGCACATCGGCCTTGCCCGGCACCAGCGTAAACTGAGTAGACACGATCCAGCCACCCGACTGCCGCACCGCATCGGCAACAGGCAATACGGATTCCGGCAATGCGGCAATGGCATCGCTCTTCTGACCCGCTCGTCCATAGGCACCGTCAGGGTGAAGAAAGTCGTTTTGCAGATCGACGATCAAGAGTGCCATGTTGACGTTGCGGACGTTTTTTGAATCGATAGTGTTAGTCATAAAGACGAAGACGTTGTGGTGAACTTTGCCTGGCAGATTTATCTACATTACCGCACAGAGTCATTGCCGGTTCTGCACAGCCACTATACCATGCGAACTTTAGCCAGGCCTTCCAGCGAACCTTCTTCTGGGCATTCTTCAGGGCTCTGTCATCAGCAGTGACTACGCATAACGGCACGGCGGGAACTATGGGGCAGGAACAGCTGGGCAGGAAACTGGTGACCGGAAACCCGCCGCTATACAAATAACCCCTGGACGCAAATATGCCAGTCATACAGGTAACGCTCATAGAAGGCTATGACGATGAAACACGTTCATCTCTTTGCAAAGGCTTAACCGATGCAGCAAGAGCCACCATTGCCGCACCACTGGATGGCATCACGGTATTTATCAATGAAGTACAGCCACACAGCTACATGCGGGGACGAACAACGCGCATTCCCGGCAAACCACTACCAACGCCAGACACGATTGTAAAATCCTATTTGAAGGCGATGGAGGCGCGAGATCTGCGGCAAGCCGAAACTTATCTGGGCGCAAACTTCCACATGACATTTCCGGGCGGGCAGAAATTCACCCAATTACAGCAATTAGTCGACTGGGCTAAAAGCCGCTACGCGAGTATCAGCAAAGAGTTTGAGCGCTTCGATGTCTGTGGTTCTGACCAGGGCTCAGTGGTCTACTGCACTGGCACATTGAACGGCACCTGGCTTGATGGCAGCGCGTTTTCCTCGATTCGATTTATCGATCGCTTTGTTGTAAGTGACGGGCTGATAGATAAACAGGAAGTCTGGAATGATTTGGGCGAGCATGGGCTTGTGAAACGCAGCGGCGCCCGGTAGCTGGTTGCCGGGCGGCAGCACGTCGCTCACCGAGGCGGCTTCTGCTAACTTCCAAGCACCAGCTTTTCGAATTTTTGATCAGCTGTTTTTATGTAGCCAGGAATATCTTCACGCCACTTGTTGCGCAGCTTCTCGTTGTAGTTTAAATAGAGCTTGCCGTCGACGATATCCCACAGATGCCCTTCAATCTTAACCAGATTGTCCACTGCTACGCCGTAGGCACAGTAACCCCCGTACTGCGGTGCATATTTCTCCGGTTCTGCGGCGAACATGTCGCGATGCTTCTCGGATGAGAAATGCCAGGTCGCGCCTTTCCAGGAGGTGCTGATGCTCTCTTTTCCCTTCACCGGCTTGCCCTCGGTAAAGTACGCCACGGTGTCGAAGCCCCGAATAGCAACTCCAGAGGGCTTGTAACCCCAAAGCCCGGATTTTTCCAGCGTGTTTATTGGCTCGGCGGACCATACGTTGCCGAAAAGCCCGAACGATACCAACAATGCCATGATGAATTTCATTACGGTTTGTTCCCTGTGCCACTGCCAGATTCACGATATTGCTGGTACTAAGATCATGCAAAACAAATATCGTTCAGCTGCAAATGAGTACTGACTGGAATAGTTTTAACGAATTCCGGCAAACATAAAGTAAACTTTAAAAAACTTAGAGCAATTTCCTCTGGTCCAACCATTTTTTTCAGTGTTGTATGATCAATATTGCGATTTCGATAGATCGACACTTACCAATGAAACAGAGCACGTTCGATGCCTTGTCCGGCTGCACAGATTTACATAGCAGCTTGAATCAATGGCAGATTTCAGTTTTCAGATGACTGGCGCTTCGATCTGCCCTTCGATCTGTAGCGATCGTCCAATAACCTTGAATCACTAACTGAGTCCGGCAGGGACCCACACCAACCGATGAAGCTTTCCGAATTTTCCACACTCACTTTTGACTGCTACGGCACGCTCATCGACTGGGAAGCCGGCATGATTGCCGGGCTTAGCCCGTTGACCTCACGCCTGCCAGAGCCGCTATCCCGAAACGAAATTCTGCAGGCCCATGCGTACCACGAATCGACCCAGCAAAAATGGACACCGTCGATGCGGTACTCTGATCTGCTGGCTATCGTGTACAAGCGGCTGGCAGAGACATGGGGTATCCACGCAACCCCGGATGAATGCGACTCATACGGGCAATCAGTGAAGGACTGGCCAGCGTTTCCAGACTCTGCAGACTCACTGCGCTACCTCAAACAGCACTATAAGCTGGTGATTCTGTCGAATGTAGACAACAGAAGTTTTGCTGGCAGCAACCAGCGTTTACAAGTGGATTTTGACGCGGTGTATACCGCTGAAGATGCCGGATCGTACAAACCGTCAGATCGCAACTTTGAATATATGCTCGAGCAACTGAGACACCGTGGAATAAGCCCGCAAAGTATACTGCACACTGCCGAGAGCATGTTCCACGACCATGTGCCGGGCAAGCGACATAAGCTGGCCAGTTGCTGGATCTACCGGCGGCACGACAAAGAAGGGTTTGGTGCCACAATGAACCCGGGTGAGTTACCGAAGGTGAATTTTCAGTTTAATTCAATGGCGGCTCTGGTTGAGGCGCACAAAGCCGAACTGGCTAATGTCTAGTGTCTAGTGTCTAGTGTCTAGTGTCTAGTGTCTAGTGTCTATAAGAGCTTATCCCAGGTAAGCGGGGTTCCGGCCGACAGATTGTGGCGAGCGGTCTTTCCAATGACAAGGTCCCAGTATTGACATGCCAGGCCATCAGATGGCCGGATAATTTTCAGGTTGTCCTCGGTAAATACATCACCAACTGTCACATCTTTTTGCAGATAGATGGACCGCTTGTGCAGCCGGCTGCGGCTCTCTAGTTCGCTAAAGCCGTATTTGACACGGCCCAGCGACAGGAAGGCCCTCTCGCACTCTTCAACCAGTAGCTTCAATTCAGATGGCTCCAGCGAGAACTCGGCGTCGACCCCTCCATCAGCCCGGCTTAGCGTGAAATGTTTTTCTATAACACGGGCACCGAGGGCCACTGCAGCCACCGATGCGCCGACACCCATCGTATGATCGGATAGCCCGACAGGACAACCCAGTGTCTCGCGCAGGTTCGGTAGTGTTTGAAGATTCGTATGCTGCGGAGATGCCGGATACGTGCTGGTGCATTTAAGCACCACAAGTTGCGTACACCCTGCATCGGTCAGTACACCGACAGCGGTTGCGATCTCCGCCAGTGTTGACGCCCCGGTGGAGATAATGACCGGTTTACCTGTCGCGGCCACTTTTTGCAGCAACGGGACATGACTGTTTTCAAAGGAGGCGATCTTATAGGCTGGAACATTGAGCGTCTCCAGAAAATCAACAGCGCTCAGATCAAATGGCGAGCTAAACGCCTGCATACCACGCTGTGCTGCGCGTTTGAATATCGCCTCGTGCCAATGCCACGGCGTGTGTGCATCCTGATACAGGTCATACAGATATTTACCATGCCACAGTGAATCAGGATCGGAGATCCGAAAACTCTCATTGCGACTGTTCATGGTTATGGTATCAGCCGTGTAGGTCTGCAGCTTCAGTGCATGTGCACCTGATGCAGCCGCCTGATCAACCATTGTCAGTGCCCGCTCGAGAGACTGATTATGATTGCCCGACATTTCGGCTATAACAAACGGCGGGTGTGTATCACCGATCAGGCGATCGCCAATCTTGATATCCTTCACATCGAAATCCCTAAAATTAACTGGCTATCATATCCATATTCTTTCAAAACAACGGATCGCACATCAGGCGCTTTGCAATTGTTCGAGGAATGCGGGTGTTAGCTCATCCAGTGTTTTTATTGTGGTTTCCGCCTCATAGTGGTCTGGCTTGCACACATTTTTATGAGCACCCGTCAGCACCCTGATGGTTCTAAAACCCAGCGGTTTGATACCGACAAAATCTTTGGCAGGGTTATCACCAATATAAACTATCTGAGGCGGCTCGAGTTTCTCGGCCTTTACTATTAACTCAAAACAATAGGGAGAGGGTTTCGCTCTGGCTACACCAAACTGATGAGTAATCATTATCCGTTTAAATTGCGACTGCAAACGCAACGCCTCCACCTTGTTATTTTGCACCAGTTTATTGCCATCGGTCACCAGATACCTGGGCCAGTCAGGAAAACGTTTCAGGCATCGCGCGCCAGCTTTGTGTAGCTCAATAGATGGCATGTGCCGACGATACACCCCGACACAACGCTTGATGTTTCGTTTCGACAATTGCCCATAGTAGGACAGCACCGAATCAAATACATGGCCTCGACCTTTACTTGATAAAGCCTGTATTAAAAGGTTGTATACCTCATCCCTGTTCAGTTGCCACTGGCCAGAGATAAAACCTGAAACCGCCTTAAAGCCACTTTCAACATAGTGAATTTCATCATAGAGTGTGTCATCCAGATCGAATACCAGGATCATACAGGCACCACCTTGTCCGCAGCATATCTGATCTGACGCAATGGCATATCGGCCAGCGCAACAGGTTTATCTGACACAGACCCCATTGACTCAAGTAAAAACCAGTAGAAGCTATCCAGCCCTGCCTCAACACCAAGCGTAGAAGCACCACCAAATCGACAATTACATTCGATGACATGGGGTTTGAAGGTTTCATCGATGATGATCTGAAACATGGCATGTCCGCGCAACTGTAAACCGCGTGCCATTTCCGCACAGAGTGACTCCAGTGACTCATCGCGAAAGGTTGTGGTTACCTGCGACTCGCCGTTAACCACCATATTGCGCCGCCTGAGTACCACGCCTTTGACATCGCCGCCTAGACTGACATAAAAGTCCGCACTTATTTCATCACCTGACACAAAAGGCTGGAACACAGGCGTGGTCAAACTTTTTGCATGCCGCATTGCCTGATCATTGGTAAGACCTATACCGATATTGTCACTGTGTGCTCCAAAACGCTCCTTCACTACCAGTAGATCGCCATCTATTCGATTACAGTCCTCGCTGGTAAAAATTGCCGGATAGCCCAGCGTTTCGCATTGCCGATAAAAAGCCAGTTTGTCGAGGCAGACGTTTACTGTGTCTGCATCAGACACCATCACCGAAATACCATTCTCACGCAGCACATCACGATGCACTGCCCAGAATGCGAGCTCGCCATCTCGACTGGGGAAAACCACTCGCACATCATTAGCGCGGCACCAGGTAACGACATCATCGACAGTCAATTGGCCATCGCGGGGCATGGCCCAGAATCCATCCACAAAATGTCTGCCCAAACAAGCTTCGTTGGTATCGGCGCCAAACACACGTCCATTTGATGTCAGCTTTGCCAATGCCGTTGAAACCGCAGTTAGCATGGGGACTTTTGCGGATACCGATGTTATCAGTACAGAGTGTGATTCCATTTCACCTGCTCGTTGCACTTGCTCGTCGCACTTGCTCGTCGCACTTGCTCGTTGCACTTGCGCATTGCACTTGCAAATAGAACCTGCCGTTTACGGCAGATAGAAGTAACTAAATTTTGAAAGGTTAATCACCGCGTTAACTGCACGGGAACCTCAAAAAAACCGCAATCCATACCCTTTACTCTATACGGGGCTAAGGCAACCATGAAAGAGCGTGTCAACATAGGCTCCGTCAATCCATTCGTGATCATGCAACCTGCCTTCAAAACTAAAACCTTGCTGCTCTAAAATGGCAATATGCAACGGTCGAATATCGTAGGATTCGGTCCATAATCGATGTAACCCCAGATCGTCAAAAGCTGCTTCTTTCAACAGTGTAAGGTAGGCCGTCAGCTGCTCTGTATACTGCTCTTCTGATCGATCAGACAAATCAAACAATACAGACACCTCGGCCTTCTTTGCCTGCCAATCTATGTATACCAGGCCACCATAACCGATCAGCTGTTGCCTGTGCAGAAACGAAAACAGGATCTGTCGCGGGCAATCCTCTCGCATTGTCGGCCAAATCTCTCGAGCATAGTATTGCTCCTGAGATTCAGGGGTTATTTCGCCATCTTGCCTGAGTACGTTAGTCTGTGCATTGCGCCACTGTCTGATGGATTGTATGTCCTGCGGTCTGACACTCAGCAGCTTATAGTCTCCACTTTCATACTCAACCCGGGTCAGGCAACGATATTCGAAATTCATATAACCACCTTAATCCCGGTTCGGGCCTATGTATACCGACATTTTTCTTTATTACCTTCGCTACGTGAATAATGCAGGTTGGAAACTGATTCTTAATCAGTCAACAATGATATAGGAAATCAACGGGTTCAGCGGACTGCGTTTTATCGCGTATGTCGACAATCCAATGACCTCGAGCAGGGCGATTGTCTCTCCGGGGAACTGCGGACAATTTAACTCATCAAATGCCAGTACAGACCCTTTGGTTAGTCGCGGCAGCAACAGCTCCAGACAGTGGCGCGTCGGTAAATAGATATCAAAATCAAAATAGGCAAACGCCACGATCGTTTCAGGATGCTCTGTTAAGTACTGTGCAAACGAGCTCGTCGCGTCGCCCTTGATCAACTGGTATTTTTTCTTGTGTGAGATCGGGCTTTCTGACTCATGATAGTCGAGCAATGCGGCAAGATAATCATCGTAGTGCCCGGTAACGCCGTAGTCACCGACAGCCACCATTGTTCCATCTTTTTCATCAACTTGCGGGAAGCCTGAAAAAGTATCAAAGCCGATAATGCTGCGGTTATAGTTGTAGGGTTCATAGATACCGCGAAAGTTTGAGAACAACGCCATGTTCTGCCCCCAGCGCACACCGAATTCCATAATAACGCCATGCACATTGATGATTTTCTGATACAACTCGTGCATAAACAGCAATCGAGAGAGTGCCGGTCTGTTGATATACAAGCCAAGATTCTGCAGCTGCTCGGTATCCGGCAGCGGCGAATCGGCAAACTGCTGCATAAACGCCGCGCGACGATCCTGCTCAACAGAATCAGCACCCGACAAGACGTTGATTGAATCGGCTGACGCTTTATCTGCCTTGTTATCCGGAGCATTATCCAGAGCGTTATCCGAAGCGCTTTCAGCGGCACTGGCTGCAATGCTATTCATTTTCAAAAAACGCCACAATTTGCCGGCCCAGACCCATTGTCGCCATTGCCTCGTACAGGTCGTTGGTTTGATCAACCGACTGCCTGTGCATTAAATCTTCTACTGCAACACGCGCGCTGTGCACAGCACTCCCCAGCTGTGGATTGCTGACGTAGTTTGTCTGCTGATTAAACAAGGCAAAGTCGATTGGAAAGTCGGCAACAATTCTAAACGGAGTTAATCCGGCATGACTGGCCAGATTCGTCAGGCCATCGCGATTAAAATAGGAGATATGATCAGGCCGCACCAG
>CAYMVV010000102.1:0-19319 GCA_964393885.1 uncultured Granulosicoccaceae bacterium | reverse complement strand
TTCGTTGTTGCTTCGTTGTTGCTTCGGACAGGATCTTGAAGTATTGGATTATACAAAACGTCGATGGTGGATATACGCCAATCCATCGCCTCTAAGTGCATCATGCTAACAGAGAAGGACTAAGTTGACGTTAGCAGCATACTGAACTGTCAGGTTACGAGCAAAGTTCATCAATTGCATTCAGCAAATGGTCAACATCTTCAGGCTCGGTAAAATAACCAGGTGACAATCGAACCGCACCACCTGTATCTGTGGCGTACGCATTGTGCGCCTGAGGAGCACAATGCAAGCCTGCACGACAACAAATATGGTAATCAGCGTCCAACATTTCGGCAAACTGTTGAGCCGGCATTCCGGCAACGGTAAAACTTAATGTTGCAACATGAGGCCCGTCCGCAAGGTTACCCAGCGTCGTTACGGAATCAATCGATTGCAAATGGTTCCAGATGCGTTCACTGTGGTGCATCTCGGCAGCATGAATAGCATTGACGGCACTTTGACAAGCTGTCCGGTGGTCATCATTCGGCGTCAGACCGGCAATCCATTTCTGCGCCGCATTCAAACCCGCTATGCCCGGAATTGATACTGTTCCGGCTTCGAGTCGATGGGGATACCCGTCAGGTTGGAAGACTGATGCAGAATCGACACCAGTGCCACCATACCGGGTTGGCATTAATTCTACCGACTCACCGACAACCATACCCCCGATTCCCATTGGCCCAAACAATCCCTTGTGGCCGGTAAAGGCAAGAACATCGATGCCGCAACCCACATCCACAGGTAAAACACCTGCTGTCTGTGCGCTATCGACAATAAAGATCAACTGATGCGCTTTAGCGAGCGCAGCGATAGCATCGATATCCTGCACAGCACCGGTAACATTGGAGGCGTGGTTAATAACAATTGCGCGCGTTTCCTTTCTTATTTTTTCCTCTATAGAGTCACAACTGATACACCCGTTCTCGTTTGGCTCGACCAGTGAAACAGACACTCCTCGATCACGCTGCAGATGATTGCAGGTACGCAGAACCGCATTGTGCTCAAGCTGAGACGTGATCACATGATCGCCATCGGTGAGCAGCCCCTGCAATGCCATGTTCAAGGAGTCGGTTGCATTTTGCGTAAACACAACTCGATCAGGATCTCCCTGATGATTGAAAAACTGCGCCAGCAAGCGGCGAGTTTCGACAATCATTTGCTCCGCCTCAACAGCCAATACATGGCCAGAGCGACCAGGATTCACCCCGTGCGATCTAAAGAAGCTGTCCATAAAATGATAGACGGGTTCTGGCTTGGGCCAGGTTGTCGCAGCATTGTCGAAATAATAGTTATCTTTCATTTATCAGCCAATTGTCACTGAAATACCATTAACAGCTATTCTCGGACCTGGTTCTATTACCCATACCAGCCTCACAGGCACTTTTAAACCCCGACCGCTGCACCATCACTTCGCGGGTCGCTGGCGCCTTCAATCAGACCGGAAGGATGCAATACCAGTGCTCCGGCATGGCCCATGACTTCATCAAAATCGCCAATCACTTCCACATCGTGTCCGGCCTTTTCCAGTGACGTGTACACTTCATCCTGAAATCGGTTTTCTATCCGCAAGTTGGTAATATCGCTTCCCCAGGTGCGACCGAGAAGCCAGCGTGGCGCAGTGACAGCTCGTTGCAGATCCTGCCCACCGAACACATAGCGGCTAAACAGCATCGCCTGCGTTTGTGGTTGCCCCTCCCCACCCATTGTACCGTAGGGCATCACGCGTCCATCGTCGAGGTGCGCCAGCGCGGGTTGAATGGTGTGAAACGGACGGCGCCCCGGCTTTAGACAATTGTGATGATTCGGATCGAGGCTGAAACTGGTGCCACGGTTCTGCCACACAATTCCGGTCTCAGGCAACACAACGCCGGATCCAAACTCCCAGTAAATGCTTTGAATGAAACTAACCGCTCGTCCCTGCTTGTCAATCGCCCCAAGCCAGACCGTGTCCCCGCCTGCGGCAGCCTGTGGCCAGGGCGCTGCCCTGACGGGATCTACTCGGGCCGCAAGACTGGATAAAATCTCATCGGTTAAAAAATCAGTGGCCGCGTTATTCATGTAGGCCGGGTCACTGACCTCGCTGTCGCGAATCAGGAAGGCTTGTTTCGTCGACTCTATCAATCCATGAATGTAGTCAAAGTTGTCAACCTCGGTAATACCCAGTTTCTCAAAGATACCCAGTAGCATCAATGACGCAAGACCCTGTGTCGGTGGCGGCATGTTATAGAGTTGATGAGCACCAATGCGCAGACTCAGCGGGTTAACCATCAGAGCTTGATGCGCCTCCAGATCAGCTTTACGTATTGGAGATCCGGCCAGGTCGAGATCCTTCGCAATACTGTTCGCGATATCACCTCGGTAGTAGTCGTCGAGTCCGGCACTCACCAGTTGCGACAGCGTGTCGCCTATCTTTGGTTGAGTGAACCGATCGCCCGTTTTACAGGGTATTCCATCGCAGAGAAAAGCGTCCGAAAAGCCGGGCTGATTTTCCAGCTCCGGTAACTTACCTGCGATATTCGCCGCCAGCGT
This sequence comes from uncultured Granulosicoccaceae bacterium, assembly GCA_964393885.1. Taxonomy (GTDB): domain Bacteria; phylum Pseudomonadota; class Gammaproteobacteria; order Granulosicoccales; family Granulosicoccaceae. The sequence goes on along the minus strand of CAYMVV010000102.1, from coordinate 16,751 downwards.
CTGTGGCGCAGCAATACCTTCGCAAGCATGATAAATGGCATCCTCGAGTAACCTCGACAGGGGAAGTTTCCCGCTGTATTTTTTCTCACTGAATTGCCGGGCAGCTTCCCAGCCTGACAACGCACCGGCTACCGTCAGCGCTGCGTCGGGGCCTCTGCCGGGAATAGCATCGAAGCCTTTTGATCGATAGGCGTCAATTGTTGCGGCGGAAGCAGCAGCGCCACACGCATCAATTCCGGTCGGCACCTCACCCGGGGTGTGCAGCAGCCAGAAGTTATCTCCACCCAAACTGTTCATATGTGGGTAGACCACCGCAATGGTGCTGGCTGCAGCAATCATCGCCTCGATGGCATTACCGCCTTCGCGAAGCACTCTGCTACCCGCTTGCGCTGCGAGCCGATGTGGCGCTACCACCATGCCAGTATAAGATCTTTCCGGATGAATCATAATGTCTCGTTAAGGAAAAATGGTACCGAAGTTACTGATGGAACAGCGCTCGTTTCACTGTGTAACAAGTAACAAACCCGCGATGATAAAAATCGCACCCAGCCATTGACGGGGCCCGATGGTTTCCGAAAAGAAAAGCATCGCCGCCACCATTGCAATAACAACGGTGCCACCAACAATAGCAGGCGTCGCCACACTAACCGGCAAAGCCGCACTCAGCGAGGATCCACGAAACAAATAAAAGTAACCGATTTCAGCCAGGCCAATGCACAGACCTGCCAGGCCAGCCCACACATAAGCAGACATTGGCAAGGCAAACTGATTCTCCGCGCCTGTTACTCGAAGACAGATGTAAAAAATCAGGGAACAAAAAAGTGCCACCGCCTGCAACGCAATTGTCGCTGTGATGGTACTGGCCGCAGTCGACTCTGCAATTGTAGCGGACTGTTTGACCAGCAAATTGTATCCGGCATACAGACATGTCACCAGCAGCAACAACAAAACGCCTGTCATCTTATTTTTCCGTGTGATGAGTGGAAATGAACACCTGTCAATGCTGCCACCAGCTGAAACCGGGTATCTGACAGGGAATACAAACGGTTCCTCACGCATCAGTCTAACCGCAGAGTAATTCACAGTACTTCTGAGAATTTGCACGCTTGGGGTAGAGTATTCCACGACTGTTAGCGCTGTGCGAACCGCCAGTATTGGCTACCGCACCTCGCGTGGCAACGTTTTTGCCACCTGCAACCTATAGAGACACGCAGTTCCATAAATCGGGATACGTTCGATGAACCTAATGACGGAACGCAGATTCGCGCCGTATTTTTTAACGCAGTTTTTAGGCGCATTCAACGACAATGTGTTCAAAAACGCGCTGGTCATACTGCTAACCTACAAAATTGTCTCGAACCACAGCAGCATACTGGTTAACCTGGCTGCGGTCATTTTTATCCTGCCGTTTTTCCTGCTGTCCCCATTAGCAGGCCAGGTCGCTGACAAATTCGAAAAAAGCAGCCTGATCCGCCGTATCAAATGGATAGAAATCGGCATCATGACGCTGGGCGTTGCTGGCATCTACTTCAACTCAATTCCATGGTTGCTGTGTGTGCTTTTTATCATGGGTTCACAATCAGCATTCTTTGGCCCGATCAAGTACAGCATTCTCCCGCAACATCTCGATCGAGACGAGTTGATGGGGGGCAATGCACTGGTTGAGGGGGGAACTTTTCTGGCCATTTTGCTCGGAACCATTCTTGGCGGAGTACTGGCCGGATTTGAAAACCATGCGTTTCCAGTATCAGTTGCGATTGTCACTTTCTCGATTCTGGGTCTTGCCAGCAGCTATCTGATTCCGAGCGCACAGGCCGAGGCGCCCAATCTTGAAATCGACTACAACCCGATTCGATCCGGCATGAAAATATTTACGGCACTGAAGAGCGATCGGTCAAATTTCTACACTGTATTCGGCATCTCCTGGTTCTGGTTTTTCGGTGCAACGTTTCTGACCCAGATACCTAATTTCTCACGCGAGTACCTGAACGGAAATCCTTATGTTGCCACCCTGCTTATGGCGATGTTTTCAATTGGTATCGGAATAGGTTCTCTGCTGTCATCGAAATTGTCGCGCGGCCGTGTTGAACTGGGCCTGGTACCCATTGGTGCTTTGGGCATGACCGTTTGCGGAACATGGCTCGGACTAATGGACTTTCCAGTGACGAGCGAATCCACCACCACTGTGGCAGACATGTTAACCCAGTGGTTTACAATAAAAGCGCTGCTGGCGCTGGTATTGCTGGCGGCTTTCGGTGGCGTGTTCATCGTACCGCTTTATGCATGGCTGCAAAGCAACACGCCGAAACACTATCTTTCACGAAACATCGCTGCCAACAATATTCTCAACGCACTTTTTATGGTCATTGCCGGTATCTTCGCCATTGTTTGTTTTGCTTTGGGCAACACCATTCAGAGCCTGTTCGTTATAACCGCTTTGCTGAACGCGATTGTCGGACTGTTTATTTTTCATCGCGTACCCGAATTTACACTACAACTGTCCGCCTGGTTACTCACCCACTCACTGTATCGCATCGGTAAAAAGGATCTGCACCATATACCTAAAGAAGGTGCAGCACTACTCGCCTGTAATCACGTGAGCTTTGTCGACCCGATGGTGATTGGCGCCTTATCTCCACGCCCGATTCGCTTTGTTATGTACCATAAAATCTATAATCTGCCAGTCGCAAACTGGTTATTTAAAAACGCCGGTGCCATCCCGATTGCAACATACAAGGAAGATCCGGCCTTACTCAAAAAAGCTTATGATGACATCGCCCGCGCACTTGAGAATGGCGAACTGGTTTGTATTTTTCCGGAAGGTGGCCTGACGCCGGATGGCACGTTGCAGCAGCTAAAACCCGGTATTGAACATATCCTGCACCGAACGCCTGTACCCGTAGTACCGCTTGCACTAAGTGGTCTTTGGGGAACATGGTTCTCGCGTGTCAAAGGCAGGGCCATGAAAGGCTGGCCACGTAACTGGATGAAAAAGATTGATTTAATTGCAGATAAACCCGTGTCTGCGCAAGACATTAATCTGGATCTGCTGGCCAATCGAATCGAAACGCTGCGTACTGAGGCCTGACATTCCTTGTTCGCAGCGACGCACAGCCACGCAGCCCCGCCCTGCAAGTTACTCTTACAGGCAGATCATCAATCTGCTTATTTGCGCCCGATATTGTACGCCCGACATACCTACGCCCTATATAAGTATGCCCGATACACGCCGCATGTATCTGCGACGCACTTTACGGTACCTGTTCGCCACACACCTACAAGCTGTGCCTGACTTTAGGAATCATGCCGCCGAAAGATGAAACGCGTCAGGCCACGCGATGGCGGTAACTACGTACCGCCAACACCACGTGTGTTTTTACTTGGTTGCGGCCGCAGCGAAATTTGCAAGCGCGCCAGTAACTTTTTTCAACACCTCGTCGCACCCTTCAATTTGATGCCGTTCGGCCAGGTAAGCAGGATCATTGTAAGCAAGCCACACCTGGCCCGCGTCGTCTTCCCAAATTAACGCTTTTTGCGGAAGATCGATGGCAACACTCTGAGCGCAATTCATCAGTGGCGTACCAACCTTTGGATTGCCAAAGATCACAACCTCTGTCGGGCGTAAGGACAGTCCTGCCTTTTCGGCACCCGCGGCATGATTGACCCTGCCAAAGACATTCATTCCTTTCGATTTGAGCACTGTCTCGAGCTTGTCCGCAGTTGTCGCCACGTCATGAGCACTTTTAACACTGACAAGGCCACCGTCGGCATGCGCCACGCCAAGGGACATTGCGACCGACAAACAAGTCGAAAGCACAGCTTTTCGAATAACTCTCATTAAACCTTCTCCAAATTGTTAAAGTGAAACGGGATTGCAAATATGCGAAGATCTTTAAACGCCATATGATGAACCTGACTCGCAGCTTCCTCTGACGGGAAACCACGGGTTTTTCGATTGCCGCACCCGACTTTTTCGCACCTGAGGTTTCGCAGCTCGGGGCTATTTTGACCCTTTGCATTCAATTTTGCCAACCGCTGACCCGACATACGCCCTAAAATTGACGAACAGAAGCCTTTAAAGTTCCACCAGCCACAAGGCCCACGCGCCCGGCAAGTTTGCTCCCGAATCCGCTGGCTCCATGCGTGCAGTTTACTTTTTGATACAGAATACTTATGCCCCGGACCATTTTAAACGTTGAGGATGCGCGCCAGGCTGCCCGCAAACGTCTCCCGCGGATGATATTCGACTATATCGATGGCGCGGCCGGTAGCGAAAGACTGAATATTCATAACCAGACTATCTTCGATACCTGTCGTCTGCAGCCGCGCGTTTTGGTCAATGTTGAAAACCGACACCTGGCTAAAACTATTCTGGGTCAGACGTTTGACCTGCCATTCGGCATCTCTCCGATGGGTATGTGCAATCTGGCCTGGCCCGGGGCCGACTTCATGCTCGCAGATGCAGCAGTGAAGCACAACATTCCCGTGTGTCTGTCCACTATGGGCTCTAGTACAATTGAAGAAATGCGCAATCGAGCGCAAGCCAACTGCTGGTTCCAGCTGTACGTTGGAGCATCAGTCAGCGAGGCTATGCATCTGGTCGACAGGGCCGAAAAGGCGGGTTTCACCCACCTCATTCTGAGCGTTGATGTGCCCGTTGTTGCTCAGCGTCAAAGGGATGTGCGAAACGGCTTTAAAGCGCCGCTGCACATTGGCCCAAGGCAATTTATGGACTTTGCTACCCATCCTGTCTGGTCTGTCAAAAGTTTGCTAAACGGCATTCCGACGCTGGCAAATGTTGAACAAAATGCACCTGACGGGGAAAAATTCAATCGCGATGCCGGACGCGGAGCTACCGACTGGACCTTCCTTCAAAAGCTGCGCGAAAGGTGGCCACATCAGCTAATCATCAAGGGCGTGATGTCTGTCGATGACGCTTTGAAAATACAGGAAGCCGGGGCAGATGCAGTGTATGTTTCGAATCACGGGGGCAGACAACTGGAAAGTGCCCCGACTGCACTGGAAGCCCTGATAAAAATCCGCTCAGCGGTGGGGGATCAATACCCACTGCTGTTTGACAGTGGTGTCCGCAGTGGAGAACATGTGGTTAAAGCTCTGGCCTGTGGCGCTGACTTTGTATTTATGGGGCGGCCTTTCTCCTATGCCATTGGCGCCGACCAGGAAAGAGGATTGCAACAACTGATCGAGTTATTCAACCGTGAGATCAGCAGCGTTATTGCTCAGATAGGATGTACCGACGTTGAAGATATCAATGCATCCTGCCTCATCGACTGGTGATCATCGACTGGTGATCCTGCAAAGAGCAAACCTTTTAAGCACTACCTCGTCACTAGTGAGTGCGTGAACGAGTGCTTCAGTGTGATGCTGCAGGGAAGCTTTACAGCACGCAAACGCTATCGGCAAACACTAGCTGAGTAGTAGCTATCGAAGATTGCATTGGCAATATGCGCATCGCCATCATCGTTAGGGTGAATCAAATCTGCTTGCATCATGTCTTCGCTAAACCCGGTCCTCACATCGGCAATCGAGATTAACGGGTTGGAATTCCTGCGCACCAGTTCCTGTAATTCAGTCCCGAGCATGCGTATTGAGTCGGGCAGGCTGCTATCCCGAGTATCATTAAACCAGGGAATAACATTAGCGACGATCACCACCGTATCCGGCTTATTTTGATAAATAGTATCGATTACCATCGCGATATCATCGACGGTTGATGCAACGGTCTGTCCCTGAAAAAGATCGACTGATCCGATATGCAACAACACAAGGTCTGGAGATTGAACGTTCACCGCGACGGCAATACCCGAATTATTGCCAGAGCTTGTTTGTCGGCCTGTAAGAAAGTTATCAGCCGTATGACCGCTGTATCCCTCGTGAGCGCCATAGTAACCGGTATCTCCCAATGACTGGCTTTGCGATCCGACCATCCGATAGTTACACCCTGCAGTATCGAGTAGTCCAGCCAGTTCACGGCGATAGCTTGCACTGCCGCCGATGCCTTGAGTGATTGCATCACCAGTGGGCATAATTCTTACACCACCTCGCGACAATGCCCCTCGCAACAGTGCCTGCGCTCGTGCCGATATTCCTGCAGTGGTTGCTGGTGCTGCCGCGGTAACAACATTCGGGCTTTGCAGTGTGAGCATATCTGCGCCACCCGCCATTAACGACTCGCTATCCTGTGATCCCTGCAAGGACAACACTGGGAGTTCCTCGCCCCCCTGTTGCGAATTATCAGGCGCTGACTCAAACTGCACTGTATTGTTGTGATTCGCAAGTGCCTCATCTGCAGCAAGCACAGAGTCAGTAGCCAGCGCAGAATCAAAACTGTGATCACCAGGCAATGCCGGCACGGCACTCGATATTTCCGGCAATTGAAGCCCAATCGAGCCACCCTCACAACCCGCAAACATCAAAGCGACCAGAACAGACACAAGCAAACGGCATTTGCTGTAAATACTGGTACTGTAAGTACTGGCTCGAAAAGACGTGGAACGCAGCTCAATTAAAGTACTGCAGTCCGATGTATCCATTATTGATCTTCTAATTATTATTGTTTCGGATCTATATTCTGAAGGGGCTTGCATTACGCTGACCTCATCATGTGTCCTGCTAAAAAATCTAGTCCAGAAACACCTGTTTGTCAGCACTAATCAGAGATTCGTTTATGTCATCCTGGTTATTAAATCCGCTAACCTGAAATTGTTCAGGTGGAATTACGCAGCGGGCTTTAACGGTTTGAGCCCCGGTATTTACTCGTTGTTCGTTCGATCAATGCATGCGCGCAAGCTCAAACTGGAAATTTCCTTTTATTGCACTACCCAACTCGGTTTGCGTTTGTCAAAAAACGCGCTAATTCCCTCGAGGGCCTCGGCATTTTCTACACGGTCGGCAAAGTTTGCAGCGGCATATTCAATCACCGTGCGTCGGTCTTGAGACAGCAGACCGTCCAGCAACCGCTTGGTATCTGCGACCGCCCCTGGTGCGCATTGCAGTACCGAACGTTGTAGCGTTAGTTCGTGGTCCAGCAGATCTTGCGCATCGTCCGCAACAAAATCAGCAAAACCGAAGTCGTGCGCCTCCTCCCCGCTAAACCTGGCTGCGGTTACCATCAATCGACGCGCAGTGGAATAACCCAGTTTTTGTATTGCATAGGGTGCAATCTGCGCCGGACTCAATCCAATCGCGGTTTCGGTCATCGCAAATTTGGCACTGCGCTGACAGATAACGACATCCGCACAACAGGCCAATCCAAAGCCTCCAGCCATCGCCGCTCCCTCGACCACTGCGAACACAGCCTGTGGCATCGTATTAACCGTTGCCAGCAGGTCGCCGATGTCGGTCGACATCGATAAGATCGATTCGCGGCTTTTTTCGCCACTGGCAAGAGAGCGAAACGACTTCAGATCACCACCAGCGCAGAAAATCCCCCCTCTCCCGCGCATTGTTATACCGCGGATCTGGTTATTGTCACGGCACTTGCCCAACACCTCCATCAACTCGGCCCGCATGTCATCGGTTAACGGGTTGCGAATCTCCGGCTGGTTAAACCAGATCGTCAGCCAGTGTTCAGATTGCTCAAGCTCAATCACACGAGTTTCGGTCACGTCTAGCAAGGCAGGAGGCTCCGTTTAAGGCGGGTAGATGAGTGTTTGACAGCTGTCTTTGACTGGTTGCTCTTTTGCTGGCCGCTCTTTGACAGCTGACGCGCGGAGTTAGCAACATACACCATCTCATGTATAGTCAATCTGATGGAACTACGCTAACTGCGAGACACTCACATGGCCACCGACAATTTGCTTCCACGCCCCGTGAATCAGTCCATGCCAATCGCCTTGTCACGCGCCAGAGAGTCCGTGATGGCTCATTTCCGCCCGTTGTTGGCAGAGAGAGGTTACACCGAGCAACAGTGGCGCGTACTGCGAGTATTGAACGAGCAAGGACCACTGGATGCCACCAGCCTGGCGAAGCATGCGGCGTTGCTGCTCCCGAGTTTGACACGTATTCTGAAAGCACTGGAGGATAAAAATGCCATATCCAGGCAGGTCAACCCGGTGGACAGCAGGCGATCATTAATCACGCTCGAGCAATCTCTACGCGGGTATATCGAAGTTGAAATGCAGAAAACAGAAGCTGTTTACCGGGCGATTACCAGTCAATTTGGTGAAGCCAACACGGAGGAATTACTGCGCCTGCTGGCGAAACTGGCCGAGCTCGATCCCCCGCCTGCGGCGAACAGATCTCGTTCGTCAGAATCCTGATTCAACCCACTTAACAAAATCATAAGCACAACATCAAGCGTTTGTCAATTATTCTTCCGTGGCATAGCTATATGCGCCATAACCATCCATCATTGATTTGTTGGAGTATCGGTATTTACAGGGACAGTTAGGCTCGCCGGCCAAACCAACAGTAGTAGGAAAGTAGTTAGCACACGGATGCGCGGTGCATATCTGCCTCGTAGCACAAATGGATTGTCTACGAGGCAGGCTCTTATGCAAAAAGAGGCAGGCTCTAACGCAACAAACAGACATCTACCGCAGATTCCCTGAAAACAGAAATTCCGGCCGGCCGATAGCACCACAGGCTGTACGTCGTCCTGGAATTGCGTGGCGTCCAGTGCCAATGGTAGCTCCAGTTTATTGCTAGGTTGAATGTCGCTCTAAGTTGGTATTGCTCTAGGTAGCGTGTTGCTCGTAGTCAGTTAACAGATTCATCTTCTCTGCGGCCCCAACAACTGCGCAGCTGGCAGGCTTGTCCAGCAGATACTTTTCTGCCACATCTGTCAAATCGGCAAACGTTAGCTTGAGAATTCGTTGCCGTAATTTCTGCACGTAATCGCCGCCTCGGCCATAGCGTTCGGAGTAGTAGTTGCCGATTGCCTCTCCAGCAGGTGACCCGGGTTTATCTATTCGCGATATTACGCCCAAAATAGCTTCTTCGAGCAAACGATCCTCGTGAGTATCGTTCAGTAACCAGCGAACTGACTCGTCGAAATCGTCCATGGTTTCCTGCAACCGCGGATCGCGATAAGAATAAAATCGAAATGCCGCACTTTCTCCATCAAAGCCAGCCCCACCACCGTATGCACCACCTTTCTCTCGAATCGCACTGTGCAGAAAACCATTGCCGAGATACTCACCCAACACGGTCAGCACAGCAGCATCTTCGTGACCAGCGGGCACAGCAGCATATGATTTCGCACAAAAGTTTACCTGCGAATTGGTCGACCAGGCCTGATAGACATTATCAAAATCAAAGTTATAGGCAAAGCCACTGTCTGATGGTGCAACGGAAGTCTGTGCCCGTTGTTCTATCGATTGTCGAATTTGCTGTTGCTGCTCTTGCTCGGACACAATCAGCCATTCCCTCGGCGCTGTCTGCACGAGCTCATGTATTCGCTTGAATTTCTCGACAAACTCCGCCAATGCAGACTCATCTTTCTGAATTTGATCATCCAGCTGTTTAATCGCAACCAGCCCGTGCAAACCGCCCCAACGATGACCTAACGCCGCACTCGCACTGTGACGACATGATGCAGCCATCATGGCAAAGCTATGACCACGTCCGGTAATGGAACTTTCACGTCGAGCTCGCACTTGCGAGACCAAATCCTTGATACGCGTTGTTTCGGAAAAGTCCGGAGATTCCAGCGTCTCGCAAATCAGCCGCGTGATGTGATCGCTGTTGCGATTTAGACCTTTTGCTGACAACACCATTGACGCATGCAATTTCTCTTTGTCCTGCAGGACACTGCGAGTGCTGATTCGCGCGCCTATCGCGCCTAACACAGATGCGTGTTCCGCTTGTGTTTGCATGTAGTCGCGGCCACCGCTACCAATTTCAGACAGGCACAAGGAGTACAGGGGTAGCGCGTCGATCAGATCACCGTCCATTGCAGGCAGATCGGTGACCAGCTGCTGATATACCATTCCGTTGGTTCCGCTGGCATACCAAACGGCGGGTATTTGCCCAATCTTCTCCGGCTTACCAACCGGCATTTTTATTTCCACAGGCACATCGTCGAGAGTGACTCGGGGCAATATCTCTACATCGTCCTCGGTTGATTGCCGCTCTTCCAGCGCTTGCGCAAGTTCTACAATTTTATTTTTGTCAGCTTCGGTTAGCTTTTTCTCCAGCCCCTTGAGGCGCATCTCCTCTGCTTTCTCTTCTTTGTTGGCCAGATCGGCATCAGGCTCCATCACCAACCTGACTCTGTGATTGTTGTCTAACAGAAGTTTGCGCACCAGGCGCGGTATAAAATCCGGGTCTTTCGCATCTTCGCGCAGTTCGCTCAGCAGCTCATCGATATCGAGCGCAGACACCGGATCTCCACCGTGCAGAACCGGTGTGAGTGCACGCAATGCCAGCTGTAATCCATAGGGAAATCCATCACCGGTTACCTCTCGTTGCGCCAGTTCGAGCTGGTGCAGAACGGACATCACGGATTCCACCGGAACTCCGTTCTTCGCTACATCCTCCAGCACACCCAAAATCAGTTGCTCGACTTCATCGGCTTTGTCCGGATCACTGCCCTCTATACCAGCTGCAAATGTCATCTCGCGAGTATCGTCATCTACCCCGCACAAAGGAGAAGGTGAAGTCCCCAGCTTTGTGGTTTCAAGTGCATTTCTCAGAGGTGAGCTACTGTTATCGAGCAGGACGTCAGACAGAACGCGTGCTTCCATTACGTCGCGAACATTGGAGTTTCTGCCCAGCAACCAGCCCAAAGCAATATGAGTACGACCTGAAGCAGCTTCATCCGCCAACGGGTAACTGACGGTTCGCTGCTGCGGCGCCGAGTATCGAACCTCGTCCGGAATGGCTAAGCCGGAAACATCGATTGCATCAAACTCACCCAGCGCACGTTCCTCGAAGCGTTGCTGAAGATCGCTGGCGGGTAAATCGCCATAGGTAAACATCACCGCGTTTGACGGGTGATAGTGCAATGCGTGAAAAGCCTTCAGTTGCTCCCAGGTCAGATCAGGTATGTTTGCCGGGTCCCCGCCACTGTCATGGTGATAGGTGATTGACGGAAACAGAGCATGCGAAAACTGCTTCATTAAACGAGCGTTCGGCGCGCTGTAGGCCCCCTTCATTTCGTTAAACACCACGCCCTTGTACAGTAGCGCTGACTTGACGTCACCGGGCTCGGTAAAATCCAGACGATGCCCCTCTTGCCGAAAGTCGAGTTCGTTGAGGTTGGGAAAAAACGTAGCATCCAGGTACACATCGAGCAAGTTGAAGAAATCCTTTCGATTGCGACTTGCGAACGGATAGGCAGTCCAGTCACTGGCGGTGAATGCATTCATGAAAGTATTCAGCGAACGTCTAAGCATCATGAAAAAAGGATCACGCACTGGATATCGCTTACTGCCACACAATGCTGTGTGTTCGAGAATATGAGCAACGCCCGTTGAATCCTGCGGTACGGTCAGAAAAGCGACAAGAAACGCATTCTGATCATCATCCGCAGCCAAATGAATATGACGGGTACCGGTTTTTCTGTGTTGGTACTCCTGAAACTCCATGTTCAACGAGCTTATCGGATAACGACGTATCTCTTCAAAAACCTCGGATCGTGGCATGTTCTCTCCAATGTGCGCGGCGCCTGGCAGGCGGCAGCCTATACCCAAACCATGTTTATATGGTTTGCCTGAGCGTTGTGCAATAGGGCACCGCCTGTGTTGTCAAGCCAACACACGAAATGTGTTGAGTCCAGCCAGTCGACTGGCTGTTCCGTGAAAAGTGCTGGCGTGGAACCAGGAGACGTCGCGGTGGATATCTGCGGTGGATGACCGCGGAGATGTCCGCGGAAACGAGAACGCGCCATGGAGCGGAGCGTTTTAAGATCATTGCGACGCATGTTTTTCATGCGCAATTGGAAATGATCAGTAAAATCCACCGTCAGAGGGCGTTTTTTATCACCCTTTTATCACCCTTTTATCACCCTTGCTGGGCTGCTTGCCTGCAAAGACTCTATGGCTTTGACTGTTCCACAAGACGACAGGTGAAGGACTTCTTACCCGGGAGTACCGCGCAGGATCAGCCGAAACGGGTACGTGGAATATCGGACCCGCAAATGCCCTGCCCGCGAGAGACAGAGCTGTATGGTAAAGCTACATGGTATTGGTGCTGCGCTCGGAATTGAGCAAACCGCCGAGGTGATCCTCAACAGCCCGCCTCACGTTTGCTGCCTTCTCGCCGGTAAACTGTACACCGATTCCAGCCAGAGAATTTCCGCCTGCAGCGGTCACCCACACAACGCGGCCGGGAATCGGCCAGCGCTCCGGGTCATCCATCAGACCGAACAGCAGGAATACACTGTCGCCCAGGTTGTAATTTTGAGTGGTTGGCACAAACACACCACCATCATTCACGAAAGACATGTAGGCCGCCTGCAGTGCACCACGGTCTGTGATCGTTAATGAAACGATGGCTTTGCGATCTGTTGTCATGAAGCGTTCTCCGCTCGATTTCTATATCGAATTATTCGTATATCGGCCAGAACACCCTCTAGCACAGCTTGTGTTTTCAAACTGGCATTGTCCAGACGCAACGCAGCCTGTAACGCCTGCGTGATCTGACACAGATAACGTCTGTCCTGTGGATTATCCTCTCCTGAAGAACGACCGTTTGACGTAGAAAGTTCAAGGTTTTTGACAGTTTCTGTGCTCCACTGCATGAAAAGACTCAAAGACTGCCTTGTATCGAGCAAAGAGGCTGCTGCCGCTGCCAAATCCGTGGGACTGCCCTCTCTCATAACAAAATCATCCCAGCGAGATCGCAATTGGGCTATCTCTGCCAGATTTTCGGTGTCACTCAGCGCCTGTGCCAGCAGCGGTGCCCCATTGGCAAGATCCAGTGCAATAGCTGCCTCTGACACACCCTGTCCCTGCAACCATTCAAGCGCCGCATTACGAGCAGGCCGCGTTATCGCCAAACGCTGGCAACGGCTGCGTATCGTGACGGGCAGCTCTCGCTCCCGATCAGCCACTAACAAAATGATGCAGCCATCACCGGGCTCCTCAAGGGTCTTGAGCAAGCCATTGGCAGCCGCCGTCGTCATGGTATGTGCCCGGTTGATCACAGCGACACGGTAGGTCCCTCGACTCGCTGTCAGGGTTAGCCGATCGATGAGCTGCCGTATCTGTTCGACACTGATAACAGTCGATTTATCGAGCCAATCGAGCTTATAAATATCAGGATGTGTTTCGCCTGCGGCCATTTGGCAATTCTTGCAAACGCCACAGGGTGCCGATTCCGGAAACTTGTCACACACCAGCGCCAATGCAAAATGACTGGCGAGAGCCTGCTTACCAATACCGCCAGGTCCGGCTAACAAATTCGCATGATGAAGTCGATTCGCTGTGGCCGCCTGCAGCAACCGATTCCAGGGCTGTTGCAGCCAGTCATAGGGTAGCGCCGGCGTGCTCACACAGGTGACGATGTCGTTGATCTCCAGCCCCTGAGCGCGTCTTCAAATACACAGGATACGGTCTCGCACACCTGCTCGAAAGCAGGGTTTGCATCGACGAGTCGAACTCTCTGCGGTTGCGATTGCGCTTGCTGCAGATACGCCTGGCGCACCCGCTCAAAGAACTGCTCGTCTTCGCGCTCAATTCTGTCCACGTCGCGACGTTTGCGCATACGAGACAAACTGGCCTCCCGACTGGCATCTAGCAACACGGTTAAATCCGGCTGTAAATAGCCGTGTACCCAATCTTCAAGAATTGCTATTTGACCAACCCCCAGATCTCTGCCTCCACCCTGATACGCATACGACGCATCGGTGAAGCGATCACAGAGCACCCAAATACCCTCAGCCAATGCGGGCTCAATAACCGTTTCCACATGCTGCGCCCTGGCAGCAAACATCAGTAGCGCCTCGGCCTTGCCGACAATTGCATGATCGCTGTTCAGCAATACCTCGCGCAGATCTTCTCCCAACGGCGTGCCGCCGGGCTCACGCGTGCACAGCAATTGCGCCCCGGTAGCCTCTATTAGATCCTTCAGGAACGGGAGTAACGAAGTCTTGCCAACGCCTTCAGCCCCTTCCAGTGTAATAAAACGACCTCGCTCATCAGCCACGGCGGTCAACCATTATTTTTTCTTCAAAATATACTGCCTGACGGCCTCGTTGTGCGCTTCGACTGTTTCGTTGAAGACATGTCCCCCGGTTCCATCAGCAACAAAATACAGCGCTTTCGTATCAGCCGGGTTAACCGCAGCGCGTAGTGTTGCGGCGCCGGACATCGCGATTGGAGTTGGCGGTAAACCGGCGATAGTGTAGGTGTTGTACGCGGTTGGGGTTCTTAAATCTTTACGCGTAATGTTCCCATTAAAGTTTTTGCCAATCCCGTAGATGACTGTCGGGTCCATTTGCAATCGCATGCCTATGCGCAGACGCCCTGTAATCACCCCGGATACCATCTCGCGCTCGGCAGCGATCGACGTTTCCTTTTCAATAATCGACGCAAGTATCAGCACGTCGTAAGGTTTACTGATCGGCAAGTCTGGTTGACGATTACTCCACACCTCGGACAACTCGGCATTCAGCGCATCATGAGCACGCTTCAGGAACTCCGCATCCGTGGTTCCTTTGGGAAAATTATACGTATCTGGTAAAAACTGGCCCTCGGGATGACCTGGGTCAGCACCGATGAATGCGAGCAAATCTTCGTCCTTAACGCCTTTTGTGGCATGCACAAGAACAGGGTCCTTTGCCAGCGCCTCACGCAGCTGCCATATATTCCATCCTTCCAGAATTGTGAATGAAAACTGTCGCTGGGTACCTTTTTTGATCTCCGCCACAAGCTCCATCGGAGTGAGCGTGGTAGATAATTGATACTCGCCTGTTTTTATCTGACGAGCCTCTCCGGTATACCGGGTATAGAACTCCAGCCAGCGGGGCCGCGCCAACAACTCGCGCTCAGCGAGACTACTGGCAATGCCGCGAATGTTGTCGCCTGGTTTTACTTCGAGTTCAAAGTTCTGGACGGAAGCAGCCAGCGGTGCTCGCAAAAATACATAGGCATCGTATGCGATCAGTCCGGCAATACAAACTGCCAATAACAACAATGTTGAGATTAATTTTTTCAAAATAGTAAGGTTTTGAAGTCATTCGAACCGTTGGCACAAGAGTAAGCGTAGCGATACAAGAGCTTCGCACTCAACAGCCGCAGACCGAGTTCTATCCATGATGTGGTGAGCATATCGCGCAGAGATTGTTTTTCACAGTGCCCATAGTTTACTTACAGGTCAGCTTGCGCAGAGCACTTGCTGATACTTGCATTAGAAAGCGCTTGTGCAATCAAAGATCAAGTAAGGTGCCATTAATGTTGTCCGCTAATCTTGTACGCTCTTGTCCGCTAATGCTGTCCACAACCCGGACTAGACGTTGCTAAAGATCAAGGTACCGTTGGTACCACCAAAGCCGAAAGAATTCGACAAGGTGTGCTGCAACTTTGCCTGCCGTGCCTCTTTGGCAACGTAGTCCAGGTCACAAGCAGAGTCAGGATTGTCCAGATTGATCGTCGGCGGTATAGCCTGGTGCTTCAGGGCAAGGATAGAAAATACCGCTTCAATGCCGCCGGCAGCGCCCAGTAAATGGCCAGTCATGGATTTGGTCGAACTCACTGCAAGTTGATACGCATGATCGCCAAAGGAAGTTTTTATTGCGTTGGTTTCGGCGACATCACCAACCAGCGTTGACGTGCCGTGTGCGTTGATATACCCGATCTCTTCCGGCGCAAGTTTGGCATCTTTCAATGCAGCGTCCATACAGCGCCTGGCGCCATCCCCATTCTCTGCGGGTTGCGTCATATGAAATGCATCGCCACTCATACCGTAGCCTGTCAATTCGCAATAAATCTCCGCCCCTCGGGCCTTGGCGAACTCGTATTCTTCCAATACCAGAATTCCCGCACCATCTCCCAGCACAAAGCCATCTCTGTCAGTGTCCCAGGGACGACTGGCCGCAGCCGGATCGTCGTTACGCGTCGACAGCGCTCGTGCTGCACCGAATCCGCCCAATCCCAGTGGGCAAGTGGCCATTTCAGCGCCCCCACATACCATGGCATCTGCATCACCGTACTTGATCAGACGAACAGCCTCACCAATATTGTGCGTACCGGTCGTACAGGCTGTGGTTATGCAGATGTTCGGACCTTTCAGCCCGCGCATGATAGACAGGTTACCGGAGATCATATTGATGATCGTCGATGGTACAAAGAAGGGTGAAATCTTGCGCGGCCCCGACTTTAACAGGTTGCCATGCTGCACCTCGATATTTGGCAACCCGCCAATACCGGAGCCGATGGCAACACCAATCCTCTCCGCGTTATGCTCGTCCGCTACTAACCCGGCGTCATCAAGCGCCTGCAAACTGGCCGCTACACCGAAATGGATAAATTCATCCATTTTGCGCGCATTCTTCGCGCTCATGTAATCGCTGACCTGGAAGTTTTTTACCGAGGCGGAAAATTTTGTATTGAAGTCACTGGTGTCAAAGGACTCGACAGTTGCGGCACCCGAGACACCGTCAAGCAGGTTGCTCCAGGTCTCCGTCACCGAATTGCCGAGCGGGGTTATTGCTCCCAGCCCGGTTACTACGACTCGACGTGTACTCATAACGGGGATTCTCCCGGACAGTCAACGGCACGCTAACGCTCGCGTGTAGATAAGGCTCACAGTACGCCAGTATGTAACCTGTTTGCAACTGACAACAA
>CAYMVV010000101.1:0-19941 GCA_964393885.1 uncultured Granulosicoccaceae bacterium | reverse complement strand
TCTCGGACAAAAAACGGATGTGTCCGGACTCAGCGGTAGTTTGCAGGTTCGCAGCCTTAATTTGCTAAGAGCTATCGACGAGGCTGATTGCTCTTCTACTCCGACTGACACTGAAATAAATCCACCCGCGCCTGAGGAGTTGTTGAGCGAGGCCAACGACGTCGACTCTCCAGGTGCAGACAATGAGATTTTTTCGAAACCTGTGCCCAGCGATATTACTGTCGATGCGCTTGGCGCCTCGGGTTTTCTATACGGGTACTTCGCGAATTGGGTGGCAGCTTGTGCGGTGGAACAAGATTCTGTCTGTATGGCTCAGGCTGACTCGGGGTTATCAGGTCAGGGTGACTGGCGACTGGTCGTGGATCGATCACTGGAAGGTCAATGGCGGGTGAAGCTGATACCAACAATCTCTGATGCAACTATCGGTCGTGCAATCAATATTGAAATAGATGGATCGATCGCAAGCTCGCGTCCTGTCTCGAGTGGTGGTACCGCTGTGCAGGTGGAAGTCGGGATATCACTGGCAACAGGTGAGCCCGCCCGCCTGCTGGTCAATCAGATGCGCAATGGTCAAAATCTCTCTCTATCATGGTCATCGCCTACGGAAATTGGCAGTGAGCTGCGCTTTTCATTGGTTGGTATAACAAGAGCTTTGGATTTTTTTAATCAGAACCGGTAAGTGGCAGGCAGGGTTAACAGTCGAAAAATGTCAGCTGATCGTAACAATCAGGATGGTATACGGTCAGAATCTGTGCCATCACACTGGCGGCAATTAAAGATGGATGTTTTCCGGTTATTTCAGGCAAACCCAACGGAATATGGAGCTTTTCCAGTTGATGCTGGTGTAGACCGTTAGCCATTAGTTGTTCTTTGAAAAGTGCTGCTTTTCTTGAAGATCCAATGCACCCGACGAAAGCTGTATTTGCTTGCAGCAGTGCCATCTCACATAGCTGTAAATCCTGTAAATGATCATTGGACATAATTGCTATGACGGAGCCCGCTGTCAGCGATTCCATAGATAGATCATCGGTGTGCTGCCTTTTAATAAGTGGGCCGGATGGATCTGAATCAGAAAAGTCATCGGCAAACCAACTTACTCTAAGAGGCAAAAGCGCCAATAGTCTAATAACCTCTATAGCCGCTCGATGACGCCCGATCACAATTACCGGATCCAGTGGTGTCTCTACCGGCAGTAATAGAAATTGTTCTGAGTTAGTGCCGACTATATGTGACCGAAGTGGTTTTTGGTCAGTAGCGCTCAAGTCTGCATACTCTGTATCGATGTTCGAGCCAGTCTTGAACTGGCGCGTCAGGGCAGCATAACCACTGGCTTGTAGAATAGAAACATTCGAGTTATTCGCGGCAGCCCCCTTTCGAAACGCCAGCCAGATAGTGTTTCCGTTGCGTAGTTGTGCTCGCGCGTCACGTATCCAGTGTTCGTGACTGGACTCTTCAAGGAACTGATAAATAACCCTGCATTCTCCATTTTTCCTGGAGAGAATTTCACCTAGAGGATAGGTGATATCTGTCCAGAGCCTTTTTTGCAACAGCAGGTTTTTTGCATCACGAATGATAAGCTCACGCCGCTTGTCATTGATTATGTTA
The DNA here is from genome assembly GCA_964393885.1 of uncultured Granulosicoccaceae bacterium. Taxonomy (GTDB): domain Bacteria; phylum Pseudomonadota; class Gammaproteobacteria; order Granulosicoccales; family Granulosicoccaceae. The sequence goes on along the minus strand of CAYMVV010000101.1, from coordinate 18,336 downwards.
GTCGCAGCCACTTCTCGATTTAAAAAAAGGATGCCTCGGACCCCGTCGGGGGAGGCACCGGTGACATCGCAAACCACAGCGAGCAACAGGGAATCACTGGGTGAGAAACGGGAACAGATTTGGTCAAGCCAATGAGACATGGTATCGCTGAAGTGCAATCCTGATAAAAAAATACGATTAAAAAAATTAACACCACCGGATACTAAAAGTCGTTTGTGTCTGGATAAATATGGATTTGTGAGGGCAGTCAATCTGTTGACAGAGGCCTCGCTCACTGTGTCGGATTTCTGTATCGCGGAAAGCCTGGATTTCTTGAGTGTAGCGATGCTCCCGGGAAGTGAGATATTTTTTCACCATTCAAACATGGCTAATGCGATTTCTCAACTCGCGTCTATACTCCGATAGACACAGGGAATTTTACAGCCCAAATCTGGCAAATTCTGGCAAGGCTCTGGCTTGCTGAGCTCTTGCAGATGTTTGGATAGCGATAACGCTTAATTCTGAAGTAAAAAATAAAAATCGATATTACTCTGGACGATAAAAGCAGAATAACACAATGAATAATAAACTAGTTGCCCAAATACTTGTGACAGCAAGCACGATCGGGCTTTGCGGTAGTGCGCTGGGACAAGAGCGATTCGATAGCTTTGATGCAAAGTTTCAAAAGCGCCTATACCTGGGGATAGGCGGTGGTGTATCAGATCTCGATCCGGATACATCTGACGTCGAAGGCATAGAAGTCATTGATGAAAACGACTCTGCTGCTAATGCGACTATCGGCCTGGACTTAACCAGGCGGTTGAGTTTTGAACTTCAGTATACCGATCTGGGTACGGCTGATCTGACTGGTGGTGCCGAGGTCGAATATACAGAAGTGTCATTCAGTGGATTATTGTATTTGTGGAATCCTTCAGTAGGTGATGCCTTTAGCGACTACGATGGTTTGGACACACGTACAGGGTTCTCTATCTACGGTCGCCTTGGGGCTGGCGAGATGGATAATACAGCAATCGGCGTTGATGCCAGAAGAGTCAATGACTTTCAAGTCACAGCGGGATTGGGTGCCGAGTTTGGACTGCGAAACGGATTGGCGCTACGAGCTGAATATATTTCGTATGATACAGATGCACAATATGCAGGATTATCACTGCTATACCGAATTGGCCGACTAAGAAATTCGGGCGGAGCAAGCACGCCGGAGCTGCCATCCTTGCCGCCGCCACAGCCTATCTCCTCATTGCCTCCACCGCCAACGCCGGCTGTAATACCGTCGCTATCTGAGCCACCTGTGGTTGCCACACCTGCTACACCTGCTACACCGGCGGCAGATGAATCACTTGCGTTGTCTGAAGACAGTGATGCCGATGGTGTACTAGATGCTGAAGATAACTGCTCAGATACATTGGCTGGAACACCTGTAGGAGACAACGGGTGCCCAATGTTCAATGGCACAATCGACGGTGTGAACTTCCTTTCAGGGTCTGATACTTTGACGCCCTTTGCGAGACAAACACTGGATGGAGTTGTTGCCCGAATGGAGGAATTTCCTAATGTCCGCGTATCCGTACATGCGCATACGGATAGTCGAGGTGAGGAAGAAACCAACATGGAACTTTCGCGTCGCAGGGCCTTGTCAGTAGTGAGGTATCTGACAGCGCAGGGTGTCAATCTTGGGAGATTTGAAGCACGTGCTTACGGTGAAAGAAGCCCAATTGCGGATAATTCAACTGCTGAGGGCCGACAGTTGAATCGTAGAGTTGAGTTCGTGACGCTGTAATCGGTGTTGCAAAGCTTCTGAGGCTACTAAATTGAAACGCCTTGTTAACAGAGGCTTTGAACGGTTGCTCCGGCAGTGTCTACGCAAGTGGACACTGTTACATTTCACTCTCCTCGTTGCAGCTCTTGGTCCGTCGCTTATCTACGGTGAAGAAACAGAGTATAAGTTTCTATCCAATCCTGTCCTTGTTGCCGGGTCCCCCCTGGCGCAGGGCGCCATCTATCGATTCGAGCAGGTTGCAAAAGATATTGATGCGCTGGTTAAGATTGCGCTCGTAAAAAATGCAACGGTTGTAAATATAGACGAATCAGTATCCGGGATACGTAAGGCATTTCAGCCAGCGATTAAGGCAAACGCCCCAGAGGCTTTCGTAGATTTCGAAATAACTTTTATTGCCACGGATCCTGCTGTGCAACGGCCTCTTTACACAATTGCCAGTGCACTAAATGTGGACCGCAGTACGAAACTCGATCAGTTCTCTCCCGTATCAGATTTTACTATTGAATCAGATAGCGTCCTGGTGTGGTCGCTATCTGCCCCACAAACTCTTACAGTAAGCAGTAAGACAAATGAGTTTTCAACAGGGGCTGGCATAAATACACGCGCGTCGCTAATGATTAGTGTCCGAAACTCAGACAGTTTTACCTACAGGGTAGGCGTGAAAAATCAAATTCGACGTCAGGCATCTCTGTTGTTTGCGCCATTAAGTTTTAACGAAAAAGTCTTTACTAATTTAAATGATATGCCAGATGCACAGGATGATGTTCTGACTGGTGAAGTCAACGCTGCGTTATCTGTTGAGTCACCGGGTTTACTACAGAACGATACTGATATCGACATGGAGATCGATAGTGATGAGTTGTCAATTACTCATTTTCATCATGCTAAAGGATATCATGAGGCCGGGGGTACGGCCGCACTCAGTGAAGGTCATTTATCGGTAAACCCGGACGGTTCCTATCGCTTTGTCCCTGCACCGAACTTTGCCGGTTCTGTTCCGGATGTGAAGTATATTGTTGATGATGGAAAAGGTGGACGGGACGAAGCCACGATTCAGCTCTCAGTTACTTCGGAGTATAGGTCGCCTGTAGCAGTGGACGATGTACTTACTATTACCGGTTCTGAGGCTTTGACCAGCAATGTTCCGGATAGCGATGGTTTGATCGATCACAATTCCCAGGATTTAGTTCCGGATATTTCTCTGGACGACAGAGGATCTATATTGTCACGGAGCGGGAAATCTCTGTTTATCCGGGGTGAAGCGCTGTGGGATGTGAATTGGAATGGAGCTGTAAATTCGCAGTCGTCGAGCGCTATTGTGGAAGATATATCCCCACGGATCCATCAGCTTGCTGACAATGACGGTCTCCTATTGCAGGATGATGCTGTAGCAACGGTAAACATTGATGAAGACACAAATGATGATGGATGGATCAACAATCAGGAGTTATTGGAGCAGGTGAATGTGAGTTTTACATTGCCTGAGAGTGCGGTTGCAGGTGATCAGCTAAAAATGACTGACGGCATAACCGATCAAATATTCGAAATTGACACGGATGCATTGTTAAGCGGTACGATAGTTACGACTTTTCCCGCCCCGGTAGATGGCGGGGTCATAAGCGTGGAAGCGTTTTACAGTAATGCAGATAACGCACTACTTGTATCCAGCACAGATCAGGCAACTCTGGATTTGCAGCCGAATAGCCCTCCGGAGGTGTCAATAGTTGCTGATTTAGATAATAGTGGTTTCCTGTCTCTTGAGGAGAGCGTCGAACAAGCTGATGTTGATATAGACTTGCCAGCTAGTGTCGTAGTCAATGATCGTGTTGAGATTCGAGTCGGCTCAATGGTTGTGGACATGATACTGACTCCTTTGGATGTGGCAAACGGTCAGATAGTGGTACCAGTGGCCACTCCTGTAGAAGGTGGCACATTGTTAGTGCTAGTGCGGATTTTCGACGAAGCGGGTAATGTATCAAATGTTGCGAGCGACTCGGTTTTGGTTGATACCATTGCTCCGGTGCCGCCAACAGTTGAGCCTTTAGTAACTGGTAGTAGCACGCCACTAATTTCCGGAAATACACGCGACGATGATGATTTTATATTAAGTGTGATTGTAAATGGCATTGTCTACGCCAGCGGAGACGGCAATCTACTCGAAACGGGCAATGGAGACTGGCAGTTGGAGATCCCGTTATTAGATGCGTTGCCAAATGGTACATACGATGTTCAGGCGACACTTACCGATATAGCTGGTAATCAGAGTGTCGATATCACTACAAATGAGTTAAGAGTGGACCTGGTTGTACCGCAGATCTCTGTCGCAAACATAGGACCTGTATCCGATCCTGCTCCATTGGTTAGTGGAAGCACGGACCAGACAGATGCAAATGTAGTGACAGTCTCAACGCAGGGAAATGTTCACGTCTGCGAAGCTCTCGTTAAAGAGGGCCGCTGGTCATGTCGATCCCGTATTCTTTTACCTGTCGGAGACAGTGTGTTAATAGCCAGTACACTCGATCCTGCCGGTAATCCGGGGTCTACCGAATTATCTGTATCTGTGGTCGCCTCCAGTGATCAGGATGGCGATGGCATTCCCGATGATATCGAAGGGGCGATGGATTCAGATGGAGATGGTCTGGCAAATTTTGTTGATCTTGACAGCGATAACGACACTATACCCGACAGTCTGGAATCTGCTATCGATACAGATGGTGATCAAACACGGGACTTTTTGGATCTTGATTCCGATAACGATTCTTTGAGTGACTTGCTCGAGGCTGATTTTAGTCATTTGGTCGATACTGATGGTGACGGTGTTGTTGATACCTCAATTATTGTTGGCTCAAACGGTCTGGCGGATGTAATAGAAACAATCAAAGATAGTGGTGATACATCGCGTCCCAGGGACAGTGACAGTGATGGACTGTACGATTTTATCGATCGAGATAGTGACAACGATGGAATAGAGGATAAGGTCGAACAGGGCTTTGTCGTTGCAGCTGAACCCGACACGGTTGCCGATGCAGAGGAAAATTCTGCGTCGGAGAAATTTCCTAATGCCGTTGATTCAGACCTTGATGGTATTGCAGACTATCTGGATCTTGATTCTGACCAGGATGGCGTAAGCGATGTTTTAGAGGCTATGGGAGCGGACATGGATTTTGATGGGCGCCTCGATAATACTATGGATCTAAACAAGGATGGTCTGATAGATGAGAGATCAAGTGGTGAGGAACTGGATATCGATGAGGATGGTATACAAAATAACAAGGATCTTGACAGTGATGATGATGGTATTGCCGATCTGATTGAAAGTGGTGGTGTCGATATAAACAAAGATGGCATTCATGATGGCTGGATCGATATCAATGCCAATGGTATTTCCGATGACGTTGACCAGGCGCGTACAAACGGTGATGACACAGATGGTGACGGGATCGATGATCGGTATGATGCAGATTTTTTAGAAGAACAAGATTCAGACAATGATGGAATAGTAGATTCGTTCGATGTGGACAGTAATGGAGATGGGCGATTGGATGTATTGGACGGTGTTATATTTCAAATTGCTGATACAAACGCAGATGGATTGCCGGATTTGTATGAACCTGTATTACCCCTCACCACTGGCACCGGGGTGTTCGGCTGCTCCCTTAACTCGACATCACGGGCGGCATCTTTTGATCCAACAATGCTATTAATTTTGCTGTGTACATTCGGTGGATTAATGAGTCGAACTTTGCGACTCCGCGCTGGTTGACCAAGATAGTAGACCAGGAAAGTACCGTAGTATCACGCTAAGGGTTTGGCGCAAAAACGCCGCTTTGCTATGGTGGGTTTTCGGCCAGTGAAAAATTGAATCGTGTGCCATTACCGGTGTTTTTCACTCCTAGTTCTCCACCATGGAGTGCGACAATTCTTTGTGCAATGGCCAGGCCTAAGCCTGCGTTTTTCTCTCCAGCATGTTGATTGTCCGCTCTATAGAAACGATCGAAAATGTTACCTAGTTGTGATTCGTCAATACCTACGCCATTATCTTCGATGCTGAATTCTATGATTTGTTCACCGCCGTTCTTGTCTGGCTCGATCGTCTTTTTAGTCAAAGACAGTTTTACCCAACCGTTGTCCTGAGTGTATTGCAAGGCATTGCTTAGCAAGTTACTGATTACTCTGTCTATCATTGCAAGATCGCCCAATATCAGGTGAGGACCTTGCTGTTGTTCGTAGATTAGTTCTATTGATTTTGTATGAGCCAGTGGTTGGTAGCCCTGCATTACATCGCTGATAATATCACTAAGAGATACAACTTCTTTTACCGGTAGTTCCGGGTAATTTTCCAGTTTTGCAAGTTCAAACAGATTTGAAATAAGGTTTTGAAGTCTTTTGCTGTGTTTTAGAGAAATGCTGAGATAGCGCTTTCTTTTCTCCTCGTCTAAGGTGTCGTATTTTTGATGAAGTAGTTCCAGGTAACCCTGTGTAGCTGTTAAGGGTGTTCGCAGGTCATGCGATATATTTGCAATAAACTTTCGTCGATTCTGATCTTGCTGTTCCAGTTCAAGTATTTGCTCGGTGATTCTCTGTGCCATGGAGTCGTAGTTACCACCTAATTTAGATATTTCGTCATCTCCATTATCATTGGCAGCGTCACTGTAAAGTATGTTTTGTCGATATCCCGAATCTTTGAATTTATCAATAATACCGCTAAGAATCTGCAGTCTTGCAGTTATACGTTTGAACATCGCAAGACCCGCAAGCAGAGAAACGAGCAAGCTGCCAATGAGTGCATAGATGCCGATTTTGGATATTAGATCGGTGGCACGACCACTTTGATATCTTTGGTGGTCTTCTCCACGAAGGGTGACGTACAGATATCCCAGTGCTCTTTCACCAGCGTTAAGTCTGGCGACCGAGAAGGTAACAGGCCTGTCAGGTTCTCTGGGGTCTTGCGCAAACAGAGGAAAACGGCTCGAATCGCTTTGTAAAAATTCTCTAAGTGGTTTCAGAGATATCTGTTTAGTAACCAGTGTTGTCTCATCAACAGATGTGGATGTTATTACACCTTCCATATCCAGCAAATATAATTCTACATCCGGGTTTACAATTACCATAAGATGAAAGAGTTGCTCGATGTACTGTCGGTCAATATCTCCCGCAAGAGTCTGCGGAATCTCAGTGACCAAATTACCGGCAAGCCTTGCATTCTCTCTTTGCAGATCCCCCATTATTCTCTGGCGAGTTAATGAGTAGGATATTGCTGAGTAGACAATAGCGGTGACGAAAAGAAGCGCAATAAGCGTAAGCGCCAGTTTTGCGTAAAGGGATTTAGGCAAAGGTGGCTATCCTGCTTTAGCGAATTCGTATCCCACACCCCAGCGGGTGAGGATATATTCTGGTTCGTGTGGATCGATTTCTATTTTTGAACGCAGCCGGTTGATATGCGAATTAACTGTATGGTGATAGCCCTCATAGCTATAGCCCCATACCCGGTCGAGTAGCTGCATTCTGGAGAAAACCCTGCCCGGATTTTCCATGAAATGATGGAGTAGATCGAACTCCTTGGGAGTCAACTCGATTTCGTTGCCATCGACGAAAAGTCTCCGATTGTCGACATCGATTTCCAGTGACTTAAATGTTAAAACGTTTTGGCGCGGTTCGTCCGATTCCGAAATGTTGGCTCGACGTAACAATGCTTTAACCCGTGCTGTAAGTTCCAATGTGCTGAAGGGTTTTGTCATGTAGTCGTCTGCACCCATTTCGAGCCCAAGCACCCTGTCCAGTTCTGACGACTTTGCTGTGAGCATCAGTATGGGTATTTGTCTATTGCTCACTCGCACAGTCCTGCATATTTCCAGGCCGTCCACCTCTGGTAACATAATGTCGAGTATCAGCATATCGAAAGGTTCGTTTTGGGCCTTTTCCAGAGCATCTCGTCCATTTGGTACCCAAGTGCACGCGCATTGAACATCCTTTAGTTGAAGCATGACGAGTTCCGCGAGATCCGGGTCGTCCTCTACAAGCATGATTTTCCTAGTGTTAATGACAGCGTCTCCTGGTTTTCATGTCTTCTGGCTATTTTTGCGATCAAAACTGGCTGAATACAGAGCTGGAGGGCCAATTGATGCCCTGTTTAATGCAGGGCACGCATTCGCACTTTGCCTGATTTGGTGCTTTATCTGAATCGTGGCACTCAGTCGGTTAGGTATTGCAAGACTGTGACTACTGTACGATTGTACCTAATCTGCAGATGCGTGCATCATGGTGCGATAAACCATTTCTAACGGAGATATGTCGATATTGGTCAATTGGCATCGGTTCAATCGAGCTAATTCTTCGCACACCTGAGGTTTCACCTTCGTTTTCGCCAGCTAAGGAAGGATCCAGGTTGTAGCTGATTTCGGCATATGACCCTCGGGGATCCGCGATGAGGAAAACTAGTCAACCGGGGGCCTGATCCTTTGGGCACATTTTTATAAAAGTGATCGAAAAGAGGATTTTTCCGTCTCAAATAGTTGAATGTTCCGTCTCGACTTTTCGCGTCCTCTCCGCGATCTCATGCCTTCCGCCGGTACTCACACTCGAAGAACAGAATTACTGAAAGCTGGAAATTGCTGGTATCGGTGTGTAATTGGATGGCAGCAAGGACAGTTGTGGGATACCATATTTTGTTCGGGTCGAAAGATCCGGATCCTTCACTCCAGGTGCTCACTGCAATTGAACAACGAGAGTGTTTTGAAATGCCAGTTACGTATAGAAGTCAATAGTGGGAACGGAAATCGTTGAATATAGAAAAGTACTATAAAAAGAGTGGTAATTTTCTGACCTTCTCGCGCGCGCAGGCCAGCGAGTTTGCCAAAGCGGAGGCAGGGGATTTCAACCCGATTCACAATGTGGATGCCCGGCGCTTTTGCGTGCCGGGAGACTTGCTTTTCAGTGTGGCCCTGCACACGATTGGTCTATATCAGTCGATGGCGTTCGAATTTGTTCAACTGGTGACAGATGCACACGAATTAGAGATTATTCGGGAGGGAGACAAATTTCTGGTGCAGGACAGATCAGAAAAAAACTATCTCGAAGTGACAGTAGCCGGGGAGAAGTCTGACAATTTGGATGTGATACGCGGATTATCACGCGCTTACATAGAGTTTTCAGGAGTAACGTTTCCCTATCTGCTGGTAGATCTGTTAAGACAGAACGAAGTTATGATTAACCCGTCGAGGCCATTGGTGATGTACAAAAGCATGGCATTTACACTAGACAGTTTTACTGCAGGAGAGATGTCTCTCGATTACACAGGTGGAACGCTCGTGGCGGAAGGTAAGAAAGCTGAAGTCGCATTACCATTTGGCATTCGAAGCGGTGATAAACAGATAGGGCATGGCAGCAAAAAAATGTTGTTGGGCGGTTTGCGTCCATATGACAGTAATCTGATGGATACATTGGTCGAAGATTACAACGCGATCAAAAGTCAGTTCGCAACAAATAGTCAGGCGTCGGCGGGTTAGAACACTGCGGCTATCTGCAGAGTAGCAACAGTGCACCATGGTGAGGGCCCGGTTCTTCAATGGCGTGCCGTGTTGGCCGGATCACTTATCACCGGTATGATCTTCCTGTCTATCATCGACGATATTGCGCCTTTTGAGGGTGTCGGGTGGACGGGCTGGGTTCCGGGAATCCTGGGGTGGGTTGCGGCTTTTTTGTTGATTGATCGTGTAAAGGTGGCGCAACGGTGGCAAATTGCCGCTATTGTATCAATTGGCTTGATCATGCACTTTGCAGCGGCCGTGCGTGGAGTTGAGATCGATATAGCCAAGGCGATTGGCATTAACGCAGGTTTGATTTCAATGATTGCCTCAGTTGGTTTTCTGAGGTTGGTTGTCAGCCCTGGAGCAGCAAATGAAAAGCTGCCGGTCGGTGGCAGAGCGTACTATCGAACAATGCTTGGTGTGTGGTTGTTCGGTTCAGTTATCAACATATCGGCGCCGATAATTTTCGCAGACAGATTGGCTCGAAGAGAGGGCTTGAGTCGCCTGGCTTCACAGTCAATGGTCAGAGTGTTTACTACCTGCTCCGGGTGGTCTCCCTTTTTTGGTGGCATGGCGGTCGTGGTTACCTACGTGCCGAATATAAACCTCGGCCTTGTTATTTTACTTTGCTTGCCATTTTCGTTGTTTGGGCTGGCATTAGTTTTAGCGGAAGCGAGGATAAGATTCAGCGAGGAGTTATCAGGTTTTCGAGGATATCCTGTTAAGTTTTCGAGTCTTTGGGTACCAGCAATTCTTGCGTTAATAGTGATATCTTTGTCATGGTGGGCACCGTCCTGGTCAGTGTTGACACATATTTCACTTGGTGCATTGATCGTATCAGTGGTCGGTTTGAAGTTGCAAACCAAAAGGTGGGTAGAGTTTTTTCAGGTGCTGTTCAGGCAAGTGACAGTGCATGTCCCTGCTATGGTTAATGAACTGTCATTGTTTCTGGTTGCCGGTGTTATGGCAACGGGACTGGCCAGCTTTTTAGCGAGTGACGTTATCTCGATGTCCAGCCAGACCTTTGGATCGAAGCAGGCGATATTGTTACTGGGGTTTATGATTTCCTTAGCGGTGATCGGTGTGCATCCGGTTGTTACTGTATCCGGTGCAACGCCACTGGTGTTAAATCTTAACCCTGATCCGGATTTGCTTGCTGTTGTATATCTACTTGCGTGGTCACTTGGAACCTGTGCAAGTCCGCTTTCCGGAACACATTTGGTCTTTCAGGGTCGCTATGGAATATCCAGCTGGCGCGCGGCAGCGCGAAACTGGCCATTTGTGGCCGTCCTTTATCTTGCATCTATGCCTTTTCTATACTGGATTACCGTGTTAGTACAAGGGCAGGCAACAAATTGAATGTCATCACTTAGTCGCAGACTTTACCAGTGACGTTTTGGTCCGGTGTCCAGATGTACGAAATTTGATTTTTTATAAAAACCGACACCACCGACTCGCAGCCTTATACCCATATCCCTTATTACGCTTGTTTCTACACCTTCGATGCGAAAATCAATCGCTTGTCCCCTTATGTGGTAGCTGTTACGAGCCACTCCGGCGTTTTTCTTCGCAAGCATCCTGTTGGTTGCTTCGGATCGATAACCTGAGATTACACTGATAGGGTGGTTGTTTTTCAGCTTTGTATTAACCAGATATACAAACGATAACAATCGAGGATCAATAGGCATGACGTCACCAGTGCGGTGGTCGCGCAACAGATTATTTATCATCTGTAACCCATCAATGTTGTAGTGTCCGTTTTCCCAGAAAACAGTACTGACACGCTCTGTTGTATGCAAATTGTAAAGATTTAGTTTCAATTCTGGATATGCCAAAGCCGCGCTGATCATTTCGGGCGCTACCGACAGACCAAGTGCGGAGAGCAGCGCCGTGCGCCTGCGACGAGAGAAACGGCTTCTTAAGCCACATGGTTCGGTGTGATTCGGCATTGTTATAACCTGATTCTCGGCACAGCAAAGTGGGTGGAAGCCGGGACGAGGGATGCTAACGAGACGCTGCGGAATATACGGTGAACTGTTTAAAATTATCAGGAATTAATTGATTTCAATTTCTGGAATTAGTGAAAGTCATTCGAAAGGCGGGTTTGTGCTTGTTATTCACAAATGTTTTTCCCTCAATAAATTATTGTTCTGGTTTGATGATTAGTAAGTCAATTCTGTTAATAATTTCAATGAAGTAAGCAAGGTTCCATTATTGATCGAACGACTTCAAACTTAAAGGTTAAGTATTCGCCGCAACAATTTGTTCACATTCAAATGGCTTTGCTGCGGTATATTACAAAAAATTTTCCCACTACAATAAAGATTGTAAACAACTGCGTGTAACGTTCGTCGCGTCTCTTGAATGGGACTAAAACAGAAATATATTGAAGAAAAGCGACGGGTTCGCAGGAAGACATAACATGAAAAAAAAATGGTCGTCAGGCAAAGTTCGGATTGTCCAGAAATGGTTGGTTGAGCGCTGGCCGGAGGTGTTTACACCCTCTGCCGATTTAAAGCCCCTGAGTCTCTCGGTGTATAAAGACATACTGGAGTTCCGTGAAGAGAACCCTGAGTTATCCGGGCGTGTGTTGAGAGAAGCTTTGAAGCGGCACGCCACGAGTTACGGGTACCTTTACGGTATGCTGAAATACAGTCATCGGTACAGTTTGGCTGGTGAGCAAGTAGAGGTGATAGCACCTGAGCATCGGGCGTGGGCGAGAAACACTTTAAAACTCAAGCAGAAAGTTGCTCAGAAAGTCCGCAAGCAAAAAGGCCAACGTTCGGCGATTGCTCGCAGTGGTGTCGCGCAAAGCACAAGGCCGTTGGGGAGTTCTGTACATGGTCGGATTGTGAGAAAAGTTCCGGTCATTCGTTACAAACAGCCTAAACGCAGACAAATTGATACGTCACGTCCGCTGGATTTGCTGGCAAGTTAACGCTCAGATTTACTGTTCAGCTCAGATTTACTTTTCAGCATAGTTGGCACCCGCAAGAGTGTTGTCACATCGATACACTACTGGCGGATGAGTGCTACTCAGTATTATTTTGAATGCAGTTCTAAAAGCGCCGCAGAGTTATATGTTGTCGAGGGCAAGCATGCTGCAAACGCAGTAAACGGCGTTCGTAATAAAGCCGTTCAATCCGTTTTGGCAATGCAGGGCAAGGTACCCAACGTCGCCAAACGCGGATTGCAACAGCAGATAGACAAGAACCTGTATGTCAGGCAGCTGATCACCATACTTGAGTCCTGGGCCAGCGCGTCCGACACATCCAGCGTAGCGCAACGTTACCGCAATGTAGTGATCCTGAGCGACCCTGATGGAGACGGCCTCCATGCAGCGATGTTACTTATTTGCCTCATTGGCGAAGCTTTTCCGAGCCTGGTAAGCGAGAGTTGCTTGCTGCTGTGCCGCTGTCCGCTGTACCTCATAGCGTCTGACAAATCCGATGAAGAGGTAGTGTTATACGAAGAATCTCAGCTCGTACGCTACCGAACCCAACACGATTCCAAACGGATCCAGCGATTCAAAGGCGTTGCGAGTCTATCGTCACAGTTGTTGAGGAGTGCCTGTATCGATCCGCTAACTCGAACGGTCAGTGTCGTGTCTGAAGCTGATTTTGTGGCGATCAGGAACCGATTGAGCTGATCGATATTTCCACTAATTTTTATAAAGAAAACAACATCACGAACCACGGTTGAATTCGTGAGTAATTCGAATTAGCTGTTTTGCCTGTTAAAAAAGTCTCGTAGTTTAATATAGTCGGCTGCAAGTAGATCCGCTTGTTGCGGAGGTGTAAATACAGCGTGTACCTCTGCGTTCGGGTTAATCAGAATTATTGAAGACGAATGGTCTACCAGGTAATCTTTTGAACTGCGATCTGCGGGTAAGGAATAGACAGCACTAACCTGTTTGGCAAATGAAGCCAGATTGCTTTCAGTACCAGTCGCGCCAACAAAGTCTTTATTGAAATATTTGACATATTCTTTTAGCCGCTCAGGGTTATCTCTTTCAGGGTCTACTGAAACCAACATCGCCTTTACGTTGTTGGCGGCGTTCAGTTCTGAAAGACTCGCATACATTTGGCTGAGTACATTAAGTGAAATTGGACAGGCGTCAGGGCAAAAGGTGTAGCCGACGTAAATAAATGTCCAGTCTCCTGTGAAGCTGTCTTCTGTAAGCGCTTCTTCGTTTTGGTCGACCAGCTCAATGCCGGTCAGCGCCGCTGGCTCAGGAAAGGCGAATCCGGAAATTTCTGGTCTTGTGGTGTTGGATTGGCTCTTCGTGTTGAGTAAGAAGCCAATGGCGACGGCTGCGATACAAACAGCGACAGTGAGTATTTTCGGGATCAGAGAGTTTTTCATAATGCCAGGCGTTTTCTTAATTGATATATGCTTTTTGAAAGTTAACGCTGGCGATGATACACGGCAAGCGATTAAATTCCGGATACCGTAAATATACCTGTTGAATGCACTATGCGGTGATAATTTTTTATAGCATGGCTGGAATATATTTGCCAAAAGCTGCAATCAAAATTGCTGCTCAGACGTTTGGCTGATCAGTATTGGTGGGTGTATGAAGCAACAGATTTGTTGCTTGGCTGTGAAGCAATTGAGTGGCGATGGAGTTTTGAGCCAGGTACTTGCTAAGCAGCAAGTACCCGGACTTCAGATTTGGTTTGTGCAAATGAACGCTAGTGGGCCGTTTGGAAAGTTAGGTAACACTTTTCTTCGCCACAGTCGCCATAGCTGCGTTAACCTGTTGTCCAAAGCACGGGTTCGACGTAGGCCCTGCTATGCCTGCATTTTTTCGCCTTGCTCTGACAACTATGGCTGTGAAAAGTCTGTTACCGAACTTTCCGCACAACCCACTAGTTATTCCAAATAGCTGTATTTTCCTCTTCTACTACAGTGCAAAAATCCTCTGTTTCCATCGACGTAAAACGCACGATGGTTGCCGAAGCCTCATACCAGAACTCAGTTACAACCAGTGGAACTCGCTCACTTAGTTCCGGGAATTCTCTCGTTGCATCGGGTTCACCAAAGCTGGACTCAATTTCGGAAAATTTTTCCTCGCATGGATGATTGTATTCATGACTGTCGGATATGGAATCTCCATCACTGTCAAGGTCGAGGTAGTTAGGTACGCCATCATTGTCCAGGTCGTCAGTGCCCTCTACTGCATCCGAGACGCCATCACCGTCTGTATCAATGGTGTCTGAATCGCTCTGTACAACGCTGGAGTTATCTTGTGCAGCTGCTATAGTGGGATCTGCAGGTGTCGTTTCCTGGGCATTTTCGCCGGAGCCCCCGCAGGCAGTCAGCGATAACAACAGGCAAGCGGACAACAAGTTCAGTTTTGGCTTTATCACGGCATCTCCAAATTTTTGGCTAGGTTGACATAGTGTTAGCTATGGCAGATTTCATTATTCTGTCAGGTTGCACGGCCAACTCCGGTGTAACCGCAACATCCAGCTATGCAAGTGGTATTCCCGCCACCCGTTACGGAGAAATGCGACGTCAGATATCTCAACGGTTTTTCAATACTTGCTGTAGTTGTGGCTTTTTCGATCGGCGCAGGCGTTGGCAGTGGCCTCGGGTATCGAATGGGATCAAGCCAAATTGCGGTTTACACAAATCAGTCTCCGCATCTCCTGCAAGCGGATGATGTAGAACGCGCTAATGATGCATTCACGGAATTACAGGAACAGTCCGATAGCGAGTTATATCGCTCCATTGGGCTACTGCAGGAAACGCTAAGCGATATCGAGCGAAGAGTAGTGTTTCTGGAAGAAGAGCGCGAGGGGAGTACGGAAACCAGGTCGCAATCTGGTTCAGTGGAAGTTTCACAAATTTCATCTTCTGCTGGTGAGCAACTGCTGGATCAGTTGCAGAACGCAGGCTTCAATGAAAGTGAAGTAGAGGTAATTTCTGCCAAACGTGATCAATTGCGTCTAAAGCGGTTGCAGTTGAGAGACAAAGCGATTCGAGAGGGCTGGTTCCGGTCGGAATCGTGGGTTCGTCAGGTTCGAGACCTTGATGCCGATACAGAGGTTCGAAAAACCATCGGTGATCAACGTTTCGATGATTATCTGATCGCGACCGGGCGCACTAACAGAGTCAGAATCGACGAGTTAATGACGGGTTCTGCTGCTGAGCAGGCAGGTCTTTTGCCCGGGGATCTGATCCATCGATACGCTGATAGTCGAGTATTCACCGGTACTGAACTGCGTGGGCTTACTACAGGTGGGCAGCCTGGAGAAAATACGTCTCTAACGGTCCTTAGAGAGGGCGAGCTTATTGATTTGAACGTTCCTCGCGGACCATTGGGAGTAACCATTTCTGGATTCACCCTCAGCACTGTTGATCAGTAAATGCTGTAAAAAAGCGGGTGTGTACACGTTTGAATTCAATAGCGTGTTGAATTCATTAGAGTGGTGTGGTGGTACCAGCGTAAGTAGTACCAGCGGAGTAGAGAACGGTGGGTGTAGAAACGCCTGGCCCAATTGACCAGGCGCTTACTCTTCAATACCGCGGGAGTATGCTAGTTGACTGCCTTCGTCCTTCGATTGCCTGAGTTCTTCTGGCAGTTCATGCGGCTTTTCATTAACCACCTTGTTTAATCAGAGATAGTGACCCCGATTGAGGTTGTTATGCGCTGTGGCCTTATGATTTGCATCCGAATACAGGGCACGCAGATACGCCGTTGGCTGCCACTAACAAAGCACCCGTCGCTACAGTGAGTATAGATTTCAAGATCACCTCCTTTTTTCTCCGCCAAATGGACCCCATTAATTGCACAATTAGAGCCATATAGCAAACAGATTTACACCCTTATTGACAAGAGCAGTGTCGGTGCTGACTTATTCAAAGATAATGTCATGGTTGGTTACATTGTTGGAATTCGTAAAAGCGATTTTAATTCCAATCCGAGCTATTCATCTTTTGGCTGATTGGAGGTGGCAATTTTGTTGTCGTGTACGGTATGTCACATCCGGTGGAGATATCGTAAATCGGCTATACCGCTGAGGAATTGAGTTTTGCTGAACGTAGGAACAGGAGACCGCCGAAATTCTTTAACCGAATTTGATGTCTGCCGCTACCAGTAATAACAAACAGCACAATTAACGGAAAAATTGTCCAGATCAGGTAAGAGGGTGCTTTATGTTGGCCTCTTTGTGATTTGGTCGAGGTTTGGCAACAGGGAGTGGTACGTTGTGAGTAGTCGAAAACAGGGAAAAGTTAAGTGGTTCAACACCGAGAAAGGCTATGGATTTATCCTGAGTCCGGAGGGTGAAGATGTCTTTGTTCACTACAGGGCCATCATGTCCGAAGGATTCAAGAAACTTCGCGAAGGCGAAACAGTATCCTATTTGCAGGTTAAAAGTGAAAAGGGCTGGCAAGCGGCGGAAGTTGAAGCTATAGCACCCGATGTTACCGATAATCCTGAGGAACAGGAGTTTGATGGTGCTCTGCCTGATAACAGCATCGACCAGGACGGTGATGTCCAGGACGATGATGAACAAGACGACGAGAACCCTGTCTAGAGGCTCTCGTGCAGGCAGGCGGTGTGCTGTCGCACCGCGACTTTATATGTTACTGGATAGAGTCTGGTCAGAGAACCAGTGATCAGGCGCTGACGTGAAGTTTCGTCAGCCCCGGTATTTCTTTTCGTTAGTCGTCGTCTCCGTCGATGTGCTTCAGTTCTTCCTGCAAAGCCTTTTGTTCCCAGTATTCCTCCAGACGTCGGCGAGCCACATTCGCATTGGTAAGATTCGCCGGTAGCTGTACATCCTCGGCCTGGACTTCACTCTGGAGTTCGTCAGGATCATTTAAAAATTCATCACTGTCGAAGCTGTCACTTAACCGTTGCGATTTTGCTGACATGTCATTTCCCGTCATTTCTGCCCTGGCAGGCAATTCACTTATAAGATGGTGTCCATCTCGGTCGGCTGGCTTAGCGGCGTGGCTGCGCCGAATTGAATCACCCTGACGCCAATTGATGGAACGCGTCACTCTGATGGCAACCCGCCCCGGGCAGAGTGAGAAAGGGATCACATCATTCAAATGGTCCGAATGACGCCGTGTATGAGAAACTTCGCTGAGTTCTGGTAAACAAAGCGGTTATTGAAAACGATTTTTAATCCGGTTTATTGAATTAATTGGCGAATTCGAGAATTCAGCAAATTAGACGTAGACCTCTGGCAACTTCATTTATTACCATACAGAAGTCCGAAGCCCGGAGAACTTATCATGGGTGCAGGACATCTAACTGCCATTCGTTGAGCTTGATTGCTTTGCATTGATCACCTCACAGGCGAATACAAAAGAGTGACGATAAATGACTAGAGTTCAGTATGTTTTAACATTGATGTTGTTGCTGTTGGGAAGCTCAAGCGTATTTGCCGAGCAGTGCGGTTGGCCGGAGCGAGATGCGCTGGAAACTATTGTCCGCGTTACCAGTGACGATGGCAGTCACGCGAGTGGCGTTGTCATAGAGCGAAACATGGTTTTGACGGCAGCCCATGCGGTCGATGAGCATTATCAGTCTTATATAATCGTTGGCGAGGAAGTGCGCAGCGCTGATATCGTGTTAATCGATAGATCGCGAGACCTTGCTATCCTTGAGGTGGAAACCGGCGCAATCCAGCCAATACAGCTTGGTGCGCAAGATTTGTCCACCAGCGCCAAGGTTTGGGCTGTTGGCTTTCCTCGCGCAGAATCCAAAACTACGTCTTCCGGTTCGTTCAAGGTCAAAGCTGCGACGGACGGTGCTTTGCACACAACCGCTCCGATCGACTCGGGTCAATCTGGCGGTGGATTAATAACCTGTGAAGCAGGTCAGCATGTTCTCGCTGGTATGTTGCGCGGCTTTGCAGCCTATGTCAGTGGAGACAGCTACGTAAAAATAAAAAATCACTCGGTCTCTGTTGCTACTGCCGAAATTCGCAATTTTATTTCGCAGCAATCAGATTAGTTAGTGCCCATCCACAGGGTCGTAAGTGTCTGAGCGACCGAAATAAATTCGGCGGC
>CAYMVV010000100.1:17892-20164 GCA_964393885.1 uncultured Granulosicoccaceae bacterium | reverse complement strand
GCAAGACCGAATCAGCTCTGAGCGCCGCTGTTCCCGGCTTACTCAACGGGCTCACCGGGTCCGCACAGGCTGACGGTGGTGCATCACTGTTTAACGCCGTCAATGATCAGGACGACAGCTTCCTTGATAACATCAGCGGCATGCTTACTGGCGGTGACAGCAGCAACTTAATGCAACAAGGTTCGGGTATCCTCGGTACGTTGCTGGGCAACGGTGCCATGGGTGGGCTGGCCAGCGCAATTTCTGCGTTTACAGGTGTTGGTGGAAAATCATCATCGGGGCTGATGGGTATTTTAACGCCCATCATTCTGGGTCTGATCAAACGCAAATTGTTCGGTGGTGGCGGCTTCAATCAGAATGCGGGAGGCTTAATGAGCCTGCTCGATTCGCAGAAAGACCATGTGCAGGCAGCAATGCCGAGTGGCTTTGCAGATCAGCTGAAATCTTCCGGATTTATGGATCAAATGGCCAGTGTCGGTGGTGGCGTGTCGTCAGCTGCAGGTAATACCGTGAGCAACATTGGAAATGCCGCAGGCAATGCAACCGCTCAGGTTGGCGATACTGCCGGTGACGCGGCGGCTGCCGGTGGCGGACTGTTGCGCAAATTCCTGCCGGTGGCTGCGGTGCTGGCAATCGGTTTTTTTGGCTGGAAATTCCTCACCGGCAACAAAACACCGGACGTTGGCGATGCCGCTACCAGCGCAGCCAGCGACGCCGCTACCGCTACTACTGATGCGGCAACGGCTGCCATCCCGTCAGTGGATGTCGAAGGTACCGACGTAGGCGCCGCTTTCGGTGATATTTTCAGTTCGGCTACCGACACCGTGTCTGGCATTACCGATGTCGACAGCGCAGAAGCAGCAATTCCGGCGTTTGAAGACATCACTGGCAAAGTCGACGGCTTAAGTGGCTTGTGGGACAAAGTACCTGAGGCGGGCCGCGGACCACTGAGCGGAATGGTCAATGACGGAATCGGTAGCCTGACGCCTGCTATCGAGAAGGTCAACGAGATTCCAGGGGTATCCGGTGTACTTGGACCTGTCACGTCTACTTTGCTTGAGAAATTGCAGGCGTTCACACAATAAGAAAGCTTGTGTAACACGCACTATACATAGCGCGGGCAGTAACGCGGACTGTAACGCTGATATGCGGCCAGAGCGGGAACTTTCCCGCTCTTGTTGCGTCTGGATAGTGAGGCCCTCACCTGTTCCCGGACTTGGTTTTTGCGTCTTAATGCATCTGGTTGAGTGGTCTATCGCCCTGCAATGGCCCTTTACCATTCCAGTTAAAATGTCGCTATACTTCAGCTTGTGAACAATCGAACCCTTTTACACGTATTGCTGATTGCATCGCTGTGCTTCAGTCAGCTGGCTGCGAACGTGCATATGGTGGGTCATTTCCACGAGAGCCATAACCAGCACCACCACGCAAGCCATGTTGCTAAAACGCGTGTCAAAACCAGTGACAAAATCAGCGCCGGCAGCTCCTCGTCGTTTTTTGTACAAAACTTCGTTGAATCTTACGCACGCGCGCATCATCTACATTCCGTCACACCCCTCAGTACTGAGCCCGGCCCTACATACCGTACCGAACAACACAGTACCCAGCATAGCAGTCGCGAACACCGCACGGTTGGTGACCATGAATTGCAGCACCACACCACAAACCACCGTGAATCTGTTGACCAATCAGACAAGGTAAACAAGTCTGACAGTCACAATAACCTCGACTGTGCGATCTATCACGCCTATCTTGGCCAAAGCGGCTGTCTTGCAGCATTCACCGCAGGACTGGCGACCGACTCAGTCAGTATCAACAATACGCCGGTAACCGCGGCACATGTTGCCACAACTGCTGTTTTTAACCGGCCTATACGAGCGCCCCCGTCACCCTCCTGAGCCAGGTACAAATACATGGCGTACTTATCGCCAGCATTTAACAAGCTTTTGGAGCATCAAATGAAACTCTCTACCCTGCTTGCCGTCACGACGGCTGGCCTTACCACTGTGGGCTACGCCCAAACCGAACGCGACCTTGACAGCCACGAGCATGGTTCTGCAACACTGAATGTCGCCGTGGACAACAATGAAATCTTCCTCGAGATCGAGACTCCCTGGAATAATCTCGTCGGCTTTGAGCACAAGCCCGGTACTGACGAACAGTACGCGATGGTTAGCGAAGCCTGGGCGCAGCTGAATGCACCCGAGGGGTTATTTACCATGAATGACGGGGACTGCTCCATCAGTGAAGTGAGCGCAGAAACCAGCATGCC
>CAYMVV010000100.1:10531-17792 GCA_964393885.1 uncultured Granulosicoccaceae bacterium | reverse complement strand
TCACGAGCACGACGATGAGGAAACTCATTCCGTAGCGCTGGCCTCGTATGGCTACAGCTGCGGCGATATAGCCCGGCTAACTTCAATAACCGTGAACGTTTTCACACTCTGGTCCGGGTTCGAGGAACTCGACGTGCAAATGATTGGCCCCGGTGGCCAGACATCGATGGAACTCACGGCTGATCAATCCACCATCAAGCTTGAAGCCATTCAGTGAGACAAGCGCTCGGTATCCGCTGTTGGGGCCACGCGGCCTCGTGGCGCATGCGCTGGCAGTGAGCGTTGAGAGATGACAGATGAGTGATGAGACACCAGGAATAGTGCACCTCGACAATGTGCGCTATTCATGGTCACCTGATGCAGATCCCGTACTGCAGGTTCCGCACTTCAGTATGAATCGCGGTGAACGCGTGTTTCTGCAAGGGCCCTCAGGATCAGGCAAAACGACGCTGCTCAGTCTGATTGCGGCTGTGCTCGTGCCGCAAAGTGGCAAAATTGTCATTGATGATGTCGCGCTGGACACACTTAAGGGTGGCCAGCGTGACCAATTCAGGGCCGATCGAATCGGACTGGTGTTTCAACAATTCAATTTGCTTCCGTTTCTGTCTGTAAAGGAGAACATTCAACTCCCGTGCAGGTTCTCGCCACTCAGGCAGCAACGAGCAACCCATGCGGGACTGTCATTGAACGACGAAACTGATCGACTGCTGCAGGCGATGCGCCTGCCCGCAGATGTGCAGACAAAATCTGCAACTCAGCTGAGCGTCGGACAACAACAGCGCGTGGCGGTAGCACGCGCGCTCATTGGTCAACCTTCGCTTATCATTGCTGATGAACCAACCTCTGCGCTCGACAGCGAGACGCGCCAGGCGTTTCTCGATCTGCTGTTTGCAGAAGTGAAATCCTCCGGCTCCACCCTGTTGTTCGTCAGTCACGATGCATCACTCGCCGCATCGTTTGACCGGCATCTCGACCTGCGAACGATCAATACCGCCACCGTTAGCGGAGAACTGTCGGGCACGTCGATATGATCGGTATTGCCTGGAAAAGCCTGTGTAATCGCTGGCCAACGGCATTGCTGGCAATGCTGGCGATTGCAATGAGTGTTGCATTGATACTGACTGTCGAGAAGATTCGGCGCGACGCACGCAGCAGTTTTACGCAGACGGTGTCCGGCACAGATCTGATTATTGGCGCGCGCAGTGGCGCTGTACAATTACTGCTCTACTCGGTGTTTCGCATTGGCAATGCGACCAACAACATCAGTTGGGAAAGTGTTCGGGATATAAATGACCGCGCGGCGGTCAAATGGCTTATTCCTATTTCGCTGGGCGACTCCCACGCCGGATTTCGTGTGCTTGGAACAAATCACGATTACTTTACACACTATCGATACGGCGCCGAACGTGAGCTGCAACTCGCTTCCGGCGCACTTTTCGACGATGTGTTCGATGCGGTCCTCGGCAGCGAGGTCGCAGCGCAACTGGGTTATCAGGTTGACCAGAAAATAGTGGTTGCACACGGCACCGGAAATGTTGCTCTGGTTGCACATGACAATCAGCCCTTCACAGTAAGCGGAATACTCGAACCGACCGGAACCCCTGTCGATCGGGCCATTCACGTTAGCCTGGAGGGTATCGAAGCGATGCACGTGGACTGGCGCAACGGTGCCGCTGTCAAAGGTTCTGCCACAGATGCCGACACCATTCGGAACATGGATCTACAGCCTAAAGCGGTTACCGCACTACTGGTTGGCTTAAAATCGAGAGCAACCGTGTTTCGCGAACAACGCGCAATCAACACTTACCGCGCTGAACCATTGCTCGCCATATTGCCCGGCGTAGCACTTCAGGAACTGTGGAGCCTGGTCAGCGTAGCGGAGATGGCGTTATTGATCGTCTCGGTATGCGTCGTCGTGGCCGGCCTTGTAAATCTGATCTCAGTGTTGCTGGCAGGCCTCAACGAACGCCGGCGGGAGATGGCGGTACTGCGTTCCGCGGGTGCCCGCCCTGCCCACGTGTTTCTGTTGTTGTGTATTGAGTCCACCGTACTGACACTCGGCGGGATCATTGCCGGTGTCATACTGCACTACGGCTTAACAGCGCTGGGCGCCCTCTACTTGCAACAAAGCTACGGTTTGTCTATTCAATTAACCTTGCTCGATACACGTGACCTGACAATACTAACCGCAGTGGCTGTCGCCGGGCTGTTCGCAGGTACCCTTCCTGCAATACAGGCCTATCGCAAGTCACTCTCCGATGGCCTTTCTCAGCGGCTATGACCAAACGAACCAGGAGATGTACACCATGAAAGTAAAACCACTCATCATTGCCGGGGTTGTTGCAAGCACTCTGTTGGTTGCCACGGTAGCGCAGTCCGGTTGGTGGCCATTTGGCAACTCGGACAGCGCCGAAATCCAGGGCGACGTCACAGATATCCTCTGGGACGACCTGATTCCTGACGACTTTCAGCAACCGGAGAATCCGTTTATCACCATGTCGCAGGAAGAGATCGACCGGCTGATGGACGGCAGCGAGGAATCACAGGCGGAACTGGCAAAGCTTGAAGAGGCGTTCAACTACGCACCGGTTGTCGATGAACTCAATGGCAAGCGCGTGAAAATCCCCGCCTATATCACACCACTTGAGTACAACGAGCAATCGCTGATGAGCGAATTCCTGCTTGTGCCCTACATGGGTGCTTGTATACACACTCCACCACCACCAGCAAATCAGGTGGTGCACGCAAAAATGAGAGAGGCGATCAAACTGGATAGCCTGTGGGATCCGGTATGGGCGATCGGTACCATACGCACAGAGACTACGCAGAGCGAGCTTGCAGAGTCAGGCTATAAACTGGAAGTTGAAAAAATAATGCCGTACAGCGCACCACAGGAATGAGCCACCCTCAGGAAATAACCAGCAGCCTGTCCGGGAATGAGGTTCGCAGCGAGCAGCAATGACTCGTTCATTCTCGAGCCGGCTCCTGGTTATTACTGCTCCTGTCATTACTGTAGTCGCGCTCGACCAGCGCAATGCGGGTTTTATATGACGCGTACCATCGCTCGCGACCGCTTTTTTGTGCCTGCAGATGCTCTGCATTCTTCTTCCATCGCTTTATAGACTCAAGATCGCGCCAGTAGGAAACGGTTATGCCAATGTCACTGCGCGCGGACTCTATACCGAGGTAACCGGGCTGTTCTCGCGCCAGCTCCAGCATGCGCTCAGCCGTTTCAGCGTAACCCTCCAGATCGTCCGTAGATACCGTGGTGAAAATGACCGCATAATAGGGCGGCAAGGGTGTTGTCGCAAGCGATGTCATACTGGTCTCCGGCAGTGTTGTATGGTGATATTGAACAGCAATATTGAATGGCTGAGTCGAAAGAGTTAGGCCAGTTAAACGTTCAGGTCTAAACATCGCAGACCCACGGGTTATCGTACACTCATCCATCGCACACACACGGGTTTAATCTACTCACTAGCCTGGATTATTCATGAGGATGCGGCGTCCAGAGGAAATCTGGCTAACAGGTCGGCCAATCGTCTGAGAAACGTGGCTCGCTGATGTGCCCAAGAGGTGCCGAGGAGGATAGGCCGAGATGTGACGCCAGATTTTCTTCTGGCGTCGAATAGACACACTGCTATTTTGAAAAAGGTGCGCAAAAGTTGTTTGGTGCTGTACACATAGCACTTCGTTAATATTTACTTGTCGCCTTATGAATAGTCCAGGCTAGGCATTCGCGATTCAACCATCCCGGAATACCAGCTACAGCCATAGGGTATGGCATCGTCATCGAAGTTATAAGCCGGATGATGACAACTGGCGCTATCGCCATTGCCAACAAAGATGTAGGCACCCGGTCGTTCTTCCAGCATATAGCTAAAATCTTCCGCTGGCATAATTGGATCAACATTGTCGTCTACCGACGCCGACACCTGTTCTGCTACCTCTGCAGCGTACTGCGTGTTTTCAGCTGTGTTAACAGTGACCGGATAACCGCGCTCCCAGGTAACTGACGCTGACGCCCCCATAGCCTTCGCCGTACCCTCTGCAATTTCAAACACTCTTTGTTCCGCGATTTTACGATACTCCGGATCAAGTGTACGCACGGTCCCCTGCATGCGCACTTCATGGGCAATAACATTGCTCGCTGCACTGTCGGTGTTAAACGTGCCAACCGTGACGACTACGCGCTTCAGAGGATCAACATTGCGAGACACGATTGTCTGCAGCGCAAGCAATATCTGAGCGGAAACCAGTGTCGTATCGACTGATTTATGAGGCTCGGCAGCGTGACCACCTTTACCGGTGACAACAATTTCAAACTCATCAGATGAAGCCAGCAGTGCGCCGGGTCGAATAGCAAAATGCCCTACCGGGAGCCCCGGCATATTGTGCATGCCGTAAATCTCCTGGATGCCAAATCGATCCATTAACCCATCGCGACACATCTCAAGGCCACCCGCACCACCCTCCTCCGCCGGCTGAAAAACGACTACCGCCGTTCCATTAAAATTTCTCGTTTCTGCCAGGTACTTTGCCGCCCCCAACAACATCGCGGTATGTCCGTCATGGCCGCATGCGTGCATCATCCCCGGTGCCCGAGAGGCGTAGTCGAGCCCGGTTGCCTCCTCGATCGGTAAGGCATCCATATCGGCACGCAGTCCAATGACCCGACCACTGGCGGCGCTTGAACCTCGTATTACCCCGACGACACCAGTTCTGCCAACCCCTTCGACAACCTCGTCACAGCCAAACTCACGCAACAATTCAGCTACACGTGCGGCGGTGCGCTCCAGTTCAAACAACAATTCAGGATGGGTGTGGAAATCGCGCCGCCACTCCACAATTTGCGGATGCATTTGTGCGTATCTGTTAACAATCGGCATACGGTTTTCCTCTGATAAATTGTTGCTGCGATACAGAGACCAGGAAATATAATAGCGCGCGCTGTCCGGGCACTGTGGCAGAACACATGATACAGTAAAGATCGCTCGTTACAGTGCTTGCCGCTTAAATCGCACCTTAGCGATGACCCGGGCTATATACACGAAGCCATACCCAACCATTCAACTGCTGGAAGGCGCACCAATGATAGTCGATCACAGAACGTACAATGTGTACCCGGGTAAATTACCCGCGTATCTGGAGATGTATAAGACCGAAGGGCTACCGCTGCAAAAAAAGTATCTTGGCACCTGCGTCGGCTGGTATGTGAGCATGGATATCGGCACACTGAATCAAGTGGTACATCTGTGGGCTTATGACAGCCTTGCCGATCGCACCGAGCGACGTGCCGCACTCATGAAAGACGCAAAATGGTTAGCCTTTATAGATAAAGGGATGCCTTTTTTGCAATCCATGGAAAATAAAATCCTGACACCGACTGATTTTTTTGATCTGGATAATACTGTCAAAGCGCAACAGTCCTGAAGATGCGGCTTTTATTTCAGGGCGTATTTCAGGGCGCACTGGCTCGAAATAAAAAAGGTGCAGGTCTTATATCAGGGGTGCAATGTTTATGTCGAAGATCGAATTATCAAACGATGCACGAGCAGCTATTGTTGAGCGGATTAAATTGTACTTTAATGAGGAACTGAATCAAAACATTGGTCAGTTTGATGCAGAGTTTTTACTGGATTTCTTTACCGAGGAAATAGGACCGTATTACTACAATAGTGCGTTGCTGGATGCACAGGCTGTAATACAGGAAAAAGTTGAATCGATCTCCGATGCACTGTACGACATTGAACAACCGGTGAAAAAATAACCACAGATACAGACACGACTACCGCAAACCTATTATGAAAGTAACCGCCGAACGATCAAAAAACGTGAGTCTATGGATGACCTCAGCCATAGCAATCGGCTTGGCCACCTTGTTTTTCACAACACACCTGCGCTCGTCACTGAGTGGATCCCCGTCACCTGAAATTAACTTTGATCAGTTCATCGCACTGTCTGACTCAGGCCAGTTGAATCCCGCTACCAGTGCGAAAAACAGGTCCGCAAACTGCCCTCGCTTTACAGACTCCGAAGATTACGTTCAACGCCAGCACAGCATTACCATCGGCCCTGAATCAGATTGGGCGACACAAATTCAACAGGCCAGACCCAACACCGAGATCCTCCTGCTTGACGGACGATATGAGACAGACAGACATGCCATACTGGTTGGTGATCAAACCACCATCAGATCCGCCAGCCAGAATGCAGATTCGGTCACTATCACAGGCCAGGGATACGGTATAAACGGTGAAGGCCTGATGATTATCGGCAGCGATGTGAGCATTGCAGACCTATCAATCACACAAATGCGCGATCACGCCATTGCGATCAAACCATTACAGGGAGCGAAGCAGGGTACCCGAATCTACAATGTCCACCTCTATGACATCGGTACGCAGCATATCAAACTGAACGTTGGAGAATCAGACGGTGGCCTGATTGCCTGCTCCACCATTGGATATTCTGACAATGGCGCCAAAGGTGACTATAACGGCGCGATCGACTTGCACGAGGCCAGCAACTGGACTATACGCGACAACACAATCTATAACATTCGCGGAGATGGCAGTGGTTGTAACGTAGATGAAGACTGCGGTCGCTATCTCAGTGGTCCGGCCATACTGGTATGGAATAATTCTGAAAATACCCGTATCACGCGCAACCGCCTTTTTGACAACTACCGCAATATAGCGCTCGGCCTGGGCCGAGGGCACAGCAACGGGAAGATCGATAACAACCTGATCGTACAATCGGCCGCAGGGGACGCCGGCATTGAGTTGCAAACTACGACGCATACAACTGTTGAAAACAACACCGTGATCCTCTCTGGCACCTACCCCGGCGCCATTGAGTTTCGTGACTCAGACAACATTGCCATTCGCAACAACTGGATCACAAGTGATCCACATGATCGAGGGTCTAACCGGCAAATCAGCATACAGGAGAATACGGTGGACCCCATGCTGTTCGATAAACTAACGGGCGAATAAGTAGCTTTCGTTTATGTTGAACACTCTACAAACAAAAGAACCTGTGCCGGATCGCACCCAGTCGAGTACTCTAGGGTTTCTTCGGTGTCTCGTATTTCACTTCTTTCTGAAAAGATTTCCACTCGGTTTCATACCCGACGAAACCTTTTTCATTGGGCTTCATTTGACGCGTATTGACGTACTCTGATTTGCCTTCCGGCACCACTGGTCGCTCTTTCTTTGGCTCACTCATGGAACTGCCCTCTTGTTAGTTAACATCTGTA
>CAYMVV010000100.1:0-10431 GCA_964393885.1 uncultured Granulosicoccaceae bacterium | reverse complement strand
TCGCTCTTTCTTTGGCTCACTCATGGAACTGCCCTCTTGTTAGTTAACATCTGTATATCGTATAGATTGAAAATTATAACTTCCTGATCCCGGCCATTTAAGTACCCGATCATACCTGCAAAGATGCAACGAGCGCCATCGCCTGCTGTTTACGTTCCATCACGCTTGCCAGGTAGTCAGCGTACTCGGTGCCGTCAAACAACTCAGCCAGCTTTTCGAATTCTGTCACTGATGTTTCAGCCATATCAATATTGTCGGCCTCAGCGGCTAGTGCATAGAGTGCCGACGCCCGGTTAGCGGTAACCATCGCCCACACCAGCGGCACTGTATCAGCATTCAACACTTTCAGTGCCATCTCATAGGCTGGAATTGACGCCTCCAGCGAAGCAATGTCCTCCTCGTGCTCACCGAGTCCCTGCATTGCAGCTGCCAGATTGTTCTGGGTGATTGCCCACGCCAGCACGTTGCTCTCCTGTGTGCGCTCGCCAAGTGCGTTACGATACGCGACAACGGACTGCTCAAGCGTTCGTGCACCACGACGCTGAACACCCAGCTGGTACAACACCGTGCCCAGACTGCACAATGCCGCAGACCAGTCTTGCGGTGCAGTCGCACGTGGCAGTTTCGTGGCTGCCTGGGTATAGGTCTGGTGCGCCTGCTTTAACAGGCGGTTGTCTTTCTCAAGCACACCGATCGCGTGCATTGCGATGCCAAGGTTATAAGTGGTCTGCGCCCATTCCAGAGGCATGTTGTCCTGTGTACGCAACTCCAGTGATTGCTCATAGGAAAGCGAGGCCTGTTCGAGAAAATGAATACTGCCGCTGCGCTGACCAATAAAACCCATCACATCACCGATATTCTGGTGAATAGCAGATAGTCTGACCGGATCTTCCTCTCGGGTGATCATCATCTGCATACCCTGAAAAAGCTCTATGGATTGTTGAAATACGTGCGCGCCACCGAGGCGTAACTCACGTCGGTCAGCTGCATCCTGTAGAGTTTCCTGAGAATTGGCCCATTCGATTAACGATGGTTTATCAAGCGCCAATTCAAAAACGGTATGTTCAAACCGGTTTATCGCCTGTGACAACGCACCATACACCGGTGATTCGCGGTCGACCACATCGAGCAAGCCACGACCGTGGTTTTCAAATCGCCACAGAAACGACCCGCCAAGCCCGGGCGTTAACAGTGTCTCTGCATACAGGTGTTGAGGCAAGGCGAGATCCCGATCGCTAGTTTATCGGCTTAACGGTCTGGTTCGAGCCGACTATGTCGCTGATATCGGGCTCAGTACCAAGCGGACCGCCAATCGCGATCTCCTCTTCGGTGGCGTCTCGAACGGTCAGAATTTGCAGCTTGAATACAACCTCACGACCACATAGCGGGTTGTTGCCATCAATGGTGACGGACTGGTCGTCAACACGGGTTACGATAAATGTCTTCGTACTGCCCTGCTCGCTCTCCATCAGGATTGAGGTACCAACCTCGCGGTACTGCTCTGGCACGTTTTCAAGTCTGTCGGTAAACACCAAAGATTCATCACGTGGTCCAAACACCTCGTTGCAATCAATCGGTACTTCTATTACATCTCCTGAAAGCTTGCCTTCGATCTCTGCGGTAACTGCGGGGGCGAGAATCTCGTTGACACCGTGCACATAGCCGATAGGAAACTCAACCTCGGTCAGCACGCTACCGGTTTTTACATCAATGACCTTGTAGGTAAGCTCAACCAGCTTTCCATCACCGACCGGATCTTCCATTGCTTGCTCGTTCATTAGTGTGCCCCTGGTCTTAAATATCGAGCCTAAAAAATCGACGCACCGAAAATCTTCACCTCACCTTCAGTGTCATCTTTCTCGTAGCCAAGCACCAACCGCCCCAACCATTCTCCACTCGCTTTGGTGCTGCGAACACGGTACAGAACGGTTACGTGCTGGTTTCGACGAATAAGGCCCAGGTAGTCATATTTTGTATCAAGATTACGCGTCAGTTCACTTTTAGCGAACTGCTTGCCTACCTCGATCTCATTGAGGCCAAACAACAGCTCATAGGAAAATTTGCGTATAAACTTTCCATATTCGCCTTCATTGGAGTAGCGGATCAGGTCCTCCCACATCGGGTGGGCCACTGCAATAATTTCGTCGTCAGACTGGTCAATAATATTCATAGAGGTTTCTACGTTCAAAGGCCGACGTTAGATCCAGCCAACTCGCTATTGCTTTGCGGGACCGGGCTTAGCAGGACCGGGCTTTGCAGTCCGGCTTTGCAGTGTGCGCAACGGATGGTGTCGTGCATCACCGCGCCACCACAGAGCCACGAGGCTGAAAATCCGCTACCCATAACGCGAAAACGGCCGAACCAGGTCAGCCGCTCTCACTTGCAACACAGAGTCGCGGTATCAGGCGGCGTCTTCTTTGCCCTTGCCGTCGACATCAACCAAATGGTACAGCGGCGCTTTTTCCATCGTGTACTCACCCGATTCGGGGTCGCGGCGGGACACAGTAAGTACATGCCAGTTTTTATCGTCAAGTTTCATGCAGTCACCGCGATAATAATAACCCGGCCAGCGCGTCTCTTTACGGAACAAGGTGTGCTGAACCACTGCCTCGGATGTGAGGTGACGATGCTTGATTTCCCAGGCGCGAAGCAACTCGTGGATATCCTCAGCAGCGACTTTGTCGAGATCCTCTTCAAGCGCCTTCAACTTCTTCAATCCGATATTCAACAACTTTTCATTGGTCATGTAGCTTACGGTAACCCCGCCAGCGTACTCGTCCATCAGTTTCTGTAATCGATCAAGTGCCTGGCGTGGGTTGATGTAGTTCGGGTTAACCGAGCCGGCTGTTATTTCGTTGCGAAAGACATTGTAGGTATCCATCGGTTTGTAGATCTCATCCTTGCGGCGTTCGATCTGCTCGCGCGAGACAGTGATACCCTCGGCCTTGCCATCATCTATATACTGGCAGGCAGCTTTTGCAGCAATTCGGCCTTCGGTGAAGGAGCCGGATGAAAACGCGTGCGGTGTACCACCAACTGCATCGCCCGCGCCAAACAGTCCTTCGACTGTCGTCATACGGTTATAGCCCCAGTAGTACTCTGGAGGTGAAAGGTCTGACGGTCCCGAACACCAGGCACCACAGCCGGTTGCGTGCGAACCCATCACATACGGTTCAGAGGTGGTGAGTTCAGGGTTTTCGTATTTCGGATCGACATCAGTAGACGCCCATAACACCGCCTGACCGACTGTCATACCGAGAAAGTTGTGCCAGCCAATTTCTTCTAGATGAGGGTCCTGGAATGCTTCCATTGTGACCATGTGGATTGGGCCACGACCTGCATTCACTTCCTGAATAAATGCATGATTCCGCAGGCAGGTAGGAATGGGACGATGCGTCAGGTGAGACACTTCAGGGTCCAGATATTCCTTGCCTACAATCTCCTGCAGTGACGGCCACCACTTGGACTCGTATTCTTCACCCATACCGTTTTGCGTATAGGTTTTCAGGTGGAGAAAGTAGGCACCAACCGGTCCGTAACCATCCTTGAAACGCGCCAGAACAATACGATTCTCCATCTGCGTCATCTTCGCACCTGCACCAATCAGCAAGCCATAAGCTGAACCTGATGACCACGGTGCATACCAGACCCGGCCCGCACCCTCTCCCACCGAGCGAGGTTTGAAAATATTCGACGCACCACCGGCAGAGACGACAACAGTCTTGGACTTGAAAACATGATAGTTTCCAGTCCGTACGTTAAAACCCACAGCGCCGGCAACGCGGTTCTCTTTGGCGTCATCCATTAGCAGGTGAGTGACACAGATTCGGTTATACACCTTGTCTGCAGATTTCTTTGCCGCGTCAGCCACGATCGGCTTGTAAGACTCGCCGTGAATCATGATCTGCCAGCGCCCTTCGCGCTGGTAGTTGCCCGAGTCAGGGTCTTTCATTAACGGCAGGCCCCACTCTTCAAACTGGTGCACTGTCGAGTCGACGTGACGCGCCATGTCAAACAAGAGGTCCTCGCGCACCATTCCCATCAGGTCGATGCGAGCGTAGCGCACGTGGTCTTCCGGGTTGTTCTCGCCGAAGCGTGTACCCATGTAGCAGTTGATCGCGTACAAACCCTGAGCCACCGCACCTGATCTGTCGATGTTCGCCTTCTCGGCGATGACAATCTTCTTGTCCTGCCCCCAATATCTGGCCTCAAATGCCGCACCGGTACCCCCCAGTCCGGCACCGCACACCAGGATATCTATGCCGTCTTCGACAACGGTTTCATACTTCATTAGTAATTAACCCCTTGCTGCATTTTCAGACCATTGGTCTCAAGGGTGTGGATACCACCGTCGTCGAAGCGAATATATTTGGGTTCATTAAACAGTAGCTGGCTGTCGCGCTGCTCTTTTGAAGGCGCATCTACTTCACGCAGTTGCGGTGTACCGCTGCCCCACGGTTTGGTGGTGATGGGGGCAAGTAGATCCATGTCTTTTTCGCCGTTGCGAAACTTGATTCGCCACGCAATAACCCCTTTTTCCTCATCGCGCTTAACTCGCACGGAGTGACCAAGCGGAGCAAAATCCGCATAGCCACGAACGTCGATTGCCTGATGAGGGCAAGCCTTCACGCACGAATAGCACTCCCAACACATATTGGGTTCAATGTTGTAGGCACGACGAGTGGTCTTGTCGATGTGCATAATGTCTGACGGACAGATATCGACACAATGACCACAGCCGTCACAACGTGTCATATATACAAATGTAGGCATAATAGAATCTCCAGACCTGTGACAGTCAATTAGTGCGATTTAGAAATGACGGGGGGCTTCGCGCTTGATGCCCAGACCCATGTTTGGCGGGTTCTTACCCATATAGACCGGAATGTCAGGGAATTTCGCCTGCACTGCAGGATCTGACAAATCATAGTCATCGGGTAAATTCTCATTTGAACCATCTGCCTGAGCAACCTTCTTCTGAAACGCAGCCGCCGGCTTGAAGAACATGTGAGCGAACTTTGACCAATAGACGCTTCCGAACAGCGCTGTGGTGCTTATAATGAATAGCGCAAAGAAAAACATCGAGATACCACCGCCGATAAGCTGCGAGAAAGACCACAGCAAACCAAACGTTGCCATACTCAGCAGCCCCAGAATAAACAAGTCACCGCGGCCGCTGAACTGATTCCACTTGACACCTTCAGATGCCACATCAACGCGAATGGAAAACCAGAACCAGTAGCCGCCAACGCACAGCGATATCGCACCGAAGTGCCAAAGCAGATTGAGTAATATCGGAGAATCCGGGTTTGATGCGTGAGAAAAAATAAGAATGGCAGACGTTACAACGAACACAATAAAACCGTACATCGTAAACAGGTGCGACAATCGCCGACGACTGTTGCAGAATTCTGATGAAGTCAGCACCTCATTGGCTACTGTCTTGATCGCAAGCCCGGCTTTTTTACCACCGCCAACGCTGCGTCTGGCTCCTTTCTGCGCCTTCTTCGAGTTTTCAAAAAAGTAGCGCGCACTTTGCTTGTGTCGGATATCAAGCAGTGTTCCGCCAATGACCAAAAGGATCATCAGGATGACATAGCCCTTCATCACCCCCGGCGATATGAACGCCGCAAGTTCGGCAAATGGGTTATTGATTAGCATTGTGGTGAATCCTTCGAGTTGCTGACTGCTTACAGTCACACTCACCGGATGCCCAGCTGTCCAGCTGATCCGGAAAGTCTATTTCACGCGGTTTAACGGGCCTTGTCGTCGCAGTTACGACAGACCCCAAAATAATAGCTTTTGAAATGAAGATCGTGACCACTGATAATACAGGGCAATTATAGGGCAAATTTCGGCCCTGTAGATCCTGGCATTCGGCTGCTTGCGATAGACGGTTGACACCTCCAACGCATCCGACCTGAAGAATAACCTGAACCTGCAATCTCGGGCAGTACCAGTGTGGCAGCACGATGGTGGGCCAGACTCTCCCTGGCGTTTTATCGGATCCACATATGCACTTTTTACGCTTGTCAAAGCACGGTGGTTCACTGTGAAATCCAGACCACTGGTTCAAAAATCATACGCTGGCCTAGTTTGTCTACTACAACTCAGGAATTCCATCAGATCGCTTATTGTCAGCACTGATTGACTGATCAACTTTATAGTATTGAGCAAGGCGGTTGAGCAAGGCGGTTGAGCAAGGCGGTTGAGCAAGGCGGTTGAGCGCGGCGACTGTCCAGCAGACCGTATCCGCATGATCCACCGCCAGTTAACACACGGTACATTAGCAGGCCTGGTCAGGATTAATCGGAATAAGTGACTAACGAGAATAACTGCGCAAATTCAGTTATCATCAATGTTTCGGCATTCGTGGAACATTTACCCGCCAACCGGTAAATAGCTCGTTCAATGAGACATCGAATACTGGAGAGCTTCCGTTCAGGAACAACCAGTTAACAGGAACAGCGCCATGCCAGACATCCCAAAACTAGTCCAATCCATTGAGTCGGGAAAATACGACGACAAGCAGCTGGTTAATCTCTACCGCAACACAGAGAAATATGATTCGATAACGGAGGAAGACCGAGAGCTGGTGATGGAAGCCGTAGAGACGGAGCTACGCAAAACCTACCCAAGGAAAGCAAAGGCTAAATTTGGACCTGTGGACGCAAGACCACGCGAAGTCCTAGAGGAACTATACGCCTCTGTATCAAACAGATTTGATCTCAGTAAAAACACCTTAAAAAATGGCGTCAAAACCGGTGGTGCGATGATCTCCGGAGACGGCTACATTGACCTTTACATCTCTTACAAGGCTAAAAACAAGAACGGCGTGGTTGCACATGCATACCAGTCAAAACAAACTGACCCATTGAAGTACCACGTATTCAAATATACCGGCTCCGCCAAACCGGAAAACAGAACCGGATTGGTTGAATACGATGGAGAAAGCCCCGAAATAGAAAAATATTTTGCGCAGGCGCTTACCGAATTACTCGACACCTGACAGTTCGCTTACAGGCGAATCAACAGGTATAACCATCAGCCCCGTCAAAACCTGATGTTCCATTTTGGTGAATAATCAGGGCTAGCTAACCACCGTATCGCCTCTGGATTTTGACCGTGCTCGCGGGTTGCCGCTTGCATTGCCACGATTTCCACCACTGGCCCGATTTGTACTGCCGCTGTTACCATTTTTTCCACTTTCAGCCGCCCTGTTTGCCGTAGATTTACTGCGGCGTCGACGCGAGCGTTTTTTAGCCGGGGCTTCAGCGTTACGACTGGTGTCGCCACATTTATTTGCCTTTGCTCGATTATTACCGCCTCTGTTGTCGTTACTGGCGGTGCTCGGCTTTTTTACCTTTTTCGGTTTTCGTGGGCGATCATCCGCTTTGGATTGCGGCACGTTGTTCAATGGCTCAAAGCCATCAATTACTTCGCGTGGAATTGTCTTCTTTATCAGGCGCTCGATGTCTCGTAGTTGTTTGAACTCATCGTGACTGACCAGTGAAACTGCTTCACCGGACGCGCCTGCCCTGCCGGTACGACCGATCCGATGCACGTAGTCTTCAGGTACATTAGGCAGATCAAAGTTCACGACATGTGGCAGCTGGTTGATGTCGATACCGCGGGCGGCAATATCGGTGGCCACCAGCACGCGCACCTTACCTTGCTTGAATTCAGCCAGCACTTTGGTGCGCGCGGCCTGGCTCTTGTTGCCATGTATCGCACCCGCTTGCACGCCCTCACCGTTCAATTTCTTTACGAGCTTGTTGGCACCATGTTTGGTGCGTGAAAAAACCAGTACCTGAAACCAGTTATTTTCCTTGATTAAATGAGCGAGGACTGCAGTTTTATCGGTTTTTTCAACAGTAATCAGCCGCTGGCTGACGGAATCCACCGTACTGTTTGCGGGGCTCACCGACACTTCCACCGGGTCGTGAACCATGCCTTTTGCCAGCTGCCGTATTTCGGGTGAAAACGTGGCGGAGAACATCAGCGTTTGGCGCTTTGCCGGCAGCAGCTTCATGATGCGCTTGATATCGTGTATAAAGCCCATGTCGAGCATTCGATCTGCCTCATCAAGCACCAGTATTTCCAGTTTGCCAAGCTGAATCGCATTTTGACTTTGCAGATCAAGCAAGCGCCCCGGAGTGGCGATCAATATATCCACCCCGCCACGTAACTTTTGCATTTGCGGGTTTATTTTGACCCCGCCAAATACCACTGCAGACTTTATCTTCAGGTGTTGCCCGTAGGTTTCCACACTTGCTGCGACTTGCGCTGCCAGCTCTCGGGTTGGTGTCACAATCAATGCACGGGCCTGATTGCGTTTGTCATGCGGTTTGGGAGTATTGCTCAAGTGGTGCAGTATAGGCAGGGTAAAGCCTGCGGTTTTACCAGTACCTGTTTGCGCCGCCGCCATCACATCTCTGCCCTCAAGCACATGCGGGATCGCCTTTGCCTGTATTGGGGACGGGGTGTCGTATCCCTGCTCCTCGATGGCTTCGAGAATTGGCTGGCTAAGGCCCAGGTGGTTAAATTTCATGAATTGAGTTACTGCCTGACTGGTTTAACAAACGACGCACACGCCAACAGCCAGCCCCTCGGACTGCATTCTGAATAGGCATCCATACAGGATGCTCTGGCATCAACATCTTGGTTATTTGAGAAGCGGAAGTGCAAACCTCAAAATGTGACCGAAGGAATACAAGGGTCGGATCACGATCCACGGGGTTCGCCTGCACTGCAGTTCCGTCGGCAGGGTTCTCGACAGAAACTGTGAGTCTGAACAGCAGGGAGGTTTATCACTCTCCTACTGCCATCTCTCTATGGTAGTCTATTTGTCGCGAGATGATGTGCGATTAAACACAACTGGCACAAATTATTTACACTTGTAGAACCTGCGGGTTTGCTGCGGGTAACATCGCAAATTGACAATGATCACTTTCAGCCACGACATGTTACTGTTCATCGCTTCCGTGATGGTGTCATTTGTGGCAGCATTCACTGGTCTGGCTCTGACCAATAATATTTCACCGTTGCCGCAGGCGCACCGCAAGGCGCTGATTGTGATGTCAGCCTTCATCCTCGGTGGTGGCATCTGGTCGATGCACTTCGTTGCCATGCTGGCGGTAAGAATCGACCAGCCCGTCTACTACAACCTGCTGCAAACACTGAGTTCAGCGCTTGTAGCCATCCTGGTTGCGGGGCTGGCGCTGCTAATCCTGCACTTTTCCCGACGCACACCCACCATGCTTACGCTGGCTGGCGTGATTCTCGGCCTGGGTATAGTGGCAATGCATTTTATCGGCATGCGAGGTATGCGCGGACTAACACCGCAATTCAATACAGGCATTGTTTGGCTGACTGTCGTCGTGGCTGTAGTAACCGGTATCGCCGCTATATGGGCAGCGTACGGTCATCGATCCAGACAAAATATCATTGCAGGTGCTGGCGTGTTTGGCTCGGCAGTGGTGGCGGTTCACTTTACTGCCATGCACGGCACCCGTTTCTTTCCCGGCCCTCCGCCGGATAGCCAGTCTGTTTTCATCGGTGATGGCACGCTGGCCGTTACCGTGACTGTCGCGGTTTTTATTATTTGCGGCGCATTCCTGCTCGCCGCCACTACATTCGTAAGCCGACCAGAACAAGCTGGCGAACCTCACGCGGCAACGAACACCCCACTAGTGCACTCTTCCTTGCACGCTTCACCTGACGCGCCAGACAATTCGCAGTATGCCGGCACATCAGCACCTCTTTTGTCGCCTGCCGATGCAGCCACCGATCATACAGATAGCAGAAATGCCGAAACCAGCTCGACAACAGCGACGACAGCTTCTGCAAAACCACCTGCACCTGCGTTTGCAATGACGTCGGCACTCACGGTGCAACCCACTGCAACAGACAAAACACCAATTGCTACACCAAATGCACCACTAACGACGCGACCTGCAAGTCAGGGAAACAGCACGGAAAAAACAGCGTCCGCAGAAATGGTTGTCCCGGCAAGAATCCCTTTCGAACGCAACAAAAAAATATATTTCGTCGACAGCTCCGAGGTTGGCGCCATTCGGGCAGACGGCCGCTACACCCATCTCTACACCCCGTCCGGTACATTGTTCTGCCCCTGGTCAATTACCGAAGCTGAGAAGCGGCTTTTCGAATCTGGCTTCTTTCGCACCCACCGCAGCTATGTGGTAAATCTTGAGTTGCTGAGCGGCTTCGAAAAAAGCAAAGATGCCGGCGTTTGTCTGTTCGACAATCTTCAACAACTGACCAGCGTGCCGGTCAGTCGCAAGCGAATCCCTGACCTGATCGAATTACTCGGCATCTAAGAGCTTGTCCGAGAATCAGGATCGTAGCGAGGGCGAGAGATCTTGAGTCAGATATTTCGATCAATTGAGGCGAATAGTCATTCATATTTAA
>CAYMVV010000099.1:0-20324 GCA_964393885.1 uncultured Granulosicoccaceae bacterium | reverse complement strand
ACGGCACCGAGCGCAGCGGCACCATGGAACTGAAGGTAACGCGGCCGGTCAGGTAGCGATGGTTTTTTTGCTCAGCGCCTGTCAGTACACTGCTTAGAATTTCTGCCATCGTTGCATGGCTCAGAGGGTTGGTATTTCCGGCCCGCAGGGCATCGGCATCCAGGCCGGCCAGCAACTCACGAAACTGCACCAGTGCGTCTGCTTCCTGTTCGTCGGGCGTTAGAAACCGTGCGACCATGTCATTGATTGCATCGACCCAGTCAGCCACGGATCGCTCTGTTTGTAACTTCTTTTGGGTGTCTGCCAGTGCTTCCAGCAAATTGAGCAATTGACTGAGTAACACCACTTGCTGGCCATCTATGTTTGTCCATGGCAGACATTCGCCCACCGCTTCGCTGCCCTCGGGCATGGCACGACCGAGTAACAAACGCCGCAGTCCGAAGTCCCAGCTGTGCAAATCTGCAACGTGTGCCTTCAATATTTTATTGTGCTGGCCTGCAAGGGTGCGTCGAACACCGGACTCAAGCAGCCACTGGTTGAGTGTTTTCAGGGCATTTTCATCGAAGCCAAAACGCCTCGCGATAGCGGGCTCTGCGGCAAAGGCCAGTACACCGGTGGCCTCAAATTCAAAAGCGGGTAGCCTAAACAAACGCTCAACGCAGGCAATCACCTGCGAGACCTGCACCAGAGAACGATCAGCGATTGACCACGGAATATGCCGGGCGCGATCACCGGGCTGTGTGCCTGCGCTGCCAAACACCGCTTCCACCACCGGCGCGTAGGTGTTGATGTCTGGCACCATCACCAGTATGTCAGCGGGTTCGAGGCTGTCATCGGCATTAAAACGATCAAGCAGCCTATCGTGCAGCGCCTGCACTTCACGCAGCGGGCTGTAGCACTGGTGCAGCTGAATGCTTTGATCGTCCGTGGTGTGCGGCAGTTTACTATTGGGGGATGTGTTGTCATAGGGGTGCAGCAGATCGCGCTGCACTGCAGCCAGCAGGCTTTGATCATCGGCGGGTAAAAAGAACTGTTCGTCGTGCACCCATTCGCTGCGATCACCCAGTAATTTCATTAAGGTGCGACCACTGCCGCCCAGAGAGCTCAGCAGCGGGTTGCCCACCTGGTCATCGGCCAGAGGTTCAGCCGCAGTACTGAGCTTCAGGCGCTCGCGCGCAGCGCGGCGCATGTCGAGCAGATCGGCCCAGTAGTCTACTGCCGGGTTAAGAAAGTACAGCGACACGCGCTCCGTGTCTGCGGAGGTCATGTTGGACAGACGCACCAGTACGTCGAGCGTGCTGGGTGGCAACAGGCCCACATTAAACAGATGCAGGTGCGGCGGCAGTAATTCCGCATCGAGCTGTCCCTTGTCTGCGCGGGAACAAAACTGCTGCCACAGCCGGGCGCGATGATGTTCATTAGCCGATGTAACCAACAGGCGCCACAAGGCAGGCTGCCAGCGTTGTGCGGGATCGTTGCCGGGTACCGTATCGGCGCCCTGCTCCCAGTCGAGCAACATCTGCGGACGGTAAACCAGATACTGGTCAAACACATCGGCAATACGCGATGCGAGCTGCACGCGTTTGGAATCGCCCACGGCGCCGCTATCGGTATTGAGGTAACGCTGCAATGGCACCCAGACCTTATTCGTGGTGTTGCTGATATTGGTCAGCTCATGCAGCACGCGCAATCGCAGCGCGCCTTTTTCAAAGGCTGATTGCTGCGGCACCTCATCGAGGCAGTTGCGGTACAGTTGCCAGACAAAAGTTGCAGGCAGCATGTAGTTGATATTGGCGGCGATACCACTGCGGTTGGCGATTTGAAAGTTGAGCCAGCGGCCGATACCGGGGTTGGCGACCAGCACTGTCTCCGCTGCAACGGGATCCGCTGGCGGACGTGACTCACGCAGCGAACACAGTAAAATGCACAACGCTTCAAGACGGTTGCTGTGATAGACGTGGAGCATGGTCAAGGTATGGCGACAACGGGGATCGCTAATTTAACACGAGCGCCCCTCGGATATCGTGAACATCAAAGTCGCGGTAACACGGCGCGA
This sequence comes from uncultured Granulosicoccaceae bacterium, assembly GCA_964393885.1. Lineage (GTDB taxonomy): Bacteria > Pseudomonadota > Gammaproteobacteria > Granulosicoccales > Granulosicoccaceae. The sequence continues at coordinate 18,268 of CAYMVV010000099.1, read as the reverse complement.
TAGCGTCCGGTGCCTTGCTCCGGGATCGGCTGTGCGGGAGTGGCTTTTCGGGAGTAGCATTGTGGGGGGCATTGTGAGAGTGGCATTGCGGGTTCGCCAATCATGAAGCTGCGCCGCGAGCGAGAATAAACCCGTTCGGCTGACAGTGGCAGATTACACTGTGGGCCTAGCCTGGATTATTCATGAGGATTCGGCGTCCAGAGGAAATCTGGCTAAACAGGTCGGCCAATCGTCTGAGAAACGTGGCTTGCCACGTGCCGAGGAGGATGGGCCGAGATGTGACGCCAGATTTTCTTCTGGCGTCGAATAGACACACTGCTATTTTGAAAAAGGTGCCAAAAAAGTGATTTGGAACTGTATACGTAGCATTTCGCTAATATTTACTTGTCGCCTTATGAATAATCCAGGCTTGGAAACACTGGTATTTCGAATTCGTTTCGACTACGTTTGTGCCGGTCCGAGTTTATGAAGCGCAAGCGCTGATCAGCTGACCCACCGTCACCGCGCCAAACACGCAATAACCGGGTTTGCGCAAACAGCATTAAGTGCGAAGCCAGGGGCCATTTTGGAATAGAGTTGTGGTTAGAATCATACACACCGCCGATATTCACCTCGACTCCCCGCTGAGGTCATTAGCGCTGCGCGACCCGACATTGAGCGAGGCAGTCGAGGCGGCCACGCGGGTGGCATTCGAGAAGATTATCGACACCGCTGTAGAAGAACAGGCCACGGCTGTAATGATCTGCGGGGATCTGTTTGATGGCAAACAACGCAGCGCTCGCACCGCTGTGTTTTTAACCAGCCAGCTTGACCGCCTGCGAGCAGCCAACATCAGGGTCTTCTACATCAAGGGCAATCATGATGCAGAAAATCAACTCACGGGTGCCCTCGATTTACCCGACAACGTGCACGTATTCAGCGGACGCGGCGACAAGGTGCAACTGACTGACGATATCTGGATTCACGGTGTGAGCTTCACCCGTCGTCAGGCACCCGACAGCCTGCTGCCCCGATTTGCCACACCGGTAACTGGCGCAATTAATATTGCGATGCTGCATACGTCGCTTGGCGGAGCCCCGGGGCATGATGTCTACGCACCCTGCTCTGTTAATGAACTGGTCGCCGCGGGGTTCGACTACTGGGCGCTCGGGCACATCCACAAGCGTCAGATCTATGCAGAAGATCCGTGGGTGGTAATGCCGGGGATACCACAGGGCAGAGACATCGGTGAACCCGGTGCGAAGTCCGCTACCTTGTTAACTATTGATGATGGAAAAATCGATCTCACCGAGGTTCAGACTTCTGCAGTCGAGTTCATCAGCCACTCGCTTGATATATCAGATATTCGCACAGACGACGCTTTGCGAACGCGACTGCGTGAAGAATTAAAAAGTCAGGCCGACAGACTCGATGCTGCGGCTGGTGTGCTGCGGCTCACTTTACAGGGGAGATCGCAGCGTCACTGGCAGATTCTGCGCGACAGTGATTACTGGCAGGAACAGGTGACCGAACTGGCACGCGAAACCAGTCGCCTGTGGATTGATAAACTGATCTTTGCACTTGAGGCGCCGCAGCTACGGCAAGGCAGTGCGACGGATGAGCTGGCCGCCATTATCGAAGCCATACAAAATGAGCCCGGCTTTGCGAATACCGCACACGCTCGCATCAAGGCGCTGGTGGACGACCTGCCGCGAGAGGTAAGAGCTCGAATTCTGCCCGAAGAAAGCAGCCTGCAGTCCCTCGCAAATACGCTCGGCAAAGCGGGCGCGCGCCACGTACTGGCACGCATGAAAAGTGCTGACAGCCAATGAGGTTGCAGCAACTGTCACTGGATCGCTTCGGTCATTTTACCGACAAGAAAATCGATATTGGCGAGTCGACTGATCAACCTGATTTTCATATTATTTACGGTCCCAATGAGGCGGGTAAAACCACCACCATGGAAGCGGCCATGCGGCTTTTTTATGGTTTTCCATCGCGCGATAACTACGACTTTAAACACCAGCGTAAAAACCTGCAGGTATCAGGTCTGCTCGAAATAGAAGGCAAATTGCAGCACTTTACGCGCCTGCCAAAACGCAGCGGCGCGTTGTGCGACGCAGCGGGTATCGCATTGCCAGAGACGGCGCTGGGCACTCATCTGGCAGGGCTTACAGAGAATGACTACCGTAAATTGCTGTGTCTGGATGACGAGACGATTGAACGTGGAGGCGAGGAAATCGCACGCGCAGACGGCGATATCGGCAGGCTGCTTTTCTCCGCCGCAGCCGGTGTTGCAGACCTGAGTTCCGTGCTCGCGGGAATCAGGGAATCAGCCGATGGTCTGTGGCGAAAACGTGCTACAACTACTCGCATAGCGCAACTGAAAAAGGAATTGAAGGAAATTGAAGCAGAGATACGACAGCTGGATATTTCTGCTGGCAAATGGCGTGACATAAAAAAGCAGTACGCTGATGCGCAATCCGCTGAACGAGATGCCAGCGACACCTGCAAGCGCTATCGTGTACACGAATCGCAACTGCAAGCCAGACGGCGTGCGCTGCCAAAGTTAAAGGAAATAGAAACTCTCAACGCGCGGCTGACATCCTTTGCCACCTACCCGGCGTCACTGGATTTTGACCCGGAAGAACTTGTCACGCTGCAAAGCGACAGGGAAAGACTACACGCAGATCTTGAACGCCTGGCGTCTGAAATCAGTCAAACCGAATCGGCGCTCAACAGCCTGGAGCGTTCCCCCGCGTTGGTGGCACTGTCAGACAGACTGGATGAGCTCGATGATCTGCGCGCGCGCGATGTAACTGCCAGTCAGGATATCGAGCGACGTCGCAAGGAGATGCAGGACGAGTATCAGCAGATGAAAAATGCCGCACGTGACCTCGGCGTCAGCGACACATCTGATCCGGTAACCCTGGTACTGTCGGCGGCCAATATCCACAGGCTTGAAAGCACGCGCGACGCGCTGCGCTCGGCAGAAGTCGCACTGGCCACTGAAACCGCGGAGATGGCAGATCTTACTGAACGCCGCGATCTGGCACGGCAAAGTGCCGACAAAGCCGCTGCCAAAACTGCGGCAGAGCCCGTGATCAGTAACTTGCTTGCACGCTTTGATATCGATCGTCTGTTACCAGCGTATAGCAGCGCCCTGCAAGGTATCGAGACGGTCGGACAGATAGTAAACAGAGCACTCGCCGAGCTGTCTGCCGGACCCGTAACATTCGATTCATTACCGATGCCGACGACCAGTACCATAAAGGCAATGTACTGGGAGGAAGAGCATGCAGAACTCAGTCGTAAGATTTCGGAATCCGAAAGCGCACTGGCAAATGATCTGCAGGACATCGCAGCCAGAGGTGCGCAGATCGACAAGCTGAAACTGGATCGCAATCTGATTACTGATGCGCAAGCCGGTTCGTTTAAAGACAATCGTGACCAGCTCTGGCAGCAACATAAAGATGCGCTGAGTATTCAAACAGCTCAGGCATTTGAAAATGCCATGCGTGCACTCGATTCCGCGACAGACTCGCGCGTGGTACACGCCATTGATCTGGGCCAGCTACGTCAGATTGAACAGTCACTCGTTGAAGTACAGGCCCGAGCAGACCAGACCCGCTCACACCTCGAGGTGCTTAACAATAAAAGAGCCGCGATAGAAAACGAGGTAAACGACGCCGCAAGCGTGGTAGGCATGCCGACGCCAATGATGCCTGCCGAATGGTTACAGTGGATGAAGCGCTATGACCGAGCTGTTGAGACATCACGCGATTTCACCGAGCGCAAACACAGTCATCAAGCTGACATAGAACGTATGCTGCAACTCCGTGATGAGCTATGCTGGCAACTGAATCTGCAAACAGCTGATGTCGAAGACGTGTTAGCGCAGGCACGTACCCGCGCGGCGGCTGAAAGCGATGCTATTGCCGAGGCAAAGGCGGCAACCAGCAAGCTGGAGGACATTGAAGACAGACTCGTGATAAGGCAAAAGAAGAAGCAACAGGCACTGGCTGAAAAACAGAAATGCGAATCCGACTGGCTGGAGCTGGTATCCGGGTTGTTTGGCGATACCACGGTCCACGAGTCGTTGCTGCGTTCACTCGACCCGCTACAAGCCTTGCGCCGCCACAACGATAACACCACACGTATAGCGCAGCGCATTGAGGCGATGGAAAAAGATCAGGCCAGCTTTCATCGGGAAGTAGATTCGCTTTGTGCGTCACATGCGCTCACCATGGACGACAGCGCCGCTGTGACTTTCCAGAGACTGCGCAAACAGTCCAGGGATGCCAGAGCGACCGAAGCGACCGCGTCAAATCTCGATGATAAGCTGGAAAAATCCAAAGCAGACCTGGCGGCACGCCAACAGGAACTCGACAACTTACACAGTAAGGTCAGCAGTTTCGGTCGTATTTTTCCTGAAGGCGTGGCAGTCGATACGCTCGAAGCACTGCGCAAAGTGGTGACGGACGCTCAACAGGTAATTAAGGATCGCGAACACCTTTGCGCACTGGAGCTTGCTGTCACTACCGAGCTGAATGTCGACAGTATCCTGCAGGCACGGGACCTTCTTAAAGATGCAACGCAGGCGGAACTGCATGCAGAAACTGAAGCCACCGCGTCTGATTTGCGCATTGCGGATCAGCGGTTAACGCAGGCGACTGAGACGCGTGTGCTAGCTGAAAAATCGCTTTCAGATATTACTGCAGGTTCCGAACTCGCGTCACTCAACGAGCGCAAGAGCACAATAGAGCTTGAGCTGGAAGACACTGCAATGGAGTATCTCGCGCTGGATCTCGGACACGCGCTGGCTGATGATGCGATACATCGCTACCGCGACACACACCGCAGTGGCATGATGACGGCGACTGAACGTTGCTTTAATACACTGACTCAGGGCGCCTATCCAAAGCTCACCATAGAACCCGATGCCGGAAAAGAAACATTGCTGGCGATTGATAAAGACGGCACCGCAAAGCGTGTGGATGCCTTATCAAAAGGCACACGGTTTCAACTGTACCTGGCACTTCGGGCAGCCGCACACGAACAGATGGTTAACCAGGGCACGAGCCTGCCGTTTTTCTGTGACGATATCTTTGAAACATTTGATGAAGCTCGAACCAGTGCAGCCTGCCAGGTAATGGAACAAATCGGCCACAGAGGTCAGGCAATATATCTGACCCATCATCGGCACGTTGTAGAGATTGCTCAGGACGTATGCAGTGTCAGTCCGAAGATTCATGAAATCTAGAGTGAGGCCGGTAACAGATTACTGAAGTCGGAGGACAGAGGATAGAAACAAATGTCGCCGGGGCGTAACCCTGGCTAATAGATTCCCGCTACATGGGTTAGCACCCTACAACGTCACTCATCCCTTCATGTTAAGCATCTGCGGATCATATAAAGGCGACAGTGATACCTCTGCGGGTACGCGCACGGTGGCAACTTCCAGTTCATAGTCACCCCTCAACACGTATTCCTGATCGATGGTGTTGTCGCTGCGCACATACCCCATTCCTATTGACTGCTTCACCGTGTGACCATAACCCCCGGAACTCAACCAGCCACAGCGTTCATTATTGCGATAGATGGTTTCGCGACCATACAGGATGGTGCTGCTATCGGTAGTAAAGGTAGCGAGCATTTTTTTGATACCCGTCTCGCGTTGTGCGGCGATGGCACTGCGGCCTTTGAAGTCGATGCCGGTATCCATTTTGACGGCCCAGCCCAGTCCGGCTTCATCGGGTGTATGGTCTGGTCCGATATCAGATGACCATGCCCGATAGCCCTTTTCAAGGCGCAGTGTTTCAATGGCGCGGTAGCCCGCATTGCGCAAGCCGTGCGCCGCCCCTGCCTTGTGCAAGGCTGCATAGACGGTCAGTGCGTATTCTGTCGGTATATGTAACTCCCAGCCAGACTCGCCAACATAGCTGATACGCATTGCCAGTACCGGGCACCCTGCTATGCCAATATGCCGGGCAGTAGCAAACGGGTGTGCAGCGTTGCTGATGTCAGCTTGGGTGATGCTTTGCAAAATTCGTCGCGCGTTGGGGCCGAACAACGACAACACTGCACTGGCGGACGTTACATCGACTATCTGAGCGTTCATCCGCGCGGGTATATTGCGACTTATCCAGTGGTAGTCGTGCGTGGCGAAACCGGTGCCGGTTACTATGTAGTAGCGGTTGTATCCGGTGCGCACACAGGTGAGATCGCACTCTATACCTCCTCTATCATTTAGCAGCGGTGTATAGATAATTGACCCGATCGGTTTATCTGTCCGGTTTGCCGCAATCCATTGCAGTGCCTGCTGTGCATCAGGGCCCTGCACGATAAATTTGGCAAATGACGTTTGATCAAACAGCACGGCGGCTTCGCGTGCTGCTTTATGTTCGCGGCCTACCGCAGCATGCCAGTTAGGCCGCTCGAAGGTATAGATATCGCGCGCGTCCTCGCCCTGTTCTGCAAACCAGTTGGGTCGCTCCCAGCCAAGCTTTTCCCCGAACACTGCGCCGGCGGTTTTTAACGTGCTGTACAGCGGCGAGCGTCGGCATGGACGTGCGCTGTCGTGTTCCTCCGAGGGCCAGGCCATGGTGTAGTGTTTGCCATAGGCCTCGAGGGTTCTGGCACGCACCCAGTCGGTATCGGTGTGTGGCTGCCCGAAACGGCGAATGTCGACAGCCCATAAGTCGTAGGGTGGCTCGCCATTGGCAACCCATTCGGCCAGTGCCATACCGGCACCGCCACCCGATGCAATACCAAAGGCGTTAAAGCCTGCACCAATAAACACATTGCGTATCTCCGGTGCCTCACCAAGTATGAAGTTACCGTCGGGGGTGAAACTTTCCGGCCCGTTGATCAGTTGTTTTACACCTGTTGATGCGAGTGCCGGCACACGTGGCAAAGCCAGCTCAACCAGTTGTTCGAAGTGATCAAAGTTGGATTCGAGCAGCTGGAACTCAAACGGATCAGGTATACCCTGTACACCCCACGCAATGCCATTGGGTTCATAGCCACCCATGATCAGCCCGCCTACTTCTTCCTTGTAGTAGGTTAAGCGGTCCGGGTCTCGCAGTGTTGGCAGGTTTGCCGGTACATTGAATGGTTCGGTTACCATATACTGGTGCTCTACCGACACCAGCGGTACGTTAACCCCGATGGTCTTGGCTAACTCGCAAGTCCATTGACCACAGCAAAGAACCAGTTTTTCGCATTGAATATCACCCTGTGCAGTGCGCACGCCGATAAGCCGCCCTTTCTCTGTCAGCAATTCGGTGACCGGTGTATTTTCAATCAGCGTGGCACCATGCAGGCGTGCGCCTTTGGCCAGCGCCTGTGCGATGTCTGACGGGTTAGCCTGACCGTCGGTGGGCAGGAATGCGGCACCGATGACATCGCCGATGTCCATGAGCGGCCACAGGTCCTGCGCCTGCTGTGCGGTTAACAGCTGCATATCCAGACCAAAAGAACGGGCGGTGGTTGCTTGCCGCTGTACCTCGATCCAGCGCTCGCGGTTACAGGCCAGACGCAAACCACCGTTCATTTTCCAGCCAGTGGTCAAACCGGTTTCAGCTTCCAGCCGGTTATAGAGATCAATCGAATAACCGAGCAACTGTGTGATGTTGGCACTGGAGCGCAACTGCCCGACCAGTCCGGCTGCATGCCAGGTGGTACCGGATGTCAGTGCAGCTTTTTCCAGTAGCAGAACTTCCTGCCCCATCTGCGCCAGGTGATAGGCGGTGGAACAACCAATAATGCCGCCGCCGATGATTATGGTTTTCGCTGTTGCAGGAAGAGTCGTGCCGGTCATTGTGTGCTATGGAAATCTTCCAGCGCTGTATTGAGTCGCTCAAGGTTTTCAGCAGTGTAGGCGGCGTAGTCAAAATGGAGTTGCGAGTGAATTTCAGAGGTCATGGACCACAGCGTCTCGCGTATTAACGAGGTGCATTTCATGGCCTGATAGGCACGCCATTGCTGCTCTGCCGGTGCGGCAAAATACTGCTCCAGCATTGCACGCTCCTGCGCTTCAGACAGTCCGTTGTTACCAGCCAGTCCGGCAAGGTCAAATAGCGGTGTGTTAAAACCACCGTACTCCCAGTCAATCAGCCAAAGCCTGGAACCGTCATCCAGTATATTTGCCGCCAGCATATCACCATGGCCAATCACCAGGGTCACAGGCCCGGTTGCGGCTTCCAGTGTTTCCAGCTCAGACAGCATTTTTGGCAGCAACGCTGCATGCACTGACTGTTCTTTTTGTAGATGGCTGATATAGGTGCGATTGACCTGGAAAGGCCAGAACGCCAATACCGGAGATTCCAAATGCAGTGCCAGCTCGCGATGCGCCCGGCCGAGCAGTTCAATGATTCGAGGCAGGTTCTGCGCATGCCGAACGGATGCTTCGGTGAAAGTTTCGGCCTCCAGATAGTCGAGTACCAGCACACCCGGTTCATGATGATGCACTGCCGGTGACACTGCGGCGCGCTGTGCTGCACGACTCAGCGCCAGCTCGTTCCAGCGCATGACACCATGTTCGGGAATGTCAGCGCCGAGTCTGACAACAAATTTTTTATCACCATCGGTGACGCGCAGGTTGACATTGGTGATGCCGCCACTCAGCGGCTCAATGTCAGCAGGATTGTTAAAGCAGGATAAGCTGGCGGCCTTTGCTATAGCCGACTCGGTTATGGCAGTCTCGCTTACTGTTGCTCCGGCTTCACTTTCGGTACTGCTTGCATCAATCATGGCTCCAACCCTGGCAGTTGAGCGGTTGTTTACAGAAGGTGGTGCTGTCGTTGCCTGTTTATAAGCAAAGGGTTAACAAGACAGATTGAACAAAAGACAGCGATAACAAGAGATAGCCTGACAAGCCACGCTAAACCGATTCACTCTACTCCCCGCTGGCGATTCAGGTAACCGGCGTAAGCAGTGGTTTATCAGCAAAGAACGCACTGAGGTTATCTCTTTGCAGCGCACCCATTTGCTTTCTGGTTTCTATGGTTCCCGATGAATGGTGGGGCTGCAGCAAGACGTTATCCAGTTGTGCAAAGCGTGCATCAATATTGGGCTCGTTGTTGTACACATCGAGTGCCGCGCCGCGAATCTGTTTGTTTTGCAGTGCGCTGATCAACGCCTCTTCATCTACCGTTGATCCACGTGCGATATTGATCAGTAAACCGTCGGCACCTACTGCACTGATGACCTCGGCTGATATTATTTTTTGCGTATCTGCGCCACCGGATACCGCCACAATAAATATATCCGACTGCTCTGCCAGAGTGACCAGGCTATCGTGGTACGTCCAGCCCGGCGCATCCTTTTGCGAGCGTGCGTAATAATGAATATCCGTTTCAAAACCCTGCAGGCGATTACCTATTGCACGCCCTATTCTGCCCAGCCCGGCTATGCCGATTGTAGTGCCAGACAGTGTACGTTGCAGTGGATAGGCACCCGCACTGGCCCACTGTCCGGAGGTGACCCAGTCCGACGCACCGGCGATGCCTCGATTCAAACTGAGTAACATGCCGACAGCCAGGTCTGCCACATCATTGGTCAGCACATCAGGTGTGTTGGTCACTTTGATGCCTTTTGATGTGGCGTGCGAAACATCTATGGTGTCGTAGCCGACCCCGTAGTTTGCCACCAGCCCCAGATTTGGAAACGCATCCATAATGTCTGCGCCTAGTGTGGAATGTCCTTTAAACGCAAACGCCCGAGTTTGTTCTCGTACTTCTGCCGGTAAATCCGCAGGGTTACCACTGGCGGGGAACTGATGCACGGTGAACAGTTCATTCAGGGGCACACTGTCCCAGTCATCAAAGGTTTCAAACGCTACTATATGTGGTTTCACTGAAATTAAAGTCCGTATTATCTGTTGTTCGGGGTCTTGTGCGGGTTTCGGGATATCGACATGAATGAACGTCAGGCGCGCGAGTTACTGCACCCAGTCAGTATGATAAAGGAAAAGCAGTCAGCGGTGGATATTAAGGCAAAGCGCCCGTGCACAAGGGACAACGCCGGGTGCTTGCCCGGGAGCAGATGGTCTATTGCGAACGCGGTCTATTAACCTGCTATTACGGTAATTTTTTGATTGAACCATCGCACTTTCAAAAGGACATACCAGTACTAATCTCTTTCAATGGCAGCCAAAAACAGTACGGAGCACCTGCGATGTTCAACCGTAAATCTAACGATGTAAACAAGTTTTTACGCAAATCTAACAATTTACTGATGTGGTTCTTCGCGGGGCTGTTGATCACTGGTGCAGTACAGGCGCAAACAACAGAATTTACCAGCTTTGAAGGCGCCGACAGCGGCGACATTCTCATCGGCACGGTCCCATTGAGCGCCGCATTTGTTGGAGGAAACGCGGGACGACGCGGTGTTCCTGCATACTATCAATCGGGCTCGTTTGCGTGGCACATTGATCAGGAATCCACCGCGGAGGTTGTATTTACAACCCCGGCATCCGAGGTTGATTTCTGGTTTCGCGATACGGTAGGCGGGGGCCCGGTACTGATTCGGGTCATTGATGTTGAGGGCACGGTAATCAGTGAAGCAACAGGAACCCAGGTATTCACGAACCTGGTGGTTACACGAACGGAGGACCAGACCTTAATCGATCGTATTGAATTTGAAAATCCGGGCGCAAGAGACAGTGTGGTTGATGATTTCGCATTTACCGCTGCGGTGCCGGAAGTTGATGTCTCGGAGCCGGCTCAAGGCCCCATTGCCGATCCCATTGGCCTAGGTTCTGTCACGGCATCACTGGTAGATGTTGTCAGTGGACTCACCGCACCGGTGGTAACCATCAATAGCCCTGTCGAGTCGAATACGTTGTACATAGCCGATCAGGCCGGTGTCATTTCAGCCTTGAATCAAGAGACAGGCCGCACTTCCACTTTTCTGGATGTATCCGATTTTCTGGTGAATCTGGGTGCTATCGGTCCGGTAAGCTTTGATGAACGCGGTTTACTTGGCTTTGCTTTTCATCCGGATTACGCCAGCAACGGGCTTGTCTATACCTATACGTCCGAACCGGTTAGCGACACACCGGACTTTTCAACTCAACCGGCAGGCACCACAGCCGATCATCAGACCGTAATCAATGAGTGGCAGGTCACTAACGCATCGGACCCCGCCACAGCGGTAGACAGAACCACTCGACGCGAGCTACTCAGACTGGATCAACCGCAGTTTAACCATAACGGCGGCGCGCTGGTTTTTGACAGTAATTCCTTATTATATATTGCACTGGGCGACGGTGGTGGCGCCGATGATGCTGACGGGCAGGATTTTATCGACGGTCCAATCATCGGTCATGGCACCGGTAACGCCAACAACACGGCAAATCCATACGGCAGCATTCTGAGAATTGATCCGTTTGGAAATTCCTCTGCCAATGGTCAATACGGTATCCCGACAGACAATCCGTTTTTTGGTGTTGAGGGTGTTGTGTCGGAAATTTACGCATACGGATTTCGCAATCCCTATCGCATATCATTTGACCCGGACACCGGTGATCTGTGGGCTGCGGATGTCGGACAAAATTTTATAGAAGAAATTAATGTGGTGGTTGCCGGTGGCAACTATGGCTGGAACGAAAAAGAAGGCAGTTTTTTTCTGGAACCAAACGGCAGCGGCGCAAGCACAGTAACGTCGGTGGACCCGGGCGTTTCAGCAGATTTAATTGACCCGGTCGCAGAATATGACCGGGATGAAGGCCTTGCGATTATCGGCGGGTTTGTTTATCGAGGCTCGCAAATTCCAGAGCTTGAGGGGCATTACGTGTTCGGCGATTTCGGCCAGTTCAACGGATCCGCCAGCCGATTGTTTTATCTGGACGGCGATGATGTCATCAGGGAGTTCTCAATGGCAGATGATACGCTGCAAAGTATGTCCATGACTGGCATCGGTATCGATAACGACGGAGAGCTCTACATTATGGGTAACTCCACCGGCACGCCGTTCGGATCAACTGGCAGAGTACTGCGCCTGGATCCGACAACTTCAGACAGTGAACAGAACGGTGATAATTCCGCTGATGGTGGCAATGACAGTTCTGCTGATGGCGGGGATGACAGCGATGCTGACAACGACGATGAAGATAGTGGTGGAGGCGGAGGTGGCAGCACCGGTATTGCTCTGCTGAGTCTACTGCTGCTGGCCTGGATAAGACCGAGGCGCAGGCTGATATGACTGCAGTCATGGTTAACGTTATCAGCCAGCCGGGCTATCTGGATCGTTGAATTATAAGACGGGACCGGTAGCGAGGCTGTGTTCTCGAACAGGCTCTGTTACACCGATACAGTCAGTCAGCTTCTAGAACGGCGCTCGACGCTCGTTGTCCAAGCTCGGTTCGAATAATGTTAATCAGATTCTTCATACTCACCGGCTTTTTGATCAACGGTCCATAGGCGATAGCGGTAATCTTTCCGGACTGTTGCGGGTAGCCACTAAGATAGACAACCTTTAGCTGTGGATTAAAACGAATGGCCTCTGCTGCCAGAGAATAGCCATCCATGTCGCCGCCGGGCATAACGATATCGGTCAATAACAGGTCAATTGAATCATCGCTGTGCAGCACCTTTAAAGCCTTATCGGCACTGTGGACAACCCGGGTATCAAAGCCGAATCTGTTCAGTGATTGCCTCAGCATTTCGGCAAGACTGGTTTCATCTTCAACCAGCAGAACCTTTGCCTGGCTGTGCGGGGGTGGTATTTGCGGTTTTGTAGTGTCAGCATGATCTTCTGGCACTGGCTGCGCTGTTGTTTGCTCGAGTAGCAATGTGACTCGAACACCGCTAGCGTCGGGATCTCTGTCTGACAGATTCTCGATCAACAACTCACCTCCGCTTTGCTCGACAAATCGATAAACCATTGACAAGCCCAGACCACTGCCGGAGCCTCCGCTGCGGGTGGTAAAAAACGGATCGGTGGCTCGCCTGATAACCTCGGCATTCATGCCCGGGCCATTGTCTGTAACGGTGATCGAAATTTTCTTTGCCGCTTCTGTTTGTACAGCTGATTCGGTTGATCTGACCCTGATTGTTACGGTATCACCAATACCACTTTCGTAGATTGCATCGCGGCTGTTAAGCAACACATTAAGCAACGCATTTTCCAGTTGCCCACCGTCACAATGTACCGCCAGAGACTCTGGTACGTCTTCAATAACGAAGTTAATGTCCTGTTCGATACTGGCTGTCACCAGTTCAGCCACCGACTGCAGGATATCCTTTAACTGATGCGCTCGAGCGGTGGCGGGTCGAGCAACTGCGAATGCAACCAGCTTGTCAGTTAGATCCGCGCCTCGCTGCACACCATCGAGAGCAATATCCAGAAAGGACTGTCGTGCTTCATCGCTGCGCTCGATGGTTGCGAGTTCCACTGAACTTTGAATAGTCGATAACAGGTTATTGAAGTCGTGCGCAATGCCACCGGTAAGGTGTCCAAGTGCCTCAAGTCTGTCGCTGCGACGAATGCGTTCACGATTGTGCTGAAGCTCTGTGACGTCATCAAATACGACGACACCGCTGATTGCAGATTCCGGCTCATCGATCATAGAGCTCGCAACCCTGAGGTATCTCAGTGGCTCGGATTCGTTAATCTGTAATGCAACGATATTGACGTTCGAATCAGTATTCGGATCAGATGGATCGGGTGCTTCTGCTTCTGCGATATCACTGCCGAATGTATCAGAGAAAGCACCACCCAGCGCTTGGGTATGAGAAGATTCTGGCGAGCGGGGCTCGGCGACTGGCGCACTTTTTTTGTTTGCGGCCAGATAGACAGGACAACTGGCACCGGGCAATGGTTCGAGTGACCAGGGATCGAGAAATACAATCGAATCGAGCCAGTGAAACGGAACCGGTTCGCTCGCCAGTCCAAACAATTTACGAGCGGCATCGTTGATGATTAACACTCGACAATCGCGATCCAGCGCTATGATGGCACTACTCGCGACGTTCATGACAATTTCCTGCCGGCGATTGCTGGCCGCCAGAGAAATCTGTTGACGTCGCGACGTTTGCCTCAGTAACTCATTGGCATGTGATTGCAGTTTTGTTTCAAGCAGGCTTTCGAGGCAAACGGCAAGCCTGAACAAATCGTTATTGATAGCAGGCGCCGGCGTATCAGTCATGCCTGCCTCAGACAGAGCCCACAGAGAGCCAATGACCACTGGGCTGTTACCAGAGTCGTTTGCTGTGGCAAAAGCCAGGTTCGGCAGCGGCGCTATCGTCGTGGTAATTTCACATCCTGTAGCTACTTTATAAACACCAGAACCGGGTATCTTTACATTAACTGACTTCAGATTGACCGCTTCACCATCTGCTTCACTTTGATCGCTATAGCCGTTTGACTGATCGAGTAACAAAAACCTGATTAACGAGTTTGCCTGTTGCGGTTCTATACCCGCGCACGACTTGAGGTAGTGCCCCCCTACACCCGATGTCTGCAAAAGTAAAACCAGCGCACACCCGTTAAACAAAGAGCAACCCAGTTGCAATACCTGTTCTATAGGCTTGTTGGAAAAATCTCTACCTGCAAGTGTGGCCAGCTGTTGATCCAGACCGGTGCGCGAATAGACGATCGGGGTCTTATACCTGCTACTGAGCTGGAACTGCTGCATTAACCCGATTATTCCGTCAACGACGTTTAAATCGGCCAGTCGATCGTTGTAGGCACCCGCGATCTGGCTTGCAATCGCCGCGTCTTCCACCAGACTGGTCGCCATTGACCAGTCCGGGAACAATGCCTCTGCAAGGTCGGTTCGCAACAGAACTATCGGTTCAGCATGACGGGTATCTTTTGCGATGCGCTGCATGGTGTCCTCTACAGCGGGTTTTTGCCCCTGTAGAATCTGGCAGAAGTGTTCCTTACTGCAGAGCAACAGTCCGGTAAGCCCGTTAGCCTGATTCAGCTCTATTGATTGCTCGCGTATAGCGTCCAGTTGTTCTGTGTTGGAGTTGTCATGAGGCTGGACAACTCGACTGATATAGAGCAATGAATAGTGCATGGATCAAGCAACCACCGCCAGCAGACGCTGGACTTCCTGGCGCAGCTCTTCGAGCCGAACCGGCTTGTGTAGTATTCCATCGGTTAGATTTCTAACACTTTCTATCGCGCTGAATTTCCCGGCTGTGCGAGCGGGCGCACCCGTCACCGCCAGTACCAGCATGGGGTGTGGGTTGGCTTTATAGTACTCTGTATTTAATCTGACCCGGTTAATCAAAGTTAAGCCACCTTCTTCCAGAATGCGCCCCTCTTCGCGCAGGAACAGATCAACAATCAGTAATCGATACGGATTACTCTGCAGGAGAATCTCGGCGTCGCTCACCGTGCCGCAACAGTCTACGTGGTAGCCGGCCTTTTGCAGATAGATTTGCCACAAACCCGCCAGCACATTGTCGTCATCGACCAGCAGCAATGGTGTGGCATCATCCCCGGATTCGGGCACCGCGTTGTCCGTTGGCGATTGTGATGGCTTCATTTCCATACTCCAGCAGCGGCATTAACCTCAGCGGAATCAACCCCGGCGACATCAACCTCGGGGCATTAACCCCAGCGACCTTGACCTCAAGGGCATTAACGTCAAGGGCATTGACCTCAAGGGCATTGACCTCAAGGGCATTGACCTCAAGGACATTGACCTCAAGGACATTGACCTCAAGGACATTGACCTCAAGGGCACTAACGTCAAGGACCTTAACCACGGGGCTGGTTCTGCAGAGCCAGGTTCAACTAACATTACATGGGTTTCACCTGTATGCACATTACCATGGGTGCAACCACGGTGTAACTGCGAAGCATTCGGTTTACAACCGGAAATACTAAGTGCCGACGGTCTCTCGCACAGTCATCACCACGCCATTAATGGTATTGTCTGTCGATATATAGGGTGCCATATGTATGGACAAATTGTACAAGCTATCCAGTGTGGCAGCTTCTTTCTCGATAAAAACCCCTGTATTCAACACCTGGGTGAGGTCATCTACCATATCCGGATAGTGGATATTAAACTTGAAATCGGTTATCGGACGCTCCAGATCGCCCGGTAACAGATTAATAAATTTTGCCATTTTCGCTGTAAACCTTCTTATGGCCAGCGTGCTGTCGAGAAAGATTATTCCGTAGCCTGTGGAATTAAGCAGGTTGTCCAAATCCGTGTTGAGCTCCATCAGCTCGGATATTTTCTCCTGATATTCCGTATTTACAGAATACAGTTCTTCGTTGACCGACTGCAGTTCCTCATTGGTCGATTGCAACTCTTCGTTAGCCGCCATCAGCTCTTCGTTCGTCGCCTGTAACTCTTCGCTGGTTGTGTCGAGTTCCGCGTAGGCATTCCTCAGCTCATGTTGCGAGTCAATGAGTTGCAGGTCCAGTTCACGCAGCCGCTCACGCGTGTGAGTGTCGGCACTGTATTGCTCGTCAATAGCAGGCAGCCTGACGTCCGATTTACCGGAACGACCGACCACTGATTCCTCTGTGTCCAGTGATTGCTCCTGCGATTGCTCCGGTGGTTGTTCCGATGTTTGCTCCGTGCTCGAAAAAAGGACAAGAAAGTAGACTTCCTCTGTGCGCGACAGGTCGGTCAGCTTGCGAACGGTAATATCAACGAGCCGTGCTATGTTGCCAGTGGTGTTGCCAGCATCGCTGTTTTCGCTGGTCTGCTCTGCACTTTCCGATTCAGCGAGAGGCACCCCACCCAGACGATAGGAATTGCGTTTTGCGTTTGTCAGACGAGACAGGCAGGTTGAAACCGGTACGACCAGTTCAGGAGACAGCAGCGTGTCTATGTGTGTGGTAACACGACCGGCACTGTAGAGGCCAAGATATTCGACACAGTTTCCAAACACATGTAACGCCAGATGATTACTGTTGAGAAGAATGCCATCCGGCCCGTATTCTTCCAGCAGGCGATCGCGAACGCTTTGATATATATTTCTCTGCTCGCGCGGGTAACGTTGCGACAGTCCAAGTCCGACCTGATTGCCTGTTGCCGAGGCACGTGCAGACGCACGCCGCACATAGTCGGGGTTGATGTGTTTAATCGGCAGCCTTGTCGAGCGTGCTTTGCGCCAGATTTTCGATGAGCTGCTGAATTCGCTAAAACTGTCTGCCTGACCGCCGAGAGACTCGGAACTACCCAGCCACAGGAACCCGTTGTCGCGCAAGGCGAAGTTAAACAGCGCTATGGTTCGCTCCTGCGCCTCTGTCTGAAAGTAAATCAACATATTGCGGCACACCACCAGATCCATTTGCGAAAAAGGCGGGTCCTCGAGCACGTTGTGTGTAGCAAACACAATCATATTGCGAAGGGATTTATTGACTACGTAATTACCGGACTCATCCTTTTTGAAAAAGCGGCTCAAACGCTGCGCACTGATATCATTCATGACGTTGGGGGGATACACGCCGGCAGATGCGTAGTCGATCGCATCGCTATCTGCATCACTGGCAAATATCTTGATTGAAACAGTGCTGTCGTGCCTCTCCATCAGTTCAGTAATCAGCATTGCCAGGGAGTAGGCTTCTTCGCCACTGGACACACCAACCATCCACACGCGCACCGCAGACTCAGGTGATTTACTTTCCAGAATCGACGGTAATACGGTTTTTGCAATTTCAAGGTAGGGCTCTTTGTCTCTGAAGAACTGTGTAACACCGATCAACAGATCGGATTTCAGCAAGTCAAACTCCTGTGGCTTGTTGCTGAGCAGTTCGGAATAAACGGGTAACGTCTCTATATTGTTGATTCCCATCCGGTGTTCGATACGACGGGCAATTGTGGTTGGTTTATAGAGAGAGAAATCTATTCCAGTGGTATTTTTCAGCTTGACGAATATGTCCTGCAGGAGATCATGGTTATTCGCCAAATGCTCTCGAAAGGCAAGATTTTTACTGGCGGTTAACGGGTGTTGAATATAGGAAACCAGTTGGCTGGCTAACTCGCCGACATCGCCGATGGTATCGACGTAGCCGGTACGAATCGACGCGATGGGCATGCCGTCAAACTCTGCATCTGCAGGCTGCTGAACCATCACCAACCCGCCCGCTTCTCGCAGCGCCTTGACGCCGTGGCTGCCATCGCTGCCAGTGCCCGATAAAACAATGCCAACGGATCGATTTTGCGCATCAGCCGCCAACGATTTGAAAAATTGATCGATAGGTAGATTCGGGTGCACTGTGCGGTGTATGTCGTTTAGCAGCAGCTTGCCTTCAGAAACGATTATGTTTCGACTCGGGCGCATGACATAAATTCGATTGCGGCGCAGAT
>CAYMVV010000098.1:0-21052 GCA_964393885.1 uncultured Granulosicoccaceae bacterium | reverse complement strand
AGCCTCCTTATTCGCGTATGGCGATACCCTATTATCTCACTGAAAAAATTGCAGAGAACGGCACCTATTTGCGTAAATCTGATCAACATTATTCAATGAGAGACATTACCGTCATCCAGCAACGGGTGACACAGATTGATACATCAGTTAACACCGTGGTAACCGACAATGGTGATCGGTATCGGTATGACAAGCTCTTGCTTGCTACTGGTGCCAGTCCTTCGGTGCCTCCTGTACCAGGAATTGATTTACCGGGAGTGCACAATTGCTGGACGCTGGAGGATGCCAGAGAGATCATTCGCCTGGCAAAACCTGGTGCCAGTGTGTTGTTAATGGGGGCGGGCTTTATCGGTTGCATCATTCTGGAGTCATTGGTACTTCGCGATGTGAAGCTGACAGTTGTCGAGATGGAGAATCGAATGGTGCCTCGTATGATGAACGAGGTGTCAGGCAATATGATCAAGCGCTGGTGCGAACAAAAAGGCGTTGATGTACACACTTCGACTCGTGCTGATTCAATAGAATCTGCCGGTGGAAGCAAGTTAACGGTGCGCTTAAACAATGGGCAATCAGTCGAGGCTGACCTTGTAATAACTGCAACCGGTGTGAAATCTAACATGCAATTCGCGATTGATAGCGGTCTGCATTCTGATCAGGGAATCCTGGTTAATAGTTATCTTCAAACCAACCACGAAGACATCTACGCAGCTGGCGATGTATGCCAGGGTAAGGATTTTTCAACCGGGGAGTACACGGTACAGGCTATCCAGCCAACCGCGGTGGAACATGCGAAGGTTGCTGCTGGAAATATGGTGCGAGGGCATCGATCCGAGCATATCGGCAACGTTAATATGAATGTTCTCGACACATTGGGTCTGGTCTCGGCTTCTTTCGGTTTGTGGATGGGCGCAGACGGTGGCGAATCCTCGGAGTTGGTCAATGAAGACGGGTTCAGGTACCTCAATCTACAGTTCAAAGAAGATGTGCTGGTGGGGGCCAGCAGCTTGGGTCTGACGCAACACGTAGGTGTTTTGCGTGGACTTATCCAGTCAGAGACACCACTGGGAATATGGAAAGAGCGGCTTATGAAAGATCCTATGAGGATCATGGAAGCGTACCTGGCATGTTCGCAATCTCAGGTAGCCACAGCGTAAATGAAAATTACTTTCAAACTCTACGCAACGTTACAGCATTTGTTGCCTCCAGAGGCTGAAAACAACGCCGTCGTTATCGAAGTGCCCGAAGAAATTACACTGCATGAAGTTATTGACCGGTTTAATGTTAACCACAAAGATGCTCATCTGGTCTTGATCAATGGTCGCTACTTTGGTGGTGCGGACAGGGATGAAAAAGGGTTACTGGTCGACGGTGATGTGTTGGCTGTCTGGCCTCCGGTTGCTGGTGGTTAGTAGCCACACAGGCGTTAGCAAATTTAATGAAAAAAATTACGTTCAGTCGCGAGATGGGTTTTAAGGAGTCTGAATTTCTGAGGATTTTTCCGGTTGCGATAAACGGGGCCAGCTATCAGGCTCAGGGCGATCGGATTGTCGTTCAAATGGAGCCGGGTGAACTTGTTGTTGACATTGGGGCCCAACAATATCGAAAAATTGCATCAATTTCGTTACCTTATCTGAAAATTTCGTTTTCGTTTGACGGTGTTAGTCAGCAGCGAGTCGATGAGTTTCTCAAATTTTTTGATCTTCGATATCAACGTGGTGGCGGATAGCGGGGTCGTACGCCGTAGAATCTTTTCATACGGGCTCAATGTTAGTCTACAGGGTCAGTGATAGTGTTACAGCGAGATATCGCTAGGTCGAGATTAGAAGCAGATCAGAATTTTCAGGATCGGGTTAAGATTCGAGGTGACGATCAGCAACGAAAAATATAGCAGAACGAAAAGTAACAAAGCACAGAACGTATGGCCGAGCCAGATAAACCAACCACTAATCTTCCAGCGACTGATGCGCTGGGTCGTGATCTTCACGATCTGAGAGTATCTGTCACGGACCGTTGTAATTTCCGTTGTGTTTACTGTATGCCTAAGGAAGTCTTTGGACGTGGATACAAATTTCTACAAAAGACTGAGCTTTTGTCATTTGAAGAAATAGAAAAAATCGTCAGAGTATTTTCCAAAATGGGTGTCAGGAAAATACGGCTCACTGGCGGCGAACCATTAGTGCGTAGCGAACTCGAACGTCTTATTGAAAAGATAGCCGATGTGGATGGCATTGAGGATATTAGTCTCACTACCAATGCCGCGTTACTCAGTCCGAAGCGAGCGGCCAGTCTGCGATCTGCCGGCCTGGACAGAGTAAATATCAGTCTGGATGCCATTGACGATAAAACATTCATGGCCATGAATGATGTTGGAATCCCCGTGCAGAAAGTGCTTGATGGGATAACCGCCGCATCGGAGGCTGATTTTGAATCAGTTAAAATCAATATGGTTGTAAAGCGTGGTCTCAATGACCACAGTGTATTGCCCATGGCTCGCTACTTTCACGGTACTGGGCAGATTCTTCGATTCATTGAGTTCATGGATGTTGGCAATACTAATCGCTGGCAAGACGACGCGGTAATGACTAGTGCTGAAATAATCTCGCTAATAGACTCGGAAATGGCGGTTGAGCCAGTTAGCCCGAACTATCAGGGTGAGGTGGCGCAACGCTGGCGATATATTGACGGCGGTGGAGAAATCGGCGTCATTTCTTCTGTTTCGAAACCTTTTTGTGGGGATTGCAGTCGTGCAAGGCTCTCAGCCGTTGGTAAGATTTACACCTGTCTTTTTGCGGCCGACGGTTTCGATTTACTCGGCCTGCTGAGAGAAGGTATTAGCGAGGGTGAACTTGAATCCAGGGTAAGAAAGATGTGGTCACACCGACGTGATCGGTACTCTGAAACAAGAACAGTCGAATCAGTTCTTAAACCGAAAGTGGAAATGTCTTATATCGGTGGGTAGCGTATGGTCACTCCAGACAAACCGTGTCAAAACTCTGATGCGCCTGCAATAAGTATCGATCACTTAAGAGGCGAATTTGCATCTGTGTTCCGAAGCTACAATGCTATGGAGACAACAAAGCGCCGACATTTTGATTACCTGTCTATGTTGGAAAACAAGAAGAAAAAGTTCAATCTGTCAGCCACCGCGGAAGAAACTGCGACACTTGGAAATCTGCTGCGCGATCACAACGAGGAAGTGCAGAACTTTAAACATCTAAGCAATAGCCTGAAAGCAGACAACCCGATTGCACATCAGGCGTTGTTTGAGTATATCGGTACTTTGAATCGTACTCTTGCGCCCGCCAATGCGTTAAATGGTCATTGAGTACTGGTCATAGAGCTTACATTCCCTGAATGGGCGCGTCTGTCCATTCACCGGTACTGGACGATAACCGGGCGTGTTGTTATGGCATGTAAAACGGATTTTTCTGCCGTTAGATTTTTGTATGTGTTGTCGCGGCGATGGTACAACGAGACTAATAGTTTGTTTCGTAAACGATTTGTAACAATGAGACAAGCACACTTAATATTACCTCGGGTATCATTCAAACCGGTGATGGTAGTCCACACGTCAGAACCTCCACTACTGTGAACGCGGCCGTGAACGCGATTGTGAACGCGCCAGGCGGTGCCTTTATCGATCATTTCAGTTGCCTGTGAACAACATGCGCATAATGGTCAAAAAGACACCCTTGTCTTGGCACGCTTTTGCTACGCGGATTTCTACAGCAGATTCTCGTTCGGATACAGGCTAGTTCCTGAATCTCTGACAAGTGTCGCTATGTGCGAAAACGGCGTAATCGAATTGGAAAGAGACTACACTACTTGTGTATTTATTCTGTTATGCGATGTGAGCGACATTGTGGAATAAAAGCGATTATTGAATGGAGCCGTTGGCCGACACAGGTCATTGAAACACGCGGTGACAAACGCTGCTGGTGTGCGGGTTTAAAACAGTAGGTCTATCGGGTTAGGTGAACGCCTGATAGTTCAGTTTCCCTCACCACTTTTGAAACAGATCAAGTGAAACAGATCAAGTGAAACAGATCAAGGTTGCGTGGATGGCGATGAATTTCAGTCGGCAGACAGTGTAGAAGACCTACACTTGGCGCAATTCACCGCACTAGGTAAAACGCTTATGAACTCAATAATTCAAAAAATGCTTCGATCCTTGCTAGTAGTTATTGCTGCTGCTGGCACTATCGCATTTGCCGATAGCTATAATCTCAGCTCCGGAGATGAGGTGTCAATCACCGTTTTTGGAGAACCGGATTTATCGCTTAGCGCGAAGATAAACGAGAATGGAGCTCTCAACTATCCTCTACTGGGTGAACTGCGGGCGGGTGGCCTGACGGTGTCCGATTTGGAAAAAACAATCACTGGAAGGCTGAAAGGGAAATATCTGGTCGATCCGGACGTTCGGGTCTCGGTTACCGAGTACCGGCAGGTGTATATGAATGGTGAGGTAGGTTCGCCAGGCGGCTATAGCTACAATCCAGGCATGACTTTAGACAAGGCGATTTCGCTGGCGGGTGGTTATACAGCCCTGGCCTCAAAAGAGCGGGTAATACTGACGCGTGTAATAGATGGTGTGGCGCAGAAGTTCAGCATGAGATCGACCGATGCAGTTTTACCGGGCGATATCATCACAATTGAGAAAAGCCTGCAGATATTTGTGAATGGAGAAGTACAACGTCCCGGTAACTATGTTTATCAGCAAGGCCTGACGTTGGAGAAAACAATTGCACTCGCTGGCGGGTTCAGTTCTCGTGCTTCAAAAAAACGCATAACAGTTTCACGCGATGTGGATGGGCAACAACAACAGGGTCGTATTAGACTAGGCGATCCGGTCTATCCAGGTGACATTATTTCCGTGCCGGAAGGCTTCTTTTAGGTGAGCTTAGATTCATGAAATCACTTCATCCGCTCGATAGTACGCTGACTGAGTACAAAAAGGATGAAATCAGCTTCAATTTCGAAAGATACATACAAACGCTGCTGGATAACAAGTGGCGGATATTACTTTTCGTATTGACTGTGCTGGTTGCATCTTATTTCATCATCAACAGCATAAAGACCCAATACAAGGCCACAGCAACGATTCTTATAGAGAAGAAGGAATCGAATGTGGTGGATGTTACCGCGCTATATGGTTTGGACAACGAAAGTGAAGAGTATCTGGCCACGGAGTTTGAAGTACTTCGGTCAAGACCTCTGGCGGAAAAAGTTGTTGAAAAGCTGGATCTGACCTCTCATCCGGCCTTTAAAGATGAGCAAGGGTTTTCGCTCCTGGACTTTGTCGGCTCTATAAAAGGCAAAGTTATGGGTTCAGACCAACCCTCGGATCAGGCACTGACCAGCGAAGCGGTTGAAGTTGAAATTGCACGTCGGGAGTTGCTGAAGGACTATCAGGAGCGACTCAGTGTTTTTCCCATGCGAAAAACCCAACTGGTAGAAGTCAGCTTTGAAGCACCGACTCCGGTCCTGGCACGCGATATTGCCAACGAGCATGCAGAAGCCTATATAGAGGCTGACTTAGAAGCACGCCTGGAGCGAACGAAGACAGCAGCCTCTTGGCTGGCGGGTCAGGTGGAAGGCCTTAAAGGTGAATTAAGTAGCGCCGAGCAACAACTTGCTGATTATGTAGAGCAAGAAAATGTTATCGATATTGAGGGCATTCAGGCTGTTAGTTCTCAGGAATTGAAGGATCTCAATACTGAATTGGTAAAGGTTCGGGCAAAACTCTCGGAAGCGACAATTCGACGTGAACAGGTGCAAAGCGCCAGAAGATCTAACAGCGAAGAGTCCCTCCCCTCGGTCCAGTCTGACAATGTAGCCCAAACATTGAAGCTTGATGTAGTGTTGGCGCAACAGAAAAGAGCGGAACTTGGAAAACGCTACGGACCCGAGCATCCAAGGATGCTGGCGGCCACATCTGATCTAACGACTGCACGATCCGGGTTTCGCGACCAGATTAATAAAATCATCGAACGTGTAGAGTTTGAATACAACGCAGCTCTTGCAGAAGAAGCCGATCTTCAACGCCGGATTAATCTGGCTCAACAGACTTTTTTCTCGGACAATCGCAAGGGTTCAAAGTATTTGGAGCTTCAGCGGGAAGTCGAATCGAATCAAAGACTATTTGATCTGTTCTACAACCGCACCAAAGAAACAACTGAGACTATCGATCTACAGAGTGCTCATGCGCGAATACTGACGCCAGCGGAAGATCCATTGCGGCCGTCAAAGCCACAAAAACCGATTTTGTTTTTGTTGGCGGCGTTAGGCAGCCTGTTTCTGTCCGTTTTCTACTACATCATGCGTGAACTGTTTAATACCGGCATTCGCGACGGTGAAGATGTAGATCAGAGAATCGGATTACCGTTACTCGGCTCATTGCCTAGCATTAAAAAGAGCTTTGTGCGTCCTGTGGTGCTGAATGCACAGGATGAAGGAGAGAGATCAAAAGAAGGCGCTATTTTTAAAGAGGCAGTAAATACCGTCCGCACCGGTTTGATGCTCGATCGGGTCGATCGTCCTCATAAAACCATCATGGTGACATCAACAATCGCCGGTGAGGGCAAGTCAACAATAGCAGGACACCTTGCATACAGCTATGCCAGTGTCGGTAGAACCCTGTTGATTGACTGTGATTTGCGTACTCGTGGTGTCAGTAATATGTTCGGTGTTAACAAAACTGATATGGGGCTTCGAGAAGTTCTGTCTGCAGAGGCATTGCTAGAGCAATGTGTAATCGGGATTGATAACAACCTGGATTTACTCTGCGCCAACTTCACGCCGCTGAATCCGTTGAAACTGATTAGTTCGCCACGCTTTCAGTCGCATATTAAAGATGCCGCGAAGAAGTACAACTATATAATCCTGGATGCTCCTCCGGTGCTGCCAGTGAGCGACCCTCTAGTACTGGCCGGTTATGTTGACGCTGTGATCTACGCTATCCGGGCAAGATCAACGCCTTATCAACACATTAGTCGGTGCCTGCAGTCGCTACAGCGAGTAGAAGCACCAGTGTCCGGTGTTGTACTGAATCAGTTGGATATGGGTGGTGCCTACTACTCCTATTACAGTTACGGAAATACCTGATTGTCGTGAATAAGAGCGTTAGGCTTTAATCTTATTGCCTAACACTTGACTACCTTAGAGATTATCATGTGATTGTGCATAGTCGACGCGGTCCGTTAAGGTTTTCCATGGAAAGAACCAGCCAAATATGGCTGGGATTGCCGCTTTTACTGTTAGTGGCCTGGAGTTCCAAGGCCTTTAGTCCGGATCTGAGAAGTAAAGGCGCTCTTATGGCGCGAGATTTGGACTTGCGCCTTGAAATTGTTAGTTCGGGCGCGGCACTATGGCAACAGCTTTTATTGCCTTTGTTTACCGGTGCCTGCATCTTGTTTATTCTTCGCTGGCGACACCTGTTCAGGGCGTATATCAGTGTTCTCTTTCCGATCTTTCTGCTGGGCACTTTTCTACTGGTGTCGGTTTTTTGGTCTGATCACCCCGATGACACCGCAAGACGTGCAATACGGCAGATATTTTTATTCACATCTGTCGCCGGTGCAGTGGTAATTGGCAGATCAAGAAATCGCTTTGTCACATACTTTCAAACAACATCATTAATGTTGCTTGTGTATGAATCTCTCTTCCTTTTAGTACCGTGGATTTCCTTCGATATCTTTGGCAAATTCACTGGTATACATGCCACTAAAAATGAGCTTGGAGGCATTGCAGGTGCTTTCTTTCTGATTGGCGTTGCCACCTACAGATACTACGCAGAAACACTGAAAGAAAAACGATACGCAATCGCCACAATCTTGGGTTGGGGGTTCCTGCTGATCATTAGTGGCTCCAAGACACCGATGGGAATTGTAGTGTTGATTGGTGGTTGCCTGTTGTTGTCACAACACCTGGTTAGAATGTTGTCTATGGGTGTCATCGGTGTTTGGCTGATGATAATAGTTTTTATACCGATTGCGCTAATAGGTTTTGGTGAGGCACCAATTGATTTTTATCGCAGTATTTTGCCTGAGGAAGCTCTAACCGGCCGTACGGGTATTTGGTACCACCTTTTGGCAGATTTGAAAAAGAACTGGATGTTTGGTACTGCCTATGGTGCTTACTGGGGAGTCGGTGATGTACCGGAAGCGTTGGACATAAAGTGGAGTTACTACCAGTTGCTTCATACAGCGCATAGTGGTTTTGTCGATTTATGTATGGAATTGGGTGTGATACCTACAGTATTTTGGTTGGTAGTGTTTCTGGTATTTCTGGTTGTAACAAAGAGTTCTTCGGATCCCATATCTCAGGCGCTGATTGCTTATGCCATGTTACACAACTGTTTGGAAACCTCGTTTCTTCATGGTCTGCATTTTGTGTGGGTGATGATGGTTATTTCTATCGCGAATATTCTTTACTCTCAAGCTAGCAAACCAGATCTTGAAGCCGAATTTCGTTCAATCAGAGATCGCAAAAAACCGTTTATCGACAATGCGTCTTTGGATGGGCACCAAACAGCGTAGTTTCATGAATCGTAAAAATACCATTTTGGTGGTTGCCTCGTCCGGTGGGCATCTAACACAAGCCATGTGTGCGACCAGCACGATAAGTAATCAGGAATTGGTTCTCGTCAGTAATAAAAATATGCTTGATGGCAAGCGATTCAGGCATGTCTATACCATACGTGATACACAACATAATCCCCTGGTTCACGGCCTTAATTTTTTTGCTGCTTTGAGAATTTTGTTCAAAGAAAAGCCGTTGGCAATATTTAGTACGGGAGGTCCCATATGTCTGCCGTTTGCTTTAATCGCCAAATTATCAGGAACTCGCTTTGTGTTTCTCGACACTATGTCACGTGTCACAGAGTTATCTAATTCAGGGAAGCTTATACAAAAATTTGGTCTGAGCGATGCATTTCTGTGTCAATGGCCTGATGTTGCCAATCAATATGACGGAGCTGAATATCATGGTCAAGCCTTTGATCTTGGTGACCATGGGCACCAATGACTATCCATTTACCAGACTTTACGAATACATAAAGAACGACCCACTGTATCGCGATGATAGTTGTGACTGGTTTGTACAGACCGGGGCGTGCGAGGTTTTGGATCCACCTCTATCGGGCGTAGTAGAAAAATTGATTCCTCGCAATGATATGGAACAGTTGGTCCAGCGAAGTGCATTGGTAATAAGTCACTGCGGTATTGGAAGTCTAAACCTCATGCTTCGATATGGTAAACGGGTTATCTTTGTACCGAGAGTGTCGGCCCATAATGAATTTTCTGACGATCATCAGCTACAGATAGCGCGGGAAATCAGAAATAGAAAAATGACTGTTGTGTATCCTGACGATGATTTTCCAACGCTGGATTTATCACAGATAGAGTCGGATAACCTGACAACAAATCCGGTTGATATAACTAACTATGACCTCGCTCGTGTGGTCGAATTAAAGTTGACGGCTTAATACGATGTTGGTCTCAGTTTGCCTATGTACTTATAAGCGGGATACGCTTGATAAAACCTTGTCGAGTATAATTAATCAGGAATTACCTGATGAATGCCAGTTAGAGGTGGTAGTAGTCGACAATGATGAAAATGAGTCTGGTAGAGCAATTTGTGAACACCATGCAAGTACGCAATCTGATGTGCAGATTCGGTACTTTGTAAATTCTGAACGTAATCTGGCTGCAGTACGCAATAGTACACTTGAATACGCTAAGGGCGATTATCTCGTCTTTATTGATGACGATGAATGGGCTGATTCAAGCTGGATTTCGGCTCTCTATTCTTCATTGCAAGAGTTTGGCGCTGATGCAGTGTTCGGTCCGGTAAATGTGCGGTACCCGGAGAACAGTCCTCATTGGATTGTGGATGGTGATATGTTTGGTAAGGACAAACACCGGACTGGGAAGGCGCTAACCAAGGGTGCAACTTCTAACGCGATATTGAAGGCGCACTGGGTGAAAGAGAAAAAGTTCCGATTCGATCCAGAGTTTGGCAAGTCAGGTGGAGAGGATACAGACTTCTTTCATCGAATATACAAAGATGGAGCCCATTTGGTATTCGATAACAGGGCGATTGTATCGGAGACTGTTGAGCCTCATCGTCTAAGTATTGATTATTTAAAGAAGCAGAATATTCGCATTGGACAGACGCACTGGAACTACCTATGGTCGAAGCAGAAAGGTCTACCATTCGTTAAGACAGGTTTGTTTGTTACCTTTCAGGTGATAGCGGCTTCGATATTAACCTTAGTTACGCTTCCCTTCGGTAAGAGTCGTTATGCGAAATGGTATCTCTTGTTGATCAGAAACATAGAAAAGCTAAAAATGGCAGTAGTTGGTAATAGCAAGCGTGTCGAGCTATACGGCAACCACTGATGCCGCGTGGACATAGAATTCTACAAAATTTGTAGATAAGTTTGATACCACAACTGGCGGAAATCGCAATTCCGTCGTTTCATTTAGTGGCCCCGTCTCCACCCTGTTTACCAGGCCCCGTGCAGAGCCTCTTTACTTACCAGTACGAAACAGGAAACCTGTGTGACTGTGCCCATTTATCGAGTGTATGGGTCTATTGGTAAATGCGTCTATTGATTAAATGCGTTATTGGTAAATGGGCCGTTGCGTTTTGGCTTTGTATAAAGTGGGAATACCCGGCAAGGAATGCACTGATTGCTGAGACAATAGCACACCGATGCCGGAGTGGATGCTAGTGGGCCGTTTGGAAAGTTCGGTAACACGACTAGAAGCCACGGTCGCCATAGCTGTGTTAACCTGTTGTTCAAAGCACGGGTTCGACGTAGGCCCTGCTATGCCTGCATGTTTTCGCCTTGCTCTGACCAAACCGTGGCTGTGAAAAGTCTGTTATCGAACTATCCGCACAACCCACTAGCTGGCCTTTTTAATGCCCGGATCTAATTCACTATAATCTTCAAAAATTTCACACAGGTTTCCGGTAACAGCTTTCCAGTCATAGTGTTTTTCAACCAGCATACGACCTTGTGACTGGAGTGTATTTCTAAGCGCCTCGTCATCCATAACTTTAATTGTTGCGTTGGCGAAATCTTCTGGATCATTCTCGATCAGGATATTCTGGTTTCGCGTGTACTCTATGCCCTCTGCACCAACCTCTGTTGAAACGATCGCCTTTTCCATTGCCATGGCCTCCAGGATTTTAAGCCTGGTGCCTCCACCTACACGCAGGGGTACCACCACAACCGCTGCCTTCGCATAGTAGGTGCGCATGTCGTCCACTGCACCGGTTACTTCAATTGATGGGTCACTGCTTAACGCTTGTATTTCTGGTGGTGGTGATTTTCCAGCAATACAAAACTGCGATGATGGTCTCTTCTGTTTAATAATTGGCCAGACATTTTTTGCAAACCATAGGATCCCTTCGACATTAGGGTAGTAGCTTATTGTGCCTGTAAATAGTATGAGATCGGGGTTTTGCTGATGGTCAATGATTTTAAAAAACTCACTATCAACTCCATTGGGAATGACATGGAAATTCGTAGAAGATGTGAGTCGACTGCTGAGAATATCGGCATCTCTTTGAGATGTGGTTAAACAGGTGTCAAATTTTTCACAGTTTTCGATTTCGTGTTTATTGTATTTCTGCCATTCGGATCTGGCGAGTAATTTCCTCAGAGGACTGCGCTCAGTTTCAAATGTCCTCTGCATGATTTCATATTCTACGTTGTGCTGATCGACATACTTTGTAATGTTGTCTGGCAGTCGGTAATATCCCATTTGTGAAAATTCCGCCAGAATCAGATCGAATTTCTCGGCATCGCAAAGGCTATCTATTCGATTCTGCATGGCGTCGGAATAGTACTGATAGTATTGATAAGTCTTGGAGGTAAACAAAGAAACAAATTGATAGAGTCGTTTCTTACTCTTTTGTTGATTTCTGGCAACTGGTACCAATTCAACTGTAACTCCCTTTGATTCAAGTACCTTGATACCAGCCGCTTGTTCTTCGTTGTCTGGTTCCATGCACATAAGGGTAACGTTGTGCATTTGTGCGATATTAATAACCAAATGGTGAACTCGAATAAGTCCACCATT
The DNA here is from genome assembly GCA_964393885.1 of uncultured Granulosicoccaceae bacterium. GTDB lineage: Bacteria > Pseudomonadota > Gammaproteobacteria > Granulosicoccales > Granulosicoccaceae. Next base: position 8,960 of record CAYMVV010000098.1, on the reverse strand, counting down.
ATTTAATGGATAGGGCAGATACGGAGTAATGATAAGAACATTCATGGCATTCAATTTATTTTGATAGTGATGATGCTGGAGCTACTATGTATGGATAGCGGTTTACAGTCTCGGACCTTTGACTCCGTTCTTGATTGAAGGTCGTGACGATTGTCAGAGTTTTTAAGCTGGCTACTCTGATCGAATGAGGCCAGAAATCTATTTTATTTAATGGAACAAAACGCAATAGCTGTGCAAAAGACCGTGCCCACTGTAGATCTTTCACACTCAGTCACCTAGGTATTAGCACGATTGTGTCGTGCATTCAGCTGAATCAACACTTTATCCAGCATTAATTTGATGTCTTCGCGAAGTGCTGGTACCAGGAGCAGACTCAATCCAATATAGAGTGGAAAAATTGTGAGTGTTAGTAGAATGTCGTCTTTTAGTATGTAAACCAGAGCCACTGCAAAAATACAGGCAACTATTAGCTTAATTACTGGAATTACAGAAAGCACCAATCCTGCTTTACCGAGCCAGAAATGGTAGAGAAAACTCATCAGTACTTGTGTCAATACAAGTGCGACAATCGCTCCCTGGTAGCCGTAGTTTTTAAAAAGAAAAAGACACAATCCAATGTTAAATACGCTGGAAATCAGGCTTACTTTCACAGGTAGAAATTTGAGTCCGGCTGTAACTCCAAAATACCCCATAAGTGTCTGCAGGGATCTGAATAGTAGAACAGCGAAGAACATTGCGGCAGCATTGGCGGCACTCAAATAGGTATTTCCGAAGAGCAAGGTCATGACAGGCTCTCGCAAAATTGTGAATCCTACAATGCCACTGGCGATTACGAAGGTAACCCACAGCATTGAAAGTTCGGCCAGACGTTTAGCTTTTTCAACCTGTGAATTGGCAAAGTTCTCTGCCTGGGATGGGTAGTAAACGTTTGCAAATGCTTCAAAAAGTCTCGTACCAGCTTCAGATAGTTTTTCAGCAATTCCGAAAAATGCCATTGTTACAGGGCCGCCAAGTCCGGCAACAATGTAATGAGACACTTTTTCATTGCCGAGATTAAGCACAGCGTTGAGAAACAGGGGATAGCCAAATGTCAATAATGCTCTGGCACCGGAATAGCCGGTTCGCAGCATTGTCAGTAGTGTATCTTTGATTTTTATTGAAGCGAATAAAATAGAAACTACAAATGCGAAACACTCAATAGTCAGAACCATCTTTACCGAAGCGTTTTCAACAAATACCAGAGCAACTATAAGCGTCGCTTTTATTACGGCCGCAAGCACTTGTACACCTGCGTAGATAGAGAAATACTGTTCAGCCTGGAGTAAACGTAGTATCAGTTCTCGGAAACTGTGCAACCAGTACAACACAAGGGTGAGTGCGGTGAGGTGGCTGATATCGTTAACAAATGATACTAGTTGACTGCGCTCGAGTAACAGATAAAGTGCTGACACGATCGAGCATGAGACAAGTCGTATAGCAATCGCACTCTTAAATAGCTGGTTTTTACCCTTGTCTGTTTGCTCTTGATACAGCTTTACGAAAGCGAGGTCTACGCCGAGGTCGCTCAGCATTTTCAGTAGGAAAGCGACTACTAATGAGATAAAGTAGACGCCCAGTGCTTCCTCTTCCAGCAATCTAGCCAGGAATATCAGGGTAAAAAAGTGGCAAACCAGAGTGACCAGCGCGCCCGTTAAAGTTGCACCAAATGCCTTTAGAATGTCGTGTTACTCTCTTTTTAGTGAGCTTATGTTAGCTATTCGTTCTATACGCTGATCGGCCGAATGCCAGATATGTTTATTCTGGTCAAAAATACCCAGGTCAATTACCAGTCAATTAGTAGTGACTTTGGTTCGTACATCATTTTGCGTGGAAATAATGCCCGGGATTCGAGCGCTTAAACTATATTGCGTTAGTATCTCGAAGATGTCGAGTCGAATCCTTATCGTGCTCTTTCTTCATGCGTTGTAATCTATCAATATGACGGAAGATTTCCGCCTGAAATCTCTCAGCCGAGAAACCTTCAGCATTTTTTCGGATTGTTGCAACATTGAAGTTACCCTGGAGTCTTTCGAATCGCTCGATCGCATTCACGATAGAAGGGACCGTCTGTTCCTCAAAATGCAGACCGGTGATTTTGTCTATCACAGTCTCGCAAGCACCTCCGACTCCGAAAGCTATAACAGGCGTTCCGCAGGCCTGAGCTTCAACCGGCAGTATTCCGAAATCTTCCTGAGCTGCAAAAATAAAGGCCTTCGCTTTGCCAAGGTGATCGATCAGGACTTCGTCACTCTGAAATCCGAGGATTTCAACGTTGTCGCCAGCGAGTGCGGCAATTTTACTGTGCTCGGGGCCATCACCGATTACGACCAGCTTTTTATCAGGCATCTCCCGAAACGCCTCGACGATCAGGTCGATACGTTTGTATGGTACTTGCCTTGAAGCAGCAAGATAGAAATTCTCTTTGCTGACCTGCTTTGTAAAGCGTTCGATATCAACCGGTGGATGGATAACAGTCGATTGCCGTCGATAGGTTTTGTAGATGCGTTTGCTGATATAGCTTGAGTTTGCTATGAATGAATCTACCCGGTTCGATGAGATAACATCCCAGATACGCAGTTTATGGAGCACTATTCGAACAAGCGTCGAGCGGATCCCGGAGCTTAATCCGGTTTGTCTCAAATACTGTTCCTGTAAGTCCCATGCGTAACGCATCGGTGAATGACAGTAGCATACGTGTAACTGGTGAGGAGACGTTACTACCCCTTTGGCGACTGCCGAGCTTGACGAGATGATTAGGTCGTAGTCGCTGAGGTCGAATTGTTCTATAGCGTATGGGAAAAATGGCAGCAGGTGACGATAGTATTTTTTTACAAACGGAAAACGCTGCAGAGCGCTTGTTGTTACCCTGACATCTCGAAGAAACGGAACCTTGTCATGGTCCAGGAAATCGAACAAGGTAAAGATATCGGCATCTGGATAAATCCTTAACAGTTGTTCGAGTACTTTTTCTGCGCCGCCCAGCAAAGGCAACCAGTCGTGTACGATCGCTACTTTTCTGCCGGGAGTGTATTTGCGGTTACCGGTAACGTGGCTTCCCATAGCGGTCGTCTCGGGCTTGATTTTGCCCGAATCTGATTTGTCGGGAGAGATGTGTACGTTATTTTTAGAATTATCCATCCACTTTGAACCCGTCAGGCAGCCCACTCACAGTTTCCTCGTGCAGTACCGATGCAACTGAGTACATATGGCTACATTTGATGGCGCAATTGTTATGTATTTCTTTATATAGCGCTATGTTCATGATTTTGCTTCTAAAAGCTGTAAGCTTCCGCTTAAAATATTTGCACTGAGAGTGTTTCGTAGTGTCAAATTTCTCAAAAATATGACTTTTGAAGCCCATATCGGTAAATCGGCATAAGTGCCCGATCCGGGAACACAATTCAGAATCTATTCCAAATCAGTCGCTTGTACAACAAAATTGTCGATAACTACTCCGCAGTTTCTGCTCGTTTTTGCAGATGTAGACCTCGTAATCGAGTACGGCCGGATTGAATCCCGTTTTGACAAAATCGCACTTATCAGCTGGTAATATGTAATTGCAGTAACAATGGCGGCAGTGAGTGGTCGTACCGTGAATTCTAAAATGTTAACTAAGAGATAAAAGCCTGGATGAAACAGGTATACCTGACTGGTATTACAACGACCGGTACTCCGCATCTTGGCAACTTTGCCGGGGCAATAGGGCCCGCTGTAGAAGCCAGCCATCGCACGGACACGGAGAACTTCTATTTCCTGGCAGATTTGCATGCTCTGATAAAAAGCCAGGATGCGAAAGCGGTAGAGCACTCGAGGAGAGAAATTGCAGCGGCCTGGTTGGCATTGGGCCTGGACACCAGCAACGCAGTATTCTATTGCCAGTCGGATATACCGGAGATTCCTGCGTTGACCTGGCTGTTAACCTGCCACACAGCGAAGGGCCTGATGAACAGGGCACATGCATACAAGGCCTCGGTTCAGGAAAACGAAGACGCGGGCTCCTCTGATCCGGATCGGGGAGTTACGATGGGCCTGTTCAGTTACCCCGTATTGATGGCTGCTGACATCCTGATGTTCAAGGCTCACAAGGTTCCTGTCGGTAAGGATCAGGTTCAGCACATTGAGATGGCACGTGATATCGCGCAGCGGTTCAATCATCACTTTGGCGATTTTTTCGTGTTACCGGAGGCTGTAGTGGATGAGACAACATCAGTTCTCGCCGGGCTGGATGGCAGGAAAATGAGTAAAAGCTACAACAACACAATTCCTCTGTTTGAGCCTGAAAAACGCTTTCGCAAACTGATCATGAAAATCAAAACCAATTCGCAAGAGCCTGGAGAACCAAAAGAGGCTGATGGGAACACCCTGTTTGAAATCTATCGGGCCTTTGCCACCCCTGAGGAAACGAACCAGATGCGGCAGGCATACGCAGACGGGATTGCCTGGGGAGAGATGAAACAAACTCTGTATGAACATCTAAACTCAATGCTGCGGGAGCCTCGCGAGCGATACAACGAACTCATGGCCGAGCCGGAGGTAGTAGGCAAGGTACTGGCGGAAGGTGCGGAACGCGCGCGGGCGCTCAGTGCCCCCTTCATGAGGGATCTTTACAGCGCTGTGGGTATTTCAAGGCTGGGTGCCCGGTGACCTGTGAACGTGCCTGCGAGCTGCAGATAACAGCTAATCCGTGGGTTAAAAGATTGCTATCAGAGAAACTATGCCTGACGAAAACCAAGAGTGGCGAAACGTACCGACGCTGCGGGACCGCGCAGATGAGAGCTGGGACGAGCCTGCTCGCAAGCGCAGGGGGCTTTATCGCCCAAATGAAAGAAATCATCGACAAGCCGACGACGAAGTGAGAAATATGCCGCCTGTAGAAAACCGTGAAGTAGCGGATTTAGGCCATCTTGAGCAGGATCGGATTTCACGTAAGGACACACGATGGCAGTCTTTTTGGTCGAAATTTGCGCCGGGGAAGCCCATGCGTTACATCGCCATGGTGCTGGTTGTGCTGGCCATGATCGCGGTCTCTTTTCTTAAGCCGATAGACCAATCCAGCGAATCACAGCTTGACAGCGCACTGACGCGAGCGCTGATTGGGTTTGGTATCGCGCGAACCCTGAACGGCGTAATTTCCGTTGCCCAAGGGACCGAATTTGCAGTCCAGCCGGCCGGCGTAGGTGTTAATTTTTCGCCTGGTGAAATACTGGACCCGGTCAATGATCTGGTTGAGCGTTTTTCATGGGTCATGCTGCTGGCGACCAGTTCTCTGGGTATTCAGAAAATACTGCTGGAAGTGAGTAGCTGGATCGGGATCAGTTTCATGCTGGCTGGCGCGGGTTTTTTCTGGCTGATGACCCGATGGCGTTCGGGCACAGCCTCTCAACTTGCCGATATTGCCAGTCGGGTGTTATTAATTATTTTACTACTCAGGTTCCTGATTCCGCTCGGGTCACTGGCAAATGACTGGGTCTACAGGCAATTTCTGCAACCCAGGTTCGAGGCTTCCTCGCTTCAATTGGAGGAAGCAGGGAATCGAATCCGCGAGATAAATACCAAAAATACTGAAACCTCATCGGGTACAGACTCGCTGCGACAGAAAGCGAAGAATCTCTATCAGTCAGTAACCTCGAAGTTCGATTTTGACGGTATGTTAAACGACTATAAGGAATCAGCGGAAAGTATAACGGAGCATGCGGTTAATCTGATTGTGGTCTTTATACTGCAAACTGTGATTTTTCCGTTGCTATTTTTGTACTTGGTGTATCGGCTATTCCGGTTTCTTTTGTTACCCAGGACACCGCAATACCGTCCATGACGGTCCGGGTGATCTATGCCCGGTCATATGGACGATCGTTGTCATCTGGTATCGGCTGGGCTTCCGTGTCGAGGTACAAATCCAGTAGCTCGTGGGCGTCATCGACACCCGATTTCTTCAGCGCGGAAAAAAGCTGCAGTGTTGCGGCAATACCTTCCTCTTCGAGCTTTCGCTTGGTATCCAGGAGTGTCGTCTGAGCGGCACCTCTGGATAGCTTGTCACTTTTAGTCAATAAAAAGTGCAGTGACGCAGACCCTTCGAGTGTCCAATCGATTAACCGCCAGTCATGATCGGAGAGTGGGCGTCTTATATCCATTACGACGACCAAACAACGAAGGGATTCCCGAGTGCGCAGGTAACCCCCCAGGGTTGTCTGCCAGTGTTTAATCTGTGACTTGGACACTTTTGCGTATCCGTATCCGGGCAGATCGACAAGATAGTTGCGAGCGGCGACGACAAAGTGATTGATAAGCTGGGTGCGCCCGGGAGTTTTGCTGATACGCGCGAGCTTTTTATTGCGTGTGATCGTATTGATGGCACTGGACTTGCCGGAGTTTGAGCGGCCGGCAAAAGCCACTTCGGCCTGACTATCGTTCGGCAGCTGAGCCAGAGTGTGAGCGCTGGTGGCGAAGGTAGTTTGAAAATAACGCGTATTTGGCATCAGGTTTTCAAGAAAATGGATTTCTTCACGTTGGTTATGGAAATAGCCCGATTTGCTAGAGTAGCAGGGGCTCGGAATCATTGGCGAGGATTTGTTACACTTTCGCGTTCAATTTTTCTTTATCCCGAACTCGGGATTAACTCGTTCAAATCAAATTCTCAGGTGTAATAATGCGCAAATCATTGTTCGTTTATCTATTCTGTTTTACCGCAATGGCGGCAGGGTGGCAGATCTCCTACGCTGCGGACGAGGACGAGTCCACAGACTCATCGGAGGTCATGTCGACACTCGCCAGTGGAGATGCCGAAGCTGGTAAGGTGGCGTCTGTAACCTGTGCAGCCTGCCACGGCGCGGACGGGGTTGCCGCAATTAAATCCTACCCCAACCTCGCCGGCCAGGGTGCTCCTTATCTTTTGAAGCAGTTGAAAGAGTTTAAATCCGGTGCCAGAGAGAATGCGGTAATGCTCGGTATGGTTGCTGCGCTGGACGAGACCACAATGGCTAATTTGGCTGCGTATTACTCGTCGCTGGCACCAGCGGAGGGAGTTTCCGAAGCAGATGGCCTGGAATTGGGCAGAAACATTTTTCAGGGTGGCATTAGCAGTGTCGGTATTCCGGCCTGTATGAGTTGCCATGGACCGGCTGGCGCTGGAAATGACGCGGCGAAGTTTCCCCGAGTCAATGGTCAAAATGCCGAGTATACGGTTGCAGCGTTAGAGAGTTTTCGCTCAGGCGCTCGGGCCAATGATCCAAACAAAATGATGCGGCTGCTGTCTCATCGGCTATCCGATGTTGAAATCGCCGCTCTTGCAAATTATTTGCAGGGATTGCACTAGAGCCTGGCCGCGGATGGACGCCAGGGACGCGGTTTTTGGCCGTCTTTTCGATCGATATCGGTAAATTAGAATGACTATTCGCATCAATTGATCGAAGTATCAGTTGCATGACCGCGCGCTGCTGCTCCCTGCCAGCACTATTCGCGAAATCTACCGATATCCCATTCGAACTTTGATTACACTGCTGCGCGGTTCCTGGACTGCGGGCCAAAGATATCAACGGTGCCACGGAACTAACCGCTGCAGTCATTGCAAGCAAGTACCTGGTGAGCGGGCTACCTGCTGACAGCTATCCCAGGCTCATCAGCAATGGGCAGCTCAAGGGAACAGCTCAAGGGAACATAGAGCACAGGTAATCTACCGTTCGATATGAACGGCAGCTACCGGATCAGACGCCAATGCAACTACGGAGTATTGGAATCGCGGAGCAAATTTGGCTAGTGACCTAATTTGTGTTGCAGCTCGTCAATCGTCGCGGCCATCAAACCTTTTTCAGCAGATAGCTCAGCCAGCTGACGTCGTAGCTGTGCAATATCCGGTGGGTTTAACGATCCGGACAGGCGCGTGTTCAATGCGGCAGTTTGTCGTTCCTGATCTGCCAGGCGCATTTTTAGTTGATCGCGCTCATAGCCAATTTCGTTGAGAGAGGACTGCAGTTCCTTTACATGGGGACTGTTGTTCATTGGAGAAATTTGGCTGTGCTGTTGTTGATTTTTTAATCCACTATTCTCCTGCCTCAGCTGTTCGACCTCCGCTCGCAACGAAACGACCAGAGGCTGTAGGCGAGATACTTCAATCTCAAGGTTATTTGCTTTACTGGCATCGCCACGAAGCGCTTCGTTGACAGATTGCTGTACTCGTTCCTCGAAGCCAGCCTGCTCTTGTTCTAGTCTTTGAGCCCACTGTCTATAGCTGTCCCGTTCCTGATCCATCGAATTAACTTTCTGTCTCAGTTCGTGGAGCTCAGCGTGTGCTTCTTCGCGCTCTCTACCCTCGATTGCAAGTCGCTGCCGCAGATCAGCGTTTTCACCCTGGGCTGTTCGCAACTCGCCAACTTCTCTCTGCAGCGACATGTAAGTTTCGTTGTTCTCCATTGACCCGATACTTTGCAACTGCACTTTGGAGTCGTCCAGAGCTGTAGCTAACTGATGATTGGTCCTATCCTTCTCATCGGATGAAGCTTTGAGCGCTTTTGTAAGGTTTTGCAATTTGTGGTTTTTTGCTTTTTCCTCTTTTAGCTCAGTTTGCAAGGTTTCAAGCTGGCGTTCTGCGGTCTGGTATTGCTGGCTAAGACCCTCTCTTTGTGATTTTCCTTTTTCGATGTCTTCTCGTCCCTCATCAATTTTATTGTTGAGAGCGGCTATTTTGGTTCTTAGATTATTGTTCTCGTCGTCCAGTGCCTGGTTTGATTTTTTGAAGCGAGATACAACGCGCGCATGGTCCTCCTCGGTATCTGCAAGCGTCTGCTGCCAGTCATCTTCTACTTTGCGGGCATTGCGATGATAGCCTAACTTGCCAATAGCCCAGCCAATCAGCAGCCCGATCAGTCCCGCCAGTGCAAGACCAATAAGCATCTTTGACATCAGGTACATCGTGGACGGACTCAATG
>CAYMVV010000097.1:0-21068 GCA_964393885.1 uncultured Granulosicoccaceae bacterium | reverse complement strand
TAATACACTGTGTTGCGTTCACCCATTGAGACTACCCTTTTTAAAAATGAAGGCCCCCGGCAGGGCCTACCCCGTGTCCAGCGCGGCAGCGCACCGCCCGCCAGGGCATAACCCCCCTAATCAATAACACCACCCGGTGCCAATATCGCCTGACCAAATAACGACGGGTTGCGCCACGATTCATCCTGTCCTACTGGTGCAAACCAGGCCAGCTTTGCATCTCTGTCTCCACCATTGTCGTCGTCATTGATCTGTAGATCAAAACCAAACCTCTGTCCGATGTTGAGGCCAATCGAGCTCAGTTCGATTCTTATTTCATAGGTTGACTCGGTCAGCGTACTGGCGTCGGCATTGACGCTGGTGACCTGATAGGTATTCGCTCTTTGCGCGGAAGCACTGCCCTCTACCGCGGTTAACGGACCGTTAAATTCAAACAATAACTGGAAATCGTTGTTGTCATAGCTGGTTGCCGCTTCATTGCCTGAGTCAAAGTAGACTTCTACCGAGTCATCATGCCACGCGTTGGCTGAATCACTGAACCGTTCGTAGAAGGGCTCTTTGATTACCGATACCAACAGGTATAGATAAGTGCCATCGTGCATCGCGCGCCAGTCACTGTATTGCCATTCGCTGTCACCGGCTGCGGAGCCCAGATCGTCCTGTAGTATATGGTCGACCAGTAGCCAGTTGCCTCGGTTGTCGCAACGAATGGCATCGCGCCATTCTCGCCACCCGAACACGCCATCCATTACCGGGGCGCGGTCAACTCTGGGGATGACGACCAGACTGTTTTCCTGATCGTCGGGAATACCGTTGCCATCGTCATCGTCATCCGCGTTGTTACCAATGCCGTCGCCATCCTGATCATTGAACTCACTGGCATCCAAAGGAAAGTCATCGTCGATGTCCGGATGACCGTCACCGTCTGAATCCTCACGGCCGGTAATGCCCGGGTTCAGCGGCTGTGGATCTGCGATGTCGAGGGTGTCGTCGTTGTCGTCGTCTGCATCTGCGTTGTTGCCGATGCCGTCGTTGTCGGTATCCAGGCTTTCGCTATCATCGAGCGGGAAGCGATCGTTGATGTCGTTTACGCCGTCATTGTCGTCATCTGTATCGACCTGATCACTGATGCCATCACCGTCGGTATCAAAATTCTGTGTTGAATCGAGTGGTGCCGGGTCGTCAGTGTCTGGAATGCCGTCGTTGTCGTCGTCGTTGTCAGCATTGTTGCCAATGCCGTCGCCGTCCGTATCGGTAGTCTCGGTGGCATCGCGTGGAAAGCGATCGTCGCGATCATCGACGCCGTCGTTGTCGTCGTCGGGGTCCGAGTTATCGCCCCGGCCATCGGCATCTGTGTCGACTGATTCGTTGGCGTTGTAGGGAAATGCATCATTGGCATCGGGCACGCCGTCGTTGTCGTCATCGTCGTCCACTGTGTCAGCGCGTCCGTCGTTGTCGTAGTCACCGTTGCGGCCGAGCGGGTCCGAGCCATCTTCGATTTCGACCAGGTTGCTAAAGCCGTCGCCGTCAGAATCGATGCTCAGGTCGATCATCTGCTCCGGAAAATACACGGGCACAGAGGTGTTGGCGACAACGATATCCTGCTGCGAGGTACCGATCAGCAGGTTGTCGCTGGCGCGTCTTATCGACAGGTGCACCCTGTGCGTTAAGTTGTAGGCAACCTGATGGTTGCCCTCGTAGACAGCTGCGCCGGTTGACGCCAGAATATTGCTTTGGCCGCCAACTGTGCTCTCGACAATCAACCCATCGCCGACAGCAGTTACGCGTGTCGGCAGGTCGACGCGAACGGAGACTGCGCTCTGTGCGCTGGCGGGGTCATTCAGCAGATTATTAATAGCTTCGGTGCTACCGCTGCCGGCGCCACAGGCAGAAACCAGCAGTGCCGTGGAGATGCCGCAGGCGAGTTTCAGCATGCGGGGCAGTGGTCGTTTCGAGGAATGTGTATGCGGCATAATTCTCATCCTGATTCAATGGGTTCAACAGACTTCTTGGGACGTCTTCACGTCATGACAATATAGAATATGTCATGACAAAATAATAGTCAACTCTTTTTAACCGGATTTGCTATTCCACTTTGCTATTTCAAATCGACGGAATATTAAACAAGCCATGCAGATTGAATCCCCTTACTCGCGATCCGCTACCGACACACTCGATACACAGATTCGATTTAACAAAATCGACAACGGCAATGGATTGCAGTGCCATGTACTGGAGGCTGGTGATCCGGCGAACCCCTGTTTGCTTTTACTTCATGGTTTTCCGGAGTTGGCCTATAGCTGGCGCAAGGTGATGGTGCCTCTGGCTGAGGCGGGTTTTCATGTGCTGGCACCTGATCAGCGTGGCTATGGTCAAACCACCGGATCGGATAATCGCTATCACGCAGATGTGGCAACGTTCCGCTTGTTTAATCTGGTCAGAGATGCGATGGGTGTGGCCTTCGCGTTCGGGCATGCACAGGTGCACTGCGTTGTCGGACACGACTTCGGTTCATCTGTTGCCGCGTGGTGTGCTGTCATCCGGCCAGATATATTTCAATCAGTTGTTATGATGAGCGCTCCTTTCTCAGGCACGCCTCAGGTGCCTTTGGCAGAGCAGGGTATTACCTCCGCCGGCGCACGCACGGGCGTCGCAGCGGTTGATCACGACGCACTGGCCGCACTCGACCCGCCACGCAAGCACTACCAGTGGTATTACTCGACAGAGGCTGCCAACGAAAACCTGTGGCACAGTCCGCAGGGTCTGCACGATTTCATGCGGGCGTACTATCATCACAAGAGTGCTGACTGGGCGGGCAATCAACCACACGCTCTGGGTTCATGGTCGGCAGATGCACTGGCAAAGCTGCCAACCTACTATGTCATGCACAAGGCGGCTGGTATGGCCGACACCGTGGCAGTCGAAATGCCGGATGCGGCAGCTATAGAAGCCAACCAGTGGTTGCCGGACGCCGAGCTGTCGGTCTATATAGATGAATTCTCTCGTACCGGTTTTCAGGGTGGCCTTAACTGGTATCGCTGTGTAACCAGCGGTGCCTATATAGCGGAGCTGCAAACCTTTAGCGGACTGACAATCGATAATCCGTCTATGTATATAGCCGGAGCCAGTGACTGGGGTATCTATCAAAAACCGGGTGAGTACGAAAGCATGCAAACAACAGCCTGTACTGCTATGCAGGGATGCTATTTGCTGGAAGGTGCGGGCCATTGGGTTCAGCAGGAAACGCCAAAAGAGGTCAGTCGATTGTTAATTCAGTTTTTGTTAATGGAAAAACGATAGTGTCATCTGTGCGCAGGTGGGTGATAAAACGTGTTGCTATAGCCTGGTGCTATAGCTGGCTCTGGAACCCGCCTTTGGAAACTGGCTCTATAATATCCGGCTCTATAGTGTCCAGCTCTATGATGTATAGCAGCGCGGTTAAAAGCAGTGGTGCTGAAACTATATGCCAGTAGAGGGTTGAAGTTAAGTTTGTCAGCTAGCCGACAGTGCCGCTATCAACCGCAATCGGCGTTATAAAATTGTTACATGATTTAACCGGATAAATGGAACCTCTTCGCATATTCAGTATCTCAATTACAGGTGTCGGATGTTTCCGAGCCTTCGTAAGACCCTGATTCGTAATAACCTGAGACGAGGACAGAAAATGATTGTAAGCCACTCAAAATCTGTATCCATGCCAATGCCGGGAATTGAATCGTCTGAAGACACTGCCGGGTTGTTTCTAGCCGACTTTGGAACCAAGGCGCCATGTGAAGAGGCCGGTGTGGCCAAATCCGATTTATCGATCACGGTTAAAAACGGTGTCGCTACTTTGTCGGGTGTAACCGATACAACAGCAGAAGCGAATATGGTGGAGTACCTGGTATCGAGGATAAACGGGGTTCGGGAGGTGATCAATCTGATCAATCTGGATCCGGCAGCTTATCCCGGTTCTGACAGCGCAACTCTGACAGCTTAAGCTCTGTCACAGGAGGCTCTGTGTCACAGAAGTTTCTGTCACGAAGGCTCTTAAGATAGCTTTGATAGCGTGGCGATGCATTCAGCGTCGCCCATTTAGTGTCGCCTTGAGCCATTCACGCAGTACCGTGTGTACAGACAGTACGTAGCAAGCAGAGCAACCAAATCTGCCACGGGCAATTTTTTAAGACGTAGCCCCTCAACATTATCCTGCTGTGTAAGCAACACGGCACAGTACTGGTAACACAGTCTCGGTAACAATTTGTCGGATTCGACAATTCGCGCACAGACATTCAGGTGCAAGTTATTTATTCTGCGCCTGATGAGATTAAGACACTTTCAACTACCCCGACCTGTCTCGCCCAGGGTGCGTTTGGCCATGGCGGTGAGCGGCTTTTTACTGGTTCATCTTGCAGCCTACTTTCTCTACACTGCTACCGCTCCCTATCTGGGGTCGGTTATCGGAATACTGGGTCTGTTGATGTTTGTATCGGGTTCGAGCAGGCCTTCACCCGTAAAAAAATCGGCTGGCAGGAAATATTATTATTTGAAGGGTTAGGGGTTCAGAGGACGGAAGACAGATGACAGAAGGCAGAGGACAGAAGCAACTGCTGAGGTGTTGCATCGTTCTTCTGTTTAGCGAGTGTTAGCTGGTTTCGGTTATCGGCGCTACAACCAGTGATGCCCCTTCTAATTTTAATACGGTCATACGTGTGCCGGCTTCGGTGTCTGGTCCTATAATTCTCCAGCGTGTGCTCTCCAGCGTCGCACTGCCTTCGCCGTTGACAATCGGTTCTGCAAGCACGAAGTTTCGGCCAACCAATGAGTCTCCGCGTCGGTTTAGTACGGGGGCGTCCAGTGTCTCTTTGTCGTGTCGATAAAAAATCCGGCCAGCCAGTGTGATGGCAACGGCGAGTACCGCAAAAAGCGTTATTTGCACTTGCCAGCTGAGTATGGGTACCAGAAATGTCAGTAGTCCGGTTGCCAGTGCCGCGATTCCGGCCCATAGTAAAAAAGTGGTGGGTAAAAACAGTTCTATCGCGCACAACAGAATCCCAAGGATCAGCCAGTGCCATGGCGTCAGTTCTGTGGTTAATAACTCCATATCAATCCCTGTTATTTATTTTTTACTCGCCTGACTTGCGTCTTTTCCAAATGCGTCTTTGGCGAGCTCTGCAATACCACCGAGTGATCCTATAATGCTGCTTGCCTCCAGCGGCATATAAATCGTTTTTTGATTTGGTGACAGCGCCATGTCTTTCAGTGCTTCAACGTACTTTTGTGCAATAAAATAATTTAGTGCCTGCTGGTTGCCACTGGCTACCGCACTCGATACCATCTCGGTCGCTTTTGCCTCGGCCTCGGCCTCGCGCTCTCTGGCATCGGCGTCGCGGAAGGCGGCTTCCCTGCGTCCTTCGGCCTGCAGGATTGTGGCCTGTTTCTTTCCCTCGGCAATCAATATTTCTGCCTCGCGTTCACCAGACGCGTTCAGCACCGCAGCACGCTTCTCGCGTTCCGCTTTCATTTGCTTTGCCATTGCGTCCACCAGGTCACGTGGTGGTGCGATATCCTTAATTTCTATACGGGTAATTTTCACTCCCCATGGCGAGGTTGCACCGTCGACCACGTTGAGCAGGCGGGTGTTGATTTGATCGCGATGAGACAGCAGTTCATCAAGCGCCATCGACCCCATCACCGTGCGGATATTGGTCATCACAAGATTGATAATTGCCGATGCCAGACGATCGACTTCGTAGGCGGCTTTGGCCGCGTCGAGCAATTGATAGAAGACAACGCCGTCAACCTGAACCACCGCGTTATCTTTGGTGATGACATCCTGCGAGGGCACGTCCTGAACCTGTTCCATCATGTTCATTTTGTGGCCAATCTGGTCAAAGAACGGCACAATCAAATGCAGTCCCGGACGCAGGGTTTTTGTATATCTGCCGAATCGCTCAACGGTATACTCTGTACCCTGGCGGACAATAGTGACCGCCGACGCGATGATAAAAATGGCAAACAACATCAATGCGATCACGAAAATCGAGATCAGGCTCAAGTGGCTGCACTCCGGTTATTGATTCCTGAGAAAGTTACATACGCTATTGTGCGGCATTTTGCGCCAAACTGGTGTCATTCGTGGTGTTGGATTATTGCAGGGTTGTAAACGAGTCACTCGAGCCCGGCTATGAACGCACCACTCCTGTAAAACTGGCTTGCAGCCAAAGGCAAACAATGAACTTGGTAGAACAGGGTATTTCCGCAATAACCTTCGATCTGGACGACACCCTGTGGCCTTGCGATGCGGTGATTTCGCATGCGGAAACGGCTTACCTCAACTGGTTTGATCAGCATTACCCAGTGGTAACCCAAAACAATGATATGGCCAGCCTGCGTGAAAAACGCCGCGCTTTGTTGCAGGAATTTCCGGAGCTGGCCAACGATGTAACGCAGTGGCGGCTGTTGGGCACACGCCGTTTACTCGATGAGCATGGCCTTGACATGCAGCTGGCAGAGCAGGCGATGGATGTGTTTCTGCAGGCAAGGCAGGCGGTGGAATTTTATGACGATGTGATGGACGGCTTGCAGGAGCTGTCGTTTCATTTTCGACTGGGCGCGCTGACCAATGGCAATGCAGACCTGGAGCGTATTGGTGCCGCGCATCTGTTTGACTCAGTACAATATGCAACGCTGCAACTGCCAGCCAAGCCTGCGCCGGATATGTTTTTAAAAGCATTTGAGGAACTGGGTGTACAACCGCAGTCGGTGCTTCATGTCGGCGACAACCCGCTTACCGATATAGAAGCGGCGCGCAGACTCGGTTGTAAAACAGCATGGATTGACAGAGGCACACTGGTGTATCCGGAAGATGCCGAGCCCGCAGACATCAACATCAAAAGCCTGCATGATCTGGTCGGGATGTTGCCGGACAGGGCTTAATAACCGAACCGCTTAAGCCCAAAACTACTACCGGAAAAATTCGAACGCTATAATTTATATAGATAGTGTTCTGTCGTTTGTTTTAGCCCTGCAAACTGATCAACATATCAGTCAGTGTGGATTCGAGCAGTTTGATATGAGCTGGCGATGACAAGCGGTGGTCACCATCTTTGATCAGGGTCAGTTGCGCATCAGTACAAATCAGTGCATCCATTAATGCAATGGAGGTGGTATAGGGCACATCACTGTCTTTGGTGCCGTGCAGCATTCTGACCGGGATAGCAAGCGGGTGGGTCCGATCCAGCAGACAATGTTGTTTGCTGTTTTCGATCAACTGCAGGGTGATCGGGTAGGGGCTGCCATCGTCGTATTCAGATGGCAGCTTAACCGGCTGTCCGCTATACAGCGTGTCCAGTTGTGTTTTGTCGAGCCTGTCGTTCAGTAAGCGGTTAGTAAAATCCGGCGCGGCTGCAATAGTGACCAGGCCTTTGACTACACTGCTGCGCTTGAGTGCGATCAGAGTTGCTATCCAGGCACCCATGCTGGAACCGACCAAAACCACGCCGTGCGGATTGTCGATGGCATCGATAACGCTCAGCGCATCATGCAGCCAGCTATCGATATTTCCAGCGCTGAAGTCACCGCCGGATTGTCCGTGCCCCGAGTAGTCGAAGCGCACACAGGGCCAGTGGTTTGTCTGACACAGTTGCTGCAGCGCAAGTGCCTTGGTGCCATGCATGTTTGACTTGAAGCCCCCGCAAAACACAACCGTCGGTTGGTTCGACGCTGCCGTGGCTGCAACTGATTTGTCTGCGCCGGTAATACAACAGGCAATCTTGTGTCCGCGGCTTTCAAGCCACGTAACCTGCGTGTTCACTGATTGACCTTGTCAAGCAGGGGTTTGAGTTCAGCCCAGGTGTTGTCCAGCAATAGCGGCTGTGCCTTGGCGGAGGGGTGGATGCCGTCATCCTGAAACAGCTCGATTGAGGTTTCCATGCCGCTCATAAAAGAGGGCACCAGTGCCGTACTGCCCGCGTTGGCGACCTGGACAAATGTGTCTGAAAACAGCCGGGTATATCCTGCGCCATAGTTGCTGGGGATTTGCACGCCTAAAATAAGCACCTGTGCGCCGGCTGCCTGTGATTGCTCAACCATTTGCGTCAAATTCGATTTCAACTCTTTGAGTGACAGGCCGCGCAAGCCGTCGTTGCCACCGAGCTCAATGATGACGATGGCAGGCTGGTAGTCTGCGAGCAAAGTGGGCAACCGACTCAGGCCGTTGGCGCTGGTGTCACCCGACACACTGGAGTTGATCACTTGCAGTGGGTAGCCCTCGGCGGCCAGACGATCACTGAGCAGCGCCACCCATCCTTCCTCTACGTCAATGCCATAGGCGGCACTGAGGCTGTCGCCAATAACCAGTAGTTTGCCTTGCTGAGCTGTCTCCTTCGCCCATACTGATGGCACACTGAATGCCATCAGCAGGGTAAGCAGGAGCATGATTGTCTTGGGGGAACTTACGCTTGGTTTTCTCATTCTTAACTTCATGTTGTCTATTTGCGCGAATTCAATCCTCAATCAGGGTACCCGCTACATGAATGTGATAGAAGCCCGGGAGCTTTCCAAGCACGTATCAACGACGGAAGGTGATCTCGCGATTCTTCAGAGTGTCGATTTTACGTTGAATGCGGGGGAAGTGGTGGCAATTGTTGGCCCATCCGGCTCGGGCAAGTCAACTTTGCTGGCACTGCTGGCAGGTCTCGACTCGGCCAGTGGTGGACAAATGGACTTGCTGGGTGCCTCCCTGCATACGCTTGATGAGGACGGCAGGGCGGCTGTTCGAGCCGGTCAGGTCGGCTTTGTGTTTCAGTCCTTTCAGTTGTTACCCGGACTCACAGCCGTTGAGAACGTCATGCTGCCGCTCGAGTTGGCTGGTGCCACTGACGCGCGCGATCGAGCCGCGGAGCAGTTACAAAAAGTGGGTCTCGGTGAGCGACGCCACCATCTGCCGTCACAGTTGTCCGGCGGTGAGCAGCAACGCGTTGCAGTCGCCAGGGCATTCGTTGTCGAGCCTAAAGTGCTGTTTGCCGATGAGCCCACCGGCAACCTGGATCGAGCCTCCGGCGATGTCATTGTGGAATTGATGTTTTCCATGCGCGCGGAACGCGGTTGTGCGCTGGTGCTAGTCACGCATGATCAGCGCCTGGCGGAACGTTGCGATCGGGTGCTGACCATGGATGGCGGTGTGCTGCAATGAGTACGGCAGAATCCAAAGCAGTGGCGCAGCACCTTAATGCAGCGCCCGGAGCAGACGTGGTCGCGGGTGCGGCCAACGCCACCTCGTTGCGCAGTGAATTCAGTTTGGCGCTGCGGCAGTTGCGCCGCGAGTTCCGACTCTCCGAGTATCTGGTGTTGATTTTCGCGCTGATTCTGTCCGTCGCGGCGGTGACGTCGGTCGGCTTTTTTGCCAATCGGGTCGAGCGTGCCATGGGCGCACAGGCGGCAACGCTGCTGGCAGCTGATGCAGTGGTCAGCTCGCCCGGGGTTATTGGCAGCGAGGTGCACGACAAGGCGGGCGCACTGCAGCTGTCCACCAGTGAAATAATCGAGTTTCCCAGTGTGGTGCTGAACGAAGCCGGCGATACCTCTTTGGTGGCGGTGAAGGCAACGGGCGCGGGTTACCCGCTCAGGGGAGAGGTCCGTCTAAGCGAAGAATTGTACGGCACCGATCGCGCGGCGCTGTCGGTACCGGCACCGGGCGAGGTATGGGTTGACCCGCGTATCGCCGGTACGCTGCAAATTGAAGTGGGCGATGTCTTGTCCCTTGGTGACCTGCAAGTGAAGGTGGCAGGCTTTATTGCGTTTGAACCGGATCGCAGCGGCGGCGTATTTCAGATGGCGCCGCGGGTCATGATGTCTCTGCAGGATCTGCCGAACAGCGGTTTACTCGGTGAGGGCAGTCGCGCCCGCTATCGTTTGCTGATGGCCGGAGAAACTGCCGATATCGACCAGTTTAGCGAATGGGTTGAAAAGGAAGGTGACGCCAACCTCAGATATCGAACCGTTGAAGACGGCAGTCCGGCCGTGCAATCGGCGCTGGTTAACGCCAGACGATTTCTGGGCCTTGCGGCAGCGGTCGCGGTGTTGCTGTCCGGTGCGGCCGTGGCACTGGCTGCACGCCAGATTGCCGAAAGAGACATGGACACCGGTGCCTTGATGCGAGCCTTTGGCGCCAACTCTCGCAGCGTTATTCGCATTGTATTGATTCGACTGGCGTTACTTGCACTGATGGCGGCAGTGCTGGGCAGTATTATTGGCTTTTTTGCCCAGTCTGTTTTGACGGGCTTGCTAAGTCAGTTCTTTCAAACCGAATTGCCGAAACCCACGCTGGCGCCCCTGATCGGTGGTATCAGCTGTGCCGCGCTGGCGCTGGCAGGCTTTTGTTTGCCCGTCATCTCCAGAGCGGCGACTGCGCCGGTGATCCGCGTGCTGCGTCGCGACCTGCCGATGGCGCAGCCGTCGATCTGGGTGGTGATTGTCAGTGCGCTGGCGGCGATGCTGGTGTTGCTGACCTGGCTCACGCATGACATTCGACTCGGTGCGTTGTTGATCGTTGGCGTGGTTGCGGTTGTGTTTATATTGTGGCTGATCGCGCGTGGGCTGGTGGCGCTGGCCGCGCGGGTTAAATCGCCTTCGCTGCGGCGAGCGCTGGAAGGATTGAGAAGACGTCCTGCCAGTATCAGCCTGCAAATATCAGCGTTCAGTGTTGGATTGCTCGCGCTGCTGTTACTGGCCATCGTGCGCACCGATGTGCTCAATACCTGGCAGCGGCAAATACCCGAGGATGCGCCCAACTTTTTTATGATCAATATTCAGCCACAGGATGTGCCGGCGATGACCGACTTTCTAGCGGCTCGCGGTATCAGCACTGATGAGCTGTATCCGATGATTCGCGGGCGACTTGAGTCGATCAACGACAAACCGGTCGGTGAAGATGGCTATGACAATGACCGTATGCGGCGCATGACAGAGCGAGATTTCAATCTGTCCTATCAGGCGCAGGCCAGAGCGGATAACAAGATTGTCGCGGGCGAGTGGTGGCCTGCGGATACCACAGAAACGTTTTTTTCCGTAGAGGAGGAGTTTGCCGAGGAAATCGGTATAGAGCTCGGTGACACGCTGCAGTTCAAGATTGCAGATCGCACCGTTTCCGGTGAAGTAAACAATCTGCGCGAAGTCGAGTGGGAGTCCTTTGCCGTCAACTTCTTTGTGGTGGGATCGCCGCCCGGACTCGAGGGCTTGCCCGCAAGCTTTGTCACCAGCCTGCGCGTCGATGTTGATCACAGCGATTTTGTGCGAGACGCGGTGAAAGAGTTTCCCAGTGTCACGGTAATAGAAATTGGCAAGATGATAGAGCGTGTCACCGGTATTCTCGATCGAGCAGCACTGGCCGTGCAGTACGTATTTGTATTTACCTTGCTGGCTGGTGTGCTGGTGCTGATAGCAGCCGTGTTGGCAACGCGTCGCGAACGCTTTCACGAGGCCGCTATCCTGAGAACGCTAGGCGCCTCTCGCAGTTATCTTTCTGCCGGTATGTCGCGCGAGTTTATACTCATCGGACTGCTGGCTGGATTGATGGGGTCGACTATAGCCGCGGCAGTCGCCTGGGCTATGATCGAGCTGGTTATGGAACTCGACTATCGATTCAACCCGGTTATATGGATATTGGGAACACTGCTGGGTGTAGTCGCCATCTGGATAGCCGGTGTTATTGCCAGTAGACCCGTATTGAAGCAATCTCCTCTGGCAGTTATTCGCAGCCAGGTATAATAGGGCGCTTAGGACGATCAATCGAAGGCGAAAATGCGCCACTCTTACGAACATGACGAGTCACGGTTACAGGACCTCGGTAGCGCAACAGCCTATTTGAGCGACGGCTTCAGGGACAAACACCAACGGCGCATTGCCGATGCCGCGGAGCTTGTGTGGCCGCTGCGTCGGCAGAACGCTGCATTGCCAAATCCGTTTACCGTTGCCGCACAACTCAAGGAGTTGGGTGCTGATGCACAGTGTGTAGTTGCAGCACTGCTGGGTTGCCACGCAGCAATCGATTCGATTCCGCTCGCCGAATTGGGACAGACGTGCCCGGCAGATACAACCGCTGTTACCAGCGAAGATACACACCCTGGCGAGAGCTATAGCGGCTCGCAGCGGCGGCTTATAGAAAGCGTGCGATGGCTGAACAGCTTTGCACGCGACGGTGCTTCGTTTTTAATGCAGGGCCAGGAAGGGCGTGATCAGGCCGAACGTGTGCGCCGGCTGGTGCTGGTCATGATTGAAGACGTGCGGGCGCTGTTGATCAAGCTTGCGTTTCGCGTGCAACGACTGCAGCTGTTGCTCAAGAATGATTCCACGGAATCCAGCTTAATTGCCCGTGAAACACTCGACGTGTACGCACCACTGGCCAACAGACTGGGTGTTGCACAGCTGAAGTGGCAACTGGAGGACCTGTCGTTCCGACTGCTTGATCCTGACTCTTACAAACGTATTGCCAAATCACTTGAAGAACGTCGCGAAGACCGTGAAAAGTACATCGGTGAGTTTGTCGATACGGTGTCCGGTCGACTGGGTGATGCCGGGCTAAAAAACTATGAAGTTGTCGGTCGTCCGAAACATCTGTACTCGATCTGGCGGAAAATGCAGCGCAAGCGGGTTGAAGTGGGCGCGCTCTACGATGTGCGAGCGGTGCGCATACTGGTTGATGATTTGCAGCAGTGTTACACCGCACTGGGTATAGTGCACGGTGGCTGGCAACATCTGCCAAAGGAGTTTGATGACTATGTCGCCAACCCAAAAGAAAACGGTTATCAATCGTTGCATACCGCGGTAATAGGCCCTCAGGGAAAGCCAGTAGAAGTACAAATTCGCAGTCGCAAAATGGACTCTGATGCAGAGTTGGGTGTCGCTGCACACTGGCGATACAAAGAGGGCAGTGCCAGTGATACCCGGTTGCAAAAGAGCATCAACTCGCTCAGGACATTGCTGGAAACCACCAGTGACAATGATGAGGGCTTGCTCGAAGCGTTTAATACCGAGGTTTTTTCTGACCGGGTATATGTATTTACGCCTTCCGGTGAAGTCGTCGATTTACCCACACTGGCAACGCCACTCGACTTTGCCTATCACGTACATACCGAGATAGGCCATCGCTGCCGTGGTGCAAAGGTAAACGGACGCATCGTGCAGCTTGGCCAGAAACTGCAAAATGGTGATCAGGTAGAAATACTGACCGGCAAGATCAGTAACCCCAGTCGCGACTGGATGAACAAGAGCCTTGGCTTTTTGCAGACCAGTCGGGCGCGCGGTAAGGTTCGCGCCTGGTTTAACGTGCGCGATCAGGAGACCCATCACGATGACGGCAAGCAGATTGTCGAGCGAGAGCTAAAGCGATTAAACGCACGAGAGCTGCCGATGCAGGCGCTGGCCGACAAGCTTGCCTGCGATACAATCGGTGGGCTGTTTGTTGCGGTCGGTCGGGGCGAGGTTAGCCAAACCAAACTGGTGGCATCGATCAATGCGCTGCAGGCACCGGAATTTCGCATCGGGTCACGATCACCACGCAAGATCGTAAAGCGCCAGAACCCCGAGGATATACAAGTACGCGGTGTTGGCAGTTTGCTCACACAAATGGCGGCTTGTTGCACACCCGTGCCATACGATCCTATTGTGGGCTTTATCACCCGTGGCAAGGGTGTGTCTGTGCATAAGAAAGACTGCTCCAACATACTGAATTTGCGCGCACACGAACAGGAGCGTTTGATAGAAGTAGACTGGGGTCAGGAACCCAGTGGCGACTATGAGGTTAAGGTTGAACTGGTGGCCTATGACAGACAGGGGTTATTGCGCGATATAACTGCCGTTACTTCTAATGAAGGCGTCAATGTAACTGCGATGAATAGCAGAACTGTTGAATCCGACCTGACCGCTCACATGCATTTTACACTGAGAGTGAATAGCATCGAGCAGCTAGTTGGCGCTATGGATAAGCTTCGGCAGTTGCGAAATGTTATCTCGGTGCAGCGTGTGAGTGCGTACTAGCAGAGTGCTTATAGCACAGGACCGCGGCGCTACTGATTGACGGCTGATCCGCTGCTCCAGGCCGCCGCCTTCGAGTCCGCGTCAAGTGCTTTACCCGCGCTATTACCAGCGGAAATTTCGCTGTTTATTTTCGCTAGCAGTACACCGGGTTTGATCGGCTTGTGCAACACTTCAAAATCGTTTTGTCCGAACTCGCGAATCAGGTTGGATGATGTGTCGCCGGTAATCATTAACGCGGGTATGTACTTGTCAAAATGTTTTCTGACTGCACGAATAGCGTCATCGCCAAACTCTCCCTCCAGTAGTCGATAATCGGCCAGAATAAAGTCCGGGCAGCGCCCTTTTTTCTGCAGCTTTTTAATCATGCTGCCACCGGAGCCTGCGGTGATGGTATCGAACTGCATGCTGCCAAGCAGGGCTGCAGAGCCGGCACGAATAATTGGCTTGTCGTCAATGATCGCGATCAGCGTACCGGGGTGCTCGACCTGCAGTGGTGCATCGCTTGCAGAGGGGACGATGGCGTGCTGACCTGTGTCGATGTTAAACCAGAAGGTCGTGCCCTGATCGGTTTTGGAGTAGAAAGTCATATCGATGTCGAGCAACTCGGTGACTCTGGCAACTATAGACAGACCCAGACCCAGCCCATGGGTTTTTTGTTGTGAGGTATCGAGTTGATAGTATTCGGAAAAAATTGCATGTTGCTCGCTCTCCTCAATACCAATACCGTTGTCTTTAATGCAAATTCTTATTTTGTCTGCTTGCTGATTTGCAGTGAGTGATATATGGCTTGCGTTGCTGTGGGTGAAAGCATTTTCGAGGATATTGCGAACCACTCTGCCAAGCAGTACGGGGTCGGTACAGGCGTAGCTGTTAGGCGCAGCATCGACGGTGAAAGTGACGTTATCATTTTTGGCTGAAAACTCTCGCTGCATCGTGTTGAAGAAGCGCCCAATGTCTATGTCCGATTTTGACACCTTGACGGTGCCGGCATCCAGTCGGGAAATATGCAGTAGTTTTTCGAATAGACTGTTGAGTTCCTGGGTGGATTTCACAGCACCTTCAAACGTGGCGAGCGAGTCAGGGGTATTCAAATGTGGCTTGAGAGCGCCCAGGTAAAGCTCAATGGCGTACAAAGGCTGCCTGAGGTCATGACTTGCGGCGGCGATAAAGTTGGTCTTGGCTTTTGACTCGAGTTTACCGCTGCGAATCTCCTCAAGCATATGCTTATGCTGTTTTTCCTGTTGTCTGGCTTTTGTGTAGAGATTTTCTGTACGCTTGCGCGATTGATGCAGGGTGTAGACCATCATGCCACCGGTGATCAGGAACATCACAGCAAAAACCTGCAGCAGTTTGTCCAGTTGTTGTAGTCGCGTTATAGAATTATCTCTTTCTTCACTTGCCAACGCAAAGTACTGGTACCCTATTTCTCGTGTCCGGGAAGATAGTGGAGCAGTTGCATTTATCAGGTCTTCGATTTCATCGAATGAAATATCCTGTTGCTTTGAGATCAGTTCGTCATTGCTGACCAGAAATTCTCTCACCTCTGCAATGTGGTCTTCTGGTGGGTCGGCCGGATAGCCTAGTTCGTAGACCTCGAATGTACTCCAGAGAATGTCGAACATTTTTCTGTATTGTTTTTGCAGCTTTTCCGCATTGGCTGGATTCCACTGGCGGTTTTGATAGCGCACAATCGCCAGTTCAAATTGATCAAATCCCCGCGCTGTTTGTAGCAGGTAGTTAAATGCGCCCGGGGTAATCGTATTTAGATTATTGCGTGTGTCTCGGTACTGTACGAATACGAGTAGTAACGCCAGCACACACGACGCTGCTGCAATCGACAGTGCAAGCGTACGCTGATGGTATTTCCTCACCTTATTTCCAGGCGTGTCAACTGCCAGACACTGGCTGCCCGGTATGTCTCTGTCTGGAGTTCAGGGAAATCGTCGAAAGGAAGCATAACCCACAGTGGCCCCAGTTCTCGCAGCGACATATAGTCATCGTTTTTCTTGTAGGCGATGATAACCGGGTACTTGTCGTCAAAACCCATGTCGAGTTCGAAGATGTATCCATCTTCGGCGGTCATCTTCATAGATTTTGATTTCGCACCCACAGTTTCCAGCAAATACTTGAGTCTGACTCCACTGAATTTGGTGGGCCCTTCTGTCCAGGGAGTTTCAGTGACAAAGGTGGTTACCGGCATCGCCTCCAGCATCTGGAGGTCGAAAGCAGCGCCGTCGGTATGGTTCCGGGTGCTGATATTGCCCGATACGGTGAGCAGAATTTCGCCTTCGGGTTTTGCCAGATCGCTGGCATTCGCGGGTGATGCCATAAGCGATATGGCAGTAAAAAAGAACACCAGTTGCCTACACATCAGTAAGCATGCGGAGTATCCGGCAAACGCTGGGTGCCGCAAATATCCGGTCCGCAGTGCCGAATATCGGGATGCCACGCCAGGACATTTTTGTAATCGTTGCATAACCACCTGCCTGCAAATCGTGAATGAACCAGTGAGCTGTTCTATTCCATTGAACATAGGACCATTGTACTTAGGCATCAGCATGGTCCGGGAGGTTGCACCCGCACGTAGGGTGTTGTGAGTGAAACAAACCGCACCAAACCATTGATTCGACACCACACACTCGCCATCTAACTGTGTCTGACAAACGTTTTCGAACAGATTTCATGCGGCTGTTAGTGGCGTAACACCGAGTCTATCAAACGGACGTAGTTTGGGACAGACAGAGCGCACAACTGTGCCACCGAGTTTCAAAACTGAGGTTCAAAGCCGTCTGGCATTATTTTTTGGAATGAGCGTGGAAATCCACCGCATAAGCTGCCAGAATTATCGATTCCTAACGATAATACTGTAGAGAGACTACCCTTTTCGATGGAGCAATTGATAGAGCGGGGCCTGTACCGCGCCCGTTGGTTACTGGCGCCAATTTACCTTGGGTTGAGCCTGGCGCTGGTGGCGTTGGCGATCAAGTTTTTTCAGGAGGTCGCACATCTGCTGTTAAATATTTTGTCGCTGAAAGAGGCGGACATGATTTTAAGCGTTCTCTCGCTAATTGATATGGCGATGGTGGGTGGCCTGATTGTTATGGTTATGATGTCCGGTTACGAGAACTTTGTTTCACAGCTCGACGTGGAGCAGGGAACAGAGAAGCTTAGCTGGCTTGGAAAAATGGATTCGTCATCGCTGAAAAGCAAGATAGCAGCCAGCATTGTTGCCATATCCTCGATCCATCTATTGAAAGTGTTTATGGATGCAAACAATACCGCGAACGATAAAATCATGTGGTACGTGTTTTTGCATGGCACCTTTGTACTATCCGCATTTGCCATGGGTTATCTTGATATCCTGACGCGCAGCAAGAAGGATTAGGTGCCGTCACCTGTGGTGCTAAAAACCCCCGTGTTAAGAACCCCGTGCTAAAAAACCCGTGCTAAAGAACCCGTGTTGAGAAACCCGTGCTAAAGAACCCGTGTTGAAAAAAGAGCGCGCCGAATATATAGAGCGTCGTCTGGGAGAGCTCTATCCCGAGACACCGGTGCCGCTTGATCACACCGATGCCTACACATTACTGGTGGCGGTACTGTTGTCAGCACAGTGCACCGATGCACGAGTCAATCAGGTTACGCCGGCGCTGTTCGAGCTGGCTGACAATCCGCTGGATATGTCACGCAAGAAACCCGCGACTGTAGAAAAAATAATAAAACCGTGTGGCCTGTCGCCGCGCAAGTCACGCGCTATTGTCGAACTGTCTGCCATTCTGGTTGAGCAACACAATGCGCAGGTGCCGCAATCATTTGAAGCGCTGGAAGCATTGCCGGGTGTAGGCCACAAAACCGCATCGGTGGTGATGAGTCAGGCCTTTGGTGTGCCTGCGTTTCCGGTAGACACACACATTCATCGACTGGCTCAGCGCTGGGGCTTAACGAATGGAAAAAACGTACAGCAAACGGAAAAAGATCTTAAAAAACTGTTTGCAAGGGAGCGCTGGAACCAGCTGCATTTACAGATTATTTTTTACGGCCGCGAGTACTGCTCTGCACGAGGATGCAACGGACTGGTCTGCGAAATTTGTACAACCTGTTACCCGAAGCGTAAAACACCACCGGTGGTTCACTCTCCCTGACTGTTGGAACCCGGTTGGCTGACCCTGCTTGCTGTTGATTGCCAAGCCCGACATGGTAGATACAGTCAACGAGCGAACTAGGGCTCTCGTATCACCAGTGTTTCCCCGCGCTGCACAAGTTCATAGTGTTTGAGTACACTCATGCCCAGCAGTACTTCATCTCTGAGCCCCGGATTGATGTGAGCAGTGGCATTGCTCACTTCAAGCTCCCCCATCTCTAAGCTGTCAATGCGGGTCTTGTAAGCGGTCGAAATACCATTGGCCGTACTGATCTGGATAGGCGCACCTCTGCGCAAACCGATCCGCTCTGCAAAATCAGCCGGAATACTGACCGACGTTGCACCGGTATCGACAAGAAAGTCGATGTTGTAGCCATTGATTTTGCCGGTCAGCAGGTAGTGACCGTGGCGCCCACGCTGAAGAGTGATCTGGCGCTTGTCACCGGCCAGAGAGGTCACGACGGCGTTGTTTGGATTGCGTTGTTTCGCAAGCCAGTTGTTGGTCAGCAGGGTGGCAAGAACCAATCCCACCACCCACATGCCAATGATCATGTAGCGGCCGATGGACTGTTGTTCGTTTTCCCCGTTGTTCGAATTCATATACTCAGGCCTGGTGATCGATACGTCGTGTCGGTTCTTCGCTTTGCCAACACGGAGCTGACCGGGTGTTGGCGGATTGTGGACTGCAGGTGAGCCTCGTCAAGTGTGCAACCAGGCCAGATGTGCTGAGATTCGAGCATGCTTCTAAACCTTGTTCTCGGACAGACTTTTATCTAATAAAATTATAAGTGTCTGATTTTCCGGTGTCGAAATACTTTAAATCACGACAAGCCGGTGCGATTCGACATCACACTCTCGCTCCTGGCAGACTCTGTCAAGTTGCTAACGTGCAAAATCATGCTGTTGTAGCTTGCGCTGCAGTGCACCGTTCGCCGGAGCGTAATCTCCTTGCGTCTTCTGTGCACCTTTTACTGCCATTTTGTGCGGCGGCCGTGAATATGGCATTGAATCTTCCTCTGATTATGCCACTTTGAATACCGCCTTGAATAAACTGAGGTCGGCGGATCATTTGGCAAGTGCCGCAAGCGGTGAAAATGCTCCTTCACCCTGACCCCGGAGCGGATACAATAGGTCAACTAATCGGGTTTGAGTTGCTGCTCCATGTCAGGTAATACGTTCGGCAAGCTGTTTTCTGTCACCACATTTGGCGAAAGTCATGGTCCTGCTATCGGCGCGATAGTCGATGGCTGCCCGCCGGGTATGGCACTGTCCGAGGCAGACCTGCAGATTGATCTTGATCGTCGCAAGCCCGGTCAGTCTCGCTTTACCACACAGCGTCGCGAATCAGACGAAGTTCGCATTTTGTCGGGTGTGTTTGAAGGGCAGACCACCGGTACGCCCATTGGATTGATGATCGAAAATACTGATCAGCGCTCCAAAGATTATAGCAAGATCAAGGATGTATTCCGACCGGCCCATGCGGATCTGACCTACCAGAAAAAATACGGCCTGCGCGACTATCGCGGCGGCGGACGCTCATCGGCACGAGAGACCGCCATGCGCGTTGCGGCCGGTGGCATAGCAAAAAAATATCTGCGCGAAACACATGGTATCGCCATCCATGGTTTTCTGACCCAGCTCGGCCCGGTCAAACTTGATCGCTCCGGTTTCGATCAAAGTCAGGTCGAACAGAACCCGTTTTTCTGGCCGAACGCGGCACAGGTCGATGAGCTGGCCGCCTACATGCAGCAGTTGAGTAAGGACGGTGACTCCGCAGGCGCCAGAGTCTCAGTCATCGCCAGTGGCGTACCGGTGGGTTGGGGTGAACCAATCTTTGATCGGCTCGACGCCGATATAGCCCATGCGATGATGAGCATTGGTGCTGTTAAGGGCGTTGAGATGGGAGCGGGTTTTGACTGCGTCGCCCAGCGAGGTTCAGAACATCGCGATGAAATAACACCCGATGGATTTTTATCAAACAACGCAGGCGGTGTGCTGGGTGGTATCAGTTCGGGGCAGGAGGTCGTTGTGTCTATGGCACTGAAGCCGACATCGAGCCTGCGTATTCCCGGTAAGAGTGTCGACAAAGCCAACAGCGAAGTTGAAGTGGTCACCACCGGCAGACATGATCCCTGTGTTGGTATCCGCGCAACGCCAATAGCGGAGGCAATGTTGGCACTTGTGCTTATGGATCATTGCATGCGTGATCGTGCGCAGAATTCGCAGTTTAGTCCGCGAGGCCAGACATAACCTCTTGACGAGCTGCCCATCTCGGGAACGAGGATGATGATTGAGATGGAAGCACTTTAAAACAGCACCTGAATTGAGGAGTGCTATGATTTTTTCAGCAACAGCGTTGTTCACTTGTGGCGCTTTCTTCGGGGCCGCTGTTTACATCTCGTTGGTGCAACATCCCGCCGCCATTGAGGCGGGTGTGGCGGTTGGAGGCCGATTCTTTCCGCCTATGTACAACCGGGCGGCTCCGGTGCAAATTCTGCTTGCAGTGACAGGTTTTTTATCCGGTATGGCGGCATGGTTTTCAACAGATAACATTCTCTGGCTCATAGGGGCATTGCTACTGATATCAGTGGTTCCGATTACATTGATCATCATTAAGCCGATCAATGATATTTTACTGTCGCCCGAAAATGATCCTGAATCTGAGGAAACCAGACAACTGTTGTTGAGGTGGGGGCCAAAGCACTGGATCAGATCGGCAGTAAGCGGGTTATCTTTCCTTGTCTATATCTATGCAGCGGTTGCCTGAGGAGCGATTGCGGTTTGTTTTCGACAAGCCAGCGTTTTTCCTCAGCCGCCGATGCGTAGCGCTATACTACTGGGCACCTTTTTATATATTGTAGAAATAGACGTGGAAGTTCTGCAGCTGAAGTTATCTTCTTTGAAGCTGATGGAG
>CAYMVV010000096.1:0-21284 GCA_964393885.1 uncultured Granulosicoccaceae bacterium | reverse complement strand
TGTTAACAGGAATTGACGGGAGGATGTGTCTCATTGGAGGTTCCTGATCGTTGAAATTAGCAGTAGTGGCGATAACTCAGCCTGCGCGGCGCAAGTCGCAAACGAAATGTCACGCTGGATTGTCTACCCGGATTAAAGTATGGACCTTTCAAAAGGCAACATAGTTCAGTACCGCCCGATTCGCATTTTCCGGTGAGGTCGTCGATAATTCAAGCTGCTTTGCAGTCGCCTCGCAAGCACGTGGCAGGCGAATGGCAATTACGTGGAATCGAGTGACTGGAGTTGGTCTAACGATGTGATCCGGCAGGTGGATAACAACACTGGTTTTTTCCCCGAACCGAAGACAATTTATTTATGACGAAGCGACTCGATCTTAAGCTGCATGCCATGGCGACTGGCCAATATACCCCTGCGGATTTTATCATTGCAGATGCCAAGGACGGGGACATGGCCTACGGTGTGCTGGCAGCAGGCCCGGATGCTGAGGGCAACCCTCAAGCAAAATCTGTGTACCTGCAATCGATGCGAGAGATGACCGATTCCGGGCTGGTAGACATTATGCTGATGTCCGCTGGCAGTGCAGAGCGATTGACGAATGAGGGATTGTTCGCAGAATCGATGGTCACTCCGGCTGTGCGCATGAACGATACGACGGACATCTGGGTGGGACGTGGAGCGAACTATCGCAATGAACCGTCGCAACCATTTTCAACCGCAGATCTCGAGTCTGTGCAGTCGTTTTGCAATCTTGGGCTTTACTCTATTACGTTTTCTAACCAGCTGGAGGCGGATCTGCGTTCTCTGAATGCCTATCGTGATTTTCGGCTTGCGACCAGGGACAGTGGATTCCGGCATTTTCTGGAAGTGTTCAATCCGGCATTTGATATTGGTATCGCCGAGGCAGATCTGGGGCACTACATTAACGACATGATATTGAAGACACTTGCTGGCGTCACCCGCTCAACACACCCGCAGTTTCTGAAAATTC
The DNA here is from genome assembly GCA_964393885.1 of uncultured Granulosicoccaceae bacterium. Classification (GTDB taxonomy): domain Bacteria; phylum Pseudomonadota; class Gammaproteobacteria; order Granulosicoccales; family Granulosicoccaceae. Next base: position 20,296 of record CAYMVV010000096.1, on the reverse strand, counting down.
AGTTTAATGGTGCGAAAGCGATGAGCGACTTGAGTTCCTATGATCCCGAGAATTTAATTGTTGGTATTTTGGGAGGTGCCAGTGGGACCACGAGAGATACGTTTGAACTGGCCTTACAGGCTGAACAGGCAGGTGCTCGGCTGGCATTGTTTGGTCGCAAAATAAATCTCGCCGAAGCGCCTTTGGAGCTTGTCCGGTTGTTACGCGAAGTGGTAGAGCAAAAATTTGATACCGAAACCGCGGTGCGTAACTATCACCGTTATTTGAAAGATCAGGGCATAGATGCACAACGGTCACTGGAGCAGGATTTACAAGTGACCGATCCGGTGCTAATGAATTAGCCTTACCGACTTTCATCGATTGCATAAACGCTGAGGTAATAATCTACGTGGTTAAGCAGGCGAAGTAACCTTATATGTCTTCACGACGCGGATTCATCTGTGGTGGTTGCTGGACTCTCGATCGAATCAAAATGATCGATCGCTGGCCACAGCAGGAAGCACTGGCAGTAATTACAGAAACTGATCGTCAGGGCGGCGGGTCTGCTCATAATCTGGGTATTGATATGCGCAGACTTGATAGCTCGGTGCCGGTCGACGCGATCGGTCTGGTTGGCGAAGACAGTGATGGAGACTTTTTACTGCAGACCGCGATTGAACATGGGGTAAACGTCGATCAACTTCATCGTACGACGGACGCCGAAACTTCCTACACCGATGTCATGGCAGATGAGAATACCGGCAAGAGAACATTTTTTCATCACCAGGGCAGTAACAACCTGTTAACACCCGATCATTTCAACTTCTCCCAAAGCCGATGCAAAGTACTGCACTTGGGTTTGCTGGGCGTTCATCAAATACTGGATAGTACCTGGGGGGCAGAAACAAATGGATGGCTTACTGTATTAAAGAAAGCCAAAGCAGCGGGCCTGCAAACAAATATTGAACTGGTTTCAATAGATGCAGCCCGAATACGCCAGCTATGTCTGCCTTGCTTACCCTGGCTTGATACGCTGATTGTTAACGACTATGAAATAGGCGCGCTGGCAGATGTAGAAACAATGCAAGGCACAGAGCGCTCCGGACGCGGTGCTGCTGACGGCGACACCGCAGTCCACAGCGGCAGTGCAAACCCGCTGCAATGTATCAACGCTGCCAGGAAAGTACTCGCGCTCGGCAGCATGTCGCTGGTGGTAGTGCACTATCCGGCAGGTGCCATTTGTGTGTGTCGTGATGGTCAGGAGTTTGAGACCTCTTCGGTGCGGGTTGATTCGTCCAGTATTGTCAGCACCGTCGGTGCCGGTGACGCATTTGCAGCTGGTATGTTGTACGGATTGCACGAGCGCTGGTCTATAGAGGCTTCTCTGCATCTGGCACACGCAGTGGCGGCTGCCAGTTTGCGCTCTCGTACCACGGTCGGATCGGTTGAATCGGTTGATCGTTGTCTTGCATTGGCTGGCGGCCAGGGGTTGCAGTAGACTAACAACGCAGTAGCAGGAAAAAAATAAATGAATAGCTATATACCTGATCAAAGCGCTATAGAGCAGTTTGAGCGAGATGGCGCTATTGTGATTCGTGGCCTGTTCGCAGACTGGATTGAACCTTTAGCACAGGGTATAGAAACCCTGATGGCAGATCCGAGTCCTCTTGAGCGTTCGTATGAGCCCGCGGATGGCAGCGCGCCGTTTTTTCAGGACCTGTGCAACTGGCAGAGAATTGAGCCGTTTCGAGACTTTGTGTATAGATCACCAGCAGCAGAAGTTGCCGCAGCATTAATGCGATCATCAACCGGTCGTTTTTTTCATGATCATGTTCTGGTCAAAGAGCCTGGCACGTCGATAGTCACCCCCTGGCATCAGGATCAGCCATATTATTGTGTACAAGGGCAGCAAAGTGTAAGTTTCTGGATTCCACTGGATCCAGTCGCAAAGGAAATCTCATTACAGTGTTTAGCCGGTTCTCATCGATCGGGAAAGCTACACAAGCCAAAGCGCTTTGATGGTACGGATCTGTATGAGAACGATGAGACTGAAGCGGTACCGGATATTGATAGCAACCGGGATGCGTACGATATATTGAGTTGGGCGATGCAACCCGGTGATGCGGTCGCGTTCAATTTCCGCACAGTCCATGGCGCTGCTGCAAATACAGACCGGGGAGCCAGACGGCGCGTGTTTTCGGCGCGATGGGTAGGTGATGATGCATTGTTTATTGATAGAGAAGGCAAGGGCTCGCCGCCGTTTAAAGACCTTACTTTAAACACAGGTGAACGATTGGATGGCCCGCAATTTCCTGTGGCCTGGCCTGTGTAGTGATCATTTTGATTGAGATAGCAGATTGTTTATTTCAGTAACGATACTGACATGATGAAAGTTGGTGCGCATTCTCTTGCAACAAGGCTGGTGTTGTTGGCAGGCCTTTCTATGATAGTGCTGCAGGCCTGCAGTCAGGATACCGAACAGGACATAGTTGCACTGAAACCGTTTAGCAGTGATGGATGCTCGCTGTTTCCGGATTCATCAACGATTACCAGTCACGACTGGTGTGATTGTTGTCTGCAACACGATAAGGCCTACTGGCGTGGCGGCACTGCAGAGCAAAGGGAAGAAGCTGATCAGTTATTGCGACAGTGCGTTGCTGACAAAACCGGCAACAGTGCGTTGGCAACACTCATGTATGAGGGCGTGCGCGTGGGTGGCAGCCCTTATTTCAATACCTGGTATCGATGGGCGTATGGGTGGAGAACAGATCGAAATTACCAGGCACTCACAGAGTCGGAGAATAAGTTGGCTGAACGCTTGATGGCTGAATATCAAAACGGCAGTGCGCTGTCCGTATGTGAACTGAGCAATTGAACGCAGCGCCTGTAACAAACGTTCAGTCGACGGGCAGCCTGGCCAAGTTGAAAATTGTCACTGGTGATTCAAAGCGCATCGCTGCAGGGTTTCCTAGTTTCCAGTTTCCAGTTTCCAGTTTCCAGTTTCTTAGTTGCCAATCTGCTTAAAAAGCCGTTGATGAAAAGATCGGTATCCGGGCTCAAGTTGCCGCAGGTGTCGATTAGCGAGACGGTGGGCTTCCGGCAATCTGAAGAAAGGCACTGCAGGGTAGGCATGATGTTCCGTGTGGTAGGGCATATTCCACGCAAGTCTTCTCACCAGTGCAGTGGTCAACAGTGTGCGAGTATTTTCAAAACGATTATCTACTTGCGGGCAGTTGGTATGCTCCGCCAACAGATACGCGCGAAGAAAAGGCTGACCCAGTAACATCGGTATAATCCAGATTGTAAGTAACTCTGTCAGACCTGTTGTAATGGATATAATCGCCAAAACAATATAGAAACCGATCATGGTCAGTGATTCGAATCGCACGCTTGCCCTTTTGTTCACTGGCACAAATTCATCGGTGCATTGATGAAAGGCATTGCGTAACAGCGTGCGGATTTGACTGTTCCAGACAGGCAAGCCTGAAAGATAGGCCGCGTATTGATAGCGACTGGCGGGTTTTGGGGAGGCCAGTTCCGGGTCTTTTTGCGGGTGCTGAGTCCAGCGGTGGTGAGCGAGATGAAAGTATCGAAACCAGACTGGTGGCAGCAACAAAATAACGCCGCAGAAATATCCTGCAATGGTATTGAGGCTGCGGGTTTTAAACGGCGTGTAGTGTGTTGTTTCGTGCTGCAAAGTAAAAAGAAAAACCAGTAAAATTCCCTGCGCTACCATTGCCGGTAACAACAACCAGAGCGGCAAGTTTGCAGACGCTATAAGCCCGCCGAGTGTGGCAATCAGCCCCGCGTGCAGTACCAGGTATTGCAAACCGATCAGGTCTGATTTTTGTGTCAGTCGTCGTCTTTGTTGCTCGCTTAGTGAGCGTAGCCATGCGCTGTGGTTGATGGTCATGTATTCAGGATCAATCACGTGAGCACGGTGGCAAAAGAGTTCTCGATGCTGCAGTCATGACGATAATCATAGCATGAGGCCGGAGCACCGGAAATCGGATTGCATGGTGAACAAGCGATCAAAAACATGCGCGTATTCGCCCAAACCGGTAAGCTTGGGGTTTGACAACTTTTGGAAAATCTAATGTCCTCTGCCGGAAAAAACCAGTTTCAGCTTCAGGTGGTGCCTGTCACACCTCTGCAGCAAAACGCCATGATTTTCTGGTCAACCGAGACGCTCAATGCCATCCTGATAGATCCCGGTGGCGATGTTGATCGGTTAATCGAGGAAATTGAAAAACTGGCGGTCAAGGTAAAAGAGATCTGGCTGACGCATGGTCATATTGATCACGCTGGAGGTGCTGCAGAGGCCCGACGGCGCCTCGCTGTGGAAATCATCGGGCCGCACAGGGATGATCAATTTCTACTGGATGAATTAAAGCCCGGAACCTATGGTATTGCCGAGGCCGAGAGCTTTACTCCCGATCGCTACCTTGACGACGGAGACACTGTCGAACTGGATGGTGCGCAGTTTCAGCTCTTTCACTGTCCGGGGCATTCACCGGGTTCTGTCGTCTTTTATCAAGAGGAAATGGCGTTCGCGTTTGTCGGTGACGTGCTTTTCAAAGGGTCGATAGGCAGAACTGATTTGACGGGAGGTAACCACAAGCAGTTGATTAATTCAATTACTCAAAAGCTGTGGCCACTTGGCAAGAAAATCAATTTTATGCCAGGGCATGGACCCGGGTCGTCATTTGAGCAGGAGCGCTTGAATAATGGTTATGTTGCGGACTCTGTTCTTGGCGCTTAAAAAAAATCCTCGGTCATTGATAAACCGAGGACCTTTACTTAGGTTAGCAATCCTGAAAAGTTGACCGCTGCAAGCTTGCCTGCGGTTGTTCGGATTTGCTATTTGTTGGCAGCCACGTGCAAGTGCCAGCGACTACCAATCGAGTGGACGGGCCGAGCTCTTATAAGCCGAGCTTACAGGAAGTCCCACTGGATACCGAGGTGAATGCGGTTGTCCACTTCACGGTCCTCGGGTCGTTCGTCGATTTGTAGAAATCGATAACCCCCGAAAATGGAAAACTGCGAACGAATCGGGAGTTTCACATCTACCTGTGCATCAATGGTACGGTCGGCTGTACCAAAGGTCAGGATGTCCGGCGCATAGTAAAAGCTGGCACCGAATTCCAGCGGCAGTGCCTTTAAAGGCAGCTGATAGGCGGTCTCGGCACCAATAGCTGCGGCGAAAGCATCTTCGTTTTCTTCATTCAGTAGTGCAATATACGCTCTGGTCCCAACGGAAAATCGAAGGGAATTCCAGAATGGCGCATCTACTGCAAAGCCACCTTGAAAGATGACATCTCGTTCTTCACTGTAAAGAAACCCGACATGTGTGCGAGCCCGTTCAACGTTAAATCGCTCGCCTGTCGTTTCATATTTCGCGAACGCGACTTTCTCTGACAGGTAGAGACTTACTCGGTCGTTGGCAAGCGCAGGTACCGGATCTTTTGGACGCATGGCGTCGGTGACCGCAATGAAAACCGGGTTGTCCCTGATGCGTGGTTGCTCAGCTGCTGTCGCCGCCTCTGTGGTTGCCACAGCATTTTGCTTGTCACTGCCAAAAGTAACGTTAGTCAATATAGTTTTGGGTTCTGTTGCAACTGCTACTGGTGCAGCGACAGGTTCGTCTGCGGCAGGCGCAGCGCCAGATGCTAATACATCAAGGGGAACCGGGATTGCTTTGGCTTTCTTCGCGTCTGATGTGTCCAGAGACGGTTCGAAAATAGCGGATTCAGGATCGTTACGAGGATCTACTTGAGAAATGTCAAGCAGTACTCCCATGGGTTCGGAGTTTTCCGGTTCACCGCCTGCAACGACAATATTGGGCAGTGCCACCAGGGAAGCGGCGAGTACAGTAGGTAGAGCAGAAAATCTCATAATGACCTCGGAAGTACGTGATGGGTTCGACAAAGCTGTTCAAACGCAGCGGATCGATTCCTGTTGCCGTATTCTGATTGCTCTACCCGATAAAGAACGGGGTGCTGTTCACAGGTTATGTTTTCAAATGTAAACTCATGTCTGCTTTAGGTGAAAAAGTGTTCGGTTAGTGTTGAATAGCGTGTGTAAGGAACGTGTCTGGCAATTCGACTGGCAGGGCTCTATCTGTCGAATCTGAAGATATACCGGTCAGCGGTTGAAATCGGTGCCGGATTGTTTGATGTTGGTTATACAACAATGCTCGTAACAGCGCTTGTAACTAGCGCCCGTAACAATGCTTGTAACAGCGCTTGTATAGCAATCGATGTTTTAGTCCGGCTGGTAGTCGCTACTGACGAGTCTGCTGGAATACCGGTGCAGATGGATAAGCAACAGTTTGCAACTGTGCAGGTGGAGTTTTTTGAATCGACTGGATCACAAATGTTGCCAGCTCGCGGCCTGCAAGATGAATATCTTCATCCATAGTAATAATGTCCGGCCTGATTTTTTGTAGCACTCCCACGTTCTGTTTTGACACGATGTCGACGTCTTTGCCAACCACCAGCCCGGCCGCTTCAATACCGGCACACAGCGCAATCGTTGAGCCGCCGCTGAGCGATATGATGCTGTCCGGCCGGTCTTTGCGTTTGAACACTTCCGTGCAGCGAGATTCAATGTGGTCGAGCGAGTCATCTGTTGAGCATTTGAACGCTTGAGACGGTACCAGTCCACGCATCTGCAGCGCGGTGTTATAGCCGGTTTGCGCATGGTGGTGATACGTCAGTGAGTCGGGAGGACCCAACAGTGCGATTTTTGAGCGATTTCTCGCGACCAGATAGCTGACCGCGTCCATGGTGAATTTTTCGTTGTCGAAATCATGATACGGATGCTCAAAATCGAGCATAGTTCTGCCGTGAGTGGCAAACGGTATGTGGTGCTTTTGCAGGTACCGGACTCGTTCATCGAGAGGTTCGATGCGAGAGAGAATGATTCCGTCTGCGGTTCGGTGCTCGGTGATGTACCGAATGGTATCGAGAGGACTGTTGCCAAGTGAGTAGGGTGTAATCGTCAGATGGTAAGGCGTTGTACTTAAGGCTTCGGACAATCCCCGCACCATATGCGACGTGAGTCCCATCACTTCTTCATCCAGACTCAGCACCAGGCTAATGACATTGGTTTTACCGGTTCGCAAGCCAACACCGGCCCGATTAGGCGTATAGCCAAGATGCTCGGCGACCTCGCGAACTCGCTCCTTGGTTTGTTGCCCGATATCCGGTGCGTCTTTCAGTGCTCTTGATACGGTGGTAATACCAAGTCCGGTGATGGATGCAATCGTCTTGAGCGTGGGCCGTTTAGCGGCGTCGTCAGCATGCCGTGCACTACCGGCTGCGAATTTCTTTTCCATGATCGGTCGCTGGTTCAGTGCTGGGGTTATTGCAATCCCATTATACGGTTGCGCAGCCAGCGTCGGGATGGTCTAATAGTCCAACTGTAACGTTACAGTTTTCCGGAGGAGACCACAACCAATGAAGCTTAAAAATTCTTTGACTACTCTCGCAGCAGCATTGGCTGTTGCACTCACAGGCCCGGCGAGCGCGACCGAACTTGAGGTTACTCACTGGTGGACATCAGGAGGCGAGGCCGCCGCTGTAAAGGTATTTGCCGATGCATTTGACGCCGGTGGCGACACCTGGGTGGATGGTGCGATCGCGGGTTCCGGTGGTGTTGCACGTCCCATCATCATCAGCCGCATACTGGGCGGCAAACCAATGGGGGCGACGCAACTCAATCATGGACGCCAGGCAGAGGAACTTGTCGAGGAAGGCTTGATGCTTGACCTGACTGAACTTGCGGAGGAAGAAGGCTGGAAAGATTTGGTTCGTCCCTCGTCACTGCTCGACAGTTGCACACTTGACGGAAAAATCTATTGCGTACCGGTTAACATCCATAGTTTCCAGTGGATGTGGACCAGCCTTGATGCCTATAAAAAGGCAGGTATCGATGCACCCAAGGACTGGAACGAGTTTGTCGAAAGTGCACCCAAGCTGAGAGAGGCGGGAATAATACCTTTGGCGGTTGGAAACCAGGGTTGGCAGACCAACGGTATGTTCGGCGTCGTGCAGACCGGGGTCGGTGGCGTTGATCTATTTGTAAAGACCATTGTAGAGCGCGACAAAGAAGCCCTGCGCGGTCCGGAGATGGCCGCTGTCTGGGAAGCCTATGGCGCAGCCAGAGATCTTGATGATCCCGAGAACAGCATCCAGAACTGGAATGATGCAACCAATCAGGTTATTACCGCCAAAGCGGGCGCACAGATTATGGGGGATTGGGCACAGGGAGAATTCCAGGTCGCTGGCCAAACAGCCGGTGTTGAATACGATTGCTTGCCCGGACTTGGCTTACAGCCGGCACTGGACACTGGTGGCGACGCGTTCTACTTCCCTAAACAGGACGATGAAGAGCAAACCGCAGCGCAATTGCGTATGGCGTCGATGATGATCAGTAAGGCGGTGCAGGTAGACTTTAATCTTAAGAAGGGCTCATTGCCGGTACGCGGTGACGTCGATCTTGAGTCGGCTAACGACTGCATGAAAAAAGGCCTCGAAATTCTTGCTGACGAAAGCAATATCATACCCTCGGGTGATCAAAACTTTGCAGCTGACACCACAGGTCAACTCGAAGATCTTCTGGTCGAGTTCTGGAACAACCCAGACATGCAGCCTGCGGACGCTCATGAACAATGGGCAAACATAATCGAAGAAGCCGAGTAACAGTTGTCGGTGAGGGAGGCGGCATTCGCTGCCTCCTGCACTGAAGCTGCCAATACGCTCCCAATCATTCGCTCCCAAACATTGTGAACACTTCCAGTAGTGGTGTGGCAAAAGCACACTACCAGCCGTCTGCGCGCAAACACCCGTTACTGCGTAACCTGACGGCCAAGCTCGCTGCGACACCTATGATCGCCACCGCACTGGTTGTGTTCATTGGCTGTTCTGTGTGGTCGGTTGTCTATTCCTTTACCTCGTCCAAGTCACTGCCGCGTGAAAACTTTGTCGGGCTCAAGCAATATGATCGACTGTTTAGCTCATCGAGATGGATGGAGTCGATTGAAAACATCGCGATTTACGGGGTCTGTGCGCTGGTGTTTTCTTTGGTTATCGGCTTCGGATTAGCGGTTGCTCTCGATCAGAAAATTCGCTTTGAAAATACATTTCGTACCATTTTTCTTTATCCATTTGCGCTTAGTTTTATTGTCACCGGTCTGGTCTGGCAATGGATACTTAATCCGGATTTTGGTATTCAGCAGGTCATTCGTGATATCGGCTTCAGCAGTTTCGAATTCAATTTACTGGCCAGTCGGGATCTGTCTGTTTACGCGTTGGTCATTGCCGGACTCTGGCAGGGGACCGGGTTTGTCATGGCATTGATGCTGGCCGGGCTCAGAAGCATCGACCAGGATATCTGGAAAGCGTCTCGTGTAGATGGCATTCCTGCCTGGCGTACCTACCTGTTTATTGTAATACCGATGATGCGGCCGGTGTTCATCACCACACTGGTTATTATTGCGTCTGGCATTGTTAAGGTGTACGACCTGGTCGTTGCCTTGACCGATGGTGGCCCGGGAATCTCTTCAGAGATGCCAGCCAAGTATGTCTATGACTATATGTTTGGTCGTGCCAATCTCGGGCAGGCACTTGCTGCATCTACCGTGATGCTATCGACCGTGCTGATCATTCTGATTCCCTGGGCATACCTTGAATTCAGTGCAAAGCGGGACAGTAAAGATGCATAGCGTCGAACCACAGGGCGCAAAGCCGAAGCGCATGCTGAGTGCGCGCAATATCGTTCTATACGGATTTTTGATTGTCGCTGCATTGTACTGGCTGTTACCTCTGTATGTAATGATCGTCACATCTCTTAAGGGAATGCCGGAGATCAGGCTCGGTAATGTGTTTTCACCTCCGGTTGAAGTGACCTTCGCACCCTGGCTGAAGGCCTGGGATACAGCCTGCACAGGCTTGTACTGTGAAGGCTTAAAAGTCGGGTTCTGGAACAGCGTAAGTATATTAATACCCAGTGTATTCATATCGATTGCGATCGCATCCGTCAATGGATACGCGCTGAGCTTCTGGCGATTCAGGGGTTCCGAGTTTTTCTTTACCGTGCTGTTGTTCGGTGCGTTTATTCCCTACCAGGTGATGATCTATCCTCTGGTGATTATCTTGCGCGAGTTACATTTATTCTCAACCTTGTGGGCGGTCATTATTGTACATACCATTTTCGGGATGCCGATTTTGACACTGTTGTTCAGAAATTACTTTGCCAGTGTGCCGACGGAGTTGTTTAAAGCCGCGCGCGTGGATGGAGCCGGCTTCTGGAGAATTTTTCTACAAATTATGGTGCCGATGTCACTGCCTATCTTTGTCGTTGCGATCATTTTGCAGGTCACTGGCATTTGGAACGACTTTCTGTTTGGTGTGATCTATGCGGGCACCCGCAACTTTCCGATGACAGTGCAGCTTAATAATATTGTCAATTCCAGTCAGGGTGTAAAGGAGTACAACGTCAACATGGCAGCCACTCTGCTAACCGGGGCACTGCCTTTGATTGTCTACTTTATATCGGGCAAGCTTTTTGTGCGTGGTATCGCGGCGGGAGCAGTGAAAGGATGAGCAGCGTTGTCATTAATGATCTGTCGTTAAATTTCGGCAGTGTTGAAGTGCTAAAGTCACTCAACCTTGATGTGGCCGAGGGCGAGTTTCTGGTGCTGCTCGGGCCATCAGGTTGTGGTAAATCAACGCTCTTGAATTGCATTGCCGGTCTGCTTGATGTCACGGCAGGCCAGGTGATAATCAATGATAAAAACGTTACCTGGGAGGAGCCCAAAGATCGGGGTATAGGGATGGTATTTCAGTCCTATGCACTTTACCCACAAATGACGGTGGAGAAAAATCTGTCGTTTGGGTTGCGTGTTGCCGGGCTGCCTAAAGCGCAAATCAGGGAACGTGTCGATCGAGCAGCTGAGATCCTGCAGATAGGGGCTTTACTTAAACGCAAGCCAGGTGCTTTATCTGGTGGGCAAAGGCAACGTGTCGCTATAGGCCGAGCACTGGTACGTGATGTAGATGTTTTTTTATTTGATGAGCCACTATCCAATCTCGATGCGAAGTTGCGTACTGATTTGCGGGTCGAATTAAAGCGATTACATCAGCGACTCGGCAATACCATGATCTATGTGACTCACGATCAAATCGAGGCGTTAACGCTGGCCGATCGTATCGCCATTATGAAGGATGGATTAATTCAACAGCTCGATACGCCGCTCGGTATATATAACAAGCCGGATAACCGGTTTGTTGCGGGTTTCATCGGTTCTCCGGGTATGAATTTTATGCAGGGTCAGTTGCAAAATATCAACAATCAATGGCAGTTCAGCTCTGACAGTCTGACGCTGTCTCTGCAAGGCTATGAATTTGCCCGAGAGCCCGCTCAGGGAATGTCGGTAGAATTTGGTATTCGGCCTGAGCACATCGTCATCGGCGGTGCTGCGGCATCGCAGCCCATCCAGGCCAGTGTCGAAATCGACATTGTAGAGCCAATGGGCGCGGATACTGTAGTCTGGAGCAATTTTGGCGGCAACAGTTTTACCTTGCGAGTTGATTCGGAGGCGGTTGTCAGTCAGAAGCAGATCTTACCTATTGGCTTTAGTGCCGCGCGTGCATCCTTGTTTGTAGCCGATAGCGGGTTGCGTCTTTAGCTCCAGGTTGCAGTGATCAGTCCCCGGGTTTTGCTCGTATTTTTGCCCATGGCATTGTTCGGGATGTAACTCCGATGCACTATGTTAGAAGTTTTGCGCTGAATGACATTTAATCATCCTGAAGCCATGTCATAAGCTTGTCGTCAACTTGTTTATTGAAAACAGTTCTTATAGAGAAATCAAGATGAAAGATATCTCGTTTCAACTTTATAGTGCGCGTCACACACCGTTAGCAGATGCACTGAAGGTTGTCGCTTCCAGTGGGTACACCGGTGTTGAAGCCTATCGCGAAAACGTCGCAGACCTCGATCTGTTTCAATCGCTGTTGTCGGACAATAACCTGCAATGCACCTCGATTCATACCGGACTTGACGAGCTGAAAGCAAACATGTCGCGAGCACTTGATACAGCATCTCAATTGTCTGTAAAACAAGTTGTTTGTCCCTATTTATTAGAGGAGGAAAGGCCTCAGGATAAATCGGGTTGGCAGGCGCTGGCAGAGGAACTTGCAGGCTATGCATCACACGTTAAAGCAAATGGACTGTCGTTCGCGTGGCACAATCATGATTTTGAGTTTGAAAAAACGCCAGACGGTGTACTACCGATGCGTGTACTGCTCGACACAGCAACTGACATGCAATGGGAAATTGACCTGGCATGGATAGAACGTGCAGCCGAGCGTCCGGAATCATGGCTGCGCACCTACGGTGATCGGGTTGACTCAGTGCATCTTAAGGATGTTGCTGCCAGTGGAGAGTGTATTGATGAGGATGGATGGGCTGATGTGGGTCACGGCGTGTTGAACTGGAACGCCATAACAACCGAGTTGAAGGTAATCAGCCCTGATTTATACATTGTTGAACATGATAGTCCGTCCGATCTGAGCCGCTTTGCGCAGCGTTCGATCGCTACCTTCAAGAGCTGGGATCTGGCGTGAGTGAAATAAACGTCGGTATTGTTGGATGTGGAAATATATCCACTGCCTATTTGCAGCTCGCGCCAGTGTTTGCAGGTTTTAAGATAACTGCCTGTTCCGACCTCAATGCAGAGGTAGCGGCAAGCCAGGCTTCCGACTTTGACTGCCAGGCACTGAGTGTCGACGCGCTGATGGCGGACCCCTCGATTGACCTGGTAATTAACCTCACTGTGCCTGCGGCACACTATGAGGTGTCCAAACTGTCGTTGAGTGCCGGCAAGCATGTTTATTCCGAAAAACCTTTTGTTCTGTCGGTGGCCGAAGGCCTGTCATTACTGGAGCTGGCTCAGGAAAACGGGCTGCGAGTGGGTTCAGCACCGGACACATTTTTAGGCGGTTCGCATCAGGCTGCCCGGCAGTATATTGATGCCGGCACTGCAGGCACCATTGTTGGTGGTAGCTGCTACGTTCAGTCTCATGGTATGGAGAACTGGCATCCGGATCCAACATTCTTTTTTCAACCAGGTGGTGGCCCGATACTGGATATGGGTGCTTACTATGTGAGTAATCTGGTGCAGTTTTTGGGGCCAGTTAAACGTGTGGTAGCAATGGGTGGTCGTCCTTTTGCAACCCGCACTGTCACCAGTGAGCCAAACCCGGGCGCTGTGATCGACGTCAACGTGGATACATCCGTGCGAGCCATCCTCGAGTTTCAACAGGGAGCGCAGGTATCTTTCACCGCCAGTTGGGATGTCTGGGCACATGAGCACAATCACATGGAACTGTATGGCACCACGGGCTCGGTATACGTGCCTGATCCGAATCGGTTTGGTGATTCAGTGCGCGTAAGCAATGGAGAAGCCGAGTCACAATTAGCGCCTCTGGAAGTGCTGGGTGCTGCGAACTTTGAAGACTCGTCCGGTGACATGATTGCCAACTACCGCGGGGTGGGATTGGCCGATATGATAGCCGCTATTCATGAAGGCAGACCTCACCGTTGTAGCGGTGAAATGGCGTTGCATGTGCTGGATATATTGACATCTATTACGCGCTCAGCAGAAGAGGCTGAGTTTGTTAACCTGACTACACAATGTGAGCGACCGGCGCCGCTTGATGATAGCGCGGCCAGAAAATTAATGCGTGGCTGAGTTAGTTATGGTCTTTTTCCTACACTAAAAAATCTATATAGGTAAGAAAGAGCGGCTGTCAGCCTAATTTGATTGAAAGATTTCATACCGTCGCTCTGATGCCTGATCTCCGGCAGGCTTTCATCTAGCCAGGTGTGGGCGTGTGTTTTTCTTGTTTCGAAATTCTTCAATCCCCGAAGATTTGTTTCGCACCACTCATAACACACTGCTTATTGTAAAGCGGTAGTTGCCTTTTGCGATGTTAAAGGGTTCCTTCCTGACACGGGGTATTGCGAGGGAGTCGAACGAATCAATCCATCGATTCGACAGCACGCACTCGCCGCCTGGCAGTATCTGGCAAGTGTCTATCGTCCGGATTCCTGTAGCTGTTAGTTGCGCGACGGTACGCCGCTCGCGGACTCTTCGTACCGGATTTTCACTAGTTGTACCGGTCGAGGTAGAATAGTGGCGCTGGAATGACAAACGAAGAGGAGATACGCGCTATGTCTGCTTACGAAACTCATCAGGTGTTGAACCAACCACCGGAGTTTTCCGATAACCTGTACATTTCCGACAACGCGCTGAAGTCTGCAGTAACACAATTTGGTGGCAGCTGGGGCGACAGTGCATTGCGCGAGTACGGGCAGTTTGCAGTCGAGATCATGATGACTGATGCCGTTCGAGCCAACAGCAACAAGCCCCGGTTTACCTCTCATGACCGATTTGGCAAACGGCTTAATCAGGTAGATTTTGACCCGGCGTATCATTTGTTGATGACACGCGCGATAGAAGCCGGACTGCCATCGTTACCCTGGCGTGATTCGCGTAAGGGCGCGCATGCGGTTCGCGCTGCGTTGGTTTACCTGCACAACCAGGGCGAATGCGGCACGACCTGTCCCACGACGATGACCTTTGCTGCTACCCCGGCGCTGCGTCACCAGCCGGACGTAGCAGAACGCTGGATCCCGTTGGTCACGGCACCAAAGTACGATGGCCGCAATATTCCCTGGTTCGACAAGCCCGGCCTGACCATTGGTATGGCGATGACTGAAAAGCAGGGCGGCTCTGATGTTCGAGCCAATCAATCAACGGCGCAACCGGTTGCCGCTCGCGGCGGTGGTCAGACCTATCTATTGACTGGCCATAAATGGTTTTGCTCGGCACCGATGAGTGACGGGTTTCTGGTGCTGGCGCAAACCGACGCAGGGCTGGGGTGCTTTCTGATGCCGCGCTGGACGGAGAGCGGTGTACTCAACCAGTTCACCATACAGCGCCTTAAAGACAAGCTGGGTAACTGGTCGAACGCGTCCAGTGAAATTGAATTTCGTGACGCTGAGGCCTGGCTAATTGGCGAGGAGGGGCGAGGTGTTAATACGATTATTGAAATGGTCTCAATGACACGTTACGACTGTATGCTGGGTTCTGCGTCTCTGATGCGTCAGGCAGTTGTGCAGGCACTGCATCACTGCGCTCATCGGGACGCGTTTGGTAAGCGACTCAACCAGCATGTACTGATGCAGAATGTGCTGGCAGACTTGGCAGTTGAGTCGGAAGCGGCAATGTGGCAAACGCTTCGTCTCTCCGCTGCTTTTGATAATCAGGAGGATGAATCCGAGCAACTATTGACCCGGCTGGCCACGCCGGTGGGTAAGCTGTGGATTTGCAAGCGGACACCGCAGCTGGTCTACGAGTGTATGGAATGTCTTGGCGGTAGTGGATACGTTGAAGAATCTGTGATGCCACGTTTGTTCCGAGAATCTCCGCTCAATTCAATCTGGGAGGGTTGCGGCAATATTCAGAGCCTGGATATTTTGCGTGCGCTCGGCAAATCACCTGCAGCAGCTGAGGCGCTGTTCAATGAGATAGAATTATCCGGCGGAGCAGATAAGCAGCTGGACAATTTTGTTGAAAAGCTGAAGTCAGATATTTTCTCAAATAACGTCACCGAGGGGGCTGCCCGAAGCCTGGCGTCGCGTATTGCACGAGCTACACAGGCATCACTCATGGTCAGATACGCAAGTGACCCCGCGGCAAACTACTTTCTCGCAACTCGCATCTATCAGGAGCACGGGATATACGGTACTCATGACGCGCCTGACCTTGCCGCCAGCATCGTTGACTATAGTCTGGCGTGAGAGACCGGGCCAGCGGCAGCTTGCCCGGGAACAGATGATCTACGCTACTGCAGGCAGGGTAGCGGATATGGTATCGCGGGCACGGTATCGCAGGCAGCCTCTGGCTAACGAGGACTGTCGTAGCGATCGGCTGCAAAAGGTTTGCTTAGCACCAATTGAAACAGCTGGTTGTAACGTGCGCGAAAGGAAGCGGCACTGACGTTGAGGTAGTACATCCACATCCTGTAAAAGCGTTCGTCGTATCGATCTTTTAGCGAGTCATAGTTAGCGAGGAAGTTCTCCCTCCAGCTCATCAGGGTCCGATCGTAATCGGGGCCAAAATTCTGTACATCCTCAATCACAAAATATTTTTCAAGGGAAGTACTAATTTGTGCAAGCGACGGAATTTTCCCTCCGGGAAAAATATACTTTTTAATCCACGGGTCAGACATTTTATGAGATCGGTTGGTACCAATTGTGTGCAACACCAGGCTGCCACCGGGTTTTAAAAGCTCATGACACTTGGCAAAGTAATCAACATAGTTTTTCAACCCCACGTGTTCAAACATGCCAACCGAGAGGATGTGATCATACTCGCCAACAAGATCACGATAATCCTGCAACACGAATTCTATCGGGTAGCCGGCGCAGCGTTCTTCTGCAAGCTTTTTTTGCTCCTTCGAGACTGTTATACCCACCACCTCGACCTGGTAGTTCTCAACAGCATGACGTGCCAGTGAGCCCCATCCACAACCGATATCAAGTACTTTCATGCCTTTTTCAAGCCTGGCTTTGCGACAGACCAGATCCATTTTAGCAATTTGAGCCTGCTCCAGTGTGGCCGCATCTTTCCAGTAACCACAGGAGTAGCACATCGTAGGATCGAGCATTTTTTCAAAGAGATCATTGCCGATATCGTAGTGCCTTTCTCCCACCTCAAAGGCACGTGATTTTTTCTGAAAGTTGTACAAGCGCGCCTTGAGGATCTGAATAATCATTTTGCGCTTGTTCCATAGCCGGGTGTGGTTTCGGCCCTTCATTGCCCGCGTGACCATGTCATCCAGTGCGTCACAGTCCCACCAGCCATCCATGTAGGATTCGCCCATCGCTACCATGCCTTCTGAAAAAATTCGTTTGGCCAGGTCCGGGTGATGAACTTGCGGGTCAAAGTTTCGCTCGCCGTTAATTGTCAGGCCGGAGGCTTCCATTATTGCCGCCAGTTGCTGGAACATCGGGTCGTCCAGATCGGGGGCCGTCGCTGGTGCTTCTGTAGAGGTCGCCATGGTCATAGCGCTACCCCGGGTGCATACAATGGAGGCCCGGGTACATCCACTGGAGGCCCGGGTACATCCACTGGAGGATAGATGCGCACTGCAGGGATTGGTTTGGTGGCTAAAGCAGATGCGATGGAAATTGTTCGCCAATCGAGGTGGTTCATTGAGCAGATCTCCGTTAGATCCAACACTTAAAAATACTTGCGACGGAAGTTGCTGTCAGTCGGTAGAGGACGAAATATGGCAATCAGTTCGTCTTCATCTTCCTGAACTCTAACAATTTTAAGTTGCCTCTACAATTCGCGCTGGCGTAGTTCAACCGGCTTTAAGCAACGCTGATCGGGGAGCTTTGAAACAATTGATACAAATTGATTGCAATTGAAACACAGTGGACACGACGCTGAAACTCTGTCTGCCGATACTAGCTTTCAGCCGGTAAGAAGCATCGTTGCTCTGCCAGGTGTTGAAATTCAATGAATCGAGGAATAGACATGCTGATTTTAACCCGAAGAATGGGCGAGAAATTGATTATTGGCGACGATATCATGGTGTCTGTACTGGGGAAAAAAGGGGGCCAGATTCGGGTCGGTATCGAAGCACCGAGAGAGGTCGCAGTACATCGAGAGGAGATTTATCGGCGCATTAAAAAAGACAAAACGGACCGGGAAAATCTCGAAGCCATCGACACCGACACCGACACCGACACCGACACCGACACCGACACCGACACTGACGCCGACACCGATTCCGGCATTGACTCCTACACCCAAACCGACAAGGCCAATAGCACCGTGGATAAGGCTGCCGGTGGTAGTGATATAAGGAAATGCTCGGCCTGGTGATGTCACCTGGCATAACCCTGTGACTCACTTTGGCGAACCTGACTCAATTCCCATCAGAGGCGTACTGGTTTACACTCCTAGCAATTCGGGTTTTATCAGGGCAATCTTTGATGGAAAAGGAGGCAGGTGGATCTGTACTGGTTGTTGACGACGATGAAAACCAACGCTGGATGGTCGAAACCTATCTTGGGAAGCACGGTTTCGTTGTGCACACTGCCGAGAATGGCATTGTCATGCGCGAGCAGTTGGCTGCACACCAGGTGAGCATAGTACTGCTTGACGTTACCATGCCGGGTGAGGACGGTTTTACACTCGCCCGTTATCTCAGGGAACATCACAAGCTCGGTATCATTATGCTGACCGCGTCGACGGAGTTGGTTGATCGAGTGCTTGGTCTCGAGATTGGCGCTGATGACTACATTACCAAGCCGTTCGAGCCTCGAGAGTTAATGGCACGGATTCGAGCATTGCAACGCAGAATGGCAGGAGACTCTGAGCCGGAATCCACCGCAAAGCCAGCGTCCGAACATGAAGAAATTCCCATTGGCGAATTTACACTTAATCTAGGTTCACGAGAACTAAGAGACAAGCATGGCGACCTCGTTACGCTGACCTCAATGGAATTCGATCTGCTGAAAGCGTTCGCAGAGAATCCAGGCAGGGTGTTGACTCGTGACAACCTGCTTAATCTGGCTCATAAACGTGACTGGGATCCCTATGATCGCAGCGTCGATATAAGAGTGGGCAGGGTGAGGCGTAAAATTGAGGTAGATCCGTCCAAGCCTGCCATAATTAAAACTGTCAGAGGCGTTGGCTATATTTACGTGAAAAGCTAGCCGACAGGGTGTTTAAGTGATGCCTGTTCTACTACCTGAAAATTATTGCTAAAGTGGAGTCAGGTCGTTTCTGCCAAAAGCTGGTGTATCTTGGATAAGAGGCTGTTGAAATCAATTGGTTTGGTTTCATATTCATCACACCCGGCTTCCAGAGCGTTTTCGCGCTCACCGGGTAGCGCATGGGATGATACAACGATAATAGGAATAGAACTGGTCGCCGTGTTATCGCGTAGCTTTTTGGTTGCTGTCCAACCGTCCATGACTGGCAAATTGAGATCCATCAATATGAGATCTGGATTCAGTTCCCGGGCTTTGTCTACACCCGCGCTACCGTCAGTGGCAACGACCACTGTGTATCCACGCCGGGTGAGTCGCCGGGACAACATATAGGCGTTGTCTTCGTTGTCTTCAACATAGAGAATTGTGGCACCGGTCATTTTAGTTCTCCGGGTTTGAGGGAGCTTGTCGATAATTGTTGCGGCGACGGGCTCTGGTGTTAGTCTGCAGATCGCCCATTAAAAGAACCTTTTATTTTGTAGTCTCGCAATTTCCCCCCTTATTTGTATCCGCGTTTTTATACCCGCGTTTTTATACCCGCGCTCGTAGTGATTGGATGCATATAACTATTGGTGGTAGTACCTTACGGTAACAACTACTTTTCTCAATCGACGGTCTATAGTCTTCGGTGAGAGATTAACCACAGACCAATGGTACACTGGTCTACATGTTTTTTGGCGATTTATGTCACCGATCAAGATCAATATTACAGAACTGTTTTTCTCAAGCTGTTCGATTTTTTAGCCCCCTCTAAAGCTGGAACATCCTTGATACAATTTATTCTACGAGTGCTGTTCTGTGTACAATTTGGTGCGAGGCATTTCGCACAGTTTATGGCGTTCGTAATTTTGATGCACAGAGTGTCTGTCCAGGCTGAAGAGTACTGGATTCATTCCGGCCCAAATGGCCACTAGCCATTATTCGTGGTAGAAGGGTGTGATGTCAGTACGCTTCACTCCGGTGCTATTCACGATTTGCCGAACCTGTTTGAAGATCGGCATCCGGAGTAGACTTGTAAATTCTTGTTGCGGGCTCGCGAGCGCGTAAAGAATCTCAACACCCTTATGGCAAAACCGTTGGTACTATCCGAGGATATGTTTGTGGTAAATTTGATGAGCTTCTTGCTTCTAAGGTAATCCGTGATGTACCTGTTGACGAGCATTCCCAGGCGATTTGTCTGTTGGCCAGAGGGCGAATCGATGCCTGCTTCGGGAATATTTTCGTTTCTCCTCACTAGTGAAAATGATGGGTTTGAACGTCTTTGATTTCTCTGCAGTCTCAATGTACGAGTTCGAGTTTGCATTTGCTGTAAGTAAGAAAAAACCGCAGCTCTATAACCAGCTCTTTAAAAAGCCGGGTGCCATTTTTTCAGATGTGATTTGTAATTCAATTTATCAAGATGTTTTCATAATTCGCAAACAGGGATCTTTGCTTCGAGCATGACCGTCAATTCCAAATT
>CAYMVV010000095.1:0-21766 GCA_964393885.1 uncultured Granulosicoccaceae bacterium | reverse complement strand
TCACTCACACGTCGCACCTCTGGTCGCGCCAGCCAGTTGGGAGACTGACCCAATGTCATCAGACATCTACGCCACCACGCCAGAACCCGCATCGAATGTAAATACCGGGAAATCCGACACCTCGAAGCCCATCGCCACCTCAAAGCAAGCCAGGTTTTACGAGATGGTGCCGCCGCCCGGGCTGGTATTACTCTCGATCCTCGCTATTCAACTGGGAGCAGCCCTCGCTACACAGTTGTTCCCTGTACTCGGCGCCAGTGGCACTGTCGCCATGCGCATTATTATCTCAGCACTGTTGTTGGGTGTTGTCGCTCACAGCAGTATCGCCACACTCGGGCTCATTTTCCGCCGTCACTGGCGCCTGCTTGGCGCCTTCGGTTTGTGCATCGCAGCGATGAATTTATTTTTCTATGAGTCCATTGCACGCATACCACTGGGTGCGGCTGTGGCCATTGAGTTTTTAGGCCCGCTGGGTGTCGCCGCATTGAATTCACGGCGTCTCAGTCAATTTGGATGGGTAGCACTGGCGGCACTGGGCATTGTTCTGCTGTCTCCCTTGTCCGGTTTAAACCTCGATCCAGTCGGCGTTGCCCTTGCACTACTGGCAGGTTGCGGCTGGGCGCTGTTTATTGTGTTAGCGGGTCGAGTGGGCACTGTGGTCCCCGGTAGCGACGGACTGGCAATCGGGATGGCGATTGCCGCAGTAACGATGATACCGTTCGCAGCACCCGTGGTTACCGAACTCTTTCTTGATCCGATAATACTGATCAGCGCCTTTGGCGTTGCCCTTTTGTCGACGACAATTCCATTCACCATGGAGTTTGAAGCGTTAAAACGCCTGCCCCCGCGTGCCTACGGTATCCTCGTTAGCCTGGAGCCCGCAGTAGCTGCACTGGTCGGTGCGTGGCTACTGGAAGAACGTATAGGAATCCAGGGCACAGTCGCCGTTGCCTGCGTCGTGATCGCAGCAGTTGGCATCACCATTTCTGACAATGGTGACAAAGCTAGCTAAGACCGCGGACGTCCGGAATTTCGCCCCGGCGAGATGTACGCAGTCGTGCAGCAAACAAAACATTCCCTGTGGGAGGGCGTCATTTTTGAAAAAGACCAAAAAACGAAGCAAAAGTCTTAGGGGGATAACCAGACCAGCTATTGCCACCGGCGTTTTGAAATTGACCGCTCCAGTGGGCCGCGCAAACAGGCATCCATTCCTGACAACGCTCTCTGCGCCATCCCTGGCGCGACGACCACCTAATCAGATTATTACAAGTAACCAAAAATACTTAAACCCAGAAAATCAGAAACATAAAAAATTGTTAGGTAAAAGTCTGCATGGCACATCTAAGCATCCTGACGGGTTTGGTAGAATTTTCACCGAACCCTGCTGCGGAAATTGGTCTCTCGAAGCTGCCATTATCGTTAAAGCCAGACCAATAATATACCTGGATTGATTCTCTCAACTAGTTAAAATAAACCAACTCAAATATTTTATTGGCATCCATTTCTTTGTTTTAATTTTTGTGAAAGATCTAAAACGAAAACATCTATCTTTCCAATGAGTTCTTTTGGCATTTTCTCACAGATGCTCTCTCTTAACCCAATAGCACTAGTGATACCATGTCTTTTACTATTTGCTACAAGGTGATCTTTTCCAAACCATAGCGCAAGATACACCCCCTGCCCTTCTGCGCTTGGATATATCGAGTACCGCGTATGGAGCTGCTCAGATGCTGCAGAATAAAGCTCTTTATGCCACTGCCCTTTCACTTCTGTCACTAACAGCTTTGATGCTCTACCGACACGTTTACTGAGAGTTATATCGCATCTTTTCTTGTCGTGGAGCTGGCGTTCAATGACAATGTCAATACTTAGTGAATTGAATTTCTCTATTAGTTTGTCCACAATAATTTTGGTTGCATCTTCCTCCTTTTTTGGATCCCAATTATCTTTGTAAAAAAGGTTAATCCAATCCGTGTCACCTCCTTGCGCCCAACCCTCCATTTCCTCAAGTATTTCTATAAACAATGCGCGCAAGTCTTCTACAGAGACAATTTGACTGTCTTCCAACATGGAGCTCACTTGTTCAGCAGATGGGGCTGAAATATTTTCCCGAGCATATTTTTCCAGTACGCGGTATCTGACTGTTTTCAGTACCTCTTTTACACTCTCACAATCGGGATTCACAATCAGGGCGTTTAGCGCCTCAGTACTTTTATACGTTTCTGCATCCAGAAATTGCCATGGTAACTCGGTAGACAAAAATCGAAACGCTAAATCCTCTTTTGAGGATCCTGTTCCCCAGCGGTTGGGTAGCTCTATTTTTCCCCATAAAGGACAATATGTTTCCAGTAGGAACTTAATTTTATCGGCAGTCATGGCCCCCCAAATGAATCCATTATGCAGCATATCAAAATATAATTGACGCAATGCGAGTATTCGTTCGCCATCCTCAGAAAACCATCGTTTGGTCGCGTCATCAATGCTGTTGTCGGTAAGAAACTTCCTGACCATCCAATACTGCTCTGTACCAGCAACTGCTAGTTCTGTCCCTCTGCCCACAACAGTTCTTAGTTGTTCTTGAGATCCCTTTAAAGCGATAATTCTCATGAGAGTATCTACCGAATGGATTGAGAGATCGGGATATCTCTCAATCCATTCGCTTGCGAGGGGGAGATTAGTATTTTGAAAAATATCTTCATACAAAAGCCATCCGATATCAATATTGTTACTACCGTAATCCATCTGTGGTTCTAGGTACTCCCTAGAATATTGTTCGATTGCAGCATCTGTTCGAAATATGATGCGGTCGATTTCTTTTTGAAGAGATTGTAACTCCTCACCATCCTCGTTAGGGTACGTTGTAGTGCCTTCAGTTCTTACCGATCGGAGAATCTCTTCGTCAACCGCCTCCAAATTCCCGACCTTCCTAAACTCCGCTAAACACCCAGAATAGGCAATACGCAGCTTTCTAAGCAATTTGTTCTTGCTCGCCGCGATCGCTACTTCCTGTAACGTTGGAAAATCCAAATTGCGGAGGCTATTTCTCAGAGATTTTTCAGCGAAATCACGGTCAACATATTCAGGTAGAAACCCTCCCCTCTCCTTGGGATTTCGATAGAATTCCGCGAGGAATATCATCCAACTGAATTTGGTGCCATTTTCTATTTCGGTCTTATGATGTTCGAAATCCGCATAGTGCTTTAATCTATTTTTCCGTTCTCTTCTCCTATTCTTCCGGTGAAAACGCTGAAACGTTCTCCCGTCCCCATCATATTGTGTCCTTGCAAGATTCTTATTATATCGCTCCAAATGATGCCAGCGTTCTAGAAATTTGGAGTCAGAATTAGCGTGTTGCCGCATAACACTGCGGATACCATGAGATATTGGCCTATAGGCAGTATCGTAGTAATGAGCGGCAACATGAGAACCGTACAATGAAGACCACAAATCAACATTACCCGCCTCTTTAGCGCGGTTTAGGAGGGATTCAATATCTCCTTCCTTAAAAAAGATACCAGTGTGGCAATGGTTACCATAAAGAAATGAACGTGCTTCCGCCCTCTCATCGGGAGTGTTTGTACTTTGCAGTATTTTATACTGTATATCCCTCCTCTCTCTATAATGTGTATTCAGATATTCGTAGCTCGCACCATGACTTCTTTGTGTTTTAAAGCGTAATTTTGAGATCCAACGATATAGCGTATCACTACCATACTTAGGTTTATATTCAAGTATTCGATCTAGCAAGTGACCAGCTACTGAGCTTAAATCAAATAGACACCTACACTCATAAAGACTTTTTTCGCATTTACATGTTACTAAGGGAATCAGATTATCCAGTACCTCGATAACCATTTCAGGAGGTAGGTTATTTACCCACTCAATTATTGATATTTTGTTGTCAGTATTCAGCGTGCTATACGGGTCCGTCTCATTTCGCGTTCGTGCATATAATTCGAATATTCTTGCAACCCTCGCTACACCAATTCTCTCAAGGCAAATTCTATCCGCAGCGTGGAGAATGACCCATACAGATGATGAAACACCTTCCTCAATGAGATTGTCGACATGCTCATTAAATATTTGAACATCCCCTTTCAGGAGATATAAGCACCTCATCCTTATTGATTTGCCTTCCTCGTTATTTTTCACAGCCAACGAAAGATTGTCGAATAACTCAGGAATCGAATGCCCCCTAAGTAAATCGAGAAGCATCAAGCGGAACTCATGCGCCTTGGTGTCATCATTAATTAACTCATTTACTTTTTTCAGTACAGGACATGTAAAGAAGCCTCTTGTGTTGAAGTTGAGCCATCGATCTGCACCACGAAAATCAGGATTATCTTGCGATCGTTTGTCCAGCGCATCTATGAGTAAACACTTGTCAGTATCCCTCAAATTCGACGGGTCGCCGTTGACGATGATCGTATAGGGGTCAATTTCAAACACATGATGGGCTATGCCCCCTCCTCCAATTGAGGCAATCCAAGCCAGAACGCCTCGGAGGTCTTCCCGTACTATGTTGTTTGGAGCAATCACAGAAAGTATGCGACGGATGTTAAAGGGGTCTGCTGGATCAGTTACTTTCTTAACAATGTAGTGAGCTGCTCCAAATTCCGCGATCGTTCGTTGTACTGGGACATTTAGATCCACACCATCCTCGGATGGGATATAGAGTCCTGTAGTGATCAAGTACCTATTCCAAGTAGATTTGGAAATATTCTCAATGTACGGGAAATGTGGCTCTTCACTGATTTCAGTCCGTGAAATCCCAACAGACCCTGATAGTAACAATTTGGCAGATAGCTCATTGTTCAATTCTACAAGGATTTTGCTAGTTACTTTAGGAGGCTGCGGAATTGCTCGGTTATGCTCCTTTGCAAGAATTTGTGTGAAGGCATTGAAAGCATCTAATTTTGAATCAATTGCACCATCTTCAGAGGCGTAAACCGCTGCAAATAATTGCAGCATCAACGGGTTTCCAGTTAGATCGTAGAGACCAACCGCCTCCATCGATTGAGCAAAATCAGTAAATGACACCTCAGGCTGAATTCCTACAAAGAACCTTCTTCTTTCGTCATCATCCAACTGAACTAAATAAACGTGCTGAACCTCTTCAAAACAATTCTTCGCAACCGATTCATATGCCCCGTTCCAATTGGCTGCTCGAATCGCCAAAACGGTTTGCTGTGGATCCATATCGCTCGCTCGCACCAATAAACGATTAACGGCTTGATCATCAGCTGTGACGATCTCGTCCAGTGCATCGATTAACAATTGCTTGGGTGCCTCTGGCTTTTTCTCGCTGAGGAGAAATTTCTGGCCATTGTGCAAAGTCGTATCCAAAGACTTCGCTAGATTCCGCATTAGAAAGGTTTTGCCGGCACCAGGCTCGGCAAGTATGACAGTGAGTCCTTGGGTACTAAGGAGAAAGCGTTCACTTTGCTTTTCCCCATTAACCAATAGTGTTCTCGGAAGGTAGTCAGTCATCATTTCGCTGACCTGAATTTGTAGCCCCCTACCCTTTCGATAATAAATTGTGAATGTCGGATCGAACAGACCACTGCATCATCGATAGGTATTTTTTTCTTTTTTTTCACTATCATAACGTGGTGATTTACAAGCCATCTATCTCCTTTACTATACCATTTCCCAACACTCTCCTCCTTTTTTCTGATGGACTTACTTGCTCTACCCGCGTCTAATCAGTTTTGAGAGTGATCGAGTAGGTCGGTCTATGCGCCATGGAGGTGCTACGAGCGCTGTCAGCCAGGGATGGCTGTTTGCGCGGCCCACCTCCTCGATCACTCTCAAAATTCCGAAGGAACCCAGGGAGTCTATCCAAGAATGATGATCTACTGCGGATGCGGTCTTTTGGCCATCTCTTACGATCAATTTCGTTAAATATGAAAAACTATTCGCCTCAATCGATCACAAGAGATGACTCAAAATCTCACATCCTCGCAACGACCCTCACTCTCGGACAGACTCCAGGCTGATTAGCCGCAACAAGACTTTTGCCTACTTTTAGTCTTTTAAAAGTAGGTCCGCCTGAAGGGCATGTCACACTGGAGCGATCAATCTCAAAATACCGAGGGAACTCGCAGGATTGGTGCGGTTCGCACCAATCACCAACACCCTACTTTTGGCTCAAGGGACCACGTCACCCCGGTCGCGAACGCATATTATCCGGCAACCACGTTGCAAGCTCTGGCACCAGAATCAGTATAAACACCATGACTACCATCAACAGAAACATGGGCAGTGCCGCCTTCGCTATATAGCCCATTTCATGTTCAGTCATACCCTGCAGCACAAACAGATTGAACCCGATAGGTGGTGTTATCTGCGCCATCTCAACTGCCACGACTATAAAGATTCCAAACCAGATAAGATCTATACCCGCCTGACGGATCATCGGCTCGACCACAGCCATGGTCAGCACCACTGATGATATTCCATCCAGAAAACAACCAAGAATAATGTAAAACACCAGCAGCGCCATGATCAACTGGAACTGCGACAAATCCAGAGATGCAATCAAATCAGCCAGCGCACGAGGCAATCCGGTAAAACCCATCGACAACGATAAAAATGCCGCGCCCGCCAGTATCAGTGCAATCATCGCCGATGTTCTGGTTGCCCCCATCAGGCTTTCGGTAAACGAGCTCCAGGTCAACGACCCCTGGCTTGCGGCAAGCAACAGGGCGCCTATCACGCCAAACGCCGCTGCCTCGGTTGCCGTTGCATATCCGGTATACATCGAGCCGATCACCAACAAAATCAGTGCGATCACCGGCATCAAAAAACGACTGTTTTTGACTTTTTCAGAAAACGGCATGGCGGGTTCAGGGTCGGGATTAAAGTTGCGGGAAAACTTCGACATGAATGCCACGTAACTCATAAACAACAAAGCCAGTACCAGTCCTGGGAGCACACCCGCTAAAAACAGCTTGGTAATTGATTCGTTAATGGTTACCCCGTAAACAATCAGGGTAAGCGAGGGGGGAATCATCAGGCCCAGTGTTGCCGCACCGGCCAGTGTTCCTATGACAAGGTTTTCAGGATAGTTTCGACGCCTTAGTTCCGGGATGGACATCTTGCCAACAGTCGTGAGCGTTGCAGCGGATGAACCTGACACAGCCGCAAAAACCGTACAGCCAACAATATTGGTGTGCACCAGTCCACCGGGCAACCTCGCCATCCATGGTGCCAGTCCACGGAACATATCTTCGGACAGGCGGGTTCGATAGAGAATTTCTCCCATCCAGATAAACATGGGCAGCGCTATCAGGGTCCATGATGACGAGGCCGACCAGATTGTGGTCATCATCGCATCACCGGGGGGCCTGGAGGTAAACAGGCTCATGCCGACAAACGCCACACCGAGCAACGCTAGCCCAACCCACACCCCCGAGCCCAGCAGCAAAAAGAGTACGAACAAAAAGATCGATATAGGTGCTAGCTGTTCCATGGTATCCGGCTACTCGAATTAATGTTCTTGTACGGTTTCAGATGTGATGGCGTGTTCCCTGTCGACAAACAGGCGCACCAGATTGTCCCAAAAACAAATCGCCAGTAAAACCGACCCCACACACATGGCCAGCTGCGGAATCCACAGCGGTGTTGCATCCTGCCCCTGACTGATGTCATTGAGTTTGTGTGACCAGTAGGTTGCCTTGATCGCATACCAAGCAAGATAGCTTGCCGCCGCACCACCAATTAAAAAACACCAGATCTCACCGTAGTATCGAAATCTGCCCAGCGCTGACAACAACAGGCTAACGCGAATATGCGCGCCCCGATTTAACGCATAGGCAAATGACAAAAATGAAGCTGCTGCCATACAGTAACCCGCATAGTCCGGTGCACCTTTGATTACTTCGACGTTCCAGCCAAACCATCGAGCCAGCATCTGCACAACAATCAAACAGAGAATGGCAATCAGACACAGGGCTCCAAGCACGCCTCCTGCCGTATAAAGGCGATCCAGAATTGTTTTAACACGTGAATATAAGCCCATAGTTTTCCCCTGCTATCTTTTTCTTGCAGATGTTCAACAGCCACTGGCTATTCATAAAAACAAAAGGGCCTGACGGCCCTTTCGTTTGACTCTTGAACTAACGAATTACATCGCTTTGTAAGCGTCTACGATGGCCTTGCCATCTTCACCTGCAGATTCCAGCCACTCATCAGACATGGTGGTGCCGATTTCTTTCAGTTCTGCAGTCAGTCCTTCACTGGCTGGCCCTACTGTCATACCGCCTTCACGCAAGCCGGACAAGGTAAAACCGGTGTATTCTTTTGCACGCCATGTGCCTGCGTATTCTGCAAGCTCGGCGCAGGCTTTCACCACGTTTTGATTGGCCTCAGAGGTTTCACCCCAGACATCCTTATTGACCATGATGTAGTTGCGCGGCAGCCAGGCATCTACCTCATAGAAGTGGGTAAGGCTTTCCCATACTTTACGATCGTATCCTGTTGCACCGGAAGACACCATAGACTCGGCTACGCCGGTGGCAAATGCCTGTGAAATTTCCGCCGCTTCAATCGTTACCGGTGACATGCCTGTCAGTTCAGCCAGACGCGCTGTTGCATTGTTATAAGAACGAAACTTGATGCCCTTCATGTCTGCAACCGAGTCAACCTCTTTCTTGAAGTATAAACCCTGTGGCGGCCATGGCACGGAGTAAAGCAACACCAGATTTTGCTCGTCCAGAATAGATTCCATGGTTGGCTTGGCCGCTTTCCATAAATTGGCAGCGTCATCAAACGAAGAAGCAAGGAATGGAATCGAATCAACACCAAATACCGGGTTTTCATTCTGGTGGCCGGAAAGCAGCCGCTCGCCTATCGGCGCCTGACCCGTCTGGATGGCACGCTTGATGTCAGCGCCCTTGAACAACGCGCCGGACGGGTGTGTGACTATTTCAATCTCACCGCCGGTACCTGTGGTTACGCACCGGGCGAATTCAGCACCGGTAACGGAGTGAAAGTTTGATCCGGAATAAGCCATTGGCATATCCCACTTCTCTGCCTGTGCAGCAGAAGCTGCCATAAGTGTCGCGGACGCTAGCCCGATTAGTGCGGAGTTAAGTCTCATACGTGAATATCCTCTCTGTGTTGTTACGAGCGTTGTTACGAGCATTGATACGAGCCGTTTCGTGGTCTTGACCGGGGAGCAGCATTACCGGGGAGCATGACCGAAGAGCCTGATCGATATTAAATGATCTGTTGCCGACGCGGTACTTTGGCAAGCTATAGCGATCAGTGTCTTGAACCGGAGATGCCTGTTCGTCTCCATTGATCGACCTAGCTGACTTAACACTCACGTCATCAGCGCCCCCGTACACCCCGTACACCCCGATAGTTTCCTTTAACGCTGTGCCTTTTCGCCATTCAATCCGCGTCATTTAACTCAACGCCTGAATTTTCCTGCTGTGCCTGCGTAGGCATGAACAGCTACCATGACTTTTCGCTGCAGGGTTTGTCGCCCCGATGCCTGACGGCCTCTCTACTATACAGGTTTTCAGGATTGAGTCATTTGGTAAAAAGCGGCATTTATCAGCGCCACCGTTGCGGATTTAATCGTTAGGGACTAGTGAGTAAAACGATCTGGTCGATAGGGCGCAATGTCAATTGAAGGCTCAATCCCGGACACCAGATCTGCGAGGATTCTGCCCGTCTTAGCGCCACCGGTGAGTCCGACATGCTGATGCCCAAAGCCCGCATACACCCGCCCCATTCGATCGAACTCGCCGATCAGGGGGATCGAATCCGAAGGCGCCGGGCGATGACCGAGCCACTCTTCGGTGCGCTCATAGGACATGTCAGGGAAGACCTCGTGCACCTTGCGCTTTAACAGCTCCAGCGGCTTCTTGCTTGCCAGCGCCGTCAGTCCGCCAAACTCTACAATGCCGGCACAGCGCAAGCGGCCATTCATCGGCGTGGCAACAAACTTCCCCGACGCAATCATCGACGGAAACCGCGGCATTTGCGTCGGATTGTAGAACTCAACATGGTAACCACGCTCCGCCTCCATTGGCACTTTGACACCAATTTTTCGTGACAGAGCCTCAGACCAGACACCGGTTGCCATGATCGCAGTATCGCACTCGACCGGCCCATTACTGGTTTCAACACGCACAACCTGCCCGTTGCTGGCGGTCAGGTCTTCAACGGTACCGACAAACATCTCTCCACCAGCAGCCGCAAAATGTTCGGCAAGCGCTTTGACATAGCGCCCCGGGTCTGCAATAAAACCGTGTTGACCAAGCGACACACCAAAACGAGCGCTGCCATCCCTGAAGCCCGGATCACGAGCCGTTAACTCATCAAAGTCGAGCTCCTGCCATTCAAAGCCGTTTTCGCGTCGGACATCCCATACAAATTTCTCTGCATCGAATGCCTTGCGATCATCGTAGACGAACAGGTAGTCGGTCGGTTTGATAAACGCCGCAGCTTCGGAATCTGCGGCAAGTGCTTCATGCTGCAGCAGTGAGTCCGCCAGTATCGGGGTGAGAGCCGCCGCAATGCGACGTACATCAGCCGGGTTACAGTGCTTGAGATACTTGCCTAGCCATGGCAGAAGCTTCAATGCATAAGCCCACTTTAAAAAAAGTGGCGCATCAGCACTGAACAACATCTTTGGTGCCTTGGCGACCAGACCGGGCACCGTTACCGGCACAACTGCGCACGCTGCCAACACACCGGCATTGCCATAGGAGGTACCAGCTGCCGGCCCCTCGCGGTCAATCAGCACAACGCGATGCCCCTGCCGCTGCAACCAGATTGCAGACGACACACCAACGATACCTGCCCCGATAACTGCTACGTTACGAATGGTTTTGCCCCTGGTTAACTGTGTTCCAGAATCACTTGTTTGAATGCCTGACACTATAATGGCTCAATCGATCCAGGTCGACATCCATCCCTAATCCAGCTGAAGCCGGTAATACCAGCTGACCATTGTGCAGCGGAAACTCCCCTTGTAACAAGTCTTCGACCAGATAGTAAGTCGCCTGATAAAACTCACATCCCAATGACATATTGGGCGTAGCGGCAATCATGTGCGCTCCGGCCAGATGCGCAATACCAGTCTCGAACATGTCGCCTCCATAGGCTGCCATACCGGCAGACGCTGCGATTGCCGCCACTGTCTGACCGTGACTGAGCCCCCCGCACTTCATTATCTTTACTGACACACAGTTACACAGCCTGTCCTCAACAGCGCGCATCATGTCAACAGCATTGAAGACTGTTTCATCTGCCAACAGTGGTGTATCCAGAGCCGCAGCCAGGTTTTGCATGATTCGATAGTCACTGGCAGGCACGGGTTGCTCGATAAACGTGCAATCAAAACACTCGATATCCCGGAGCTTTCTCAATGCATCGGTGGGTTCCAGCCCCTGGTTGTAGTCCACCCGTATATCAAACTCCGGATAGTCTTCGCGCAGCCTTTCGATTCGCATCACATCAAAGGCATGATCCTTTATGCCGGTTTTAAATTTCACCAGGCGCACACCATCAGATTGCAATTGCTCGACTAACGCTATGTCCGCTTCAAAGTCAGGGTTTGCCAGCGAAACAGACAGCGGAATGGTTTCTCGTACACGACCGCCAAGCAACTCATAGACTGGCACATCAAGCAGGCGACCTTTCAGATCGAGCAAGGCTGTTTCAAGCGCGGCTTTAGCTTCCCCGCAATGAACGACAACGTGATCTGCATTCACCATAATGGACTGCACTTCACGCAATGAACGACCCACGACCAGCGGTCGTATATATCGATCAAGTGCGGCGAAGTTACCTTCAGCAGTACCGGTAAAAACTGCCCAGGGCGACGCCTCGCCAAAGCCCGCCATGCCGGACTCGGCACTCAAACGAAGGATAACAACATCGATTTTATCAGCGACTGTGCCGATGCCGTGATCGCGTCGTGTTTTAACAGGCAGCTGACAATGCCACACGTCCATCGCAGTTATTTTTTGATCAAGTACACTCATTGCGTTGATCCGAATGTGGAATTGTATTCTGTCGTGCCGTAGCGGTGACCCTATCGCACAATAGATGGGCGATGCAGGTTTTATGTTAACTGAAATACAGGGGGAGAAAAGGGTTTGTGGCAATCGAATTTAATTTACCACAGCGCGTACATCGCCGCGCGAACTCTATCGGTATTCGCAGCGGGAGTAAAAAGCTATGAGCGACTCGGCGCCTGTTGAATTCAGCGCCATTCGAAGGTATTCATTTCTGCCGTAGCCCGAGAGGCTGTCCGAGAATAGATGATGCACTGCAGGTGGGGTATTTGGGCAGCAGGTTGTCGATCCGATCCACTAACTATAGATGCCACCTATCAGCAGATTGAAAGCGGCTACACATCCAATGATGAACACTCATTCACTTGTTCGAGTGCTGCCACCCAAACACTTAACTACGATAGCGATGGCTCTCAATCCCTTGAGATACTCAGTATTATCACCGGCTCAACCGGCGAATCGATCGAGAAAGGCCCGGCTGCGCCGGTAGTCACTGAGACAATCTGATCAACAACGTCAAACCCTGCTGTAACCCGACCAAACACCGCATAGCCCCAGTCTGCATCGGTCTCGGCCCGATGGTTCAGAAACGGGTTGTCGACAACATTGATAAAGAACTGATCGGTTGCCGAATGGGCAAGAGGGGTACGCGCCATCGCAATGGTGTAGCGATCATTGGCCAGTCCGTTGTTTGCCTCGTTTAGGATTGGCGGCCGGGTCGCATTGCGTTGAAAGTCCGGAGAAAAGCCGCCTCCCTGAATCATAAAGCCCGGAATCACACGATGGAATATCGTCTGATCGTAGTGCCCTGCATCAACGTACTCAAGAAAATTGGCAACCGTATTTGGTGCATTCTCACTGTCCATTTGCAGCTGTATTTCACCAAAACTGGTCTCAATAACAACGCTGGTCTCTGCCGCTGTATCTGCAATAAGCGTTGGTAACCCCTCACTGTCTGCAGGCAAGCCTGTTTCAGACAGGGTCGGATCATTAAAAGCCTCCAGCAAACGTGGTGCTGACCCTGAGCCGCCGCCGCACGCTGACAGTAATAGCGATGACAGTAAAAACAAGGGAAAAATCAATCGATACAGCGTCCTGAAAAACGAGCTGCGCGGGGAAATTCTGGCACCGTGCTTAGACATAGGTAATAATTCGGCTTAAAGAGCGCCAACGTGCAATATCAGTACCGGCGCCGCTGGCCAGGACTTTGATCTTAAACCGCGTCATGCACGCGGCGCTCAGGCTGCTCAGCCCAACGATGGGGCTTAACCTGCAAGGTTCCCTCAGGTTCTTTTTACATAACCCGCTTGCTGTCATGTCTATCCGATCTCGTTAACAATGCAAGGACAGCGCTTTTTCCAGACCGACTTATTGACGCCTTGTCAAAAGGCTTTTTTTCCGAATGCTGGTAAGATCAAATGCTGATTAAAAAAGATGATCTCAGCGGTGAAGAAATCCGTGCATTGCTACAACAACATCTCGACGACATGGCATTGCACTCACCGCCCGAGAGTATCCACGCGCTGGACTTCACTGCGTTGCGTCGACCTGAAATAACCTTCTGGACCGTTTGGCATAGCACTTCCCTGATGGGTTGCGGCGCCCTCAAGGAACTGAATGCGAAACACGGAGAAATAAAATCCATGCGCACAGCAACCCGGCACTTGCGCAAAGGCGTCGCCGCCGGTCTGCTGGACCACATTCTCGCGGAGGCAAGACAACGCAGCTACGAGCGCGTAAGCCTTGAAACCGGATCTATGGACGCCTTCAAGCCAGCACGGCGGTTATATACACGCGCCGGTTTTGTAGAGTGCGTACCATTTTCCGACTACAAACCTGATCCCAACAGTATATTTATGACACTGCGTTTATAGCAGCGAGTTGACGCTTGCGATGAGTGGTGCGCTTCGCACCACTCAGAACACCCTACTCTGCTACCTGTATTTACCGCTTGCAACGTTTTCGGGTTCTGCACTCACGTAGGGTGTTGTTGTGAGGGAAACGAACCGCACTACAACATCGATTCCACATCACACACTCACCTCTTGACATAGTGTTCACGGTTGCTATCTTGAAGACCTCATGCCGTTGTTGCTGCGCGACAACGCACTGCGGCGGATTATCTCAGGGTGACAATGTCAGTAAAGACTGTGCGTGTTTTTCTATTAGTGAATCGTCAAACCACCAATAAATTTTTTCGCCATTTATATACTCATCTACCTGATCGACGAAATGGTCAGTAAATAAACGACCACTAACACCACCGGGCAGCACTGCAGTTACTTTTTCATTGTCAGATAAATCAACCACCATTCTCAATGCCGCAGAGTGCACAACCTGGCTACCGGGTTCCGAATAGTCATAACTCGCTCTATACAGCGTCTGCGCTGATCCACCCATTGCATGGCTGCCACCACCAAGCACGCCCTTCCCCACACCACTGCGGCGCAGCGGGTTCAGAATATCTATTCGATGCAATTCACCCCATTGCCACTGGTTTGCATCCGCACCCAGCTGCTTTTCAATTGATTGCATCGCATCAAGTGCCGCCGCGACAATGATATCGTCCATTGTTTCGACTGCGTCAGTTTCAGTGTTATCAAACCACCGTGATCCTCCCTCGAGTATCCATCGATGCATACGCTGCGACCAGTAATAGGCTGTTTTTGTCACTTTGATCGCCAGGTCCTGTCCCAACTCATCGGCAAACGTCTGCTCTACCATCCGTCGCCATATCTGCTGGAAGATTAACGGTGCCGATGCGTCTGCTCTGTCATGGTAATCCCACGACGCCAGAATCCGGCTGATGACTTCGGTTTCAGGATGTTGCCGCAGTGCATCAACCAGTACCGGTGTTATATCGCGAGCTAACACATTCAAGTCATCACGCATGGCATACCAGTGCTGTGCAGAATTAATTATTCCCTCTCCGTCAAGCAGTTCCTGCATTCGACGAATACGATAGTCGGGTGAAAAATAACTTGAGTAGAAGTAAGCAGTGCTATCCGGCACCGTTTTGTTGTTTGCTGTGCCAACCCATCCGCGGGGATGATCGTAGCTGGAAGGCATCTGCTGATACGGTACCCAGCCTGTCCAGTTATCCTGCGCATCGACAACTTCAACTGAACGGCCGCCATCGCCATTACGACGAGTCGGTATTCGACCGGTAACCTGCCATCCCATGTCGCCCCGGGTATCGGCAAACACAAAGTTCAGATGTACTGCGGTGGCATCCGCCAATAAACGCCTGACATCCGCAACAGACCTGGCGCGAAGCAAAAAATCCAGACCCAGCCGTGCACCCATCGTCTCGAAAGGCGACCAGCGTACCGATAGCACATTGTTGCTATCGTCAGGCAAAGTGGTGTCGTTCAGGTCGGAGATAATCGGGCCACGCCCGGTCAGTCGAACATCAAACGGCTCAGTCCTGTAGCCCCCATCAGCCGATTCGTCCCTGATCTTTACCTCACTTTCGATCACTTCAAAAGGAATGGAAGTCTGACCTTCCAGGTAATGCGACGGATTGTCCGGGTCAATGGTTTCAATATAGACATCCTGTGCGTCTGCATAGGCATTGGTCGCACCGGCCGCAACAAATTGATTGCGGCCAATGATTATCCCCGGCAACCCCGGCACATTGACACCGACAGCACGCAGGTCCGGAGTAAACAGGCCTACAGGATAAAATGTCGTTGGCAGTAAAGTCGTTTCCAGATGCGGATCATTTACAACAATTGGCTTGCCTCCGGGAGAGCGCTGTGCGCTTACCGCCCAGTTGTTGCTGCCTAACGCGAGTTGGTTCGCGGCGCAGCAACCAAACTGCTCAAGTGTACCCATGAACAATTTCGATGGCACGATAGAGGCACTTGTACGACCTGTACTCTGCGGGGAAGCACTATCATAAACCGCAACAGACAGCTGATCTATTGGACGCTGTTGTGAGTCTGGAGAGAGTACCGAAGCACTTTGCTGATCATAGGGATAGATATTCAACGGCGCGATTTCACTGAATCTTTCAACGCCGATCTTCGCAATAATGGCCTGTGTGAGCAGTTCACTGTTGAGGTCAGCGGCCGACCCCCACCCCATGAAGTACATCACAGCCAGCGAATCAACAACCTGCCACAACTGTGGCTCCAGGCCCGCCAATCGCAATTCCAGCGGTATTGACGCCTCAGGGTTTTGTATAAACGCATTAACCCCGTCAGCATACGCCTGCAATAAATTGAGAGTACTCTCATCCAGCAAACTGACATGCTTCTCTGCCGCTCGATAAAACCCGAGTGTGCGCTGACGCTTGTCTCGATCCACCAGCGCGTCGCCAAAAAATTCAGCCAGACGCCCGCTTACCGCGATACGGGTCAACTGCATCTGAAACAATCTGTCCTGCGCGGTTACATAACCCTGTGCACGAATCGCGTCCAACAACGAATTCGCTCGCACATAAGCCATGCCGTTTTCATCTCGTACCACCGAAACAGGCTGCTCCAGCTCGCCCAATGGCGCAACGCCATCCTGCTGAATACTATTCAGTCTCGGCAACAATAACATCGCCACAACTATAGCCACAGCAAGTACCGAAAAGGCAAACCGGGTCAGAATAGAAACTGTTTTCATACGGAGTAAAAGGCTGGTGATGGAAGCCAGAACGGACAATAGTACCAATAATTTAAACGGCTCTCGTGCAAATAACCTCTACCTGAAGTGGAGTTGGCGCAACGTCCATCCTTCTGGATCCTATCTTGTCAGACACTGTCTTCTGCCCTGCGTTTTCTACTTTCCGCTTTCGGTCCACGGCGCAACAACCGCCCCAGTATAAAGCTGGTTCTGGGCAAGTAGCGATACGGACGACGGGTTTCAGTTTGCGGACCAGCAAGCATACGGTAAAAACCAAATGCAGCCAGGCTCAGATGCGCACAGGCAATCATCACAAACAGCATGGCAGGGCCACCGGTTTGCATCAGATAAGATGAAAAAAGTGGACTCAAAATAGCCCCGACTCCGTAAAGAAACATCAGCGAAGCACTCAACTCAACCGCCGCCCCGGGCGCGGCAAAGTCATTGGCGTGCGCCGCCGATAACGAGTACAACGGAAAGGTCACCAAACCAAACAACAGCGCCGAAATATACACCGCGTTACGAGAATCATTGCCGTACACCACGGTACCGGCACAGACGATAACAGACAGCAGCGACATGACGATCAGTACCCAGCGCCTGTCATAACGATCAGCAAGCCAGCCAATCGGAACCTGCGCCAGTGCGCCACCCAATACGAAGGCTGCAAGAAAATATGCTATCTCTGCTGCAACCAGACCCACCTGTTGGCCATAAACAGGGCCCACCATACGAAAAGACGCTGCAGTGACGCCCGCCACAACAACGCCACACGCACCAAGAGGGGATACTCGAAAGGTTTTCAATGGGCTTAATCGAGGTGCTTCAGCAACCTGCGGTGGCTGCACTCTGGTAACAACCAGTGGCAACAAAGAAGCACAGCACAATATGGTCAACAGGTTATAGGCAACATAGTGAGCCGGTTCAAGCACACTGATCAACAGTTGCGCAACCAGTGAGGCACAAAGATCAACCGAGCGGTAAACACCAAAGACCTGCCCGCGGTTGTTGTTCGTCACTCGCGCCTGCAGCCATGCTTCAACTACCGTATAACACCCGGCAACACAGAACCCGGTCAATATTCTAAGACCTGCCCAAACCATTGGCTCGATAAGCAACGGGTGACCAGCCGCACCAATCGCCCCACAGGCCGCAAACGTTGCAAAGGTTCTGGAATGACCGACTACACCAATGAGTCGAGGTGCCAGCCAGCAACCCACAAAAAAACCGAGAAAGTGAGAGGACCCCAGCAGCCCGACTTCCGTTGTGGTAAACCCGCTCTTCAGCCCGCCGAGCGCATCAAGCGGTGAAATCGCACCGCTGCTTAACTGCAGTAACGCTACTGACAGAAACAGCGCGGCGAAAGAAATAAGGGTACGCATCAAACAACACAGACTTCAGGAGAGAGAACCCACATTACTCCGATTGAATACTGCTCGGCAACAGTCTGTCTTAAATTATTTTTTGTTGCGTGCTGGCTTACACTCGCCGCCCTCCAACAACGCCAACCGACACCCGTTGCAGTATTGATGCTTCGATACATTGAACTTCGATACATTGATGCTTCGAGAATAGTGAAAGAGGCGAAACGCGACAAACGTTTCGCCCCCGGTGACTACTTTGACCTGTAACGATCATTGAAAGCATCTGATCTGCTGCCTGACACAGATTTCAGCTCTTTACCTGTATAGGCTGGATGGCAATTCGAGCACACATCAAGAGTTGATGGCGCTTGCCTTGTTGACTCAGCGATGATCTCGGTACCACAGCTTCCACAGGTATACACAACGGATTTACTAACTGGATGTATTCCTTGTTTCATTAGCTGCTCCTGCTATTTTTCCGGATATAGGAAAAGATTTTGAATATCGACCAGTGACTCCGCCAGGTAGGACGGATACCGATCCACGATTGCTGCCTTCAGCTCGTCACCCGTGCCAACTTTAGCGTAGGTACTTTCAACGAATTCAAGATAGATTAATGCATCATCGATTGCCTGCCTTGAACCCGTATTTTCACCATGCCCTGGCAACACGAGGTCAAACGAGGTGTCATTGCGCATATCCTTCAGAGATTTTTGCCACCCCTGAAAATTGCCATGACCGCAGAAAAGATGGCAGTTGTTGTATAGCAGATCCTGCGCTATCAACACTTTTTCGTTTGGCAAAAAGACAGTCAGCATATTATCCGACTCAGCATCGGTGACGTGGCTGTATTGCAGCGTTACGCCGTCGATTGTCTCGCTAAAGCCATTTGGAATGAGAACATCCGGCACCACCTTTTCCGGCGGCACGTGCTCTCCCAGAGAAGGCTTGCTGATCTCTATAAAAAACTCACCGAGTTGATCAATTTCACCTTGCGTTTCCTTAAGCGAATGAACAGGCACATCCCGAAACTGATAGGCGCCAAACCAGTGATCCGGGTGCAGGTGTGAAATAATCATCCGATCAATTGGCTTGCCAAGGGATTCTGCGTAAGTTCGAATTTCCTGACCATAGATAACAGAGCGCTGTCCATCAACAAGAATCAATCGCTCGGGCGTTTCGATGATATGCGTTGTAACGCAGCCAGTCAGATTCGGGCTCTGATAACTATGAATCTTTGAGTTCTTAAATTCCGTCACTGTCATCGAACCATGTGTCATCGGTACCATGCCCTGATTGAGCGCAGCACCACCCAATGAACGAGCACTGACAATAGAGGGTGCAGCCATAATCACTGATCCAGCTACTGCACCGCCGACAAAATTTCTACGACTAAGTTTTATATCTTTCATGATTTACTCTCTTCGTTAGTTTGTTGGTGGTGTTAATGTTTTCAGAGGTAAATCCGCTTGCCGCACGGCCACCACACCGTCCGACCCCTCTGATGATTTGTTGAGAAAACTTCCTGACTGACAAACCGGCTGGCTCTATATCTACCCATTAAAACTACCTATCAGTAGGTAGATACAAAAACCAAAAAAATGCATCCATTGCCCTATCCAGTTATTAGCAACCCCCGACTTCTGCTGAAGCGAAGTCGTTCTTTACTTAAATTAAGTTACCCAACGCGAGTAACCTCTTTTGATAAACCCGGGCGATTATCCAATCGCTGTTACCAGCTAAAATATTACCTACTAGTTGGTAGGTTAAGCCGAGAAAAAAATTACCTTAAATCAGCGATGATGGTTTTTCTCAGTTGTTCAAAAACCTCTTCATTCCCCATCGCATTGGCCATTAAAAGACCACCCTGCAGCGAGGCCAGAAACACAGTGGCCTGGGCTTCGGCGGTTCCCGAGAAATTCAATTCCCCGGCTTTCTTGCCAGCATCCATTACTTTGACCAGCCATTCCACCTGCTCCTCAAAGAAATACACCAGCGAAGGTATCAATTGCTCGGGCAACGTACCTACATCGGAGGCCATCATTCCACCCAGGCAAATACGATCATTACACAGTGTGTTTGCATACATTTGCGCATAGTGCTCCAGCTTTGCAACGTTGCCGCTGCCACTGGATGAAATTCTGCGCAGCTCCTCCATGAACGTGGATCGGTAGCGTTCCAGCAGTTCAATTTCAAGATCCTGTTTTGACGGAAAGTGATAGTGAATGCTGGCCTTTTTTACACCCAGCTCTACAGCGATATCTGCATAACTAAACGCATTGACGCCCCTGCTCTGAGCCAGCGCCTGCGCGCTATCCAGAATAAGATCTCTTGTAGAGTTGATTTCCATGACGCCAGCTTACTTACCTACTGGTAGGTTGTCAAATCGATCGCACAGTTTGTGCCAGATTTGCCGAACCAGATTTGCTCGAACCAAAAGCAACCTGGTTCACATCGCCAGACGCTATTTCAGCAAAACCGCAATCGGGTCAGTCGCCCCCCGCGCCAGAGCATAGTCGATCGCTGTTTTGCCGAAGCTGTCAACAATGCGCTTGTCAGCTGAATTCTCCAGAAGCAAGCGCACCATGTCCGGATGATTTTTAAATGACGCGAGTATCAGTGGTGTAACCCCTTCGCCATCAATCCAGTTGACGTCAGCGCCGTTGCGCAAAAGGGTTCTGGCCATATCCAGATGTCCATCGCGCCCGGCGTAGATCAGTGCCGTGTTTCTGTTGTTGTCGAAGGAGTTGGCATCCGCGCCGTCTGCCAGAAGCTCGCTTACTACCACGTTATCCGCCGCCTGTGCACCGACAACCAGATACGGTGTTTGCGAGGATCGCGGCAGCACGCTAAGGCCCTTCCCCCAACTTCCGGCTACTATCGCACTACCGGATTCCCTGACATGTAAAACAGGTGTGCCAGCAGCGTATTGAGTGGCCTCCTGATTATCAAGTGAATACGCCCACAGGCCATCTGTCCAGCCACCCACTAGCAGTGTCCCGTCATTGTTGCTATCAGCAATAACCGACGACAAGCGCACACCACTAAAACGCTTTTCACTACGCCACGTGCTACCACCATCAGCTGATACCAGCATCCCGTTGTCGCCAACGGCTGCAATACGGTTTCCAATGGCGATAGCTTCGTAAAAGCCTTCTGCAGTTTGAATCCGATTCCAGGTATCTCCCGCGTCAGCGGATCGATAGACACCACCGGTTGGCGAGGTTGCCAATATTGCGGAGCCACTGTTTGCTTTGATTGACCAGAAAAAACCCGTGCTTTCAGATGTGACCTTCCAGCTGACCCCCATATCATCGCTCTTCCAGATTCCACTGGCTCCGGTTGCGACCAGCAATCTCCCGTTATCCAGTAGCACAATGCTTCGTACATCGTTAGCAGCAAAGTTGTCAACGCGGTTGAAACTCCGACCCGCATCTTCCGAGCGATACAGTCCGTGTTTCCATGTTCCTGCCAGCTGCACCGAATCCGAAACAATCGCCACGGCCTGAACATCAGTGGCATTCGGAGCCAGCGACTTTCCACCGTTCAGAAAACTCCAGGTAACACCACCATCCACACTGGAAAACACCTGGGCATCACCCGCCGCCGATCCCTTATTACCTACAATAATCATCGATTGATCGAATGGTGCGACTGCCACAGATCGAATGATACGCGTCTTCAATTTAGTAAAACTGCCACCCCATAACTGCTCTGCAAACAGATTATTCGAGAAGCCAAAAAGCA
>CAYMVV010000094.1:0-21794 GCA_964393885.1 uncultured Granulosicoccaceae bacterium | reverse complement strand
CTACCGACAAATTTCTTTACAAGATTACCGATCATTGGTGAGCGACCCGCCCCAGAAATATTTTCATTGGTGTAACCCCACGTGCAGACGCACATATTACCACTGTGATTATAACAGTTGATAACGCTGGCCCCGGGCACTCTTTAAGCTTAGTTTGTGGGCATATGTCCACGAGACAAGCGATGTTTCGGATTGATTGGACGGGATACCTGCAATTCTTTTGCAAAAAAATGGCTGATTCGCCAACGACTCCAGTCAAAATCAGTACAATTGGGCAAAACCCAATCCAAATTGCCGACAGAAACAAAAAGCACGAGCCTGGACCGGGGGAAGAATGACCCACTGCGCAAGCGAACTTTTAATCAGCGGTTGCGATCAACTCTCGCTTAACTGATATAGCATTTTTTCGCTACTGCCTCACTCTCTGACAGACTCTACGACGCTCATGCACGAAATTCGTTCTTACCTGGATTCTGAACTCAATCAGCGATCGCAAAACTGGAAAGCGCTGAAAAACACGCTGGTGCCGGCGTTGCCACCCGAATTTCTGGGGAAAATTGTCTATGCGGTTGTAGACGACCAGACGCTCACGATTTTCTGCGACTCGGCAGCCTGGACGAGCAAATTGCGTTTCTATGAAGCGGATATAACAAAAACGCTTAGAGCGCAGGGCATACTGCTGAAAAAAGTTATCGCTCGTACTGTGCCGCCAATCGAAATGCCTGGCTCACTGACCACCTGCCAAGACTGAATTGATCGATAG
Organism: uncultured Granulosicoccaceae bacterium; assembly: GCA_964393885.1. Taxonomy (GTDB): domain Bacteria; phylum Pseudomonadota; class Gammaproteobacteria; order Granulosicoccales; family Granulosicoccaceae. The sequence continues at coordinate 21,031 of CAYMVV010000094.1, read as the reverse complement.
AATACGGTATCAGGGTGTGTATTCGCAGCAGTGAAGGGCTGTCGCGCAGGGAACAAACCTGCAAAATTATAAGCGGCTGATTTCTTTTATCGAATTCTGCAAACCACGGTGGGCCGAGGCGCTTTGCACCGCTCAGTACACCCTGCTCTTTGACCTTGATATCGCCGCTTGCAATGTATTCGACATCCCACGCTCACCTACGCGAGAATCTTGGCAGAATTCGCCAAGATTCTTCTGTCGCAACGACTTTTATGCGCTTGTCAGGCGCGACAGCGCACCGCTCGCCGGGGCGTGAACCTTCTAGCCGACGGCTTCGGCTTCCAGCGGCTGAGTGTAGACGATCGGGCTTTGCGCCTCTTCAAAGGTAACCTCTTCCCAGGACTCGGGCTGCTCAAGCAAGGTTCTGACTAGCTTGTTGTTTAATCCATGACCTGACTTGTAACCACTGAACTGCCCGATGATTCCGCATCCCAGCTGGAAAAGATCGCCGATTGCATCAAGGATCTTGTGTCGAACAAACTCATCGCCGTATCGCAAACCATCAGTATTCAGTACTTTATAGTTGTCGACAACAATGGCGTTGTCCAGGCAGCCACCAAGCGCGAGGTCACGCTTTCGAAGTGCTTCGATATCTCTCATAAAACCAAAAGTTCTTGCTCTGCTTATTTCCCGGACGAACGACGTTGACGAAAAATCGATGATCGCTTTCTGTGAGCCTTCAGAGATGGCGGGATGCTGAAATTTGATCTCGAAATTGACGCGAAAACCGTCGTAAGGGGCAAATTGAACCCACTTGTCTTCTTCTTCGACGCGCAAGGTTTCCTTGATCCTGATAAATCGCTTCAACGCAACCTGCTCTCTGATGCCGGCAGATTGTATTAAGAAGATAAAGGGCGCGGCACTGCCATCCATAATGGGCACTTCGCGAGCACTGACATCGACAAAACAGTTATCAATCCCGAGTCCGGCAAAAGCGGCCATCAGGTGCTCAATGGTTGAAATAGTGTTGCCCTCATCATCACCGATGGTGGTCGCCAGTTCTGTTGACACAACCTTTTGTGCAATAGCGGGTATGGAGACTGTTTTCGACCCGACATCGCGGCGAAATACAATCCCCGTATTGATGGGAGCGGGAGACAGAGTCAGATAGACCTTGCGTCCAGTGTGCAGGCCGACGCCTGTGGCATGAATAGGGTTATTTACCGTTCGCTGGCGGATCACTTTTTTTCTTATCCTTCGTTTCCGTCTTTACTGCGTCCATAGCACTCGCGTTTCAAGCGACCACAGACAAGTAAACTTTCGGCTGCTGTTGTTGGTTATTGTTGCAGGCCGCAAAAACACTAAACGGTCTTATAACGGCGAACGCCCTATGCTAAAGCAAAGTTCGCCGAAATCACCAGCACCCTTAAGCGATAGTAATTATCGCTAATCTCCGGAAATCGCCGCCCCGGATTTAGAAAGAGGCGGCACCTGATGGCTTACAACAATACCCTCTCCCGACTATTCATACAGACAACCGGCTGAACATCTTATTAACACTGCAGACGGATCCCGGCGAATCTTGGCATATTGCAATCAATCCGCCTGCCGTCGCAGAAAGGTAGGCAAGTCGAGATAATCTATCTCGTCGCTGTCTCGCTCAACACCGGCATACTCCAGTGCCGGGCCAGTGTCTCTGGATGGACGAGCGCGTTCCGGACTCCTCTCACTGCGCTGCTCACGTTGCAGCCTGCGCGATGCCGGGCGTTCCGCGTCCATGGTCACCTGACGCGCCTTTCGTGACTTGCCGATTCTGGAAACTGTCGGCTTTTCCAGATGACTGAAGCTATCGGACTCCGCATGTGCCTCAACCGCCTTACCGGATGATCTGACGACTTTCATCGGCTTCTTTCTGGCACGATCATTCTCTAAACCGGTCGCGACTACCGTGACGCGGATCTCACCTTCCATTTCATTATCGATTGAAGTACCAATAACGACATTGGCATCCTGTGCTGCTATGTCCTCGAGTAAATCTCCGACTTGCTGGAACTCATTCATACCAAGATCCGCCCCTGCCGTGATGTTGCAGAGAATTCCTCTGGCACCCTTGAGGTTGATATCATCGAGTAACGGGCTTTGCGTGGCTTGCCTTGCTGCCTCAGCTGCCCGGTCTTCACCGTGTGCACTGCCAGTTCCCATCATGGCCTGACCCATTTCGGCCATCACAGCCCGGACATCCGCGAAGTCAACATTAATCAAACCAGGATTGGTGATGATTTCAGCGATACCCTGTACTGCATTTTTCAACACATCATTAGCGGCTTTAAAAGCTTGCAACACTGTTACGTTTGGTCCCAGATTGGTCAGCAGTTTTTCGTTCGGCACGACGATCAGTGAATCTACATTCTGACGCAGCTCGATCAATCCTTCCTCCGCAACCTGGTGACGCTTACCCCCTTCAAAAGGGAATGGTTTGGTAACAACAGCCACTGTAAGGATGCCCAGATCCTTGGCAATTGAGGCTATTACCGGTATCGCGCCGGTACCAGTACCACCACCCATACCGGCTGTAAGGAACAACATATCTGCACCATTGATCACCTGTGCTATGTGATCTCTATCTTCCTGTGCGGCCTGCTTGCCGATCTCTGGATTAGTGCCAGCCCCTAGACCTTTAGTTATTTCCGTACCTAACTGGATCGCGCTTTTGGCGCCCATTTTAGACAACACCTGCGCATCGGTATTAGCGCAGATGTATTCAACGCCGTGAATATTGGCGTTCATCATGTGCTCAACGGCGTTACCACCACCGCCGCCAACACCGATCAATTTTATTACTGCGGCCTGATTCTGATTTATGTCGTATTGAAACATTGTTTGCACCCCTCGGTTGTACACTTAAATAGTAAAACTAGAATTAAAAATTGCGCTTGAACCAGTTTTTCATCTGATCAAACACACCCTCCTCGCTTCCCTCACTAACCTGACCGACATCTTCCATCATCGGTTGCCCGGCACGTTGTCCATACATCACCAGACCAACACCGGTCGCATGAATCGGGTTACACACCACATCCACCAACCCGAAAATATTCTGCGGCTCACCCAATCGGACTGGCAGATGGAATACCTCCTCGGCCAGCTCCAGAACACCTTCCATTTTCGAACTACCACCAGTCAAAACGATTCCCGACGCGCACATCTCCTCAAAACCGCTGCGTTGTAACTCCGCCTTGATCAACTCAAATAACTCTTCGTACCTGGGCTCAACCACTTCCGCCAAAGTCTGCCGAGCCAGTTCCCGCGGCGCGCGATCCCCCACGCCAGGCACTTCTATTGCCTCATCGGGATCAGCCAGTTGTTGTAAGGCACAGGCGTAGCGAACTTTGATTTCTTCGGCATACTGCGTCGGTGTACGCAGTGCGACAGCGATATCGTTGGTCACTTGATCACCGGCAATCGGTATCACCGCTGTATGGCGAATGGCTCCATCAGTAAAAACGGCAATGTCGGTTGTACCACCTCCGATGTCAACCAAACACACACCCAGATCTTTCTCATCTTCTGTAAGCACGGCGAACGACGAAGCCAGTTGCTCGAGGATAATGTCGTTAGCTATCAAACCACAGCGCTGAACACACTTGCTAATATTTTGCGCAGCGCTAACGGCACCGCTAATCAGATGAACCTTCGCCTCAAGCCGCACGCCAGACATACCAATAGGTTCTCGAATACCCTCCTGGTTGTCGATGATAAATTCCTGAGGCAGTACATGCAGTATGCGTTGATCGGCCGGTATAGCGACTGCCTTTGCAGCATCAATTACACGTTCTACATCGCTCGCCGTAACCTCACCATCTTTAATCGCTACAATGCCATGCGAATTCATACTGCGGATGTGGCTACCTGCAATTCCTGCGTACACCGACTTAATTTCGACACCCGCCATTAACTCAGCTTCATGCACAGCTTCCTGAATCGCTGTAACAGTTGACTCTATATTTATAACTACCCCTTTTTTTAACCCCTGTGAAGGCTTGTGCCCCAGCCCGATAATCTCGACCCGTTCTTCATCTATTATTTTTGCAACAATTGCAACAATCTTGGACGTGCCAATGTCCAGACCTACAACGACTCTCTGTTGTGAATTCATGGGTATCAATCAAGCCTCGAAGTATTGGTTACTGCACTTTTACGCGCCAGTGCAAATCCATTGGTGTACCTCATATCCACTCTGGTGATATCGTCGTACACCGGGGCAATATAAGGCCGAAAGATCTCCGCGAATCTTTCGATACGCTCTTCTATCAGGTGATGTCCAATGACAACCTTTACATCGCCTTTCATCGTCAGGATAACTGACCGCCTTTCGTCTTCGGATATTCCGATCAGAGGCGCCTCAATATTGCTCAACAATGGTTCAGTTGTTTTTAACAATTTTAGTAACGCCGCGTGCCTGCGCTCAGGTGCACTCAATTGTGGCAGCTGCTCAACAATCACCTGCAGCGACGGATTTTCATCCAACCCCCTATCTGGTGGAAAAAACAACTTGAAGTTATCGCTGAGCAAACCATCCTTTCCCCAGCGTGCAACCGGTTGATGCTCTTCTATATGTACACTGATGCTCTCGGGCCATATCCTTCTTACATAGGCCTTTTCAACCCAGGGCAACTCCTCAACTTCCTGTTGAATTTCGGCGATATCAAGATTAAAAAAACCACGTTTTGCCTGACCCATCACCCGGTCTCTAAGCTGATCGTGATTGGTATATTGATAGTACCCTTCGACCACAACACTCCTTATAGGGAATCGTCCCGGGTTCCGAAAGTGATCAAGGACAAGTTGCACCATAAAAAAGATGACTATTAGTACGGCAATTCCTGATACCAATCCAATAGCGGACGCCAACGCCATGTCGCGTTGCACGGGAGAGACTGGCTCGTTGATGATATCTGTGGTCACGCTGTTTTCTCAGAGTTTAAAGTCAATGCCAGAATCTTCAGCACCAATTGCTGAAAACTCATACCGCTCGCTTTAGCGGACATCGGCACCAAACTATGATCCGTCATTCCTGGCACAGTGTTGGCCTCCAGCAAGTAATGATTGCCCTCGCTATCAAGTAAAAAATCGACACGCCCCCAGTCACGACACTGCAACAGTTCAAATGCCTTGAGTGCGGTCGCCTGTATAGCTTGCTCATGTGACCTGGACAGACCACAGGGACAGTCGTACACAGTCGAGTCCTGCAGATATTTTGCATCGTAGTCATAGAAGCCGTGCGGAGTGGAGATTTTAATCAATGGCAAAGCCTTACCGTCGAGTATTGTCGCTGTAATTTCACCACCATCCACAAACTGCTCAACCAATACATCACCGTACTGCGCTGCGCGCGACCAGGCACTTTCTACTTCGTTATCGTGCACGATTGAAACACCAATACTTGATCCCTCGCTTACTGGCTTTATCACCACTGGAAATCCAATTTCAGTCGCCGCATCTCTACAGCTATCTACACTGTCGACTACCTGCCACCGCGGCGTCTGAATATCAAACTGGCGACACAAAGATTTAGTGCGATGCTTATCCATCGTAAGCGCACTGGCTAATACACCACTGCCGGTGTAGGCCAGGCCAAGCATGTCGAGCATACCCTGTATGCGTCCATCCTCACCCCAGGTGCCATGCAATATGTTAAATACACGATCACATTTACCAATAAGTGCATCGCCCAGCTGATGCCGCTCTACATCAACCGAAAACGCTTCAACACCCGCAGACCTAAGCGCATCCAGAACTTGTTGTCCACTGTTCAGGGACACCTCTCGCTCTGCGGACCAGCCCCCCATCAACACGGCCACACGACCAAGTTGTTCTGGCGTGAATGACGTTTCCAACAACTCAGACATGTCCGACCTCTGATGCTTGAGTAGCAGTTGTAGTTTTCAAAACCTCGTACTCTGCATTCAAAGCGTCGGGCAATGCTGCCGCCATGGCGCCCACGGACCCTGCGCCAAGCGTCAGAACCACATCACCATCCTGCAGTATCCCGCTCAGTGTCCTTGCTACAGAATCTACTTCAGCCACGAATATGGGATCGATCACTCCGCGCTGGCGAATAGCCCGTGCCAGTGCGCGGCCGTCTGCACCTGAAATGGGTTGCTCCCCCGCCGGATACACTTCACACAGTACCAACACATCAGTTGCACACAGCACGTCGGTAAAGTCATCAAACAAGTCTCGCGTACGTGTATAACGATGCGGCTGAAAAACCACAACCATGCGTTTACCCGGCCGGCCGTTAGCTATCGCTTCAAGTGTGGCTTCAACTTCCCTGGGGTGATGACCGTAGTCGTCAAAGAGTTCCGCTGAACCAACCGGTAATTCGAGATTTGCGACAAACTGCGCGCGCCGGCCAATGCCCTGAAAATGCTGAAATGCAAGTCGCATATTCGTTGCACGCAAGCCTAGCTCCCATCCTACCGCTACCGCTGCCAGCGCGTTGCGCGCGTTGTGGATACCGGGCAAGTTCAGGGTAATCTGACGGATTTCACTACCGTCCGGAAGGCGTACATCGAAACAGGATTTCATTTGTTCCTGCCTGAAATTTATCCCAACCACATCAGCATCATCGTCAAAGCCGTAGGTCATCACCGGTCTTGCGACCCTTTCGACTAACTCGCGAACGGTTTCGTCATCTATGCACATCACAGCCAATCCATAGAACGGAAGGTGCTGAAGAAAATCCACGAACGCCTGCTTGAGTCGCTCGAAGTCATTTTCATACGATGACAAATGATCAGCATCAACGTTTGTTACGATGGCAATCACAGGTTGTAGTGATAAAAATGATGCATCGCTCTCGTCTGCTTCTGCTACCAGCCACTCTGATTGCCCCAAATAGGCATTGGTAGATGAACTATTGAGCTTGCCTCCTATTACATAGGTTGGATCCATCCCCCCTTCCGACAACAAGCTTGCTACCAAACTGGTTGTGGTCGTTTTCCCATGCGTACCCGCAACTGCAATGCCCTGCTTGAAACGCATCAGTTCGCCGAGCATCTCCGCTCTGCGGATGACTGGTATTCGACCGTCTCTGGCGGCAATTACTTCAGGGTTATCTGCGGAAATGGCCGATGACACAACCACCACATCAACACCGGCGACATTGTCCGCATGGTGGTGCGCATACACTTTTGCACCGAGTTTCTCCAGCCTCTCAACCAATGCATTTCTGGACATGTCAGAGCCAGTTACACTGTAACCCAGATTAATCATAACCTCGGCGATGCCACCCATACCGACTCCACCGATACCGACAAAGTGCACATGGTCAATGCGTCTCATCCAGTTTCGGACCCTGGCACTACTGGCAGGAAGACTCATGCTGCCTCTCCCAATACTTGTTTTACCACCCTTTGAGTTGCATCGCGCCGTGCTGCCTCTCTGCCTCTTTGTGCCATGTCCAGCAGTCTCTGCCTGTCGGTGATGAGTTCATTGATTTTTACAGCCAGATTTTCAACGGTAATGTCAGACTCCTGAATCAAAACCGCAGCGCCGACGTCAACCAGATACTTACCATTGGCCGTTTGGTGATCGTCAACTGCTGCCGGATAAGGAATAAGAATCGCTGCAAGGCCAACGGCTGCAACTTCAGCCACAGTCATCGCACCGGCGCGACATATTATTAAATCGGCCCATGCATAGGCTTGCGCCATATCATCGATAAAAGCACTGACCTCACAATCATGACCACACATTGCATAGGCAGCGGTTGTAGATTCCAGCAGATTTGCACCTGCCTGATGTCGAACATTTAAAGCTATTACTCGTTGATCGATAGCTTGCGTGTTATCAGATGAACTCTCACCTTTTACGGTAGCCTGCCCCGTCGCAGCGGATATCTGTTGAATAGCCTGAGGCACCAGTTCATTTAAGACCCTCGCTCCCTGACTGCCACCGATCACCAGCACATTGACTGCGGTATCGCGCTTAGCCATTCTCAATTGAGGCGACTCTACATTGAGAATATCGTTTCTGACCGGGTTACCGGTAAAAATTGCGGAAGTATTTCCATCAAAAGTACCAGGCATTGCCTCCATGACAGGATTTGCAAATCGCTTCAACAGCCGATTAGTGAAACCCGCAACTGCGTTTTGCTCATGCAACATCATTTTGCATCCGCCAACACGTGCTGCAAGACAGACAGGTCCCGCCACATAGCCACCCATGCCGAGCACCACTCGTGGTCGAACCGTAACCACGATATACACCGAGCGAGCAATAGCTGTAATTAAATTCAGCCCGCTTCGCAAGGCAGAAAACACCCCTTTGCCACGCAGAGAGGTAACCTTGATAAGCTTCAGGGGCACGCCCCAATCAGGCACTAAACGCGACTCGATCCCATGCTCTGTCCCCACCCAGATAACAGGAACATTCTGTTCGAGCAGTTCCATGGCAACTGCCAAGCCGGGAAACACATGGCCTCCCGTACCACCAGCAGCAATCATCACGGGACGATCAGTCATGATAGGAGTCATCCAGTATCTGGCGGTGATCGACATTGGCCTTTGACCTATCCACTCTGGCGTTCGCCACACGCACTCCAGCCCTGATTTCCTCGCGGGATCGGACAATACGCTGGTGCTCCTGAAACTGGGCATCCGCGGTTTCAGTATGCACCCGTAAAACCAGTGCAAACGCAAAACAGGTCATCAATACACTACTGCCGCCGTAACTGAGGAAGGGAAGTGTTATACCTTTGGTTGGCAGCACCCCCATATTCGCCCCAATATTGACAAACGCCTGCAGCCCAATCCAGAAACCCACCCCTGTGGCCACATAGGCACCAAACACCAGACCGGCGCGCTCAGCATCGCGAGCTATACGAAATGCTCGTGAAATGATCAAAGCAAACAGAGCCAGTATTATGGTCACGCCAATTAATCCGGTTTCTTCAGCCAACACCGCAAATACGAAATCTGTGTGCGCCTCGGGCAGGTAGGCCATTTTTTGTACACTGCTGCCAATGCCAACACCGTCGAGTGCACCACGACCTACTGCAATCAACGATTGGGTCAACTGAAAATCCGAGTCGAAAGGGTCATCCCATGGATTCAAAAAGCTGAATAGCCGATCCCTGCGATAAGGCGATACAAGTATGAGCCCGACAGCAACCGGTACGAACATCACCACCACTGCCATAATGTGCAACCATCGAACACCGGCGAGAAACATCATCGCGAATATTGTGGCTGCTATCACCATGGTTGCACCGTAGTCAGGTTCCAGAATCAGCAACACACCAGACGCCAGCGCTATCAGCAATGGCAGCGCAAAGACACCAACTTTGGTACGCAGTTGCTCACCCTTGCGTACAAAAAAACCTGCAAGAAAAATTATCACTGCAACCTTATGCAGTTCGGATGGCTGAAACGATAAACCCAGGTTGAGCCAGCGTTGGCTTCCATTGACGCTTTTCCCGATACCCGGGATGAGCACCAATAACAACAGCGCAAAGGAAAATACCAGAAACGCGAGGCCGAATCGCTCCCACATCAACAGTGGTATGCGCCAGACTATAGCCGCCACTGCAAAGCCAACAAACAGATACGCCATTTGATTGCGGCCAAAATACAGCGTGTTGTCATGCAGCCGCTCCGCCTGTGCCACTGATGCTGAAAAGACCATCACTAACCCAAAGGCCGCAACGATCCCGAGCAACAACATCAGATACCAATCTACACGCTGATCCTGATAAGCAGCCATTGAGTTCATGCGCATAGTCGATTCACCTCATCAGCAAAGGCATCACCTCGTGCCTCGAAATTTGCAAACATATCGAAACTGGCGCATGCCGGTGACAGCAGAACACTATCTCCTGACTGCGCTACTGATGAAGCCCGCTCGACCGCGTCAGTCAGCGACCTCTCTATATAGACTGGCACGTTACCACTGACCGCCGCGCTCATTCTTTCCGCATCTTCTCCAATCAATACAACTGCTCGACATTTCTTTTCTATTGCGCGACCAAGAGGAGAAAAATCTGCACCTTTACCTCGCCCGCCCGCAATTAACACAACAGGACCAGCTAATCCTTCTATTGCACTGACACAGGCGCCCACATTGGTGCCTTTAGAATCATTGAACCAGCTAACCCCATTGGCTCGTCGCACCAACTGTGTGCGATGCGGCAGCCCAACGAACTGACCGAGGCCGGCAGCAAATACGCTATTTAACTCAGCAGCACTCAGCTGGCTGACAGGCAGAGAATCAGCAACCTCAAGCAACGTACTAACCAGTGCCATTGAGGCGAGCGCATTGGAATGATTATGGCTGCCATCAACATTCATAACAGCGGTATCGACAGATATGCCATCGGGGCCTTGCAGTACATCGCTGCCATCAGCCAGCCGATGTAAAGACCAGGGGGCATCGGTGCTTACCGTGGAAAATTCTGTCACTCTTTTGTGGTTATTCTCTGCAGACCAGGACTGTGAATCATCTGCATTTACCACTGCAATCATCGAATTTCTGTATACCGACCGCTTAACAGCGGCATAGTCGTCGATACTGTGGTAGCGATCCATATGATCTTCGCTGACATTCAATACAGTGGATACCAATGGCCGCAACGAAGAGGTAGTTTCCAGCTGAAAACTGGACAGCTCAAGCACGTAAACATCTACTGAATTATCGTTGAGGCCATCCAGACATGCGAGCCCAACGTTTCCGATCACCGCGGCTTTCAGTCCAGCCGCTCGCAATATTTCACCAGTCATACTAACCACGGTACTTTTACCGTTTGAACCGGTAACAGCAATTACCGGCTTTTTGGCGGACCTGGCAAACAACTCCACGTCGCCTATAACCTCAACACCACTGGCGCGTGCAGACTGAAAACTCTCCGAGCGACTGGACACTCCCGGACTTACAACCAGGCACTGGTATCGCGAAAACAGCTCTGCTGTCCACTCGTCTTCAATGATCTGGATGTCGCTTATATCCAGATTGCCAGTCGCCATTTCCTGCAGAGACAAAGTAGCCCGTTCAATATTTTGATCGGCAACATCAAAAGGCACACCGGTCGCCAGTAAATGGCGAGCAGTCGACATACCGCTGATGCCAAAACCCGCAATTAAGGTATTTTTCTTTAACGAGCTCATGTCAACGTATCTTCAAACTCGCCATTCCGACCAAAACCAGAATAAAAGTGATTATCCAGAAGCGTACAATTACTCTTGGTTCGGGCCACCCTTTTAACTCAAAGTGGTGATGTATCGGTGCCATGCGGAATATTCGTTTACCGGTAAGCTTGAATGAGGTTACCTGCATAACAACGCTGACCGTCTCCATGACAAACACTCCTCCCATAATCAGCAACACAATTTCCTGCCTCACCAGCACAGCCGTAACACCAATCGCAGCGCCAATAGCCAATGCACCGACATCCCCCATGAACACCTGAGCCGGGTATGTGTTGAACCACAGAAACCCCAGGCCTGCGCCAACCAGACTGGAACAGAAAACGGTCAACTCGCCAACCCCTCGAATACTCGGGATACCCAGATAGTCAGAAAAAACGGCGTGCCCTGTGACATACGCAAAAATACCAAGGCCTGCCGCCACCATTACAGCGGGCATAATCGCAAGGCCATCGAGACCATCTGTCAGGTTTACAGCGTTACTGGTGCCGACGATGACAAAAAACGCGAAAGGCAGGAACCATAATCCTAAAAAGATCGACACGTCTTTCACAAAGGGGACTAGCAGACTGACTTCAGACACGCTCCTGGCATTCGCATAGATAAAAAGCACAGCAGAAAAAGCAGCCACTGATTGCCAGAAAAATTTAGCCGCAGCGGACAGACCGTCTGAATTTTTTAGCAGTACCTTGCGATAGTCATCTATCCAGCCAATGATTCCAAATGAAATCATTACAAACAGAACTACCCACACATGGCTGATCGACAAGTCAGACCAGAGCAACACACTGACAGCAACTGCGACCAGAATCATTGCACCACCCATAGTCGGTGTGCCAGCTTTCGACAAATGTGTGCTGGGTCCATCCTGCCTGACGCTTTGTCCAATACTCGCCTCTTGTAGACGACGAATCATTACCGGCCCAAATACCAGACATACAATTAATGAAGACAACGCGGCAAATATCGCGCGCAACGTGATGTACTGGATAACTCGGAAGCCATCATTTATCTGACTGAGCCAGTCTGCGACAAGAAGCATCATCAGAGAGCCTCTCCGGCAACTTTGAGAGCGGTCTTCGCGTAATTTTCCCGCAACGCGTCGACCACCTCGTTCATCGCCATGGAACGCGACCCTTTAACAAGGACCACGGTGTCACGTTCCATACTGTCGACAGTGTTATCTTCTCTGTATTCGAGTTCCTGCTGCAACTGCTCTAACAATTCATCCTTATCGTCAAACCATTGCGCACGATCACCAAAGGCCTCCACCGTGCAACGACACAGCTCGCCTGTCGCATAGAGTCGATCAATACTTTTCTCCAGAGCAAACTCACCCAGTGCTGTGTGATGTAACGCTGCGTCTTCCCCAAGCTCCTTCAAATCTGCCAATACCAGCCAACGTTCAGCCGCAACACTTGCTAACACATCAATTGCAGCGCGAGCTGACGCAGGATTGGCATTGTACGTATCATCGATTAACGTTAAGCCACCAGTCAGCTGATGGAAATTTAAACGACCTTTGACCGGTACTGCATTTGCGACACCCCGGGCTACAACCGCCAGGTCAATACCACATGCAATAGCGGCAGCTGTCGCCGCAGCAATGTTCATTAAATTGTGAGCACCGACGAGATGGCACAGTGTTTCGATAGTTGATTCACGCCCGTTAATCCGGCAGTGCAAGCGAATTTGGCTAACACCGATTTGTTCAACGTACACATCAGCGCTTGCATCACTACCAAAGGTAATCACCGACCGATTTTGGTTGAGTCGCAGCCACTCATCGGCAAACTGATCGTCTCGATTGACAATGGCTACGCCATCTTCCGCAAGACTCGTGTAAATGGCAGACTTTTCACGGCAAACCGATTCAAGACTGCCAAAGCCCTCTATATGAGAGGCGCTAACATTGGTAATGATGGCAACATTCGGCTTTGATATGGTGCCCAGCCACTCGATCTCGCCCAGTTGGTTGGCCCCCATCTCCACTACGGCAAACTGATGGCTTTGATCGATTCGCAACAGTGTCTGTGGCACGCCGATATCATTGTTGTCATTTGCACGGGTATATTGTACCGAGCCTGCTTCTGCGCAGATTTCTTTTAACAGCTGTTTAACCGTGGTTTTGCCGTTACTACCAGTAACTCCGATCAGTTTCAACGACAGCTTGTTACGCCAAAGCATGGCCAGCATGCCATACGCCCGGCGCGCGTCTGGAACCACAACCTCCGCAACACCGCTATCCAGACTACGTTCACAAACAATCGCTACCGCACCAGCGGCAACGGATGCTTGCGCGTAGTCATGACCATCAAAATTTTCGCCACGCAGGCAAAAGTAAACATCGCCACTCGCGATGCTCCGTGAGTCAGTGCTTACAGACTGAATCTTACTATCCGTACCGACCAGCGAGCCATTGGACGCTTGTGCAAGATCACTAAGACTTATATCGTGCAAGGCCCCACTCACGACTCCAGTTCCTCAGCACACTCGAGCGCACACTCCTCGACCACATCCCTGTCACTGAACTTTTGCTTCTGAGTGCCAATAAGCTGATAGTCTTCGTGACCCTTGCCGGCAATGACTACGATATCACCGGGCCTTGCCGCCTTGATCGCCTGCTGGATGGCTGAACGGCGATCGCGTTCGACCAGATACTGGCTGTTCGCATTGAACCCGGCAGTTATGTGGGCGACGATTTGGTCTCCGTCCTCAGTACGCGGGTTGTCATCAGTGACAATGCAATGATCTGCGTATTGATCAGCTACAGCCGACATCAATGGCCGCTTTCCCTGATCACGATCGCCACCACAGCCAAACACCAGTAACAGGCGACCTTCGACGTGCTCTCTTACTGCTCGCAGCAATGACTCAAGCGCATGCGGATTGTGCGCATAGTCGACAATTGCAACCACACCGTTTGACAAACGCACCGACTCCATTCGGCCTGGAACCGCTTGCAAATTTTTTAACGACTCGGCTGCCAGATCCGGCCCCAGCCCCAACGCCACCAGAACCGCAAAAGTCGCAGACAGGTTTTCCACATTAAATCTGCCCAGCAAGGCACTTTGAACAGAATACACCCTGTCATCAAACTCGATCGTAAAGTGAAGACCATCTATGGACGGCGACACATCTCGGTAACGAACGTGTTGCGATGTATCACGTGCTCCACTTCCAAAGGTAGTTAGCTCAAGCTCTGACAGTCGCTCAATCAAATCAACACCCGCGTCATCATCAGCGTTTAATACTGCAGCGCGCAGGCCCGGCTGCTGAAAAAGAAGCTCTTTGGCGAGCCGATAACGATTCATGTCACCATGAAAATCAAGATGGTCCCGACCTAAATTAGTGAAGACCGCAACGTCAAACGCTATACCACCGACCCGATGCTGAACCAATGCATGAGAAGACACCTCCATCGCCGCAAAGCCCGCACCCGCATCTCTAAAAGTTGCCAAAGTAGAATGCAGCTTGACCGTGTCGGGTGTTGTCAGTCCACTTGCAGACAAATCACGCCCCAAACTGATACCCAATGTTCCAATCAATCCACAGTTGGAACGGTGTTCATTGAGCGCTTGCGCCACCAGATGACAGACCGAGGTTTTTCCATCCGTACCTGTGATCCCAACCACTTTCAGCGCTCGAGACGGATCATTGTAGAAACGGCTGACTATCTCACCAGCGACCACGGGAAGATCAGGAATAGCGACTAGTGGTATACCAGCGGCGTGGAGTTGCTCTCGTTCATCATCGGTAGGTCGATCCTGTTGCATATCGACCAGCACAGCTGCCAGATCTACCGTCAGTGCCTTATCCAGAAAATCCAGCGCATGCACGGTTAAACCGTCGAGCGCTATAAAAACATTACCATCAACCAGCAGCCGTGAGTCGCACTGAATGCCGCTGCAATTCCTGTCTTGTTTTGGACCGACCAGGGCATAACCCTCGAGCAGACGCGCAAGAGTCAGGTCGACAGACACCGATGGTTCAGGATTCATCATCCTGCCTTGCTGCCTGCAACGGGTACACTTGCTGACCATCCGGATTCACATTGCGAATCCGCAGTGCGCCCGCCATGATGCGGGAAAAAACAGGCGCTGCCACCTCGCCACCGTAGTAGCGGCCCCGCGGCTCTATAATCGCAACAACCGCAACTATTGCAGGGTTCTCAACTGGCGCCATACCCGCAAACTGGGAAATATAACGATCGTCCGCGTAGCTGCCGTTTTCAGAAATATGTGTCGTTCCAGTCTTGCCTGCAACGGTATACCCGGGTATCCCCGCTGCCTTGCCAGTGCCTTCACTGACAACAGACTCAAGCATATGGCGCACATCGCGTGCGACATCAGGGCTAAACACCCTGCTGGTGCGAGGCTCACCTTCCAGCTTTTGAAAGGTAACTTCCGGCATCAAACCATCAGCCGCCAATGCAGCATAAGCCCTCGCCAACTGAAGCACTGTTGTCGACACTCCATACCCGTAAGACACAGTGGCCTGCCGAACAACAGACCACGAGCTGTAGTGTGGCAATGAACCGGCAACAGCACCCGGAAACTCAATAAGCGGGGGCTGCCCAAAACCGAGTCGATCAAAGGCATTCCACAGCACTTCTCTATCAAGCTGCAAAGAAATTTTACTCGCACCGACGTTGCTGGAATTCTTCAACACGCCAACGAGTGATAACTCGCCATAATTTTTATAGTCGCGCACCACATAGCGACCTACATTAAACCTACCTGGCGCTGTATCAATAATGTCATCGCGTGAAAACAACTCTGACTCCAGTGCCGCGGCAACGGTAAAAGGTTTTATCGTTGAGCCGGGCTCCAACACATCAGTCACAGCACGATTGCGTTTGGCTCCACCCACCCTTTCAGAGAAGCGATTCGGATTGTACGAGGGCTGGTTAACCATCGCCAGCACCTCACCGGTTCGGGAATCGAGAACCACCGCCGACCCGGATTTTGCGCCGTTGCGCTGAACGGCTTGCTTAAGCTCCCGGTAGGCGAGGTACTGAATTCGCTTATCGATGCTCAACGTCAGATCATTACCTGGCTGATCTTCAGAAATGAGTTCGATATCTTCAATTGCATCACCGAGCACGTCGGTCACTACCCGTCTTTTACCGGGCGTTCCACGCAGCCAGTCATCGAAAGCCATCTCCAGACCTTCCTGTCCGCGATCGTCGATATCATTAAAAC
Source organism: uncultured Granulosicoccaceae bacterium (assembly GCA_964393885.1). Lineage (GTDB taxonomy): Bacteria > Pseudomonadota > Gammaproteobacteria > Granulosicoccales > Granulosicoccaceae. The sequence goes on along the minus strand of CAYMVV010000094.1, from coordinate 4,644 downwards.
CGAGAACGTGTGCGGTAATTTCCCCACTCGGGTAATAGCGTCCATACTCACGCTCTATGTTGACGCCCTGTATTTGCCCTCGGTCCTTAATTGATTGCAGCGCTTTTTCAATCCTCGGGTGAACGTGGCGGCGAAGGTAGATGTATTCACGCGACTTTTCAACGCCACGCTCAACCATATTGCGTATGCGCCCCGGATCCATCTCCAGCGCATAGCCAAGCAAGTCTATCTTGTCGTCGTGCTCTGCAAGTATTGATGGATCAGCCCAGATAGTCGCAATAGGTGAGCTGACCGCCAGCATCTCCCCGTTGCGATCAGTCAACATGCCACGGTGCGCCGCCAGCGGCAGAGTACGTATTTGTCGCGCGTCGCCCTGCTTTTGATAAAAAACAGAATCCAGTATTTGCAGCTTAAACGCTCGCAACCAAAGAACACTTGCAAGCACCAGAAAAATGGCGAGTACAAACGCCCGACGCCCACCTGCGCCCTGACTTACGGAAGTTGCACTCATTCGAGAACCATCTTTATTTCACTGTGCGCCGGCATGCGCATATCCAGTTTTTGTGTTGCGAGCTCTTCTATACGACCAAATCTCGCAAGCGCACTCTCCTCAAGCTGAAGCCTGCCCCATTCGATTTGCGCCTGATCTATGGATTCATGCAGAGCACGTGAACTCTTGAATAGAACCCGGCTCATATTCTTCGAATACACTACTGCGCCAGCTGTCGCGACGTTCGCTACCAACAAGACAACCACGGCAGATCGCAAACTACTCATGCCAGTTTCTCCGCAACTCTCATCACCGACGATCTGGACCGCGGATTGAGACTGATCTCCGCATCACCCGGCCGTATAGCCTTACCAATTGTCCTGAGCAGGGAAACTTTGCTATCCGTCAACTGCGGCAGCCCCCTGGGAGGCATTTTGTGCTGACGTCTCTTTGCCCCGGAAGCAAGCGACGCCGGCTCCAGACTGCCGCGGAAAAACCTTTTCACTATCCGGTCTTCCAGTGAGTGAAAGCTAATCACCACAACGCGCCCACCAGGACGCAATACACTGACGCAGGCCTCAAGAGCTGTGCGCAGATGATCCAGCTCCCGATTAATGAATATTCTTAGCGCCTGAAAGCACCGGGTAGCCGGATGCTTGTGCTTTTCCCATCTTGGATGTGCATCCTTAATAACCTGAGCCAGATCAAGCGTGGTTGTTATTGGACGTTTAGACAGCTCCTCAACCACACGCCGTGCAATTCTCTTTGCGTATCGCTCCTCGCCGTATTCTTTAAAAACAGTTGCCAGTTCTTCTTCACTCGCGCTCGCCAGCCAATCAGATACCGGCACACCACTATCCTGATTCATTCGCATATCCAGCGGTCCGTCACGATCAAAGCTGAAACCACGATCTGCGACATCCAGTTGAGGCGAAGAAACACCGAGATCAAACAACACTCCATCCACTACACCAACCAGCCCCATATTGTTAGCGACATCGCTTAGTTCACTGTAATTGCATTGCAGAACTTCAAATCTGCTGTCATTCCCGAAGTGTTCACTGGCATAGGCCACCGCCTGAGCATCGCAATCGATCGCAATAAGTCGACCCTTCTCACCAAGAGCTTGCAAGACGGATTGACTATGACCACCGCGCCCGAATGTGGCGTCCATATAGATACCATCACACTTTATATTTAGTGCGTCGATAGTTTCCCGGTGCAACACCGAAATGTGTTCGTGCGACGCCATTAAAGTTGAAACCCTAGCTTGTCCAACTCTTCATCGGACACGATCATGTCAACCAACTCTTCACTTTCTTCTTTACTAACACGTAACCAGCGTTCTTCATCCCAGAGCTCAAACTTCTCACCGTGCCCGATAAGCACAACGTTTTTAGACAATGCGATTTTCTCTCTAGATTCCTGCGGTATAAGCAGGCGACCACTGGCATCCATATCAACTTCATGAGTAAAGGAATAAATAAGACGCTGCAGCTTGCGTATTTTCGGCGATTGATCCGGCGCAGCCTGCATCTTCTTCACACATTGGTGCCACTCGTCATACGGGTAGATTGGCAAACAGTGCTCTGCCGGGTTGTAACTCACCACCATTTTGCCTTCACACAAATCGAACAATTGCTCGCGGTAGCGCGCAGGAATTGCGATGCGCCCTTTTGCGTCGAGTGTCAATGTCGATTTACCGAGAAACATGAATGAATGAGCTAATCCAGCTAGTAAGTCCCACTTCGATCCACATTGCTACACTTCACTGATCGAACACCTCAACTTTACCACAGAGGCTTGTCTCTACAAGTTACAAAGACTTTTTTTCATTTAATAAATAAGTTTTAAAGACAATAAGTTAGACAGCGCACTATCGTCGCCGGATGCCGCCACTCGCGACCTCAACCAAATCAATTGGTTACGAATAGTTAATTAGATTTAACTTGAATAAAGACCGAAAACCGGGGGGCTTGCGCGCGATTTACAATTTGGACAGATTCAGGGCGAGTCTATTTTTGGATGATCAGTCGCATTGCGAGCAGGAAAGCGTTACGATATCGCTCGGGAGTAGGCCAGACAGTCGCTGTGTCATTTTGATGCAGAGGAAAGTCCGGGCTCCACAGGGCAGAGCGCCAGGTAACACCTGGGGGGTGCGAACCTACGGAAAGTGCAGCAGAGAGAAGACCGCCTAAGTCACGACCAATGTCTCCGGACACAGTCGCGACCGGTAAGGGTGAAAGGGTGCGGTAAGAGCGCACCGCGTCGGTGGTAACATTCGGCGGCTGGTAAACCCCGCTTGGAGCAAGATCAAATAGGGAAGCATTGCCGTGGCCCACGGTGCTTCCGGGTAGATCGCTAGAACTGCATGGTGACATGCTTTCCAGATGAATGACTGTCCACGACAGAACCCGGCTTACGGCCCACTCCCGCCTTACACCCTGCAACAATACTGGCAGCAAGCACTACCACTGCGCGATTGATATCAATATGCCGCAAGCGCGCACGACCTGCTTGCTGTACGACAACACACCGCTATATAGAGCAGATACCCGTTTTATTTGTTCTGCAACAGCCACTCATACAAATACTTCCGATCTAGCCCCGTGTGCCGGGCGACGATGGCGGTGGCCTTCCTTGGTGGGAGCTCGCTGGCCAAATCGAGTAAAAGGCGCTGGTTTTCGACGGTAAGTGAAGCCTGTTGCGGACCGGCCCCGGCAATCAACACAACAAACTCGCCCTTTTGATTGTCAGTCGTCTGTTCAGTTAGCTCCAACATTTGTAGCGCGGAGCCCTTGTGTATTGACTCAAACTTTTTTGTTATTTCGCGCGCAATACAAACCTCACGCTCAGGACCCAGTACATCGGCAATATCTTTTAAACATTCGACAATCCGATGCCGCGACTCGAAACATACCTGGGTTGCCTGCAGGTATTGCAATTCGGCCAGAGACTGGCGTCTGGCCGTTGCCCTGGCTGGTAGAAAACCATGATAGGTGAAGCGATCTGTTGGCAAGCCGCAAACCGATAGCGCCGCAATCAACGCCGACGGCCCGGGAATTGGACTAACCGCAAAGCCCGCCTCGTGACAGGCAGTGACAACTCGATACCCCGGATCGTTTATCAACGGGGTACCCGCGTCAGACACCAGCGCAAGCGACTCACCGCTACGTAATCGATCCAACACGTCTGCAACCCGTTGTTGCTCGTTGTGTTCGTGCAAGGATTTGAGGTCAGGTTCTAATCCATAGTGGCGACATAAGAGCACGGTATGACGCGTATCTTCCGCGAACACACAATCCACCTGTGCGAGAATTTGCCGCGCACGTTCAGACAAGTCCGCCAGATTTCCTATCGGAGTCGCAACAATGTATAAGACCCCGGCAACCACTGACTGCACCTCAGCTGTCATGGCACAGTGCTCGTTGCCGACAACAGCGTGGATCACAGCAATAGTCTCCATTGTAAAGAATTACTACAATTGAAAATCTTGATCGGGCCAGGTGCTGCAGGGAGATTGATTTACTCATAAGCTATAGCTTGCCACAAAGCCGCAGCCGCTGATGAACATCCCTGCGAAGTCTCAACTCAATACCAACTGGTATACTATTGAGCCAGGAGGCTGTTGAAGAATAAATGTCGTGGTGAAGGTGCGAGATTTGAGTCAGATATGTCTGATCAATTGAAGCGAATAGTCATTCACATTAACGATATCGATCCTGTAGCAGGCCAATAGACCGCGTCCGCAGTAGAAAGGCAGTTCTCGGGCAGGCTCCCATCAAAACTAATGACCGACAGATTGTCGTCGCAAGTGGAGTAAAAACCATGACCTATTCGCAAGACATCGGAACAGAATATTGCTCCCGGCTGTCAGTCATCACAGCACTTAATTCGACAGGTCAGACCTGCCTGAGGATAATGTTGTTGGGCCTGCTGGCATTATTGTTAGCGGCGTGTGGATCTCCATTTAAGAGACCTGTCATTCCGGCTTTACCCCAACAACCGCCCAGTGAGCAACTTGCCAGCGATTTAACTGCCACCGGCAATCTTGCCCAGGCCGCACAGGTTTACGAAGCCCTCGCTCGGATAGAAGCAGACCCCTTCAAACGAATTGACTATCAGTTGTCCGCCGCCGAACTCTACTTCGACAG
>CAYMVV010000093.1:15525-22030 GCA_964393885.1 uncultured Granulosicoccaceae bacterium | reverse complement strand
GTTTTTTCAAATATCCGCTGAAGTTTGATGTCGTGGAAACCAATGGCCTCGTAAAACTGATGAGACTCAGGTCTTTGTTCATTGCAGCGAACACGAATTGTACCTGCATGTATTTTGACTACATGATTAACCAATGCTCGACCGACACCGCAGCCACGCAAGTCAGGCATGACGACCAATCCGCCTATTTCGTAGAAGTTTGCAGAGGCCAGGCGACGCGCAAGGAACAGGTGTAACCAGCCAACCACAGCGCCTTTTGAGTCTGCCAAAAAGACCTCATCGGTCGTTGAGTGAATAAGTTGCAGCAGTTTACTTTCAGCCTCGGCATCTGATAATTGCGGATACCCAAGATGCCTGGAAATTTCGTTAATCGATTTTGCATCATCTTCGAAAGCCGGCCTGATCGTATATTCCATTCTACTGATTCCGAGCTTGTGGTGACTGACTCATAACTACACCGCGTGAGGATTACCTCAACAGGCCCGATGGTATTAACTTAATTGACCTGTTGGTGTACTTCGATGACATTGCCTTCGGGATCCTGAAAAAACACCTGATGCCAGTTTTTGGCGAAAGCTGTTCCGTAGTCGGAGTAGGGGACGTTTTTATCGTCGAGAATTTTGAGCAGTGCGGGAAGATCATCTGTGCGGAACGCAATGTGCCCGCGATCAACAGGGTTGATCACTTGTCCATTTTTGAATGCTACATTGAGCTGGCGCTCGGCGAGGTGCATTTGCATACTGCCTTCGGTGGCGAAACGAATCTGGCCGTTATATCCGACTTCATCGTTGGCCTCGGTGCGAGGAAAATCCTCCTGTGGGATGTTGTCCAGGCCCAGCACATTGGTGTAAAAGTCGTGCAAGTCGTCAACATTTTTAGAGACAAAGTTGATGTGGTGAAATTCTAGCTTCATTTGTGTATTCGCCCTTGTGTCTGTCTTTACCCGGGGTCTTAGTTGCTGAGTTTATTGATTAACGTACAACACTATCGTTGGTTGTTAGAGCACCAGGACTAACTGGAGTCTGGCGTTGATCGGCATACCAACAGTTTGCTCTTTAACATCCTCGTTCATCGTTTGGATGCCGGGCATTATAGCTGCGCAATCTCGTTACAATCGTGGTGCGGAATCGATCAACATCCTTGTGTACTCGGTTGCCGGATTATTTAATATATCTACAGTGTCGCCTTCTTCAACTAACTTGCCTGACTGCAGTACGCCAATCCTTCGGGCCATGGTCGCGACCACAGCAAGGTCATGAGTAATAAACAGGTAGGTCAGTCCAAGCTCTCGCTGCAATTGCTTTAGCAAATTTAAAACCTGTGCCTGCACGGAAACATCCAGTGCCGAGGTAGGCTCGTCACAGATGATAAATTCCGGCTCTGATGCCAGTGCCCTTGCTATTGATATACGCTGGCGTTGACCGCCTGAAAACTCGTGCGGGTATTTGTGTTGGTCACTGGCAGATAAACCGACTTGCTCTAACAGTTCGATTACACGTTCTTTCTCGCGGCCATTTGCCAGATCAAATGCGTGCAATGGCTCTGCGAGAATATCTTTCACCCGCCATCGCGGATTAAGGCTTGCAAAAGGGCTTTGGAATACCATTTGAATACGACGCCTCAGCGTTTGTCTTTGCTGAGCATCGAGGCTTGCACTGTTTAAGTCACTGCCATCAATCGTGACACTGCCGCTGGTCGGCGCAAGTAATCCGACCGCCATACGAGCGATAGTCGATTTTCCGGATCCGCTCTCGCCCACCAGCGCGTAAGTTGTGCCGCGTTCTATCTGGAAGCTGACACTGTCTACAGCACGAAGAATCCGCTTTCCCTGAAAGCTCAGTAAGCGAATAAACAACGGATCGGAAAGATCAAACTCACATGATAAGTCGCTGGCGATTAACAATGGGGTTGAGTGAGCGGGTTCTTTAACCCGTTCATCGGCCACATTTACCGGACGCAGATTAAATTCACTGTCACCGCTGTTTGCATCGCTTCGATCAATCTGAACCAGGTCTCGCTCGAACGAGCCTCCCTCTATGGTTGGCGTACATGCGATGAGTGCTTTGGTATAGGGGTGTTCGGGCCGTTCGATAATGTCCGGTGTCTGACCAATCTCGACAAGCTTGCCTTGATAAAGCACAGCGACGCGATCGGTCGTTTCAGAGATAACCCCCATGTCATGCGTTATTAACATGACGGATGCACCACGGTCTTTGCAGACGCGTTTGAGTAAGTCCAGTATTTGCGCCTGAATAGAAACGTCCAGCGCGGTGGTTGGCTCATCGGCGATGATCAGTTGTGGCTCAGCACACAGGGCAAGTGCGATCACCGCTCGTTGTCGCATGCCACCGGAAAACTCGTGCGGATATGCTCGTGAGCGTGTCGGATCCAGGCCCACCTCCTCAAGCGCTGCCTTCATTCTGGTGGTTGCATCCGTCGCGCTGACGCCTAAATGGATACGAATAGTCTCGATGATTTGATCGCCAACTCGTTGCAGCGGATTCAGGCTGGTCAGCGGGTCCTGGAAAACCATGCCGATATGCTTGCCACGCAGTTGTTTGGCATTGTTGTCTGCCTGTGCGTCATTGACCAGTTCTCCATCAAAGAAAATCTCGCCAGTGGCTATGCGACCAGGTGGGTCAATCAGTCCGATGATTGCCGATCCCGTCATTGATTTACCGGCACCTGACTCCCCGACAATACCGAGTATTTCGCCGCGTCGAACATTGAATGAAACGCTATCGACCACCGTTAGTAGTTCGCGACGTAGCGGAAATTCAACGCTCAGGTTGCGAACTTCAAGTAACGCTGAACTGTCTTGAGTGCTTTTGCCGGTGCTCATTTTAGCCTTGGGTTTAACGCATCACGTAGCCAGTCTCCAAACAAATTAACTGACAAGGCGAGTGCCAGCAAAGTCAGCGCTGGAAAGAGCAGAATCCACCATTCACCAGAGAACAGATAATCCTGACCAATGTTGATAAGCGTACCGAGGCTTGGTTCTGTCGGTGGTGCACCGACGCCTAAAAACGATAGTGTGGCCTCAGCAATTATGGCAATAGCAAGCGTGATTGTGGCAACCACTAACACCGGGCCAAGCACGTTGGGCAGGATATGACGCCGCATAATTTGCAGGCGGCCCAGGCCGGTAAGTCTGGCCGCTGCTACATATTCTTTTTCTTTTTCGACCAGAGTTGCACCACGCACGGTTCTGGCAAACTGCACCCACTCTGATAAACCAATGCTGACAATAAGTACGAATATCGCCAGCTCATCGCGCTGGTCTGGTGGCAACACACCGCGTGTGACACCAAAGATAAGCATGGCGATGAGTATGGAAGGGAAGGTCACTTGAATGTCAGCTATACGCATTATGAATGAATCGACCCAGCCACCGATATAGCCTGCGATAAGGCCGAGCGATACACCGATTATCAGTGCCAGCATCACTGCTGAAAAGCCTACAAAAAGCGACACACGTAAACCATAGAGGATGGCTGAAAACAAGTCGCGCCCCTGATCGTCGGTCCCCAACATAAACACGCTGCCGGTGAACTCATTCGGCGTCATTGGCGGGGTGAAGCCATTCATTAAATCCAGGCTTGCCGGATCAAACGGATTGGTTGGGGCGATAAACGATGCGAAAACTGCGCAGATAAGCAATATTAAAACGACAACGAACGACAGAACCGTGACAGGTGAGCGGCAAAAATCATAGAAAAAATCAGAGGCAAGAAATTTTCTCACCGGCTTTCGTTGCCTGCATTGATGCCATCTTTGATGCGAGGATCAATAACAAAGTATGAGAGATCCACCAGTAGATTAATCACCACAAAAACCAGCCCGACCAGTAAGAGATAAGCGCTCATCACGGGGATATCAACAAAATAAACCGCATTGATAAACATTAAACCTACCCCCGGCCATTGAAAAACCGTTTCGGTGACAATGGCGAATGCAACAATCAACCCAAGCTGTAAACCGGCGATAGTAATGACCGGGACCAGAGTGTTCTTTAGTGCATGGCCAAAATTCACCACGCGGTCGGGCAAACCACGCGCCCGTGCAAAACGGATGTAGTCCTGCCTGAGCACTTCAAGCATCTCTGCCCGAACCAGTCGCATGATCAATGTCATCTGGTACAGGCCAAGCGTGATCATTGGCAATATTAAAGATTTAATTCCAGAGACAGTCAAAAGGCCTGTGCTCCACCAGCCGAACTCTACCGTATCACCGCGGCCGAAGGAGGGCAGCCAGCCCAGCTCGACTGAAAATATCCAGATAAGCAGTATGCCTATTAAAAATGTTGGCAGGGAAACACCGATCAGTGAGCTTGATAAAATAAACTGCGCCAGCCAGCCGGTTCGATTGATAGCGGTGTAGATGCCTAGTACAACACCAAGAAACAATGCAAACAATGCTGATGCAAAGGCAAGTTCAATGGTTGCAGGCAGTCGTTTTGCAATCATCTCCGAGACTGGTAATCCGGTTCGGTACGAAATGCCGAAGTCAAACAACAGCGCACGCTTGGCGAAGCTGACGTACTGTATGTACCACGGGTGATCAAGGCCAAGCCGCTCACGCAACTCGATTCGATCCGACACCGTGGCTTCCTGCCCCAGCAGATTCTCTACCGGGTCACCAACGTAGCGAAAAATAAGAAACGCGATAAGCGCGACCAGCGCCAGTACAAAAACTGACTGCGCCAGCCTGCGGATAATAGTAGGGAGCATCAGAGACTCGTCCCCGGTGAGATACCGGGGGTAGCTTGTTTCATGTTAGACCGATTCTGTCAGTCTACTTCGAGCCCATCTACTTCGAGCCCATGAATTTGAAGTGTGGCTGATCTTCAGGTTGCACATCGAATTCGATGCCATCCTTCATGCCCCAGTTCAACACCTGATTGTGCACTGGCAGATAGATTTGCTCTTCCTGCACGGCGGCCCAGATCTTACCGATAGTTTCATCGCGAGCGGCGAGATCAGTTTCAGATTCCAGGCTCACAATCATTTCGTCGACATCAGCATTAGAGAACCCTGTGTTGTTCCACGAACCACGATCTTCAGTGGTTGTGTGCACCAGGAAATTAAATACGTAATGGCTATCGAATGTTGGCACGCCCCAGCCAAGCATATAGAACTCGGAGGTCTTGTTCTGAATTAACGGGAAGTGCTGTGCTTTCGGACGCGCGATAAGGTTCACTTCAATTCCGATTTTCGCCATCATACCAACCAGTGCCTGACAGATGGCCTCATCGTTGATATAGCGGTCATTCGGGCAATCCAGTGCCACCGAAAATCCATCGGCATAGCCCGCATCGGACATCAGCTTTTTGGCATCTTCAACAGAACCTTCCGGCATGGCATTGAGTTCTTCTGTCCAGCCATTGACGAACGGAGGCATGATGACGTTAGTCGGGTCTGACTGGTCGCGCATGACAACCTTTTGAATCGCAGCGCGATTAATTGCCATGTTCATGGCGCGTCTGACATTTACATCTGCAAACGGGTTAGCACCTTCAACGCTATCAGTCTCAAGATCATCTGCGGCGGTATTCATGCCGAAAAAGATAACGCGGTTCTGCGCCGCCTTGACCACTTTTAATCCGTCTGCATCATCAACACGCTTTAAGTCCTGCACAGGTACGTCTTGAATAAAATCGACTTCACCGGAAAGCAACGCGGCAACTCTGGTGGCAGCAGCACTGATCGGTGTAAAGACTATCTCTGATATACCCAGAGGAAATTCGCCGATGCCCCAGTAATTCGGGTTAGCTTTTAAAACCGTTTTTTCATCTACAGCACGGCTGACAAGCATGTATGCACCGGTGCCATTGGTATTGGAAGCGGCAAACGTGGTTTCACCGGCCGCGATATCCTGAGGTGCAGACACACCGTTTTCCTCTGTCCAGTCGCTGTCCATCATGAACAGGTTGGTGAGGTTGTTCACAAGCAGTGGATTGGGGCCATTGGTTTCAATATCGACGGTCAAATCATCGACTTTTCGCACTTCTTTCATTGAAGTGAGAAGTTCTTTCATGGCGCTGGTAGGCATATTTGCACGATTGAGCGAGTACACGACATCGTCAGCAGTAAACGCCGCATCATTATGAAACTTCACATCCGGCCGAAGATTGAAACGCCAGACGTTGGGGTTGTCAGCCAATGGTGCCCAGCTCAACGCGAGTGCTGGAATAATTTGCCCGGCCATATCACGCTGTAACAGTCCCTCGTAAATCTGGTGTGCAAGCGTGTGGGTTGGTCCCTCGTTTTGTGCGTGCGGATCTAATGTCAGCGAATCACCGGCTCGCGCCCAGTTTAGCGTTTCCGCTTGCAGTGCAATCGGAGCAAAAGTAAAAACGGTTCCAAGCAACAGGCCAATCCGCTTTGTGCCAGGTTTCATTCAATCTTCCTCTCAAAATGTTGAACAGTGTATAAAGGGAGACTTTCAGGCGCATGCAAAGGTCAAGTGTGGCCGGTCTGCCCTACAATTTTCAGGTATTGTTCGA
>CAYMVV010000093.1:3132-15425 GCA_964393885.1 uncultured Granulosicoccaceae bacterium | reverse complement strand
GCATGCAAAGGTCAAGTGTGGCCGGTCTGCCCTACAATTTTCAGGTATTGTTCGACACGTTAGACTACTACGGCCGGGGTAAAAATTCCATCTGTTTTGGCGTCATAGCGTGGGCTGGTTAGCAGGTTATTTTTCGTAATCAGGGCAGGGAGATCTGGCCGTTGCGTTGATGTGAGTGGGTGTTTCAGGGGGCAGTCGGTTTTCATCATGGCCCGACGGGGAACGCAATCCGCGGACAGGTTGAGGTCGGATAACTGTCTTTATAACTCCTCTACTCATTTGATTTTGTAAACAGTTTTTTTGAGGATTCTGGAGAGAGGAATTATCAATTGGACGCTTTTTTATGCGTTAGAGATAACGGTTACCTGACATAACCAGAGTGTCCATATGCATCCAGGTTATATGATTTGTTTGGGGATGATTCCTGTTGTTATCAGGTTACTCCTGTTGTCATCGGCTTACTCGTCAATGGAGCCGATGAGTAAATTTTGCTCAGCCTTGTCCAGGTACGTCTCATAGCATTGAACGAGAAGGTCTCCCTGTCCCTCACAAAATTCTGCTATTGAAAGTTTAGAATGAGAATCTATTAAATCTATACCCGATGATTCTGCTGCTAATGCGGCAGCTCTTTGAGGTTCGGATGAAAATAGTTGCTCCGGGAGCAATATTGATAGTCTTTCATCGGTTAGTATCAGTTTGACAGCTTCATTGTCTTTGAAGCCAACTATCAGGGCCTGTTTTATGACAGCTAGTTTATCGGCTGTGTCATCTACCTTTTCTTTTACTTCCACAACCTCGTCCTTTACCTCAACTACCTCCTCTTTCACCAGATCGGATTGTATGTCTGCCGCAGCAACGGAGCTGTCTACTTCTTGCACTTTCTCATCTACATCTACTGCATCAGTATGTTCAGATTTAAAGTTGGAGAGTTCTGATCTCAGAGAGGTAGAGATTATGTCACTCTGACTTTCAACTCTGTCGATCGCAGAGTTGTGCAAAAAAACAGCGCCAGATAGCACCGCCCGGATAGCACTGCAGTGGTTGCAGCGATGATAGCGCAAAGGACTGGTAGCGTTAGGGTGATATTAGTGTGTTTTTCCATCTGCAACTCTCATCCCTTTTTTTAAGCGATATAGATAACTGTTGCATGAAATACCGGGGCGTCCATGTATGCCTTTGTAAATAGCCATCGGTTTTTCGGTTAACACCGTGAAGTGCTGCTATACATTCGCGGTATCGGCGTAGATGCACTCGAGGCAATAGCGGGACAGTTGTGTGAGTCCTCGGAGATCGATTCGCCATCATTCCAAAGGCCTTCGATCCCTTGCGAAAATCACAGGGATAGTAAAGCCCGGGCGCAGCTGCCGCCAGTTAATCACGGGCCACCACGTGCGAGTCTTCTCCCTCTGTTCAACCCAAATCCGCCGCATAGCCAAACCCGGCAAGTCAGTTCTGGAATCATAATTTATGGGCTAATCTGCAATTAAATTGCAGATTAGCCCAAAAAATGCAATCCTGCCCCCATGTTCAATCGAGATCTCACAGGTTCAGTTACACAGGCCGCCAGCCAATACCCGGTCGTCACCCTGCTGGGGCCACGGCAATCGGGTAAAACCACTCTGGTGCGCGCAGCCTTTCCGGATAAACCCTACGCTACGCTGGAAAACCCGGATACGCGATCACGCGCCCTTGCCGACCCAAAGGCCTTTCTTGCGCAGTTCCCCGAGGGTGCGATACTCGATGAAGTGCAACGGCTGCCGGAATTGTTGTCGTGGATTCAGGGCATCGTCGATGAACGCAACGCGATTGGCCAGTTCATCCTCACTGGCAGCTACCAATCGGAATTGAAAAAAGGTGTAGGCCAAACCTTAGCTGGACGCACGGCTATATTTAAATTACTGCCATTGTCAGTCAATGAGCTTAAACAAAGCGAACAGGCATTTTCGCTGTGGAAGAACGTGTTCACGGGTGGTTTTCCTCGCGTGCACGAACAGAAACTCGATCCGGTGCTGTTCTATTCCAGTTATCTCGCCACGTTTCTGGAGCGCGACCTGGGTGCTCAAGTGCAAGTGCGAGACCTGAATCAGTTCAGGGATTTTCTGCGGCTACTGGCCGGGCGGGTAGGCCAACTGATCAACTTCGCAAGCCTTGGCAATGATCTGGGTGCCAGTGCCAACACGATGCGCTACTGGCTAAGCGCACTCGAAGCGTCCTGGGTCGTATTTCAGCTCCCACCCTGGTACGAAAATTTTGGCAAGCGCGTGATCAAAACACCCAAAGTGTACTTCACCGATACCGGGCTTGCCTGCAATCTGTTAGGCATAGAGTCTGCCGATCAACTCTCCCGCGATCCATTAGCGGGCGGGCTGGCCGAGAACTTCGCGATAACTGAGTATATGAAATCGCGGTGGAACCGTGGCAGAGACGCACGCATCCACTTCTACCGCGACCGCCACGGCAGCGAAGTCGATCTGTTAATTTCAAAGGGCAATAAACTGGTACCGGTGGAAATAAAATCTGCCAGTACATTTACAGCCAGCCATATCAAAGGTATTCGCAAATTCAGTAGTCTGGCAGGGGATCGTGTGGCAGAGCGCTATCTGGTTTTCAATGGCGATGACCGCGGTGCGGTAGAAGGCGTTGAGATGTTGGGGTTTGAGGATATGGCGAAGCTTGGGTAGTGTGGCTGTGAATAGAGATAGAAAACCAGACTTGATATTGCCATTGCCCAACGGTGAGGCCATCGCGTTTAATCGCATACCAAAAGGCAGGTTCATGATGGGGGCTCGTGGGTATAGCGCATGGGAAGAGCCAGTTCATGAAGTAGAGATCACGCAGGATTTGTATCTCGGTGTTTACCCGGTAACCCAGGCCCAGTTTCGTGAATGGACGCAGGCACAGGGCATCAAACATAAAAACGAATCTGAAGGAAAGGATCAGCATCCCGCGGAAAACCTGAACTGGTTTGAAGCGCGGCAATACTGTCACTGGCTGACGCAACTGGAAAGCGCCCACCTGATACCTGATGGTTTTCAGGCGCGTCTGCCAACCGAGGCGGAGTGGGAATATGCCTGTAGCGCCTGGCAGGAAACAGAAGCCGGTCGAATCTATAATGAATATCACACTGGCGATGGTGTCGCCGCATTGCAACAGGCTGGCCGGTTTGGTGCCTATGCGCGTGACAAGCACCGTAATGTGCTCGACGACTTAACCCAGGCGGTAGGGCAACTAACTTGCAATCGTAATGGTCTGCACGATATGCACGGCAATGTGTGGGAGTGGTGTCTCGATGCCTATATCCCGTGGCGTTACTCCGTGTCACCAGGGCTTTGCTGCGATCCGTTTTGTGCAGACGAAAAGGGCAGCACGGTAGATCCCTGCACCTTGCCGCTGGATGTGCGTGCTAAGGGAGATGGCTCCTTCCGCGTGCAGCGCGGTGGCTCGTGGAACTTCCACGCCACCTATTGCCGCGCTTCGTATCGCGGCAGGAACCATCCCGACCACCGCTTCTGGGACTTTGGTTTTCGTGTGGGTTTGTTTCCGGTCCCGTGCCAGCAAGAACAGCCAGACCAGTAGCCGCAGCGCACACGGGCGGCTAGCGAGGAGGGACGACGAGCGTGCAAGCCTGTGTTCGCTGCGGCGGTTGCGCTGTTAGATGACTGTCCTGGCTCCGCCCGGTGTACTGGCGAAAGATACCCAAACCCGGTAAATTTCAGGAAGAAATAGTCAGCAGGAAGCAACATTGAACAGCCTGGCAGTAGAATCAGCACAGCCCATCGCCTTATTTTCTGAAGATGGCAAGAATTGGAAGGAGCAGGATGGCACGGAGATACCGATTGCGTGGGATCGAGGTGTACGAGTTGATCGATTGGTTATTGGGTCACCCGAAAAGCCAAAGGACAAGGATAAAAACAAGAGCCTTGACGCACTGCCCCAAAACTTCGCAGAACTCTACCCGAATCTGACTCATCTGCACCTCTGGGGGCAGTGGAAACTATCTGAATTGCCCGAACTGCCCGAAAGGCTTATCGGGCTGGATGTCAGATATTGTGATTCGCTAAAACAGCTGCCGACACTGCCGGAGAATCTGCAACTGCTTGACCTGGGTGGCTGTGAAAATGTACCGGTATTACTCGATTTACCAACGAGCCTGTTGAAGTGCTATCTAAACGATTGCCTCGCATTAAAATATGTCGACCTCGAACAATGTGCGGAGCTAAACGAACTGGATGCCAGTCGTTGTCCAGCTATAGAGGCAATTGACAAGCTACCGCACTCGATTGCAAAGCTGGTGCTCGAAGGATGTCCTGCACTCGCTTCAGTCGATGGCCTCGAAGATTTCAATGAACTGCGTCACCTGAATCTAGCTGCGTGCAGCAAGCTCAAAGAGATACCGGAGGTGCCTGACGGCATACAGTATCTGGCACTTCACAGTAACGAACAACTCACGGTCTATAAGAATCAAAATTTAGGGCCATACGACCGAGGTACTGTAAAAGAACCGAATGTCGCAGACCGAATTTATGTTCGCAAAGTGTTTGGGGGTGATCTTGCGCCAGCTGCGCAATCAAAGCTGTTGTTTCTGGGGGATGGGCGTGTAGGTAAAACCACTTTAAGTAAAGCGTTGCAATGGTATTCCCTGACGGATGAACAGCGTGCCAACGATGACTACCAGAATATCAAGCCGGATGCCGGAGAGCAGGATACACCCGATATCCGATTTGATCATTGGCGTACGGCGCTTGAACTGCAACCCGATGCAGCAGCCGAAGTAAACCGTCATGCCACTTCAGCTGGCCTTCCAGATGTTTGTACTAAGAACAATCTGTGCGATGGCACAATTAGAATGTGGGACTTTGCAGGCCAGGAGCTTTATCACCAGACTCACCGTATTTTTGCAGCAGAGGGGTCAGTATTTGTACTTGTATGGTCTTTAGACACAAAAGACGCGATAGATGAAAGTAAAAAGAAGTACTTGTCTGAAGAAGAATGGATTGAGTGGAACCGCTCAAGGTCTCTCGACTACTGGCTGGAGTACATCGATTCAATCCGGCCGGGTGCTTCTATAACGATTGTCTGCACCCGATGTCCAACAGGACAGCAAGAGCACTGGAAGGACCGAGCACCCGGTTGCTATGAGCGATTTAAAGATCAAGTCGAAGATTTTTATATCGATTCCTTTGAGCCTGGTGATCTCACTGATTCGCGTAATGAATTTCGACGCCTGATTGATCACATAAAAAAGGAGTGCGGCCAGGAAGCTCATCGCCTTGGCATCTTGCAGCCAGCGTACTACTCGGTGATTAGACATCAACTCGATGAGTGGGTTGCCAACAACGCCACGGTAAAGATGGATCAACGCGTGTTGCTGAAGAACTATGCGGATTGGTGTGTAGATCTGCAGGCACTGGATACTTCGATAGCACTCGAGCCTAACCACATTGAGGGCATAACTGGATACCTGAATGATGCAGGTATGTTAGTGCATATTAAATCCAGTCTGGACCGTGCAGTACTAGTTGATCAAAGCTGGGCTGCGTCTGCCATTTATAATCTTCTTCAGCCACCCTCCGGTGGCAGTGAAGCTGAAGTTTGCCTGTTCAATTTTATCCGTGAAGGTGAGGGTGTCTTCTACCAAAGTGACCTCGAACGTGTGGATGCGTGGCAGAAAATTTCCTCACCATTAGAGAAAAGCACATTACTGGCATATATGGAACAGTGCGGCATCATAGTGCAAATTCTTAAAGCAGATGAAACCAGGAGAGGAAATGATGCAATGTATCTGGCGACTGAGAAGTGGTTGTTGCCGGAACACAGCGAGGTAGAGGGTACTCTTGAGAAAGCCTACCAGCATGTCCTTAGTACCCAGGGTGCAGAGCAACTCGAATTCAGTTTTGAGTCTAAATATATCAGCGAGTTCGATTTTCGTAAATTGATGGTGCACATGGCAAAGCCGCTAGGGCGTCAAATGCTGTTTTTTCGAAATGGCCTGCAAGTGACCGATGATATTCTGCAGCCTACATGGTGCTTTTTGTTGTACTGGAAAACAAATGTAGATCAGGATTTTTACGGACGAGTTAATGCTTCACTCGCAACCAGTGCAGATCAAAAAGATGAGTTGGTTATGCAGTTTGAACACCTGGTAACAGAATCGGGAAGTCCACTCCATGCTCTACAAGTGCAGGTTACCAGTGGCGACACAGAGCTGCGAAATGTCAAGCTACCCGCTATTAATACTGGTGAGCGAGATGTAGGTATATCAAGTACCGGTTCGTTATTTGATGAGCAAGTCGTGACTAAGCTCATAAAGGCGCTCAATTCTAATAGAATATCTGAATACTGGTACAAAACGCTAGGGGAAGAAGACGATAAGCGGACGCTGAATGTCATGGAGCGGTTACCGCTTCAGCGAGTATTGCTACTTTGTGTTAGTCCTGATTATATGTATCTGGATCAGGACGATGTGGGTAGGAAATGGTTTTGCATGTATGAACTGGCCGACGCAATCAAGGCCATTGGTAATGGAGAGCTTGAGTCCCAAAAAGTAAAGATTCTCTTTCTCTGTAATCCTGACCTCGACCCGGAAGTTAGCATCGATTCATTCATTGACAATTTTAAAAATCAGTCTGTTGAAAATTTTCAATTGTTGCGTAGTCATTTCCTTGATGCTGCATCAAAGGAATTTCTCACACAGGAATCGATAAACGAAAAGCTGGCCAAGCATTTCGCCGATGCTTTTAGATCTGAATCATTCGATAAGTTCTTTACGGATAGAACCAGAACGGGCGAATACTTAACTGTAGTAATGCACGATGGACAACTGCAGATAACAAACGTTGTTGAATTTCTGAAGTCAACGCTTGCCAACGATTGATGTCGCTCCCAACCCCCGAACAGATCATCACCCACCTCAACCAGTACGTTTATGGCCAGCAACGCGCCAAACAGGATTTGGCCGTCGCCGTCAACAACCATTACCTGTCGCAGGCGTGGCAGGAACGTGAAGGCACCGATCTTGGCAAGCACCATATACTGCTGATTGGTCCTACAGGAGTGGGTAAAACTTATCTGGTCAAAACACTGGCTGACTTTCTTGGGGTGCCAGTCGGCTTTACCAGTGCGACCGGGCTGGTGGAAAGCGGCTACAAGGGGGATTCGGTTGAATCACTGGTGCGTACACTGCTGGATCGCGCCGGCGGCAATCCGAAGCAGGCGGAAAAAGGCATTGTCTTTATCGATGAGATAGACAAGATTCGCCGTGGCGAAACCGGTGGGCGGGATGTCAGTGGCGAGGGTGTGCAGAACGCATTGTTAACCCTGCTCGATGGTCGTGTATCCAGCGGAATGGAAGGCATGTCTCATGCGGCAGTCGACACATCAAAGCTATTGTTTATTTGTACGGGAGCATTTGTTGGCCTACAGCAAATAGTGGAGAATCGCATCGGCGGGGCACAGCACAGCATTGGTTTTGTTCCGCGCCCTGTAGAACAGCCAGAGCAATATCCCGACCAGCCTGTCTATAGCGCCTTGTGTCAGGCGCAAACCGCTGATCTGGTTGCGTTCGGCATGATCCCCGAATTTATCGGGCGCTTTGCCACCGTCAGTGTATTGCACGAGCTGTCGTCTGATCATCTAAAGAAAATCATTGCAGGCACGGTTGATCAGTCCGCCCTGTATCGCCAACAGCAACTGGCCCGTATCCATGGTATTGAACTGGTAGTGAGTGAGGACGCGCTGGATGCTATAGCAGAAGACGCAGCCGAACTGGGTACCGGTGCGCGTGCGTTACACCGGTTGGTTGGCAAAACAGTTGATGCGGTTGATCACCGCTGGCCGGAATTGGCAGAGGACGGGGTTTGCCGTGTGATTATAAATGCTGCCTGCATAGCAGAACGTGCTGATCCAATATTTGAATATAGCGATACAGCAATATCACCTGACTTCTCCCGGCTGGATGAAGATTTGCGCCGCACCGCGTTACAGGTTTTGCCACGCAAACCGCGTGTCACAGAGGAGTCATCAGAATCTAATAGTAAGAACGCTGTGAATGAGTCCGGTTTCAGCGATACGAGCAACTGGAGCATGGAGCGTATCCGCGAACGCATCGACACTCTGAAAAACGATGCATTGCAATGGAATGATACGAGTGACGGGGCAGGTAAATGGTGGAAGCAATTCGAAAAAGACAACAGCAATCGTCCGTCATTAATACTGCGGCTGGTGGAAGAGCTGGCCGCACGCAAGGCAACCATCAATGAATTTTATCTGGCTTGCGTTTATAGCAACACCGATAACCTGCAGGCCAATCTGCACTATCTGGATTATCGGCGGCTTAAAGAGCAGGAAGAAAAATCTTGAGTAATGCTGTTTGCAAGGCAGGTATAGCTAATTGTAAATGTACCTTGCAACTGCATTTGGGCGACGGTGTTTTTATGTGTTTCATTAGAGTGCCGGCTGGTGAATTCATGATGGGGTCGCGTGGGTATCACTCTTCGGAGGAGCCAATGCACCGTGTGGTAATCTCAAAGGATTTTTATCTTGCTACCACGACGGTGACGCAGCGACAGGCGCGCATGTTAACCGCAGGTGCGTTATCGAACATAAAAACCATTTTGATGGTCATGACCCCCGGCCAGCCGAGCAATTGTCTGCTGAGGATGCAGATGCCTGTTGTGCATGGCTGGCCGATAGTCAGCTCGGTAACCCGGACTTGCTTGCCGATAACGGAACAGATCGATACGTACCCGGATTGCCGAGTGAGGCGCAATGGGAATATGCCTGTAAGTACGGTGTTGACGATTTCCGGGAGTACTACACCGGTGAAGGTGTGGCGGCGCTGGCGCGGGCAGGCTGGTTTGCATATGGAGTCAAGTTTGGTGACGGGAAAGGCAATTCCGGTGACAGAACGCATGCGGTGGCGGCTAGGCAAGCGTCTGTCCTGGGCCTTTATGATCTGCAAGGCAATGTGTGGGAGTGGTGCCGTGATGCATGGGCAGAGAATGCGTATCGGTATCGGTTTGACGGTATCCTGGACCCTGTGTCCACTGCTGGCCCCGACCGCGCGCGGCGCGGTGGCACGTGGGTCGGCCCCGCCACAGCTTGCCGCGCTTCGTATCGCGTCGGGTCCCATCCCGGCGACCGCGTCGGGATCGGTGGTTTTCGTGTTGGTTTGTTTCCGGTCCATTCGTGCCAGACAGAAAAACAGCAGAACAGTTAGCATCATTGCGCAGGTCGGCGGAGCAAGGAGGGACAGCGATACGACCGAAAGCAATGATGCGCGGGGCGGGAGTTTGACTTAATTAATGGAGGATCGTTGCAGTGAATCAGTTCTATAGAGTAGCGCCACGGCAGTTGCTGATTATTATCTGCTTTTACCTGGTTTTTGTTTTATTCTCTGCAATTATCGCGTGGCAACAGCCGGGAATGACTTTTGGAACCGCGCTGTTATTTGCGGTCTCTCGCTCTGGCTGGCCATCGACAGCGGTTGATGGTAACGGGTTGTACCTCTGGTCTCTGTTCCTTGGCAATGTAGCGTTAATTGGTGCTTTTGCGGCAGTGATTTTTACTGGTCTGCGCGAAGTCTTCTGGCGACGATACAATCGCTACACTGCCCACAACCACAGCGTCATCTGCGGGCTTGGATGGCAGGGACGTGCGTATATCCAGAATCTTTCAAAGCAGACTACTTCAAAACTGATTGCCATCGATAACACGCCGGACGACGATGCGCGCCAACTATGTGAAAAGGAAAGATGCCGTTTGTATGTTGGCAATGCCTTTGACACTAACGAATTGTTGGATGCCGGTGTTCATAATGCCCGTTACGCGTTTGTTTGTACCGGCAGTCAGGATGAGAATTTGTCTGTGGCCCGTAAGATATTCGAAATTACTCGTGAACGTCGGAATCCTGATAATACAGACCCTTTGAAGGTATATATCGCTATTTCAGGCGATCTGCGGGATCACAGCTTTGGTGGTCAGATTTTGGACAGCATCAGTGTTCCGCATGAAAAATTATTTCCGTTACTGTACAACGCTGACAACCTTACGGCGCGCATATTTTTTCACCGCCATCGAGTGTACGAATGGGCACATTTGTGGCGCCAGCCGCGAGTGCATCTGGTCTTCATTGGATTTACCAATATTGCCCGTGAATTGATTCTGCAATACGCGCGTATCCATCCTTACTGCGATCATAGCTCGCCGTTGTTTACCATAATTTGTCGGCAAAATGCAGTGTTGAGTTTCCGGCAAATGCAGGATAACCACGACATTTTTCAGTATGTGGATGCACTCGATTCAGATAACAATGATCAGCAAGCCCCTTTGGCATTGCCGCTGGAAGATCCGTCGCTTAATGAAGGCATTCACTGTGGTTATGTTAGTTGTACTGTAGTACCGGACGAGCGTGCGTTGTTAAGTGAAGTATTGCTTCGTCAGGTATCCGAATTATCGCCAGTGACTGCAGTTGTTGCGTGTCATGAAGATACTGAAAAAAATTTCGACCGTGCTGTACAGGTGCGCAACCTGAGCAATCGATACAATCGTTGGCGAGTCCCTGTTTTTGTACATGCACCGCTGCATATTGGATTGCCCAAAGTGCTGACACAGAGCGCTACTGATGCCAATCCGGCCAGACGAGTTATTCCGTTTGGATCACCACACGACCACTGTGACGTACAATTATTGGAGCGAATGGACAAGTGGGCTAAAGCGATTCACGAAGACTATAAAGCGTTGTCGGTTAACACTGATCCGCATGCCAGTGAACTACCTGCCAATCGGCCATGGACTATGCTGTCTGCTGAACATCGGTTGGCAAATTACAGAGCTGCGGATCATATCGTTGTTAAACTATCGGATCTGGGTTATCGATGGTACGGTCATCTGCCAGGTCGTGCTTTTGACGGCATTCTGGCAAGCAGAGTTCTGCCTGAGCTCGACGAGGTTTATCTTCAGCTTAGTAAGCTGAAATACGGCAGCAAAGATTTAATAGCGCTGGATAATGCAATCGCAGAACTGGAAAAGCTGCAGGCGTTAGAAGAGGGTCAACGTAACCGTCAGCAAGATGCCAGCTTACAAGAAGAAATTTGCAAGCTGGAGGATACACCAGACTTTCAAGAGTTCTGTCGTCTGCAAGATCTCTTACCAAACTTACCATCGCACCTCGATGGTGTGTCAGAACGTGAGCACAGCAGCTGGTCTGTCGAACGTCTGGTGATGGGATATAAATTTCGATCGGTGCGTGATGATCGCCTGTTACATCATCCGAAACTTGTACCCTGGAATAAACTACTTGAACGAGACAAGGCAAAGGATCAACGGCATTTACAGGTAATTCGCGATGTTGTGCCGACTCAAGAGGAAATACCGCTAAATCGGGGTAACCGCATCTACACCAAGTCGATGTCGGATACGATTGCCAGAATGCCGTTGCGAGTGGCGATTATCGGGGGCTATGAATTCAGTCCTGCGCAGTTAGACCAGTGCTGCAAAGAGCTTCAGGGCTGTGCGTTTGGTCGCTGGCTCTGGACCCTGGTGGAAGATCGCTGGATTGAACTGTTATCGTCCCTGAACACCGGAGCGGAAATCGCCTTAACTCGCGAGCTTGCCAGGCGACTCAAAATGCCAGGTTGTTGTTGCAACAAACGCGTCTGTCCGCACCTGTTTAGAAAGGGGTGTGATTACCGCTTGCTGGTGCCCTCAAATTTGCCATGGCAAATGCAGGATGAGCGTCTTCGTGAGCAGTGGGAAAATGGTGATTGCTGGTATCAAACCAACTTTGATTATGATCCTGAACAGCCCGGGCGTTCTGAGACTCATTGGGCACTATACAAACAGTTCATAGATGGCAGGCGCGCTGAAGTGCTTGCTGAATCCGCAGGGCGTGCGGAGATTGTTGACTTAAGCGAGGCCGGATGGACAGAGGCACAGCTAAAGGAAAAACCACCACAGCAGGCGCAAGCCGAAATTTACAAATGGATAATTGAACGTGCAGATGTGATCATCAGCAATGATGATCAACAGGCTCGAACGTTACTTGGTGAGGACAACTTGCATTTTGAATCAGTTGGCAATACGTCGTTATGTGTATTTCAAAAAACACCGGTTGATGTGCTGGAAGCGCGTTGGCGCGGCGAAACCAGTGTACCTTAGTGGTTGTAATGCTCGTCAGGTACAGGCAGAGTTTCCTGTATAGAACGCTGCTTGAGTGCGTATGAGCTTTCGTTGTCTTAATTAAGGATAGTTACAATGAAAAAACCGGTGATCTTTCTGTCGGCTGTCTCACCGGA
>CAYMVV010000093.1:0-3032 GCA_964393885.1 uncultured Granulosicoccaceae bacterium | reverse complement strand
TAAGGATAGTTACAATGAAAAAACCGGTGATCTTTCTGTCGGCTGTCTCACCGGACTTCGAACAACTGCGTGATGTTAAATTGCGCAATGTGTTGAGTCAATTTGATGTAGAAGTCAAGGTACAGCCTGCCTTTAAAACCGGCGCAGATCAAATGCTGGTTAAGCTGGAAAACCTTGTTAACGAGTCTGACCATGTGATTGCTCTGGTCGGCTGTAAAGCGGGGCTGGTTGTTGAGAATATGGATCTGCAGCCCGATAAATACAGTGAAATATTGGCCGACTATCCGTTTGATAAACTGTCGCTGACTCAGTGGGAGCAGCTGTTTGCTCATCGCGCTGGAAAATTGGAGTTTCTCTGTATAGCAGAAGATGAGTTTTTCCCTGACGCAAGTACTGAAGACGATCTGCAACTTCGGTGGAAAAAATTTCTGTTAGATGGCGGGTTAATATTGGACCGTCTTTACTTTAACAATGATGACGACCTGATTTCTCAACTGCGTGGCATAGACAGATACCAAAGCATGTTGCGAGGTGAGCTACAACCGGCACCCGGGCAGTCAGAACCAACGCTTGATCCTTCACAGCAGTCTGTACTAAAAGCACTTAAAGCGGGCGCAGAACCAAAAACAGACGATATCCTCGGCTGTCGAAATCCAGAGCAGGTAATAGACTCGGTAGATAAGTACTTGCTACAGCGATGGGCTTACTGGGCTGCTCCTCAGGCGGTATTAACAGCGGGCAGGCTGCATTATCAATTTGTACCACTGCACATTACGCTTGATTTGCAGCGCCTTGGATTGCAGGCAGAGGCAGGTCAAAAGCCGGAAGTGCATGATTATCTGCAATCTGTTCTGACTCAACATGATCAACTGCATCAGGGCTGGTTGCTGGCGGGTGGACCGGGCAGCGGCAAGAGTACCGTGTTAGGACACTTTGAGATGACTCGCGCCAGTGATGCGCTGCTGCAAAGTGAGTCTGGTATGCCTGAGTTATGTATCTGGATGCATCTGGGTGACTATCGGGTTGGCGCGCAGCAACAACTGCCGGAGCCAGATGCCTGGCTTGCCGATAAGTGGCATCGGCGTTATCCGCAATTACCCGGTCTGCAAACACTTGGCAAACAGTTCCGGTTGCGTTTTTTACTCGACGGGGTAAATGAAATTGAACCGGGTGCCGGAATCAGTCGCCGGCAGGCCGAGCAACGCTGGGCGACCTGGGCGGCGAATGTTGCAGCACATCATCTGCCCCCGGTGTTTTCAGTGCGCCCGCTGGAGTATCACGACGGTCTCAAGTCGGCCAGTTTCTGCGTCACCGAAATCCGTTTGATGCACTGGCAAAGTAGCCAGATAAAATCGTTTATCGAAAATCGCCAGCGTGTTAGTGCTTCACCAGGCGTTGTACCGCTCAGTGGATTATGGGAAGCGATCGAAGAGCAACTGCAGCAAGACCCGACTTTGGAGCAGTTCCATGGGTTGCCAATGAATCTGGATCAACAGTGTGAACTTTACGAAACACTGGGGCGGCTGGTAACGCAGCGGGCCGAATTATACAGCGGTATCCTGTGCCTGCGTCTTCAAAGAGCACAACAAACGCTGGATGATCACAAGCTGTTGGGCAGTGTCTATAGTGTTCGTAGTTTGAACGACGGCAGCTGGCAGCAGCAGTTGCCGTCAGCTCCCAGAACAGCTCGACCTCACCGTAGAGATGATCTTTTTTTGTTTTTTCTCATTATCGATGCCCACTCCTGTCGAACAAATGATGAAACGTCAATTTACGTGCCCAAAAATATATACAAGTACAGGAAAATGAGCGAAAGAATTCTCTGTCATCAGCACTAGATAGTGAGCCGCTACGCAGTCTCATGGCTCGGGTAGGCGATAATGGTTGTCATATTTCTGGCTAGGTAATTCAAATTAGTTACCGCTCAGCCTGCTGTGAGTGATCGTAATGATTGTGCGTGCCAGTGTCTATTGCGAAATGCTCTTCGCTGTCGATTCTGTGGTCATTATTTCCCTCTGTTCATAATTGGATTGCCGTTATTTTGTTAGGTAGCTGCTCGAAGCAGCTAGCTTTATAGTCTGCGCGTTGAGTGATGTGATTGACACCCCTACAAACCGGCGTCGAAGCGCTATGCTGCTAAAGCAGTTTTGCAATAAACAATTGCAGCTAATTAAAACAGGAGCGTCCATCATGAAAAATGTTACATGACTAGTGGTAGAGGCGGTAAAAGATGTCTTACAATTAGGAGTTTTCTCTACGGGCCTGATCGAGGTTTTTGACGGCAAGGTTTGCTCGATTGCGTTGGGAGCTGTTGCGGAAAAACTATGAATATCGCTTGAAATAGTTTATTGATTGTTGGCGAGTTAAAAACTCAACAATAGGTCCTTTCCTGGAATTAGGGTAGAGAAATCAATTGATGATCAATGGAGATGATCCGTCTTGGCAAGTAGCTTGCAATGACAGGGTTGATTGGTAACTGAGTGGGTGTTTTTGTCGGTCTGGTCGCGTTTTATCGAGGCCCATCAGGGGAACGCAATCCCCGGCAAGTTGAGGCCGGTATATGTCTTCGGTGTACGTCCACCCATTTGAATTTGAGAACAATTTTTTGAGAATTCTGGAGAGACTGAGAATCAAAAAGACGCTTTCTTGAGCATTAGAGCGGACTGTTGCCTGATATAACCGGGGCGACCATATATTGACCTGCAAATATGCTATCTATGCGCTCACGTCGGTGCTCGTAATTCCTAACAATAGAATTAGCCTGGTCACAACCAATTCTAGCGTATACAACGGGATGTGCAGCGGTACCATTGTGTCGATTCTATGACGATTTGAGTGAGCCTGGCTCTCGGCATTCTGATAATTACACACAATGCAAATGAATATTATTAGCTAATTGTGAGTTTAGTAGTGTGAACTGTGTTCTGTTTAGAAAATTTAAACTGAGTGCAAGTTAACATCATAATAGAAACGCTTAACGTTTAATACTACTTCTTTTTTTAAAAAAAATGGTAATAAATAGCGTGTAAGGT
>CAYMVV010000092.1:0-22274 GCA_964393885.1 uncultured Granulosicoccaceae bacterium | reverse complement strand
CTGTTAACTGGACACCCTATGAAACAAATTCAGCTGGTACGATACGGAAGCCCGGAAACAACCTGCGAGTGCATAGACTCCGCTTCATTGCCACCTCCATCAGCCGGCCAGATCAATGTTGCCATACGCGCAAGCGCGATCAATCCCGCCGATCTATTAATTTTTGAAGATCGCTATCCAGGCCCGGATGCATTACCCGCGTTCGTGGGCATAGAGGGCGCTGGCGAGGTTATAGCGGTTGGAGAGGGAATCGATGAATACCAGGTTGGCGATCATGTTCTCAGCCTGGGCAGAGCCAACTGGGCGGAGCAGGTTTGTGGAGACGGCAACCAGTTTGTAAAAATCCCCAAAGAACTCGACTGGAAATCAGCCGCACAGCTAAAGGCCAATCCACCTTCTGCGTACCTGATGCTGGAAAACTATACGACGCTTGAACCCGGTGACTGGGTAATTCAAAACGCCGCAAACTCAGCTGTTGGTCGACACGTGATTCAAGGATGTAAAGCACGCGGCGTCAAGAGCATCAACATTGTACGCAGAGCAGAGCTCATCCCCGAACTGGAAGCACTGGGTGCCGACGTTGTTGTGGTAGACAACGGCAACGCAACCGACAACATGGTGGAGACCGTACGCAACCGCATCGGTGCTGACGCCCGGGTTCGCCTTGGCATTGATGCAATCGGTGGCAATGCGGTGCTGCGTATGGCTGACACATTGAGCATGGGTGCGCCGATCGTCAACTACGGTTTTCTTTCAGGTGATCCCTGCATGCTACATCCCACACACACGATTGTGCACGGACTGTCGTTGCATGGTTTCTGGCTGGTTGGATTTTTTCAATCCGCAACAAGGCAGCAGGTAGTCGATATGTATACCAATGTCGCACAGCAGTTTCTCGACAACGAGCTACAGGTACCGGTTGAAGCCGAGTACGCACTGACTGACATCTCCACGGCACTGGAACATGCGAACCGTGAAGGCCGCAATGGCAAAATCCTGTTGCGAATGTAATCACCATGAATGCTGACCTGCAAAATCGCTATCCGGCAATAGCCGATCTGCGTGCTCGCGCCAGGCGGCGCATACCTCACTTCAGCTGGGAATACCTCGATAGCGGTACCGGACTGGAGCATTGTATAGATCACAACATCAACGCGCTGCAGGCAATAAAACTGATGCCGCACATGATGCAGGGCAAACAACAGCTCGACCTGAAGACAGAGTTATTTGGCGTTAGCTACAATGCGCCATTTGGCCTGGCTCCGGTAGGGTTAACCGGCTTAATGTGGCCAGGCATTGAGACCATGCTGGCCAATACTGCCGCACGCTATCGTATACCCTACTGTCTGAGCACAGTAGCAACAGAAACGCCAGAGACAATCGGCGCACAGGTCGACGGCATGGGCTGGTTTCAGTTGTATCCTCCGATAGACCCTGCAATGCGGCGCGACCTGTTGAGCCGCGCTAAAGAAGCCGGCATGACGACACTCGTCATCACCGCTGACACCACTACGCAATCTCGTCGTGAACGACAAAAAAGAGCGGAGGTTTCAGTGCCGCCAAAGCGCACACTAAAAACCTATTGGCGAGCCGCGATCAAACCTGCCTGGTCACTGGCTACACTGTCGCATGGATTGCCCCGCTTTCGTACACTTGAGAAATACGTCGACTCCACCGATATGGCAGAGATAGGCGCATATATGAACGCCAACATGGGGCCGATGGACTGGTCCTACCTGGAGGAGACTCGGCAGGAATGGGATGGACCGATACTGGTCAAAGGCATACTGCGCAAAGAAGATGCGCGCCAGTGTATACGCTGCGGTGCAGACGGCGTCGTTGTTTCCAATCACGGTGGCAGGCAATTTGACGGAGCACCGGCACCGATCGAGGTATTACCCGCCATCGCAGATGAACTGGGAAGCGACGGTACCATAGTATTTGACAGCGGTGTTCGCACCGGCCTTGATATTTGTCGGGCGCTGGCATTGGGTGCGCAGTTTGTACTGTTGGGTCGCGCTTTTATATTTGGCGCTGCAGCACTTGGGCAACCAGGTAGCGACCATGTTGCGGATCTGTTGATAGCTGATCTGGAATCTAATCTTGGCAACCTTGGCTGCAATAACTTAAGCCGACTGTCCGAGCACTTAATATAAGTAACAATTTAAGCCTGCACGAAATCTATAGAAAAACTGCCTCGCTGATATAGTGTCCAGTCGCGTTTTGCATAAGTAATCAGGTATAAAACCAGTCTGCGGAATAGACAACGACACTCCTTCAATTCTGATTGATTATCTTACCGTGCGCCTCTCAAAGCTCGCACACTTTTTGCCACACAATTCATACGAAAGCGCATGAAGCGCCGATCTTTGGTAACAAATGGAATTTGCTGTGTACTGCATTACTCAGTGGCGATCACACCGATGAGTGTTATCGCAATCAAAAAGGGGCTGGATCTTCCCCTCAAAGGCAACCCGGATCAGTCCATCAACCTGGCCCCGACCGTCACCACGGTAGGCTTAATCGGTCGCGACTATGTCGGTTTGCGCCCTAGAATGGCGGTAGCTGAAGGTGATCGGGTAACGACAGGCCAGCCGCTGTTTACCGACAAGCATGATCCGGACGTGAAATACACCAGTCCCGGCACTGGCACTGTGGAGTCAATAAACCGTGGTGCACGGCGCGTATTGCAGTCGGTCATTATTAAGCTTGACGCCCCGATGGCAGACCCCAATGAATCCATAGTTGACCCGGTATCGGATTTGTCGTCGCTTTCCAGCGCACATATCCGCGAGTCACTTTGCAGCAGCGGTATCTGGACTGCGTTTCGAACGCGGCCATACAGCAAGGTGCCCCGCTCGGACACCACACCAGCATCCATATTTGTCACAGCTATGGATACCAATCCACTGGCTGCAGATCCTGCGGTAATTATTGCAGAGCATGGCGATGACTTCAGTCACGGACTGGAGATACTGGCAAAACTGACACCGGGCAATGTACATGTGTGCAAGGCACCCGGAGCAACCATACCCTTACCCGAAGACAGCGCAACAGTACGTTCTACCGAGTTTGCAGGACCACATCCTGCCGGTCTGCCGGGTACGCATATCCATCATCTGCACCCGGTCGACTCACACCGCACGGTATGGCACATTGGCTATCAGGATGTGGTAGCCGTCGGCAAACTGTTCACCACAGGAAAACTGTGGCTGGAACGCGTAATCGCACTGGCCGGACCTGTGGTAAAGGAACCTCGCCTGCTGCGCACGCGTTTGGGCGCCAGTACTGAAGACATCGTGCACGACTGTCATGAGAAAGTCGAATGCCGAATCATTTCAGGCTCGGTGCTCTCCGGCAGACG
Organism: uncultured Granulosicoccaceae bacterium; assembly: GCA_964393885.1. Taxonomy (GTDB): domain Bacteria; phylum Pseudomonadota; class Gammaproteobacteria; order Granulosicoccales; family Granulosicoccaceae. The sequence continues at coordinate 18,910 of CAYMVV010000092.1, read as the reverse complement.
CGCCAACAACTGGGCAGCCTACCTCGGACGCTACAACACGCAAATTTCTATACTTGCCGAAGGCCGTGAGCGTGAGCTTCTGGGGTGGATAAACCCTGCCAGTAAAAAATACTCATTTGCCAATGTCTTTCTGTCGAGCTTCAAACGCGCCCGTCGTGCTTTTGATTTTCATACCTCGGTAAACGGCAGCCCCAGGGCAATGGTTCCGGTAGGCATTTACGAACGCGTTATGCCGCTGGGCATCCTGCCTACGCAATTACTGCGCTCACTACTGGTTTCCGATACGGACATGGCACAGAAACTCGGCTGCCTGGAGCTGGACGAGGAAGATCTGGCCCTGTGCGCGTTCGTCTGTGCAGGCAAGTATGACTATGGCCCCGCGCTGCGCAAGAATCTGGAACTCATAGAGAAGGAAGGATAGCGGTGCCGCAGGCTACCTTGCCTTCGATACTGCACCTTGCTGCAACTGCAGACGGACACGCCAAACCCACAACCATTTTACGGAGGGGCCACGCATGGCTTCAATGAGACGTTGGCTGGATGACGCGCACCCTCACTTTGCTAAAGGTGGGCGTTTTGAAAAATACTACGCGCTGTATGAAATGGTTGATACCTTTTTATACACACCGCCGGATGTCACTCGTACATCACCCCACCTGCGCGATGCCATCGACCTGAAACGAGTCATGAGCTACGTCGTGGTCGCAACGCTGCCATGTATATTGTTTGGTCTGTGGAATACCGGTTATCAGGCACATCTTGCAATGCAGGCGCTTGGTGTAACCGGAGCCGAGGGCTGGCGTGGAATGTTACTGTCGCTAATGGGCGTCGACTACGATCCATCCAGCCTCTACGACAATGTGATGCACGGCCTTTCCTACTTTTTGCCAATCTATGTTGTTACACTGCTGGCTGGCGGCTTCTGGGAGGTGGTGTTTGCCGGTGTTCGCAACCATGAAGTAAACGAGGGATTCCTGGTTACCTCAATGCTATACGCGTTGATACTTCCCCCCACCATTCCACTTTGGCAGGCAGCACTGGGCATATCGTTCGGGGTAGTTATAGGAAAAGAGGTGTTTGGCGGTACCGGCAAGAACTTTATGAACCCTGCACTGACAGGTCGTGCCTTTCTATTTTTTGCCTATCCGGCACAACTCTCCGGTGACTCGGTGTGGACAGCAGTCGACGGATTCAGCGGCGCCACTGCACTTAGCCTTGGTCAGCAAGGCGGCGTGCAGGCCATTACCGGTGCCGGTATTGAATGGATGGATGCTTTCTTCGGATCTATACAAGGATCACTCGGCTCGACTTCAACACTCGCCTGTCTGTTTGGCGCAGCGTTCCTTATTTACACCCGCATCGCGTCGTGGCGAATAATAGCCGGTGTGTTTTTTGGCATGGTGGCAACGACCCTCGCCCTCAACGCCATAGGCAGCGACACCAATGCCATGTTCGCCGTACCGTGGCACTGGCATTTTGTGCTGGGCGGCTTCGCCTTTGGCATGGTGTTTATGGCAACCGACCCGGTTAGCGCCGCACACACGGATGCCGGACGATGGATCTTCGGACTGTTGATCGGATTTATGACGGTGATCATCCGCGTAGTAAATCCAGCCTATCCCGAAGGCATTATGCTCGCCATTCTGTTTGCCAATATTGTCGCCCCGCTGATTGACTATGGCGTTGTGCAAGCCAATGTGCGTCGCCGTGTCAAACGCAGTGGAGCAGCAGCATGAGCGACGCTACAAAGAAAACGATCGAATTGCCGATCGACGCTGACAGCCGCTCTGAAAGCCGCTCTGAAAGCCACGAAACGACATTACCAAAGGAGCACACTCAGCCGGTAGTTGATCATGTCAGTGAACCCGGTGCAGCCTCATCAAACGAAGCATCGAGCCCGGCTACTGCCGGGCACGGTCTCGGTGCAAGGTTCAAATCGATACTGAACCAGCCTAACGATAGCACGCAGAAAACCCTGCTGGTCACAGTAATCATGTGTCTGTTGTGCTCGATAATAGTATCGTCTGCGGCGGTATTTTTACGCCCTACCCAGGCTGCCAATGCAGCACTTGATCGCAAGCGTAATATCGTACAGGTAGCCGGACTGCTGGAGGACGGTGGCAGCATTGAAGCCGCCTTTAGCAATGTAGAAAGCCGCATTGTTAATCTGGATACCGGAGAATTCTCGGATCAGTTTAACGGCGTTGAATACGATCAGTACGCCGCCGCAAGCGACCCGAATCTTAGCGTTGCACTCGACAAGCAGGATGACATTGCAGGCATCGGCAGACGCGCACAATTTGCCGAGGTGTATCTCATTGGCGGCAGCGAGCACTACAAACAAATAGTCCTTCCGATTCATGGCCTGGGACTGTGGTCAACGCTGTATGGCTTTGTATCACTCGACAGGGATCTAACCACTATTTCCGGGCTGAAGTTCTATAACCATGCGGAAACGCCGGGGCTGGGTGGCGAGGTTGATAACCCGGCGTGGCAGGCCAAATGGAAAGGCAAACTGGCATTTGATGATGCCGGCAATGTAAAGATCGAAGTGGTCAAGGGCTCGGTAGTTCAGGGCAACCGTAATGCCGCCTGGCAGGTCGATGGATTGGCCGGTGCCACTCTAACCAGTCGTGGTGTTTCACAACTATTGCGCTTTTGGCTGGATGAACAGGGCTTTGGTCCTTTTCTACAAAAACTGAGGCAGCGGGAGGCCTCCTAGATGAACGCTCACGATAGAGAAATGGCCAGGCAGGTGGTGCTTGATCCACTGGTCGACAACAACCCGATCACACTCCAGATTCTGGGCATATGCTCAGCACTCGCGGTAACCACCACGCTGGCCGCATCATTGCTGATGTGCCTTGCACTAACCACGGTAGTGGCATTTTCCAACGCGTCTATCTCGATGATACGCAACCATGTCCCATCCAGTATTCGCATTATTGTGCAAATGACCATCATTGCGTCACTGGTGATCGTTGTCGATCAATTGCTAAAGGCATTTGCCTACGATGTAGCGAAAACCCTGTCGGTTTTTGTCGGCTTGATTATTACCAACTGTATTGTGCTCGGTCGTGCAGAGGCCTTTGCGATGAAAAACCCGCCGCTCATCAGCATGCTTGACGGGCTGGGCAATGGCCTCGGCTACAGTCTGGTGTTAATAATTGTCGGTGCTACTCGCGAGCTGTTCGGCTCTGGCACGTTACTGGGCTACACGGTGCTGTCAACGACAAACGATGGCGGCTGGTACTACACCAATGGCCTGATGCTGTTGCCACCCAGTGCTTTTTTTATTATTGGCATGATGATCTGGGCCATCCGCAGCTGGAAAACCGCACAGGTAGAAAAGGCCGACTACGAAATCAGTAACGCTCATCACAGTGAGGTGATCTAGTCAGATGGAAGCCTATCTCGATCTCTTCGTTAAATCGATATTTATAGAAAACCTGGCGTTGTCTTTCTTTCTGGGTATGTGCACCTTTTTGGCGGTGTCAAAGAAGATCGGCACCGCCATTGGTTTGGGCGCCGCGGTAATTCTGGTACAGGCTATTACCGTACCCGCCAACAATCTTATCTATCAGAACCTGCTAAACGACGGCGCACTGGCATGGCTGGGCTTGCCGGATGTGGATCTGAGTTTCCTCGGCCTGATCTGCTATATAGGCGTTATAGCCGCCATGGTGCAAATTCTGGAGATGGTTCTGGACAAGTATTTTCCGGCACTCTACAACGCGCTGGGAGTATTCCTGCCGTTGATCACCGTTAACTGTGCGATCCTCGGCGGCTCTTTGTTTATGGTTGAGCGCGACTACAGCATGAGTGAAAGCGTGGTCTACGGGGTCGGTAGTGGTGCGGGCTGGGCACTGGCAATTACCGCGCTGGCGGGTATTCGTGAAAAGTTGAAATACAGCGATGTACCTGGCGGCCTGCAAGGCCTGGGTATCACTTTTATTACAGTCGGCTTGATGTCACTGGGCTTTATGGCCTTCTCCGGCATACAACTCTAAACAGCTGCTCATACACAAAAGGTAGACAACAGATGGTTGAAATTCTAACCGGAGTAGTGCTGTTCACAGCAATACTGCTGATGCTGGTATTTATTATACTGGGGGCAAAATCGATGCTTGTCGCCAGTGGCAATGTCGATGTTCTCATCAATGGTGAAAGAACTGTACATGCACCGGTGGGCTCCAAGTTGCTTGGCGCGCTGGCCGATGCTGAATTGTATGTGGCATCGGCGTGTGGTGGTGGCGGTACCTGCGGACAGTGCCGGGTGAATGTGCAGGAAGGTGGCGGCTCAATATTGCCAACCGAAACCAGCCACATCAACAAACGTGAAGCAGCCGAGGGCGGACGTCTGTCCTGTCAGCTTACCGTCAAGCAGAACATGAAAATAACCGTGCCCGATGAGGTGTTCGGTGTTCGCAAGTGGGAGTGCACCGTGCGCTCAAACAACAACGTTGCTACCTTCATTAAAGAACTGGTACTGGAGTTGCCCGCCGGTGAAACGGTACCGTTTCGCGCTGGCGGTTATATACAGATAGAGTGTCCGGCGCATCAGGTTGACTACGCCAATATCGACGTCGCCGATAAATTTCGCGGCGACTGGGATCGCTTCGACCTGTGGAAGATTACCTCACAAGTAAAAGAGCCGGTCATGCGAGCCTATTCAATGGCAAACTACCCGCAGGAGGAAGGCATCATTATGCTCAACGTGCGAATAGCCACCCCGCCTCCGGGTAACTTTGAAGATATACCGGCTGGTGCCATGTCGTCATGGATCTTTAATTTGAAGCCCGGAGACAAAGCACTTATCTCCGGCCCGTTTGGTGAATTTTTTGCCAAAGAAACCAGCAACGAAATGGTGTTTATCGGAGGTGGTGCGGGTATGGCGCCAATGCGTTCACACATTTTTGACCAGCTAATGCGCCTTGACAGCAGTCGTAAAATAAGTTTCTGGTACGGTGCACGAAGCCTGCGCGAAACATTCTATGCCGATCACTTTGATAAACTTCAGCAAAAGCACGAAAACTTCCAGTGGCACCTGGCGCTGTCTGATCCACAACCCGAAGACAACTGGGACGGCCACACCGGATTCATTCACAACGTACTACTCGAAAATTACCTCAAAGATCACCCGGCACCTGAAGACTGCGAATTCTATATGTGCGGTCCTCCGATGATGAATGCAGCAGTGGTGGACATGCTGCAGGAACTGGGTGTAGAAAACGATCACATCATGCTCGACGATTTTGGCGGATAGAAAGATGGACAGACGAACTTACTTAAAATCCTCGCTCGCTATGGGCGGTGCGCTTTTAGTACCCACAGGTATCGTGGCGCTGGCTGGCTGCAGCGGAACCGCTTCAAGCCCGGAGCTTGCCGGATTCGATGGCAGCATTATGGGCACCGGTTACAGCGTGCGGCTCGGCACGGGCTCTATTGCAACACACTCTGCAAAGCGCTCTTTAACTCACTCTGTAACTGAAGCTGAAGCCAACAGCACTGATGAACTGGCACAGGCAGTACATGCTGTATTGCAGGATGTCGATACACACATGTCTACGTGGCGGGCGGACTCCGAGCTGTCACTGCTCAACGACAGCGTTGATTCAGACTGGCAGCCAATGACGGCAGCAACGCTACAAGTGATAAGCCAGGCCTTGTATACCAGTATCGCAAGCAAAGGCGCATTCGATGTAACCATTGGCCCGCTGGTGGATCTGTGGGGCTTCGGCGCCGGTGCAGAATCGGCTGGTGCGCGAAAGCCGGCAGAACAAGCCATCAGGCAACGATTGGCGCAAGTCGGCCACGAAACCATTGAAGTCGACACCGCGACCCATTCGGTACGCAAGCACAACCGCGCAGCTCGACTCGATCTGTCTGGCATTGCCAAGGGCCATGCGGTTGATCGCGTGGCAGACTTGCTGGACAGCAAAGGCGTGACCAACTATCTGGTTGAGGTTGGTGGCGAGCTAAGAGGACGTGGACACAAACCCGATGGCAGCTTGTGGAAGGTTGCAATTGAACGTCCGATTACCGGTCGACGCGAGGCGTTCAGGGCATTGCAACTGAACGACCAGGCAATAGCCACGTCAGGCGACTATCGCAACTTCTTTGCAGATGGCGGACAGCGCTATTCACACTCGATTGATCCACGCACCGGGCAACCGGTGGCTCACGATCTGGCATCAGTCAGCGTGGTCGCAGGGTCAACAATCACCGCCGATGCACTGTCTACAGCATTTATGGTCATGGGGCCGGCAGATGCAATGGCATTTGCCACACAACATCAGGTGGCTGCCCACTTCATTCTTAAGTCCGGCAATTCACTGAAGGAAGTCTACAGCCCGACGTTTGAGGCTCTGTTGGGGTAAACCCGGTTTACCTCGAATCAACTATGGAAATGTTTCTTGTTACCTTCGGCGTCATGCTACTGGCCGTCGTCGGCATGGCCATCGGCGTTTTATTTGGCCGACTGCCAATAGCGGGTAGTTGCGGCGGACTCAACACCAGCGACGGTGTCTGTCAGTCGTGCACACGGCCTTGTAAGTCACGGGGTAAGTCACGGGGCAAGTCACGGGGCAAGTCACGGGGTAAGTCACGGGGCAAAGCACGAAGAACCGCGCAACACGATTTTCAGACGCCGCATGCGGATAGAAAAATCATAAGAATAGCCTCCACGGAACCGGAGAGCACCAATGCTCAATTCAATCAAAGTTAGCGACTATATGGCCGCCAGTCTCACCACTTTCAAACCGGATATGGAAATGCGTGAGGCGATCAACCATCTGGTGGACAAGCGAATATCCGGCGCACCGGTAGTAGACGACCACGGCAATCTGGTTGGCGTATTGTCAGAGCAGGATTGCATGAAGGTCGCACTCAGTGCGGGCTATCATGGTGACTACGGCGGACTGGTTAAGGATTACATGAACACCAGGGTCACTACTATTGATGCGGAAACAAGCATCCTGAAGCTGGCGCAGCTGTTTATAGATGCACCATACCGGCGTTACCCGGTATTACAGAATAATCGACTGGTAGGTCAGGTCAGTCGGCGCGATGTACTGCGTGCTCTAAAAAGTATTGCCCGCAGCACTGCCGCTTAACCCCCCTAAAAAAATACGAGCGGTGATACGAGCAGTGATACGAGCCGTGATCTAAGCAGTGTTATGAGCGGTATGGCTATTCCGCTCTCAGCGCAGCCTCCTGAGGACGCCAGTCGCGACCGGGAACCGCATCTAACAGCTCCCGGGTATAAGGGTGGCTGGCATTGCTGAACAGCGATGATGTTACGTCCAGTTCAACTACCTCGCCCAACCGCATCACTGCAATGCGATCACACACCTGCGCAGCAACACGGAGATCGTGAGTAATAAATATCATCGACAACTGCAAGCGCTCGCGAATGTCTGCCAACAATTGAAGAATTTGCGCCTGTATAGAGACATCGAGCGCCGATACCGGCTCGTCAGCAACCAGAATCTCCGGATCGAGTGCCAGCGCACGGGCTATACCGATTCGCTGCCGTTGACCACCGGAAAACTCATGTGGAAAGCGGTCAAAGGCTCTGACATCCAGCCCCACCAGCTCGAGCATCTCACGCGCTCGCTTGTCGGCAGTCTCGGAATCTACACCGAGCACGCGAGGACCATCCGCTATGATTCGACCTACTTTACTACGCGGGTTCAAGGATGCGAATGGATCCTGGAAGACCATTTGCATTTTGGATCGATAGGGACGCATTTCATTGCGATTCAAAGGCCTGAGATCCACACCGTGATATAGAATTTCACCTTCATCGGCATTGATCAACCGCACAATACAACGTGCAAGCGTTGATTTGCCAGAGCCTGATTCACCGACAATACCAAGGGTTTCGCCCTTGTGCAGCTTGACGTCAACTTGTTTGGACGCGTGCACTATGCGCTCTTTAGCTCCAAGCCCGAACCAGCCACCGCCACTTTTAAATGTCTTGGTCAGTTTTTTAACATCGAGCTCGACTTGACTGGAAATCTGTCGCACCGCAGGTGGAACCAGACTCGGCACGGCTTTCATTAGCGATTGCGTATACGGATGTTGCGGACGGTTCAGCACCTGATCAGTGGAACCAATTTCTACGATTTTTCCGTACTGCATAACGGCAACCCGATCTGCTATATCTGCCACCACGCCAAAGTCATGCGTAATAAACAGCACACCAGTGTCATGTCCTTGTTGCAGCTCCCTGATCAACTTGAGTATCTGCGCCTGAGTGGTAACGTCCAGAGCGGTTGTTGGCTCATCGGCAATCAGTATTTTGGGCTCCATTGCCAGCGCCATCGCAATCATCGCTCGTTGACGCTGACCACCCGACAATTCATGCGGGTAGGCTGTATAGATATGAACAGGTTCCGGCAAGTGCACGCTGTCTATCAATGCAATGGCTTGCTCACGCCGGTGTTTTTTACGTGTTTTTGTGTGAAAGCGAATGACTTCGTCAATCTGCTTGCCGATGGTCATTACCGGATTGAGCGCTGTCATAGGCTCCTGAAATATCATTGATATCTCACCGCCGCGCACTTGTCGCATTCGACTTTCCGGTGCTGTGGTTAAGTCTTCGCCGTTAAAATGAATTTTACCGTCAGCAACCGCAACATGAGGCGCTGGCAGCAAACCCATCACCGCTCTGGCAGTTATAGACTTGCCTGAACCAGACTCGCCGACAACACAAAGTATTTCGTTTTTATGCAGCGAAAAGCTGACCTCTTCAACCGCATGCGCTCGCTCCGCTCCTGCAGGCAGCTTGACCGACAGGTTGCGAATATCCAGCAGTAGAGATGCGCTCATGTGCGCTCCCGCAATCGAGGATTCAACGCGTCATTCAGACCTTCTCCAACCAGATTGATTGCCAGTACAGTGAGCAAAATAGCCACACCGGGAAACGAACAAACCCACCAGGCCGAGCGCAACACGGTGCGGCCGGCACCAATCTGGAACCCCCAGCTTATGATATTCGGATCACCCAGACCAAGAAACGACAGGCCGCTTTCAATCAAAATGGCGGTCGCAACCATCAATGACCCCGCAACAATGATGGGCGACAGACAGTTGGGTAATATTTCCGCAAGCATAATTCGAATATCACCCATACCGACATTATGGCATGCCTGTATAAACTCTCTATTGCGCAACGAGATGAACTCACCGCGTACCAGCCTCGCTACAGCGGGCCAGGACACCACCGCTATGGCGATAACAATACTCTGGATTGATGGTTTCATAATCGCGACGATCAATATTGCAAACACAAACGATGGAATAGTCTGAAACATTTCAGTAACTCGCATCAGTATATCGTCCGTCCAGCCACCGTAGTACCCCGCCAGACCTCCAAGTACCGCACCAATAAATACCGCCACCGCCGTAGCCAGACCGCCAATCATCAATGATGTTCGGGCACCATGTGCAATACCTGAGGCAACGTCCCTTCCGAGCGTATCGCTGCCAAGTAAAAATCCGTTTTCACCGGGAGGCGACATCGGCTTGCCGGCCAGCCTGAAAGGATCGTCCGGGAATATCAATGAGGCGAAAGCTGCCATTAAAATTACAGTTACCAGTATCAGGAGACCGAGCACCGCCGATCTATTACGCCGATATAGCTGCCAGAAACTCATCAGGAGACCTCTATGCGCGGGTCAAGAAAGGAGTAAATCACATCGACAATTAAGTTTATTGCGACGACCAATAGCGCTGACAACAGAAAGATGCCGAGCAATAAATTTAAGTCACGCGAAAATAACGCCTCATAGGCCAGCATACCCAGGCCAGGCCAGGCAAACACGGACTCAACTATTACCGATCCACCGATCAGGGCACCTACCTGGACACCGGCCATAGTAACCACCGGCAATAGCGCATTACGCAGAATATGGCTGAACACAATACGCCGTTCGGTGAGCCCTTTCGCCCGCGCCGTGACGACATAGTCCATACCGGCCTGCTCCAGCATCGAAGCTCGCATCAAACGGGTATACAAAGCCAGATAAAACAAAGACAGCGTGATTGTTGGCATCACCAGATGATGCGCAATATCTTTCACTCTGTCCCAGCCTTCATAAAACATGGCGACATTCTCCATGCCGCTGGTTGGAAACCATCGCAGCTTCAAAGAAAACACCACAATCATCATCAGTCCAATCCAGAACAGCGGCGTGGCATAGGTAATAAGCGCAAAAATCGAAATCACATTGTCGCGCCACGTATTAAGACCGGACGCAGCGACCAGCCCCAGCACGATGCCAAAGCCTACCGCAATCAGGATAGTGGACACCATGAGCAACAGCGTTGGTATAAAGCGATCAAACACCAGCTTGGCCACCGGCATATCGTGTCGAAAGGAGTACCCCAAATCAAAGGAAGCTACGTTTTTAAGGTAAATTGCCAACTGCACTGGCAACGGTTTATCGAGACCGAACTTTTCGCGCAGTTGGGCCATATACTCAGGCGTTGCTGACCCTGCCTCACCAGCGAGCACGTCGACGGCATCGCCCTCAGCCATATGCAACAGGAAGAAATTGACCACCAGAATGGCAACAATTACCGGTATTGCCTGAAGCAGGCGCTTCAGTACATAACGAATGCGTTTCGCGCTTTGGTTCATAGTATTGAGTAGCGGTGATTATCAGCTCTTATAAATAAAAACAGCCGGACGTAAACCGCCCGGCTGCTGTCTATCATACAAAGGTGACGCGTTGGAACTGCCTGCGTTATTGTTCTAACCAGGTGCGATCGAAAGAAGAGTACGAGCCCATGGCCGAGTAGTCATGATCTTTCAGCTTATTGTTAAACACAGTAATAAACTTCATTTCAAACAGGTTAACAACAGGTTGGTCGGAACCGAGCTTATCCTGAATTTTATGGTAGACAGTCTTGCGCTCATCAGGGTCAGCCGATGTGGCACCGGCCACCAGCAGTGCATCAAGCTCATCATCGCTATAGCGGCTTGAATTGACAAATGGCGTGCCCTGTCGAATTTGATCGGTGCCATAGTGCCTGTGCACGCCAATAACCGGATCAGGCAACTGGTAGAAGTAATTCAGGTTCATGGCAAAATCGTAGTCACCGTAAACACGTTTTATCCAGGTTGGCACGTCTTCGTATCGTAGATCGAGTTGAATACCGATGTCGCCCAATGACTGCTTGATGTACTCACCCGCTCGACGCCAGTCTTCACCGTAGGGAATCAGATCAAGCGTTGCCTTGATTCGCACACCATCTGCATCTGCCTCGAAGCCGGCATCGTCAAGCATCTTGTTGGCCGCAGCAACGTCCGGTTTGCCGGGGTAGTTAGCGCTGGCCTTGTATAACCCGGTTGGCTCGAAGTTTGACGACAGCGCACTGGTGGCAGCATTACCGTAGCCAAACCAGATGTTATCGATCAGGAACTGACGGTCAATGGTCATAGAAATAGCATTTCTGAGCTCTGGCTTATCAAACGGCGGTTGAGTGGTATCGAACTCGAGCAAAGAGACCGGGTTAATCATTGAATAACCATCAGTGGTAATGCCAATACTCTCCATTTCCCGCAAACGCACGACATCTACATTAGGTATTGCGCCGTATGCGCCGTACATTACCTCACCGCTTTCCATTGCCGCTGTTCGAGTGGAAGCATCCGGAATAATTCGAGCAACCAGCCTGTCGAGATACGGCAGCCCTTCTTTCCAATAGTTTTCGTTCTTTTCAAGTCGAATAAACTGACCTTTTTTCCAGTCAACAAATTTGAAAGGACCTGTGCCAACCGGGTTATTAGCCAACTCTGCCTCGCGAATATCTTTACCTTCGAGCAGATGCTTTGGCACAATGGGAGACTCATAACCCGCAAAGGCGCGCATCATGTAGGGTGCCGGACGGTCAAGTTTGAAAATTGCAGTGTGTTCGTCAGGGGTTTGTATTTCACTGACTTCCTTGAAGGAATTGGGCCCGCGAGGGTGAAACTTTTTCAATACCTCCATAATGGTGAATTGCACATCGGCCGAGGTGAACGGTTCGCCGTCGTGCCAGCTAACACCTTTTTGAAGTTTGAACGTAACGGTCAGACCGTCGTCGCTGATCTCGTAGCTTTCGGCCAGCTCGGGAACTATATTTAAATCGAGATCATAGTCGAGCAGACCCTGATAGATTTTAGGGGCGACCAGACCAATAGGGCCGGATGTAGATAAGTAAGGTGCAAGTGATGGCGGTTCGGGTTGCACAATATAAACCAGCGTACCACCAGCCTGTTGCGCCAGCGCTACGCGAGTGGACAATACCAGAACGAGGCTTGAAAGCACCAGCGCTAAGCCGGCGAACGAAAGACCTCGTTTTATTGCACGGTAAATCGACTTGCCTGACGGCATAGTAATTGAGAGCGTCGTACTTGAGAGCGTCGTACTTAAGAGCGTCGTACTTAAGAGCATAGTAGCATCCTCCTGTAATAAGCGGACTTTCATTCTACGGAAAAAAGCGCTAATAGCCACAACTAATATTGCAGCAGGGTGCATCAGGACGGATGCATCAGGGACACTCATCTATGTAGTGCAATAGCGCACAATGCTGTGGTTCATATTAACTGGCGAACACCGCAGGATCCTGTTGCTGCAACAGACCCTTTGCGACTGCCAGATGACCAAACAGCTGCTGATCGGAAAATCTGTCGACAACCCGGGCCAGTTGCCGCATGTCGCCAACCCCGGACTCTTGTCTGTGCTGACGTTGCAGTTGCTGAAGTCGGCTAAAACCGACCGTCGCGGTTAATTCGAACAGATGAGCGCCTTGTGCCCGGGACAAACCAATCGCCTCTTCAAACAGTGCCTGCGCCTCGGGAAATGTATCGCTGGTCCCTGCCAACAGTGACATGGCCCTGACGCGTGCCCACTCCACCCTGAAATACTCATTACCCATGTCGTCCATTTCTACTTTGGCTTCATTTAGCATCTGCAAAGCCTGATCATGTTGCCCGGCATACTGATAACCCTCTGCAACGTAAGTCATCCACTTTGGTACACCCAACTTTGACTGACAGGCTCGATAACGCACCAGGCCGTCGGTTAACACATTAATGCCGGAGCCAATAGCGTCATTACGTATTTGCTGTATCCCGAGATACATCTGTGCACAGGACTGAAAAAACACCATATTATGCGTATCAGCTAACTGGCTAAAGGTGACAAGCTGTTCGGTATAATCGTCCCCGCGCAACAGTATGGATGTTATCCATGACTCCATTGCCTGACACTGCGAAAACGGTTGCTTGAGCCGATTGGCCATCTCAACGGACTGCCGGTGTTTGCTCTCACCAAGATCAGTTTGCCCCAGACAAGTTAATGTGATGCCTAGAAAGCCCGTACAGAGCACTCCATCATCCCACTGCGACAATGGTGATTGATAGCTCGGGTCGTACAATTCGATTGCCTGTTCAAAGCTCCTGCGTGAATCTTCAAAGCGCGCCTGCCAAAGATAAATCTGCCCTTGCATGCGCAGCGCGTAAAACCGCTGCATGTCTGTTTCTGCTATCTGCAGCATTGTCTCGACCAAAGCGAGGCCTGCATCGAAGCGACTGGACACAATATGCGCGGTAACTACACCACGTGCGGCCTGGCTGAAACGCTCGTTATCATTCATAGCGACAGCCAGCTCAAGCGCCGCCCCAAAGTCACTTGACACAGTGTCTGCGGCATAACCATGTACCGCCATATAGCCCATGCCACGCGCAAACAACAGGTCATAATGCCTTGTTGGCGAAACATGTTCCTCACCAGCCAATTCAAGACACTCCAAACCACTACTCGCATGTGCGATCGCATCCTGGTTTGACACCCGTTGCAAAGCGAGCGCGGCAGCAAGGTGCCAATACCGGGACGCTTCAACATAGCTTGCACCGCGACGAAAGTGGTAGCCTGCCAATTCCGGTTGCGAAGTCAGTAACTCGGGAAATTGTTTCGTCAAAACCTCTGCTATCTGTGAATGTATTTGCTGGCGTTTACTTTTAAGCAGACTTTCATATGCGGTATCACGCACCAGTGCATGCTTAAACGAATAGGATGTTTGAGCGTCGCCAAAAATCAAACCAGCCTCCACAAGCGTTTGCAATGAATCGACCAGACCCGCCTCATCCGCTGGCGAAATAGCGAGCAGCAATTCAAAGCTGAACTCACGACCAATACAGGAGGCGGTTTGTGCGACCTCTCGCGGCGACTGGAAGCGATCGAGTCGGGACATCAATGAATCATGCAGTGAACTGGGTATCGTGAGGCTTTGCATGACCATGGGTCCGACGCGACCGCTCACCGCCCCCTGTAGCGCACTTGACTCAATGACAGTCTTGGCTAGTTCTTCTGCAAATAGTGGAACGCCATCGGTGCGCTCCACGATTTCGTCCACTATATGGTCAGGTAATACCTGGCCTGCAATAACCGAGCTTACGACTTCCCGGCACGCTTCAGCTCCAAGACGAGGCAGCTGAATGGTGTTCAGATCTTCAAAGGGAAGATCAGATGACTCGAATTCCGGACGCGCGGTGACCAGCAGCATCAAACCATCAGTAGATTCGCAATGCGTTAGCACATCCAGCAGGTCAATGGTTGTATGATCGATCCAATGCGCATCTTCAAGCACCACCAATAAAGGGACTGCGGAATTCGATCCCCGCCTATGCGATCCGGTAACAGATAGCGGCACCGTGCTTCCTGACTTTGCTTCCTCGATAAAAGTATCGGTTGATGCAACAGCAGTGTTGCTGGACGGATCAATAGTGGATCGCATTACAAACGCAAGGGCATGCAAAGTTAACAGTCGCACCTGGTCGCCTGTAAAATCGCCCAGACAGTCCTGCTCAGCACTGTTTAGCCCCAACAATAGTGCAAGCAAAGGTAGAATGTCCGACGATAAACCGGACACCTCAATGGCAGGCAGTGATTCAGTTACAGAACGCAATTTTTGCAAGCGAACAGATTGCGGGTCAGTGGCATTGATGCCTGCAAGCCGCACAATAAACTGTATTGCCGGATACAAGGCACTGTCTGCGTGCAGCGGATCACATTGCAGAATAATCCGCTCGAACACCCTGGCTTGCATAGAATCGATAAACGCATGCAACAAACGCGACTTACCAATTCCTGGTTCACCCTGCAGCAACACACAAGCGGTATGGCCCTCGGTTGCCTGCTGCCAATTAAGGCGCAACTGTTCAAGTTGCCGCTGGCGACCAACAAGCGGCAGGGCCAGGTTCTGATGAAATGCCTGAAACCGGCTCTCGTTTGTTTTTGCGTTTAGTACGCTGTACGCAGGTACTGGTTCTCGAATACCTTTTAGATCCTGGAAGCCCAACGATTGAAATTCGAAATGCTCACCGACAAGTCTGCGCGTAGTGTCACTGACAACGGTACTATTTTCTGACGCCATGCCCTGCAGTCTTGCTGCAAGATTTGGCGTTTCTCCGACTACCGCATGTTCTTTAGACGGACCTTCACCAATGACCTCGCCCACCACCACAAGACCGGTTGCAATACCACAGCGACAACTCAACGGATCACCATCCGGTGTTGTCAGTTCATCAATACCAGAAGTAATTGCCAGGGCCGCATTAACCGCGTTGGTTGCATCATCCTCATTGGCAATCGGCCACCCGAAGTAGGCCAATACGCCATCGCCCATGTAACGCGAAATATACCCCCCGTTTGCAGAAATAAACCTGCCCACGAGTGATTGATAGTCTCTCACTACCTGTGACATATCTTCAGGGTCGAGTTGCTCGGCAAGGGCTGTGGAGCCCACCAGATCGACAAACATAACCGTGAGTTGTCGACGCTCTGCTTCGGGTGCACTGCCTCCCCGGTTGGCGACATCCTGCTCATCTATAACGGTGGGACTTGCAACTGGAGACGGATTTACTGCGACTGACCTGGCGGCAGATAATCCAGCTGACGGGCTTGTGCCCGGTGGGGAATGGCTCAGAGCTGACTGGCTGCCTGCAGGTTTATTGGTCTGGTTTTTCGTGTCAGCCCGGTCTGTAGCGGAGCCCTGCGCTTCAGAGCCCTGCGCTTCAGAGCCCTGCGCTTCAGAGCCTTGCGCTTCAGAGCCTTGCGCTTCAGAGCCTTGCACTCCGGGGCCTTGTACTTCAGTACCTGGCGCCTCAAGGCTGTTTCTAACAGCGATCAGAAACCTTTTTCTGTCACCAAGTGTCAGACCGATTTCCTTTAAATCGTCCTGATTCAGTTCGCCCAACAAATCAACTGTAATGCCATTGTCTGCAAACGCCTGCGTGTAACCGCCAAGGCTATGCTGCGACAGCCATTCGTCTATGCTTTGGTGTGGGCTCCGGCGTGGGCTCTGGTTTTGTATACCCCCGTTTTTCACTATTGCTGTCCTGAGAAATCCTTGTCCTGTACCAGCGCGGAGTCATGTGAGGAATTGTGTTACCAATCCGTCGGCTCTTTTGTCCGAAATCTATCATACAATGACCGGCGATTGGCGGGCTCTTTATTTCGGTATTCAGGCAAACCAATGATTGATAAGTACCCTGCTGACACAGCATCGATGATTGACAGATAATCGCTTGTCACACATAATGTCATGACGAAATATTTAGGACGAAGCTATAATGGACTACTCGAATGACAACTTCCACAGGTACTGAGGGGCTACGGCAAGCGCTCGATATATATAAGCGCAGCACAACCGATTCGTCTCCCGACAACGCTCGACAGATACTGGCTAATCGAGGGGTTTTGCACCTGCGCAATTTTATTGCACCCGCAGATATCAGGCACATCAAGTCTGAACTCGACCAACTCTTTGACAATTTTCAGCGCCTGCCAAAACAGATCAAACCCAAAGCGGACGGTCACCATAAAAGCACTATTCGAGAAATCGCAAATCTTGTAACGCACCGCGAGGTGTTCCGCGAATCCGTCGTGTACCAACAGTGTCATCAGCTTGCGAGTGAGATATTTGGCAGACAGTGCCGTTACGGCTTTGATCATGCGATCTACAAGTCGCCCGGCAGTGCCGCGGTAAACTGGCATCAGGATCAGTACTATTCAAAATTTGACCGCGACAAACAATGCATCTCTTTCTGGATACCATTGCACCCGGTGACTCCCGCCAACGGCGGTATGCAGTATGCGGTATCTCCCATAGCCAAAGCCGAACTGTTACAACACACCCGCGTCACACCGGATTCGTTTATGTTTCACGTACCGGAAGAACAAGTCTCCGGGCTAAACACAATAAGTCCAAAGATGAATGCCGGGGATGTCTGTCTACATACACCACTGACGCTGCATCGCAGCCACCCCAACAATGGCTCAGACACTCGATCTGCATGGATACTACAATTTAACAAATATGGTCCCCTACGCTTTGGGCGTTGGGAAAATCTCCGCAGACAGGCGGCTCGCCTGATGTCTTATACGATATCTGGTGAGTGAAAAAACTAAATATAGTATGCACGTATGCTGTTTGTCCTGGCAGATTAGTTGGGCCTATACAACATGACAGATTTTGATAATCGGGTTGCCATTATCACCGGGGCCGGCTCAGGCATAGGCTATCAAATAGCTGCTGACCTGGCACACGCAAACGCATCTGTGGTTATTAATGACATCGACGATACACTGGCGAAGCGTGCCGCAGAGACAATTGTCTGCAATGGAGGTCGAGCCATTGCCGTTCATGGTGACTGCAGCAATATCGATATCATTGACCAACTGATCGAGTCGGCATGCAGCAATTTTGGCAGGGTCGACCTGGCAATCGCCAACGCAGGTATTACCACATTCGGTAATTTTCTTGACTACCCGGCAGATCAGTTTCAACAACTGGTTAACGTAAATTTACGCGGTACATTCTATTTAGCCCAGCGCGCAGCCCGGCAAATCATCGATCAAAACAGCAAACCGACTGGAGCCAGCACGTCAGCAACAAACGGCGGACGCATATTACTGATGTCATCGGTAACCGGAATTCAGTACCACCCGGATCTTACTGCCTACGCCATGTCGAAAGCAGCTATCAGTATGCTGGCTAAAAGCCTCGGTGCAGAACTGGCTAAACACGATATTACCGTCAATGCGATTGCACCTGGAGCCACCATGACTGAACGCACCATGGAAGACACCGACTATGAATCAGTATGGGCTGACTTGACGCCTACCGGCAAAGTATCAACTACTACGGATATATCTAATACCGCACTGTTCCTTTTATCCAGTCAAGCCGCACAAATCACCGGACAAACAATTGTAGTTGACGGTGGCTGGACCTCTGTCAGCCCACCACCGTAGGGGATTACTCCGCGGCGGGTGGTGCGTTGCTAACAATCGCCGGTCAAAAACAACGCTACATTACCTGATCCGGGGCGCCATGCACGTTGCCTGCTGCCCGAACATTGCTTTTTTTCGACAATGCCTGATTCCAGGCTGCCCGCATCTTTGCAAGTTTCTCTTCAATGACACTTGCCAGAATCTGCGCCTTTTCCTGATCAATCTGTTCTGCAGATAGCAATTCGCGCTGCATTCTGGCGAGAACCTGAAGTTCATGTATCGGGTATTCCATCGGGCTGACTGGCTTCTTTGCCGGTTTGTTGGTCATTTGGCTTGCGCTCTCAAACGCAACACCATGACAAATTAATGCAGATAACATCGTGATTGAGTTGGCAAACGAACGGTTGACCAGAATACAAAGAAAAACCACCAAACAGAATTTGTGCGCAAACAGTGGTTTAGCGACAACGGTGGACTGCACCTCGGTTTGAAGCCCCGCATGGCCGACGAGGTACTCCGGGGCTTCTGGAGCCAATCAAGGACACGGCACAATCGCAGGCCACGCACTCGACTGCGGACACAATAGAGCTAACCGGGCAATTCACATCGTAAAGGGGACG
>CAYMVV010000091.1:0-22278 GCA_964393885.1 uncultured Granulosicoccaceae bacterium | reverse complement strand
GCGCTGTCCACTGCCATCGCAGCATCGCCAACGCACGAGGCAGATAGTCTGCTCGCTGCCGGTGGCGCAACGCGTGGCTGGCTGATCAATGCGCCCGACACGCTGTACGAATGGCAGGTAGAAGACAGTCAAAACCACCGCGTTTGAGTTGCCCGTCAGGTTGAATTACCCGTCAGATTGAGCGCACAGGCATAAACCGGAAACACAAAAACAACAGAGCCAACGCGGCCGGTATCCATCGCAAATCCACAGGCACATTGTTCTTGTGAGCCAACGATTGTGTTAACGCCGCTTTGGCCAATTGCTCCGTGGAATCCAGTGGCAAATAGGTCAGATTTGCAAGGCGCCCCAGTTTGCCCAGATGAACATCCTGACGTTTTGACAACTCTTCGTTGCTCTGCCCAAAGGTCGCATCGCTGCGCTGCACCACTTCATCAGCCTGCCAATAGGAAGTTACCCTGCCATCTTCATCGACCGTTTTTGGGATTCGAACCGGGCTTACTCCTCCCACGCCGACTATCAAGCCACCGACAGGGTATTTATCAGTTTTTGGCATTCCTCTGCTGCCCGCACGTAACGGTGGTGCTTCATGTCCGTCCGTCATAAAGATTATCTTTGTGGTCTCGCCCAGACCATGTGTCGCACGTATGCTTGCATGTAAACCCTTGCCAACGCCGCTGGCATTGGCCCAGCGCATATCACCGCCTACATAGTTAAGAGAAGACAGCAGTGCATCATAGTGCTGACACACCTCAACCGGGGTAATCAAGGAGACAACGCGCCGTTCAGTAAATACACTCCATCCAATCCGGGAGCCACAGGGGAGTGCTTTAAGTAATCGCAGGGCCGCCGCCTTTGCAACCGTGATGCGACTGACACTTTTACCATCGATCAGATGATCTTCAACTTTCATACTCTGTGAAATATCAAAGGTTATCTGAAAGTTGTAGGCAGGACGTGATAACACCACCGGCTTTAGAAACACACAGACCAGTAGCGCAACCAGTGCCAGAAGAATCAGAATATTTTTATTAAATAACGCAACTGACAGACTGCGGGTCACGGTAAATCCTTCAAAGTGAAATCCGGGACAATCACATTGACACTCTTTATAGGTGGGCCTTTGCTGTTCCCGTTGTCTGTCAGCTCAGGCGCCGCACGCAGTGCAATTTCAAGATTCACCCTCGCGTCCCAGTCATCCGGATTGACCAACAATAGATCACGATAGCGCTGCTTCGCAATGCCAAGTAAAGGGCGCTGTTGCGCGCCGGGTATGTCCTTACGCAACCCCTCTCTTAAATAAAGATTGGCCAGATTAAACTGCGATGCATAACCCAGCGGGGTCGTCTGCTGTTGATTCGCCAGTTGTACATACAATGATTCGGCAGCTTCAAACTCGCCACCTGCAGACAATGCGCTCGCAATCTCCAGTAGCACACCGGGATGGGCGGTGCTGGTTAGCTCTGGATCATATTCCGTTAATGATTCCGGTACCTGATTGATCGCATTCACTATGCGCTGTGAATTGTAGACTTTATAGGCTTGCCATAGCGCCGGCAGTAACAGGCAGACAGCAATACCTGCAAAAAACAAATGAATGGTGCTGCGTTTCATTTAAGTGATTCCAGTCGTATCAAAGCAATCAACCCTAGTGCGGAACAACTGAGAAAGGCAGCAATAAAAAGTAAGCGACGATAATCTATGCCGGGTACTTTCTCGAAGTAGGTAAGTGGCAGGTTCTCCTGATCGTCTATACTGGCGACGGCTTCACTCATTGACGACATATCATCTGCCTGAAATACCTGATACCGGGTACCAAGACTTTTAAAGAATACATGCAATGCGACTTCTTCTGACAGCGCGGAGGTGTCTGTCCCCACCAGTTGAAAATCCGGTGCATTGATACCGCTTTGCACATAGATGAAGTACAAACTGATCTGGTGACGCTGCAACCCTTCCTGTATTTGCTTGCGGATAGTATCGTCCAGTTTTGCACCACCATCCGACACCAGTAACAACGCTCGACTCCCCGTGTAGGGACGCATTTCAAATGCATCAATCGCAGACAACAGAGCGACTCCCATATTGGTTTCTTTGGGACCACGGCCGATTTTGGTGGCATCGAGTGCCGCTTGCAGAAAAATCGTATCGTCAGTGAAATCAGCGATACGTATCGGCACCACATTAAACAGGGTCAATGCATAGCGATTCTCAGGTCGTTGTTGCAGTAACCAGCTGAGTGCCTCTCTGGCAAGATCGTTCTTGGTCTGTTGCACCTGGATGGATTGATAGTCTTTAAGAATCGGACGCCGGACCTCACCATCCATACTGGCGCTGCGATCGAGCAGAACTGATATTTCCGCACCGCGGCCTATACGCTCGATAACACTCTCGGCGCTTTTCGGACCCGCTATAGCGACTACCAGAATTGCGATGGTCAGTGCAGCCAGACCTTTCCAGAGTCGATGCAGACGCTGCCCGGTAGCATCGACTGGCAACCAGTTGATCCACGGAAAGGGCATCCCCTCTCGCCGGTTCGGGAACAGCGGAAAAAGCGCCAGCGGCAACAACAACAGCAGCATCGGTTTATAGAACTCTACACCCAACATACTAGGCGCCCAATCCGTCCGCCGCTTTTCGCACAATTCTGGCTTGCTGCTTTTCTGCACGGCGCAATGTTGCACACAGCTGCGTTACTGCAAAACTTTGCGAATCACTTTGCTGGTAAAAACGCGCCGAGGAAGCGGCATAAAAGCGCTCTATTGCTGCACTGTGATCAGCAAGCCACGGAACCGCCGTGAACAGCTGATCCAGCGCACCATTATTGATTGTTTTCCCGGCAACGCTGTTAAACGCATGAAGCAATGCAATCCATGACTGCTCATCGGAATCTCGTTCGGTTGCAGGTAGTTTTTTTATTTTACGGTGAGCTTGTGCAAATGGCAGTATGTGCGCGTCACGCAAGTGTCTGACCAGCCACCAGATCAGCCAAAGGCTCAGTGTTGTTATCAGCGCAGCAATGACAACCTTGAGCTTATCGCTACTGTGTTGCTTGACGACAACGCGCGCACGACGATCTGGCAACGGTGACAATTCGTTCTCTGAGTTCGTCAGTGGTGCTACGGTAAATTTCCAGGGCTGTACTATTTCCTCAGAACCCGATGCAGTTTTAAACGACACTGCCGGTAAGGCAATTGTTTCGGCTACCGTTTGTGCATTGATTATTTGATAACGCAGTTCCAGCCAGGTTTGATCTTCGACAATTATTTCTTTACTGGCCATGCGATACAGATGTGTACCAATGCGAAGTTCGGTCTCAAGATTTTCAGCAGTAACGGGCTCATCCAGAGAGTCAAGATTGATACGCTGCACCAGCACGTCACCAATAAAATATCCGTGTGAACGAGTCGGCTGTTCTACCAGCAGGTTCGCCTCGCTGACCGGTATTATCAACAGCATAAAAAATACAAAAACAATCCGGCGCATCAGACGTGTATCTCCATAAAGTATCGAGACAGTGATTCAGGATTGAACCCGCCTGTGATCCAGAATGGTTTTACGTCTCTGGATGACAAAACTGTTGCAATTTCCTGTTGACGACTTTCTACATTTGCCTTCCATTGTTCGCGCACCGTTGGTGTGAGCCAAAGATGGCGCGACGCCTTGCTTCCTATCTGAGTAGCGGATAAAAGCCTTTTGCCCTCTGGTGGTGTCACCTCGGCGCGATCCCAGATCACCAGTGGCACAACTAACGAACCCGACAGTGGTTCCAGTGCTCGACCAAGTTGTTCCAGTGGCCAATGAAAATCACTGACAATAAAAACCAACGCTGACTTTCCGGCCACAGATTCAACACACTGTATCAGTGCATCAGTGTTGGCTCTGGCGCTACTTGTCGGTGAAGAAGACAGAACCACGTCCGCCATGGTCTGGCCTAGTCCACGCCCGAAGCGCGCCGGCATGGACAGATCACTGCGCTTAACAGAATCAAATGGCACAAGGCTCACAGAGTCGCCGAGGCCACCTGCACTGAAGCCAAGCGCTTGCAAAAACTCAGCTGCGACCTGTAACTTGTTCTGCCCGACCCCAAAGTACATGGAGGGTGATACATCGACAATCGCGGTGATGGTAATTGCCGCACGTTGCTTGTTGATTCGAACCAGCCAGTCTCTTTGTATGTTGCTAATACTTGCTCGTAAATCGAGGCGACGCGGGTCCGGTTGATCAGTAAGCTTTGCATGTGACACAAAGTTCATACCTCCCCCCCGGCTATTGCTGCGGTGCGCGCCCGGTCGCGAGTTCCGCGCTCTGCCTGGCAACCGATAAACAAATTCGGCTGTTGCAGTGTTCGTCATGGAGAAGCTACATGATTCATAATCGAGCGTATAAACGCGGGCGCAATATCAGATCTTCGCAATTCATAGATAGGTTGAAAAAATACTCGATGCCCCATCGCTGCAGGCAACACAATGTGTATATCTTCAGGTACTACATAATCCCGATCATCCATCCAGGCCACTACCCGTGCCGCACGCACCATAGCGCTCATACCACGTGGACTGGCACCGGCAAGAATCAATCGATCCATATCGACACCATCGACTGATACGCCATACTCTGTGGGTACTTCCGTAGCTCGCCATAGCTCCAACAGGTAGCGTTCAATGACAGGACTGGTATTAACTACCTGCTGAATGACATCACTTACCTCGTTAAGTTGATCACCCGGGCATAGTCCATGCTGAACTTGCTCGATCAGTGCATCGGCATTATGAAAAGCCTTGTCTATGATAAGAGACTGGCGAATAGAGTTATCGGTTGGGGTAGCCATGTTGAGTTCAAACATAAACCGGTCACGTGCAGCTGAGGCCAGCTCGAAGGTTTCTTCTTTCTCAACTTTGTTGCGATCCGCAAACACAGTCATATGCGGAAATCTAAACTCTGCATTAAAGGCAGAGACCGATCGCTCCGCCATTGCTCGCAGCAGCAGTGACTGAACCTGGGGACGTGCTCGATTTATTTCGTTAAAGAAGAACGTAGTGAGTTGCTCACCGTGACGAAGCAATGGACCCGGATCAATTCTTGGCTGACCATCTTTATCGACGTAGGTGTGATAAACCAGGTCATTGGGCATTAGATCTATTGTACCTTCCGTACGCTCAAACTCCCCGCCCATAGCACGGGCGAATGCACGTAAAACGGTAGTTTTACCGACACCAACATCGCCTTCGAGTAAAACGTGCCCTCTGGCAAACAACGCCACGATTATTAATCTGACTAAAGACTGCTGACCAATAACAACACGGTTAATCGCCGTTTCGGTCACCTGTGCGCGTTCCTGCCAATCAGCAAGATAGTGGTCCGTGGTCAAGCTTCCCCCTCTGGAGGCTACCAATCAGCCAGGTAAAACGGCTTTACCGGGGCGAGCCTTCATTTTATTTATATTTTTGAGACCGAAAGCCTAGCCCAGGTGTACTAACGGAGTCAATGCGTGTGCAGATCGGTTACCGGGCGAGAACAGGGTTTATCCAGGTTATGGCTTTATAGAAAAATAAAGTGCCACGCCGCGCCATACCGCACTACACCGCACCGCAGGCCAGGCAAGGGCGATCTAAATCGCCCTGTTAAACCAGAATACCTTATACGGGAATATAACGGCTAGAGCAGATCTTTGGATTCCATATCTTTACGAACTTTTTTTAGCAAACCTTTTGCCGGTAACAGACCGGCTCTGTCGTTCTCAATAGCAGCCAGGTATGCGTCGAGTATTGCGCCTGGATCTTCAGGCTTACCCACTACGATGATGCCACCCATACGAGTCCCCCAGTGCGGAGTACATTTATAGACGATGATTCCCTCGGACTCGAATGTGACTGATACGTTTTCTCCGAGATCGGACAGAATTTTTTC
Organism: uncultured Granulosicoccaceae bacterium; assembly: GCA_964393885.1. Lineage (GTDB taxonomy): Bacteria > Pseudomonadota > Gammaproteobacteria > Granulosicoccales > Granulosicoccaceae. The sequence goes on along the minus strand of CAYMVV010000091.1, from coordinate 16,368 downwards.
CAGGCCTTCCGGAACCATTGCATCAATGGTCTCAATGTTATGACCTGCCATGCCCTCCCAATTGATGGTATCGCCTGGTTCAATGTAAATAAACAATGGATCGAATTTGACACCGACCGCATTAATCGTGTGCTCGGCAGATAAAACAGCCTTGCCCCACAGAGCCGCCATTACAAAAACAACTACAGTAGTAAAACGGGTAATGAAAGATTTTTTGCTCATGTCCACTCACATTGATAAATTTCTGAACGTAAAATATAGCCGGATAGTGATTTTCGTGAAACTAACACTCACACCCAACATACCTATAGGCATTTTACCACGAGTTCCCTGAACCATGCCTAAATCAGTCAAACCGATTATCTCTGACTGGGCCGTTGACTCGGGCTAGTAACTGTTAAATCATGTTTCTTGTTATGTCATCTGACTGTTTCCAATGCTGACGATTACTGATCTATAAACCCGTCTCGATCAGGCAATACAATTTCAACGAGTGTATTACGATTGGCCACACTGCTTTGCACCAATAATCACTTACCTCTGCTTGCAACCAGTTTTACTATCGCATCTACGATCAATTCCGGTTCGTCAATGTGAATATGATGGCCACTGTTTTCCGCGATAACCTGCTCAGCATCAGCACTGAGGGTCAGGAAGTCTGACTGCAGCTCATGCCATATTCTATTTTTATTACCCGAAGCTGTGTCTTTAGCGTAGGGATCCAGACCGCGGCTTATAATAATTACAGGGAAGTCGAATGTTTTTCGGTTCTGTTTTATGTAGTTGCATGAATCACGAAAAGAAGCAATCTCTGCATGTAGTGCCGCATAGGTTTTGCGCATACGAGAAAACGCTAAAATTTTGCGCCGAATATCTTCTCGAAGACCAGATGGTAACTCAGGCGCCGCGACCACAAAGTGTTCAGAGGTTGGCAACATCGATACATCGCTCTCGCCCGCCAGTCGGCTGAACTGATCCTCATGTGATGCATCGACCAGTATCATTCCAACAATATTGTCTGGCATCGTTGACGCCAGTTGCCGCATGATCAATCCGCCGTAAGAGTGACCGACCAAAATGAATTTGCTGTCGGCCTGTAGTTTGGCAAACAATTGCCTGGCTTCCTGTGCAAGCTTTACTACATGGCGCGGGTTACTACCCGGGTCGCTCCAGGCGTAGCCTGCACGATCATAGAGGCAGGCACGTACTTTTTCTTTAATCGTGTCGACAACCGGTGTCCATTCCAGAGCCGATCCTCCCAAACCGGGCTCGAACAAGACAGTTACTTCACCCTCGCTCTCACTGTGCTTGTCATTACTGCGCTTGTCATTACTGTGCTTGTCATCACTGTGCCTGGCCTGACTGTGCTCGCCCTGACAGTAATAGTGAAGCCGATGCGTGCCTATCGAGTACAACTCGCCGGGTGGCTGCCGGATGAAACCAAAATCCAGAGGTGCATCCTCACTGGTTTCCTCTGCGACCGCACCTGACATGACAAGTGCCCCGCCCATCTTTGCTATACGCGATAAATAAGCACGCCTGATGTTAAACTCGTCATCACTTTTCATCTGGTGTTGGCCGCCAGCGAAAATCTCATTATGTTTGGCATCCGGTTCTTCATAGATACTCTGCAAATCAAAACGGACTAGACTGCATTATTCATGAGGATTCGGCGTTCAGAGTCAATAGCGCTAAACAGGTCACCTTATCGCCTGAGAAGCGTAGCCCGCTACGCGCCGAGGGGGATCGGGTGAGATGTGACGCGCTACTGGCTCTGGCGTCGAATAGACAGTCTGTCATTTTAGAATTAAACATAAATTCTCTGCTAACACTATGATTGAAAACACAAGCGCTATATTCGCCGGTCGCCTCGTGAATTATGCAGGCTAGGGTAAATACTGAGCCAGGTCTCGCAAGATATCGCCCATCACCGTTTCGAGCTCAACGGGAGTCTCGCACAACAGTCGTATAGCGCCCTCACGCCGGTCAAAAATTCTTTGCTGCCAGGCTGTAGTCTCCTTTATTTCAGCAACTCTCTGCAGGGAATCAGCATCTGATTTACCCTCCAGTGCAGCCAACTCGTTCAAATGCGACTCAACCTGCTCGGAAAAAGCAATTTGCTGACGGGTAAATTTGCGAATACCTTTGAAGTAATCAGCACGTCGCTGATTAAACCGGTAAACAACACCGTCTGCCACCTGGTTGTAGACATCGATACGCTGGCTTTCAGGTATTGATTCGGCAAATGCCTGAATACTCTCGCGACCAGTCTCGTCTAGTTCTTCAAGGTCGCCCAGTTCATTGACCACTTTCTTCAGGTCTTTGTTTTTTAACCAACGGCCAAGCTGATCCTCCTCTACCGGTTCCGGCCACACAACAGCTAAAGCGACCTCGGGCACATAGCCTTGTATGCAAGGCCATTCAATATCAACCTCGGTATTTGCTGTAGCAGGTGCTGCGACCGGTGCAACTAGCGAAACTAACAACAAACCTGCAATAAAAGCTGACTTGTTATGAGCGAATAAAAAACCGGCTTTTAGTTTCTGGATCATAGATTCTCCTCAACGCTCTATGCAGCAGAGCCACCTTTACGGGGCAGGAAGCCTCTTAGCGGATCGTAACCCCAGATGGCAACAGCCGAAAAGAACAAGGTACACAAAAGAGTAATAAGCCCGGCCTGCCAGTTAATCTCGGCATAGAGAGCAAAACGCACAAACTCAACAGCGTGCGTAAATGGATTGAGATTGGCGATCCAGTATAACATTTCACTTGAATCGCGAATCCGCCATAGTGGATACAATGCAGATGAAGCGAAGAACATCGGGAAAATAACAAAATTCATTACTCCCGCGAAATTCTCCAGCTGATCAACAAATGATGACAACATCAGACCGAGCGCACCCAGCATAAGTCCGGATAGAACAAGTGCCGGTATGACGACAAAGTACCCGGCCACGGGTGGACGGACATCCCAGAACCAGGCAATTAACAGAAATACGTACACTTGCAACAGCGCGACACAAACACCTGACAGCAGTTTACACAACAGTAAAAACCAGCGGGGTAAAGGCGATACTAACAACAGCCGCATGCTGCCCATCTCTCGGTCGTATACCATAGAGAGTGAACTTTGCATTCCATTGAACAACATAATCATACCAAGCAGGCCCGGCGTTATATATTCTTCGTAGAGAACATACGTTTGGTACGGCGGTATGATAGATACCCCAAGCACAGAACGAAACCCGGCCGCAAATATGAACAGCCACACCAGCGGCCTGACCAGAGCTGCAAAAAACCGTGCTCGCTGATTCAGGAATCGCAGACTCTCGCGAACTAAAATCCCTTTAAAGCAATTTCTGGCGTGTCTTATGTTCATTGACTTTTTTCATTGACCTGATTACTCGTCAGTTGACTATACAGTTCCGCCATACTGTCTTTACCGTGCTCCTCCAACAGATTACGTGTTTCTCCTTCTACCAATATGTTGCCGCGGTGCAGAATATAAACGTAATCTGCGTCCTCGACCTCATCCATTAAATGGGTAGCCCACAATACCCCTAAATTTCGTTCTCTGCACAATGCCTTGACATTACTGACAAAGTCCAGACGATTAGCGTGATCAAGGCCGACGGTAGGTTCATCAAGCAGCAGAAAACCCGGATCATGCAGTGTGGAACGCGCAAGTTCAACGCGCCTTTGCTGTCCACCACTGAGCTCAGTCACTTTGCGCTTATGTAAATCCGACAGATCATAGCGCGCTAGTGCAGTATCAATACGCTGTTGCGAGTCTTGCGCAGAGATACCATGAAGATGACAAAAATAGCGCAGATTCTGACGCACGCTAAGATCTCTATCCAGAGTCGGACGTTGAAATACCACCCCGATGGACTCCAGTGCACTCTGAGTGTTTTTACGTAAATCGTAACCACCGATTCCGATCTCACCACCGTGTGCACCATACAAACCGGTGATAATTGAAAACAGCGTCGTTTTACCCGCACCGTTTTGACCGAGCATTGCGACAAACTTACCCTGTGGAACATCTATTTGCACATTATCGAGTACCACTTTGTTGCCAAAGCTGAAATTAATTCCTCGTGCACTCAGGCTGGCTTCTGAGTCGCTCGTCATACCCACGCCAACCGTCCCCACATTTTTCCCTGTACTATTCCGCGACCTATTCCGTGTGCTATTCCTCTTACTATGCCACTTATTATTTCGCGGGGCAGAACGCCGATTGATACCGACCCGTCTGTTGGTGGAACGCGCACTGAACGCGAGTTTGTGCAAACAGGGCTGGTCGAAAACGCTGCCTTCAACAGCGGGCAGAGAGTGCTACTATTTTGCAAATGCCGAGGTAAATTGCAGATAGCGACTATCCCCGCTTGTCGGAGCTGATTGCTAAACCCCACGGAAACCGACCAACTTTAACCGACTTTATAACGCGTTGCTTTTTCAAATCGATAACTGACACATCACCCGATACCCCGTTGGTGGTGAACAAGCGATCCTGCTCCGGTGAAAACTCAAGATTCCAAACGCGCTGACCTACCAGCAAATACTTCTCTACTTCGTAGCTTTCCATATTGACAATGGCTACTCGAGCGGCCGGCCCCAGCGCGATGTATGCGAGATTAGATCCATCGGTAGACAATTTAATCCCCACCGGCTGAATAGACTCAGCAGCCAGGCCACGTACCTCAAAGCTGATTTTGTGTTTTATCTCCTTGCTTTCGGTGTCAATGACACTGACTGTTCCGCCAATCTCTGAAGACACCCATACTTCTGCGCTATCGCCGGTAAACTGTGCAACACGGGGTCGGGTATCAACCAGAACATTCGCTTCAATGCTCAGCGTTTCAGTGTCGATAAAATGCGCCATATTGGTAGTTTCAGAAGTATTTACCAGCCATTTACCATCCGGACTTACGCCAATCCCTTCAGGTTCAATGCCGACTGGAATTTCTACTTCCTTAATACGTTCTACCACATCTACTACGGTGACGAGGTTGTCGTCCTCGTTTGCTATGTACAGCTTTGTTCCTTCCGGATTCAAACTCATCAATTCCGGATCAGGACCTGACGGCAGCGTATGCGTTACCTTTAGCGTTTTCAGATCAAGCACTTCGACATGATCCTCATCACTGGTGCACATGTACAAAACCGAATTATCATTGGATAACACAATACCGCGTGGTCTCTCGCCAACAGCAACCGTCTCGGTAACCGTGAGTGTTTCGCCATCAATAATAGAAATTGTGTTGTCTTTTTCATTTGACACATAAACGTCATAGGCGTTTGCATTAAACACGAATAGAAAAGATACAGCACCTATGAAGCAATCCCGGTAAATTTTTCTTCTCATTTATGTTCCTCGCTAAGCTTTACTTAAATTGTTCGCAGAGAGATTCAGGCGCATCGAAACCCAGTGTATCCAACTCGGTAAGCTGATGTAAAAAGCCCTGCTGCGGAGACACCGTAATCAACATCCGCGGCGATACTACAAGTACTGGCTGTCTCAGCTGACCGTTGTAAGTCCGAAACGTCAGCGCTGTTCCCTTAAAGCCCGCCAGTTTGAACTTATCGGATAGAATAAAATCCCGAAGTATTGCAGGGTCTGCACTGTTCGTATTCGTGATGGCCTCACCCAGGGTTCTCATCGCGAGCCATGATGAATAATCTCTCTCAGTCATTATGCGATTTGCTATTTTTTCAAACCGCCGCTGAATTTGTGTAGCGCCCCATTGTTCATGCGACCTGTGCCACGATGTTGGTACTAAACCCTGAGTGCCGGCTACAGGTCTGGGTAGTCTGCTGCGATACGAGAGATACTCACCAAACTCATCTTTCTCATCAGCGACCAGTATTACATCGTGGTCTTTAAACTGGGTAAACGCTGGTATTTCCTGTTGCGAGTTATGATGCCCTGAATCGGTACGCCTGGCTCCTGGCACAGTGGTCCAGTCACGACGGTCAACAACTTTTAGCCCGAACCGCTTTATCGAGCGCTCCAGAGCGTCCGCATAGAGCGAGTCTTCCGGATGCCTTCCGGTTACCACGACCACTTTGCTCCAGCGCTTCCACGACAGGTACTGCGCCAGACTATCTGCGAGCATGGCTCTGGACGGTGGCAGATGCAGTAGATTCGAACGACAATCCTGTTGCCGAAGACGATCATCTCTGGCATAGACGTTAAGTATCAATGCATCGGGATACGCTTCTGTAAGCGCCAGCAAATCATTTGCGTCAAGATTCGCAACAATAATTTCCGGCGGATCTTTCCGGGCAGATTGCACGCTATCAACGACATCCCCTTGTTCAGAGATCAACACTTCTACAAATTCATAGTTATGACCCAGAAAGCTGCCAGTGGTTTGATTGTCATTCAGACCCAGTTGCGCTCCCGCAACGCCGTCTTTGTCGACTCGCTTATCAATGAGCGACAAGGGCAGCGGCGGCTCAATGTCGCGCAGCAGATAAAACAGTTCAACATCTATTTCTGCGTTGGCAGCTGCAGCGACTAACACCCAGCCTAAAACAACCATGTGTTTAATGCAGCTGGAAAGCGCCCGCATCGGGGTTCTCCAGAATTGAGTAATAGTCATAGTATTGAGGCTCGGCATTCGGCTTTGATCGCTATCCTTCGATAACTATTGTCACTCCCTGTGACTCACCGGTTGTGCCGGGGATGCGCAGTTCATAGGAACCCGGGCGAATAGCAATAAATTTAATCTCTGCTTCTCCTTCGTCATCAAACTCCATGCTTTCAATTCCGAATGGCCTGATCTCGATGTCGTTGATCACCACTTCATCAACCCAAATGTTTCTAAAAAAACCACTGCCGCCGAGCGCGAGCTCCCCGGAACCGTCACAAATAATAGTGATTTTATAATACTCGCCGGATTTCAACGTAATGGGGCCCTCAGCCAGAGGCTGTACTACAGACAGCATCAGAGGCGGTAACTCCTGCGCACCACCTGCAAGCAATCCAGCTGCCTGTCCATGAGCTACACTATGCACCGACCCCGTCAGTACGATTGCAGCCAAAACAGTGGCTCGTATTTTGTGAACAAGATTCACATCACTCTCCTATTGAAACTCAGGCTTCCGACCTGTTGGGTCCGGAAGCGAAGTACTTAAAAAAAACGCCAATTCAGAACGCATAGAACCTTTCAACGACCTCAAAATCGTGACCGCAAGATCATGACCTCAAAATCGTGACCGCAAGATCATGACCTCAAAATCATAACCTCAAAATCATGACCGCGAAGTATGACCGCACACTCATTGGCGTATCCCTGGTTCGGGTGTCAATTTCTGCAGATCGAAATCTTCAAAACTCCAACCATCAATTCCATATGAAAACCAGTAAACACTGGTATACCCGTAGCTCAGTGCACGCTTACCTGCATTCCACGACATCCAGCAATCCATGCGGCAATAAAATACCACCGGGTGGTCTCTATTGCCCCCGGTGTGCTTTTCCAGATGACCTTTAAAGTAATTTTCTGTCACCTCGGACAATACACCATAACCGATATCCGGAAGCCAGATAGAACCTTGCACTCCCTTGTGAGCAGGAGGTGTCCAGATCTGATTTTCAGGTAAAAAATCCGGCTTTCGATGCTCCGGTATCACATCGATCACCAGAGCTCTGCGCTCTTTCATCAATCGTTGTACTTCAAACGCATCAACCACTGTCGCACCGGTAAGCTGATCTGGCACAGGCGCATCATAGTTGTCCATACGATAGCCTGTCGGCTCACTGATCTCACTTGCACCGACTACCTGCCCGCTGGCCATCAACAAGGTGCAGCATGCGACGAGCACTCGACAAGCCGCACCCTGCAGTACATAGGACCACAACATTGAAAAACAGTTAAATCGGTCAGTCACAAAAAGCAGGGTGTACATTGAATGGAATAGTGGAGCCATTGTCAGAGTTAGAGATCAAGTGGCTGACCTTTGTCATCCAATAACGGAACACCGTATGAGCGCAATATGTCATTTATTTGTGGTGTCAGCCTGGCGAGCTCATCGTTAATCCTGTGTTTCCAGTCAGTTTCATTGTAGCGAACCGCCATAGAGACCCGAAACGTAAGTCGGGTTCTGGTATTTTCATTTACCATGGGTACAATTTCCAACTCGGTATCGAATTCACGGGCGTGGAATACTGCCAGTGGACCCCACACGAAAGCGACATCGGTTATACCGTTGGCCACATCTGAAATGGCCTCACGTGCCGGTTTGTGGTGCCGTGTATCAGCCACTAACTGGTAGGGCTTTATATTTTTGAGTAGTCCGTGTTGCGCTACCAGGCTAGCCGGTGGAGTGCCTGCAATAACACCGAGTTTTTTATCCTGAAAATCTATTCTGGAAACAGATTTCGTGGTAATTCCGGAATCTTTTCGATACACCATCACATAGGCGGAGTGATAATAGGGATTGGTATTCTGCACCAGCTCACTGGTAGTGGTGATTCCTGATATTAAATCACAGTCGCGCATGCGCAAGGTATTGCGAACAAATCCGATAGTCTGCGGAAACCAGGTATATCGAACCTCAAGCTCCAGCTGCTCTGCGATGAGTGCGATGACCTTGTTTTCAAACCCTTCCAGCTTATCATTTGAAAATGGCAGGTTTGACGGATCTGCACACACTCTAAGTACAGTGGTGGTCAAGGCCTGACGGCTTGAGCCTGCCGCAGAAACACTGCCGGCAATACAGACTAATACCAAAACCTGTACAAATTGAACGATACCTCGGTGGTGCTTTCTCATGTTTCCGGTGACATTCAGGGTTAAGGTAAAGTACTTGCCAATCAATTTTTTTTAGGCTTCACAACTAAATCTCAAAGGCGTGTTGTGAAAACTTCTTTTCTATAGGCATCTTAACAACAGTGGTCAAAAAAAAAGCGGGACGTATAGCACGGCCCGCTTTATTCCTCTAATTGAGGCCCTGACTCCTGTTTTCTCTAGAGTGCAAAAACAGTCAACGTGCCACCAAGTGATGTGTAGCTGGACAGTGACTTGTACGCACCCACCGCACCAAGGCCATCTGTATCACCTGTCAGACCAGCCGCGAAGCCAATACCGGCCCAGCCACCCAGACCAGAGAGAACGCCGATATATTGCTTGCCGTCGTGCTCCCAGGTATTCACGTTACCGATGATGCCGGAAGGGGTCTTGAACTTGTATAGTTCTTCACCTGTTTCAGCATTGACCGCTTTCAGGTAGCCCTCAAGCGTGCCGTAGAAAACAACGTTTCCAGCGGTTGCCAGTGCGCCACTCCATACTGAGAAAGGCTCAGGATTAGACCACTTGATCTCACCTTTGGTCGCATCCCAGGCAATGAAGTTACCCAGGTTGTCTGTGCCATTTTCCATTACTTTACCAGCGGGAAACATAGACAGCGTGGCGCCCACATATGGCTGCCCTGCAGTGTACTCAACTTCAAACGGTTCGTAGTCCATGCAAACATGATTGGTAGGAACATAGAACAGTTTGGTTTCAGGAGAGTAGGCAGCTGGCTGTTGATCCTTGGAACCCAACGCAGCAGGACAGATATTGGTTGAATTAACATCTGTTCCGTTCTGGTCCGTTGAGTACTCGGCAACCACCTGCGGACGACCTGTCTTCATATCAACGTGCGTTGCCCAGTTCACTGCAGGGTCATACTTTTCGGCAACCAGTAGTTCGCCCGTGGCACGATCCAGTGTGTAACCAAAACCATTTCGATCGAAGTGAACCAGCGTTTGACGCATTTCGCCACCCACTTCCTGATCAGCCAGGATCATTTCGTTGATACCGTCATAGTCCCACTCGTCGTGCGGGGTCATTTGGTATACCCATTTGGCCATACCTGTGTCCGCATCACGCGCAAATATTGTCATAGACCAGCGATTATCACCAGGGCGCTGAACAGGATTCCAGGTGCTCGGATTGCCTGTACCGTAGTAGACAAGATTTAACTCGGGATCGAACGAATACCAGCCCCAGGTTGTGCCCCCACCGATTTTCCACTGATCGCCTTCCCAGGTTGCAGTACCTGAATCCACGCCAACCGGCTCACCGAGATGTGTTGTCTTCTCGGGGTCCATCAGTGTCTGGTCATCTGGTCCGGTTGAATAGCCTCTCCAGGCAAGTGATCCATCGCTGATGTTATAAGCAGTCAGGTGACCCTGCACGCCAAATTCCCCACCGGAAATACCAACGTAAACCTTGTCGCCGTAGACCATTGGTGCCGATGTACCGGTTTCACCAATGCTTGGGTCGCCGTTGCTGACACTCCATACTACCTCGCCGCTCTCCTTGTCGAGTGCTACCAAAGTGGCATCTGCCTGATACAGGAATATTTTGCCGTCGCCATAGGATAAGCCACGATTGACCGTGTCGCAGCACATCACCGGAATAACCGACGGATCCTGCTTTGGCTCATACATCCAGTTGATACGACCATCTTCGCTCAAATCCAGCGAGTAGACGCGGTTCGGAAAGGGACTGTGAATGTACATGTTGCCGTCACCGACAACGAGAGGACCACCTTCGTGCCCACGAAGAACACCTGTTGAAAAGGTCCACACGGGTGAGAGTTCACCTGCGTTATCTGCGTTTATTTCGTCTAGTTTGCTGTAGCGGGTGTTAGCGTAATCCCCGGTAGGCATTGCCCAGTTAGCAGGATCCTCGCTGAGTTTCATCACCTCGTCGTTCGCGTGCACGATCGAGAGAGATACTGATACAGCAAGCAGTGCTGCACCAACAACAGGCGTCGAATTAAGCCCCATTTCTTTCCTCCAATTAAAAAGTAGATGTGCTGTCATCGACTTTAGGGCTCGCGCCCAGACTGTGAAATCCGGTTTCTATTACAGTCTATTTCTCCCTAGATGCTCTTCCAGCTCCTGGTTATCGCTCCTGGTTACAGCTCCCGATCAAAATTAATGCTCCTGATAGCGCTCCTTGAATTTAGCGCTCCTTGAATTTAGCGCTCCTTGAATTTAGCGCTCCTTGATTCTAGTGTTGATTGAATCCAGAGCTCCCTGAATCCAGAGCACCTTGTATCGCTCCCGGGAATCGCTCCCGGTTAAAGCCTATTTCCAGCACGGTTCGGGGAACCTATGATCAATATCTTGCAGATAGAGTAACGCTCCCCAAAGCGTTCTCCAGCAGGCTAGATAACACAGCCTTGCAGGGTATATGGACTCACCCGGCAGGCTATCTATATTCGCCGAGATTGACTCTACGCCTGTGATTTCCTCAAGTCAAGAAATTGCTGGCGATAGTCATATCTTTCTATTCCCATTCAAGTTCTGAGTATGCTCTAGTTAAATTAACAGCATGCTGATCGTCCACCAGTTCCCAATTGCCACGCAGAGCCAGCTTTGGAAAATCCCCCCTTCCAGCTATAAATTCACTTAGCGATATGCCCTGTGCGATAGCTTCACGCGTGTTTTTTACCAGCAGATTGAAATAGTCCAGTTGCGGCTGAACCAGCGTTCTATAGTCTCCACTGCGCCCGTGCCCCGGAATGACTGTGTTGATATCGAAACCCGCGAGTCGCTCCAGAGCAGCAAGCCAACCAAGAACACTGCCATCTATAGTTGGAAGACGATCGACAAACAGCAGATCGCCCGCCCACAATGCTTTTGTTGTTTTGTCAAAGACAGTGATATCGCTTCCCGAATGTGCATTCTCAAACGATGAGATAACAATCTCTCGATTGCCAAGATCCAGCGTTAACTCGTCCTCAACAGACTGGAATGTCTCTTCGTCTATCAGGCCTGACAATTTTTCTACTACCGCATCAGTTACAAAGTTCTGTTGCTTAAAAAACTCCAGATTGTGCCTCAGTGCTCCCGCCAGCGTCTTATGACCTACTATTACCGGCTTTTGCTCGAACTTTTCCTCCGAATAGGCGGCTAAGCCGAGACTATGATCCGGATGAACATGAGTGACGATGACATGGGTTACCGGCAAAGCGGTAATTCGGCTGACCGCCGCCAGTACTCGTATAGACATGTCTTCTGATCCACCCGGATCAACAATCGCCACTGCGGCATCACCCACAATAAAACCATGATTGGCAATGGCGGCAACGCTATCAGCAGAAATCGGCTCATGACGCCCGTATCGCACATATATCCCGTCAGTCACCCGCACAAACTCGACGTCCACTGATCCGGGCAAAGAATCATCAGAACCAGAGTGCAAAGTATTTGTAACAGTGTCCTGCGCTAACAACGCCCCGGACAGCATTAAAAGAAGCAGAGAAAAAATAGCCAATAGCACCCGGGACAGATTGTTTGCCACGCCAGATAGAATGTATATAAACGAACTGTTAAGGTTGATCTGCGCAGATTCCAGTCGACACACCGCGTTGCCTATATTCACAGTTGAGATTTCGGCCCCAGCTTACCGACAAACGGAATTTTGCGTATTAGAATTTGCGTGGCTGAAGTCTGAATTGTAAAAAAAGCACTGGCGAAGCGCGCACCCTGTAGAAAAGGTTGGCCGTTCAGAGGACAGAAGACTGAGGACTGAGGACTGAGGACAGAGGACAACGGTCGCCCGCAGAGCCGATTGGCCGCAAAAGTCATTCGGTTCGTCTTTGGGCTGTTCAAAATGAAGGCCTCCGGCAAGAATGTCCTGTTACTCGCGCGACAGTGCACTGCTGGCGGGGCGCAGACTCCTGCCCTGCATCGCTTTTTGTGCGGTAGTGATATGCTACGTTTATCCCGCTTTCTGGAACTGAATATGAAACCGAACACCAGACTCACCACAGATCGCCCGGCAAAAAAAACACCTTACGCTGTCGGTAAAAAGACAAAACACGGGTCGACAACAGCATTTATAGTCCTCGTTGCCTTGTTGGGTTCCTTATTTATATGGAGCAACGCAAATGCATTTGAAGAGTTAAATGAACCTCAGACATTAATCTACGACACCAATCATCTGGAAAAAACCAGTGCGGGCAACCTCATCTCGTACGACTATTCCTACATCAATACCAGCAGCGATGAAAAAGTTGAAGATCAGGTTCTGTTATCGATTACAAAAGAACATGTAGACGCGAAACGCAATATGAGCATTAGTTTTCTGTCCGATGAGCGCAAATTACACCTGCCCGATTTTAACAACCGTCGAGGCAACCCGGTGATCATCGGTATGCTCGAGCATCTGGCGCAAGCCATGGGACAAGAGACCGGTGGCGGGGCGCTGTACTTCAGAAACCGCATAAAAGACAAACTCGCTGACGACAGCCTCAAGATTGTGCAGAGCGGCAGCAAATCGGAATTCTCTTTTTCGCCATTCACTAACGACCCCTACGTTGCTGATCGTATCTCACTGACTGAGTCCGTTATCACTATTGCATTCAGCGACGATGTACCAGGCCAGCTACTTTCGATAGAGTATGTATCCGGGCCATCGAAAAAACCGGAATCCACACGAAAGCTGGTGTTCTCTGGACTACAAGCACAGTAGCGACCGAAGCCAACCCGAAACGAGAAACGCATATGAAATCCAATCAACGCACCAACAGAACACGGCCTCTGCTACTGGCACTGGCAATCGTTGCACCCGCTGTGCTGGCGGCAGATTCTGACTGCGATTGTGCGCCCACTGATTCAAAATCAGCGTTAAAGGCTTATCCAACACCGGTAATAGCTGATTATGTGCTGGCTTGTATGGCATCCAACGGTAACTCCTTCACCAGCTTGCATCAATGCTCTTGCAGCATCGATTTAATCATGTCGAAAATCAGCTATGAAGACTTTGAAAAAGTAAACACGATCATGCAGGTTCAACTGGATAAAGGTCAGCGTGGCATCTTCTACCGCGACTCACACTGGGCGAAAAACGCAGTGGAGACGTTCGAGCGAGTACAGGCAGAATCAACCTTGAAGTGCTTCTAAACAGGCAATAGCGCCGTGGTTACAAGAGTCGTGTTTACAAGTACGGTGTAACAAGCTTGCGTCCATAAAAAAAGCGCCTGATGCCAGGCGCTTTTTTGACTACTTTCAGCCTTCAGGGAAGCCGAACTACCGGTGAAGCCGAATCTACATCACAGGTTCAACGCTGTGTTCATAGCGATTGTTTTTCGAATCGACGGCAAACACTTTGAAACTGTCAGCCTCTGCCAGATTGGCAAACTGAAAACGCACCACCGGGTTTTCACTCATTGAAAAGTTGGTCTCAATGTTGAGTAACTCGCGCCCGCCGAGTTCAGCCACAATAGAGTGTACATAAAACGCCGGTATATAATTCCTGGAGATTTGATCAAACTGCATACCCGAATTATTAGGGTGGCGTATTTTTATCGTGGCTTCTGCATTAGCGCGTTGCTCAGGCGGTAGCGACCCGGCTACCTTGTCAGATGAGGAAATATCGTCCAGCAACACCTTCATTTTGCCCGCATTCGCCATAGCCGCCGACATGTCCGACAGAGCCGGTGCGGAACATCCACCTGCCGCTTTCACAAATTTACTCGCCATGTGTAGCGTGCCGTCATCCAGCTCCGCAACAGCACGCACGTGGGTGTATTCGTTAATTCGAATGCGCGTTTCAAACGACTGCCATGCAGAGCGATTCTCGTCTGAAAAATTAAACACACCAGCCAGGGGCAGCGGATTTTTATCCACGATCAAATGCACCTTCCTGATCTGCCTGGCATCACCTTCCGCGTATACGACAATGGGCACAATAGCCGCATCCAGCGCGCGTTTTGGGGCCTCCATAGAGATAACGTCTGAGGACTCAACTATTTCCTGATCGCCAAAGAAATTGGGCGCCAGCTCAGCCCATCTGCTATCCGGCGCACTTGAATCTGCGCCGCTTGCAGCGGAAACAGCCATACCGATTGGCACGAACGCGCCTGTTAATGCTAAAAAGCACCAGGTAAACACGCTGTTCAGCTTTAAATATGTACGCATTCTGGCAGTTTCCTCATATTGATTTGTTGCAATAGATAACCACGCTCGCTTACGCTGCTTCTACATTGTCGCAACGTCATTGCACACGTTGCTATGAATCAATAACAATTAACAGGAATTCGGTCATCTCAGATCCCGCATGCCTGAGCCTATCATAAGACTGTAGCTCAACAAAAACCCCGGGTGCGGCGACAACACGGGCTCACGGATATAAAACAGACAATCCAGTCGCAATTCACATTTGTTTTAATAAGGGAAACCGGCGGTAGATGCAGCAACAGGGCCAGCCCGGTATTGGATAGAACACGCATTGGACACCTGATGCAGAACACCTGCGTTTTTCGCCTGATAGCACCTATAGCAAATCACAATCGGTTATAGGTTGTATACTGACCTAAGCACAAAGTACAGTTTCTATCCCATACCGGCACGTATTACACGCGCTATTCCAATAGTTGAGAGCAGAAACCCGCTTGAGATCCGATCCAGACCATCCAGACCCCGGACGACAGACACTGCTTGCTGCAGCAAAAGGTCCTCTTTGTGTGCTGCTCGTGCTCATTTTCTGCGCCAGCCTGATTGTCTGGTTGGCTCCAGAGCGGCCGCAAAGTGCGAATGCTGCAATGGCTGCAGGCCGTTATGATATCGCGGCCAGACTCTACAACACTGCGGCACAGGCAGGAGACCGCGATGCATCTAATTCCCTTGGCAACCTTTACTATCTTGGATTAGGAATCGAGCGCAACTACGAGCGGGCCAGCGAACTCTACTTCGAATCAGCCCGGGGTGGTATCGCCGAGGCTCAGCTGCAGCTCGGGCATATGTTTAAACTCGGGCTCGGTGTCGAATCAGACCCGATGAGAGCCTTTGCCTGGTATAACATGGCGGATGTACACGGCAGTCCGGCGGCCGAGCTGTACATGAAACAAATATCTCAGGAATGGACTTTGTCACCTTTGCAAATAAATACTGCGCTTACCAAGTGGGCGAAACTGCAATCGCTGATTGATGAAGGACTGTAAAACCATTGCTATTCAGCTCGGATGCTAATTGACCGGAACAGCTGGAAACGCTATCGCTTAAGCGGGGAATAATGACTTCATTGCTGCTCGGTAAAGATCATCCACATCTGTTCGCGCTGATCTGGTGGTTTGTGATCCTGTTGTTCTGCTTCGGTTTATATATCGCCTGGGACCTGGGATTCATCGAGCCCGTTTTCTCCAGAGATCAGAGCCACATAACAAAAGCGATTGCACTACTGACGATAGCAGCAAGCCTGCACTCGGCATGGCACATTGTTACCTACAGTCGCGTGTTACACGATTTCCAGAACTCATCCATGCGTTTCAATCAACATGAAAACCATTTGCCGATTGAGATTATAGCCGACAAACTCCGCGCTCCGGTCGAAGCTGGCTGGTTTATGGTTGATCTTGCAA
>CAYMVV010000090.1:0-22480 GCA_964393885.1 uncultured Granulosicoccaceae bacterium | reverse complement strand
TCGGACCGATAGGCACTGGTCCTTTTGTGGTTTCCGATTTCAAAGCCAATGACGTCGTCAGTCTGGCGGCTAATGATAAATACCGTGATTCCGCAAAGCCGGCGTTCTCCAGCGTTATATTTAAAGGCGGCGGTGACGCTGCATCTGCTGCGCGTTCGGTTCTGGAAACCGGTGAGTTTGACTACGCATGGAATCTGCAAATCGAGCCTGAGGTACTGCAACAAATGGCACAGGCCGGCAAGGGTACCGTTGTGTCAGCGTTTGGTACCTCGGTAGAGCGCTTGATGGTTAACCTGACCGATCCCAATCCTGATCTAGGTGATAAGAGAGCCACTATTGAAGGTGGGGAACACCCGTTTCTGACTGATCCGGCTGTCAGACAGGCACTGTCTCTGTCGATTGATCGACAAACACTGGTTGACGTCGGTTATGGTGAAGCAGGACAACCTACCTGTAACGTATTGCCTGCGCCGGAAGCCTATGCGTCAACTGCTAACGATAGCTGTAAAACGCAGGATATCGATGCAGCCAAGAAGTTGCTCGACGATGCTGGCTGGGTGCCTGGCTCTGACGGTGTACGCGAAAAGGACGGCGTTCGACTGTCTATCCTGTATCAAACATCAACCAACTCTGTACGACAGGCGACACAAGCAATCGTTAAGCAGTGGTGGGCAGAGATCGGTGTAGAAACGGAACTGCGTAACATCGACGCCGCGGTGTTCTTCGGTGGTGATCAGTCAAGCCCCGATACATTTCAAAAATTCTTTGCTGATATAGAAATGTACACCAACAACTTCGATGGTACCGATCCTGAAAAATATATGGCTAACTGGATTTGCGCGGAAATTCCAAGTCCTGAAAACCAGTGGCTGGGGAGCAACATGCCGCGTTATTGCAACCCTGAGTACGATGCACTGGTAGCTGAAATGGGTAAGACGGCTAAACTGGAAGATCGTGCCGAGCTCGCCAAGAGAATGAATGACATGTTGATGCAGGATGGTGCGATGATTCCGTTGATCCATCGTGGTGGTGTTTCTGCGCATGCCAATACCCTGGCAGGTGTGCTAATGAACGAGTGGGATTCCGAGCTGTGGAATATCGCTGACTGGAAACGCGCCGAGTAAGGGGCACTGCCGTCATCGGTACTGTTGACCGATGACGGCAACCTTGACGCACAACCATGTTTCACTACACGATACGGCGGCTGTTGTTCGCTATCCCTACGTTACTGGTAATCAGTTTCCTGATTTTTGCCATCCTCGATCTGGCACCAAACGATCCCACTGGCAATCTGCCGCTGACGATACCCCCGGAAGTTCGGGAAAAAATTCGACTCTCCCTCGGACTGGGTGAACCGTTTCCGATTCGATATCTGAAATGGCTGCAACAGTTTTTTATCAATGAGCCTTTGAACATAATCGAGCAGGCCTTTGGTATAACCATTGGTGACAGCGAGAATCGTCTGCGCGTAATGTCCTGGGCGACACGTAGCCCGGTCGTGGATCTTATTATTGAACGTACGCCGCAGACACTGTGGGTATTGGGCTTGTCGTATGTGATTGGCATATTGATCGCCATTCCGATCGGTGTAATTTCAGCCTATCGACAGTATTCGGTTTTTGATCAGGTTGGTACGTTTATATCAATGATCGGATTTTCGGTACCTACCTTTTTTACGGGCCTGGTTTTAATCGTCATTTTTAGCGTCACGCTTGGCTGGTTACCCTCTATTTACGATACCACTCACAAGGTTACCGATCTTGCGAGCTTCTGGTTTCAGGTAAAGCAGATGATTATGCCGGTAATGGTACTGGCGTTGTTTAATGCGGCACAGTTGTCTCGATTTATGCGTGCATCAATGCTTGATAACCTTTCGCAGGACTATGTGCGTACCGCACGCGCAAAAGGCATGAAAGAACGCATTGTGTTGCTAGTACATGTGTTGCGCAACTCGATGATACCGGTGGTAACGGTCATCGCACTTGGCATACCACAGATATTTGGTGGCGCCATCATTACAGAACAAATTTTCCGCGTTAATGGCCTTGGTCAGTTATTGATTGTTGGAATACAGGGGGCCGATATACCGCTGGTGCAAACGCTGACGTTTATTTTTGCTGTACTGATCGTGTTCTTCAATCTTATTGCTGACATTTGTTACGGCATTCTCGATCCCCGAATTCGATATGAATAGTTCGATATGCATAGTTCGTTGTGAGCAGCCGTTATGAATAGCAGCGTCGATACCGTTGAAGACATGCCGGTACACCGGTCACTGTGGAGGGACGTCTGGTCGCAATTCAGTACCCATAAAGGTGCGTTGCTGGGTTCTGCTGTATTTGTGCTTATTTTACTGGCAGTGGGTGTTGGTCCGTTTATCCATGACGTGGATCCACAGTTCCTCAATATTATTGATAAGAATCAGGGGCCGTCGCTGAAGCACCCGATGGGTACCGACAATCTGGGTCGCGACACATTTGCACAGGTACTGGCTGGCGGGAGAGTGTCGCTTGCCGTCGGTATTACAGCAATGCTGTTGTCGTTGATTGTAGGTACGGCGATCGGTGTGGTAGCCGGTTTTTTTAAAAAGCTCGATGGCCCACTGATGCGGCTGACTGACCTTTTTTTAGCGCTACCGCTGTTGCCCCTGTTACTGGTTATCATCATGCTGTTTCGCGATACCCTGCGTTCCATGTTTGGCCCGGAGACCGGCATCTTTTTACTGATCGTTTTTGTTATTGGTATCACCAGCTGGATGCAAACTGCCCGAATCGTGCGCGGTGATGTATTGGCAATTAAAGAACGAGAGTTTGTTATTGCCGCGCAAAGTATTGGTACACCCTCTCGAAGAATAATTTCCCGTCATATCTTTCCGAATGTCCTCAGCCCGATTATGGTGTCTGCAACGTTAGGCATAGCCAATGCGATAATCACTGAATCTGCCCTGAGTTTTCTTGGTCTGGGTTTTCCATCGGATTTTCCAACCTGGGGCAGGCTGCTGTATGACGGTGCGAACTTTATGACACTGACACCGGAGCGCGTTATCTGGCCCGGCCTGGCCATTTCTCTGACTGTGTTAAGCGTAAACTATATGGGCGATGGATTGCGAGACGCGCTTGATCCTCGTATTCGAGGTCGCTGATGTCGACACTGCACCGATCATAGCGGTGTGCGAATGATCATCATCTGCCTGCATTTATTTTTGCAGGGATCTAACCTGCGCTACTAAATGAGTAGTGCGCTCGGATAACAGCCTGGCCAGTATAAGATGAATAGTACTGGCCTCGTTTGGATGCTGACTTTCAATGTTTTCCAGTCGGTCTCGAGTAAGGCGATAAACCACCAGATCTTCGTTACAAAAGACAGCCGCACTTCTCTTGTTGCCGAGGTAGAATGCCAACTCGCCCACCACGCCATGGCTCATGGTTTCGAGTCTGACCTTGCTGCCGTCCTCGTGTTCTATTTGTGCGGTGATAGTACCCGACTCAATAAAAAACATTTCCGTGGCCAGTTCTCCCTGACGGATCAGGTAATCTCCAGCCTTCAGTTCGCATCGCTCTAGCAAGGCCAATATCCTGTCAATATTGTTCGCTTTGGGTACTACCTGTTGCAGGTACTCGTCGAGTGAGAGTTGACTGGTTCCATGCGGCAAGCCCGAATTGGCCAGTTGTTGTTGCTCGATTGATTCAAGGGCGGTGTCAATGGTATCGAATTGGATGGGCTTGTTAAGATCTGCGGTTATAAATTGTTGCACAATCATATTGCTGCTGGCGTCGTTCAGCCCGATAAATATGAGTGTGATGTTGTAGGTGTCGGCATCTTTTTGTAATTTTAGAAAGCTTGATATGGCGGTGGAGTCAACACCGGAAACGCGCTCAAAATCCACGACGATAAAGCGGGTATCAGTGTTGTCTACCGTTGTTCGAATTGTTTCCAGCAACTGATTGGCTGTACCAAAGAAAAGATAGCCCTGTAGCTGAAACAGTTGCACCTGATGACCGTTACTCTGTAAATATTGGTTCTCTGCGCTATTGCGTTTGACTCTGCTGTGTCTGTGCTCTCCAGTGAGCTGTTGTCGTACTACGTCGACCCGGCTAAAGCTAACCAGAAACAACGCAACAGTTAAAAGCATGCCGACAATGACACCCTGAGCGAGGCCGAACAGCGCTATCGTCGCGACGATACACAACACAACAAGGTACTCACTGAGGGGCAGTCGTTGATAGCTTGCGAATATCCAGTCGGCTATAAACAGTGTACCTATATATGCCAATGCGGAACCTATGACAAACAAGGGTACCAGCGAGAGAAGTGGAATAGCGAACCAGATAATCAACGCAACACCCGTAGCTACGAGGATGCCGGTTAGTGGAAGCTGCTGTCCCTGGCGGGCGTTAATCAGTGACGAGGCGGGGCTCATATAACCTGGCCAGCCGCCGAACATTCCACCGATCAGGTTGGCCATGCCTGCAACCCTCAGGTCTTTATTTATGTCAAAATCGCGGCCGATTTGCAGCTCAAATCCGCTGTTGTTCAGTAACATGGAAATCACCGATGCAACAGCCAGAAAAATTATGGCACCGCTGTGCTGCAGTATAGTGAGCCAGTCGATACTTGACAGATCAGACAGTTGTAAGGAAGCGGCATGTGATTCAGACGTCAGCGCACTGAACATCCAGCCAGTGTTATTGGCCATCTCCAGTGACCAGCCCGGTAAAAACAACAACACATGAAATGCGAGTGTCGCTATCAGCATCAGTCCAGGTACCAGAAGCGGATGAGTGTAGCGAAGGCCCAGCCACCAGGCGCAAACAGCTAACAGAATGGCCGGTAGCCAGTGCAGTATAGAAGCGACATGCCAGTAGCTGCCAGTGGCGGTATCGCCTATTGATACATCCACGCCAGCTTTCAACAGCAACCAACCGGTGCCTCCAAGGAATCCGGCGATGACCGGATAGGGCAGGTATCGCACCAGATTGCCCAGATGAAATTTCCCTAACAGATATAGAAAACCACCGGATATCCAGCTGGATACGGCTATCATTGCGACAACCGTGACAAACAGATCGCTAGTGGTGAGTTCAGCGCTGGCGTTGTTGACAATTTCAACAGTGGTAATTGCAAGAATGGCTGCCGGCACATCCTGAGGAATCCAGATAGAACCGCGCCATGAACTGAACAGCGATGTAATTGTCATGGAGGCGATTGCACCGACAACCAGCAACGCCACACCGTATCCAAAGAACCCGGTCAATGGGCCCAGAAACACCAGTGCCGCAGTTGCAAGCCACCATGGCACTTCAACCAGACAGAGCGTTATGCTATTGAATATCGTGTTTAGTGTGTGGTTGTTATTATCAGTTTCGGTGTTGGCTGCGCTGTCGCTCAAATCCATTACTCGGCAGTAGAATCGGTCCATGAAGGCGCCACGGTGCGCGCGAATACTAACACTTGCGACAAATGGATGGAATCGACGCGTGCAACGCGATAACTATACAATCCAAAGCTGAGAGAAACGGTGGGGCCAGGAGCCTGCGCGGCAGAAGCTCCGCTACAATCTGCAAACACGGGGAACGCGCCCTGACGGTGCGTTTTTATCGATCATTTCCGTTGCATATGAATAACTATGCGCCGTAAATGATCGTACCCGTGGTTCCAGAGCAGGGCCCTCGTCATGGCACGCTCTCGCTACGCGGATTTCTACCGCGCAGACTCCTAGCGCGTTCTGCGTACTTCGACTTCCAGTGCTTCGTAGCGCTGTTTTTCGCTTTCAGTCAATGGCATCGTTGAAAGAGCATAAAGTGCCAGTTGTCGAGTGGTCTTTGGCTCGTCCTCGTTTGCTGCGATGAACAGGAGTCCCTCCCTTGCATCACCGGAGGGGTTACTCGCGCCAATCAGGGATGCGGCTGAGTTGGCTCGGACCGCACCATCAGTGTCATTTAAGCCGATGGTGGCGGCGAGATCGGAGTTGCCTTTACTCCATCTGCTAATGGTCGAGATACTGAGTGCCCTGACATTGGCGTCATCGTGTGTCGCCAGCAACTGTGCGTGGTCGAGTATCAATTGCCGTTGCTGCGGGGATACCGTTTGAGCCGGGGTTGCAAAAACATTCAAAGTGGCGACAAGCAGTTCCGGATCTGATTGTGTTGCCAGTAAATCGATCGAGTTATCTCTGGCGTGGGTGTTGTTCGGTTGTAGTCTGGCAAGTAGTTCAAGACCGTTCAGCTGAGCGGTTGTATCGGTGGATTGAGACAGCTGTGTTGCGGCATCCAGCACTGGTGGAGAATTCACCTCTCCCAGAATAGCGGCAAGGTTACGAGCTCGCGTGCTATCGGTGTTTTCAAGGTACTCGGTCAGTGCTGTTTGCAATAACAGCGGGTCGCTTCGCAAGCGGTTTACCCAGTATCGAAAACTGACTTCATCAAGCGGCTGCTTACCGAGTTCCAGTACATCGATACTGTCCTGACTGAAGGAATCTTGAGTTGTCGACTCGGTGTCAGATTCGTTTGGCTGCGCGGCCGTTATTGTGTCTTTGCTGTCACTACCAATACTGCTTGCTGTGGAATCCTGTTCCACACTGTCAGACAGATTGTTTACGGGTCTGTCTGCATCTGTAGTGTTTCGAGCTGTGGTGTTTAGAGCGTCGAGATGTGTAGAATTTTCTTCTCGGTAAAAGTTACTTAAAAAAACAGCGCTCGCCGCCAGTGCGAGCGCTGTGATCAGTAGTACAGTAGCTTTCAATTGCTACCCCTGTTCCAACTGCTACGCCTAAAACGGCCCACTAGAACTGTGAGTTAAAGTCTGCGAGCGTTGTGCTACCTGGGAATTCGGCCAGATTCCAGCCAAGGAACTCTGTAACCAGCTGGCCATTGCTGTCTACGGTGGTGACCACTTGCTGATAAAATTGTGCTTCGTTAGGCGAGCAGCCATTGATTGCGTAAGCGTCAAAACCTTCAACATCCGATGAAAAAACAATTAACTCCAGATTGTTGCGCAGTGCGGTCCATGTTTGGGGGCCGACTATGCCATCAACGGCAAGAGGCGGGTTAGCTGTCTGATAGGCTCTGATTGATGCATCAGTTGCCGGACCAATCTCGCCGTCTGCGTAGGTATTGATATCCACGGCCTGTTCATTATTGTTATTCTGGCACCACAGAATCCTTTGTACTCCGCGAGTGTATGAGCTGTCTGCCAGCGGTCCGAATCTTTGCAGTTCGCAGTTATCTGCCCACGAGTCATTGGCTGAGTCGAGGTCGCAGGTGTCATCTGTGTTTCCTCCTGCAGTGCCCCCGGTAGTACCCCCGTCAGCGCTGTCAGTGGGGTCAGTCCCGGCGTTTACTTCATCGAAGTCGTTGACGCCGTCACCGTCACTGTCAGCTTCCAGCGGATTGGTGAAATGAATATCCTGCTCTGCACCGTCGTCGAGGCCGTCGCCATCGGTGTCAAACAGGTTGGGGTTGGTGCCAATAGTGTCTTCGAAGGTATCTGTTAAGCCATCATTGTCGGTATCAACTGTCGATCCGAATATACCCTGCACATCCGAATCGTCTTCGTCCGAGCCGCTACTGGAGCCACCACCACAGGCGGTGATTGCTGCTGCAAGCACGCAAATAGTGGAAACAGTTTTTAAATCGTTTTTCATTAGTCTGGCCATTGGTGGTCTCCGGTATTTATTAGTAGCTTGCACGACAATTACTCTATCCAAACAACTATTGACCAATAAGTTACCGCTGTTTGGAAAACTTATTTTCTGAATACTGCCTGCGCTGCGATTCTTTCGCAGCATACAAGATGTATAGCGCAGGGAGCGCGGAGTTCTTTGTTAATTATCGATAATACTTGCTGAACTTACGCGGAATGTTGCCATTGGCCAACAATTTGACGCATTGTTGCTGAAAGTCAAAGCAAGGAGTCACCCGTACAAACGGTTAAATTGACACCGTGTAATCAGTGCAACACAGAGGGAATACCTGACTATTTCCTAACTTGCCAGGCTGTCCAGCACCCTGGCCCAGCTTCTAATTCCTTTTTGAAAGCTCTTGAGATCGTACTTTTCGTTGGGCGAATGTATTTGATCGTCGTCCAGCCCAAAGCCAACCAGAAGACTGTCCATGTTCAGGTACTCCTGAAAGTAACCGACGACAGGTATCGAGCCGCCGCAACCTGCATAGACAGCTTCGTTTTCCCATTCCTCGCTAAGTGCAATCCGCGATTGTTCAAAGGCCGGGTTATCAAGTGGCAGCACCGTGCCGGGTGATGCCCCGTGATCCACGTACTCGACGCTACAGTCAGCTGGCAGATTCTGTTGTACATAGTCGCGAAAACTTTTACGTATTGCCAGTGGGTCCTGATCACCGACTAGTCTAAAACTTACTTTGGCGCTGGCTTGTGAGGGCAGAACGGTTTTAAATCCCTCGCCGGTGTAGCCACCAATGATGCCGTTAATTTCGCAGGTCGGACGACTCCAGAGCTGTTCGATAGCGCTATATTCCTTTTCTCCGGCGACCACTGATAAATCAACGCCACCTAAAAATTCATCCACTTTAAAACCAAGTCCCTTCCACTGCGTTGCTATTTGTTCCGGAAGTGGATGCACACCATCATAGAAGCCGGGAACCGTCACTCGACCGTTTTGATCGTGCAGTCCGGCCAGTATTCTGCTGAGCACGCGTATCGGGTTCTGCGCGGGTCCGCCATACATGCCGGAGTGTAAGTCCTTGTCTGCCGCGGTGATGGTCAGTTCTTCTCCGAGCATGCCACGTAGCATGGTACAGATGGCCGGTGTATTCGAGTCCCACATTCCGGTGTCGCAAACCAGAGCCAGATCTGCCTGTAACAGGTCAGCGTGTTGCTTCAGAAATGGTACCAGTGATGGAGAGCCGGATTCCTCCTCTCCTTCAAACAAGAAAGTAATGTTCGCGGGCAGTTCTCCGTGTACCGCGTGCCAGGCGCGACAGGCTTCAACGAACGTCATTAACTGACCTTTATCGTCGGCAGCACCACGAGCGCGTATCACTTCGCCGCCCGGAGTTTTTTCAAGCGTCGGTTCGAACGGCGGGTTGGTCCACAGTTCGAGAGGATCCACCGGTTGTACGTCGTAGTGGCCGTAAAAAAGAACATTGGCGTGGGCGGACCCGCTATGGCCGGTTACCATTGGGTGCCCGGGCGTATCGTGCCGTTGCGCGGAGACACCAAAGCTCTTCAGGTCATTGACCAGCCAGTCAGCGGCACTGACGCATTGACTGGCGTAGGCGGGATCAGTCGAAATACTCTGTATGCGTAAAAACTCGAACAATCGATCGAGTGCGTGCTGGCTATCTTTTTCTATCTGGTCAAGAACTGGCTGCAGAGATGACATAGTGCCCACTCATTTAGAAGTAGACACAAAGTATAGGTTTGTAATGCGACGGGGGGAAGTGTTCAGTTCAGGTGAACGGGAGTCGGCGTGGTAAAAGTCTGTGCAGCTTCTGTCGTTATGCCGCCCGATCCATTCTGTTGTCATGATCCTCAAGAAACACGGCAAAATCTACCGGGCCGACAGGAGCCGAGAAATAGTAACCCTGACCGAAATCGCAGTTCAGACGTGCCAGCGCTTTAGATTGTCCTTCGCTTTCGATACCTTCAGCAACAACACTGACATCCATTTTTGTAGCGAGGTCGATAATTGACTGCACGATAAGCTGGCTTTTAATGTCAGTTTCAATTTCCATGGTTACTGCCCTGTCGAGTTTTAGTGTGTCTATTTCGCAGTGGGTCAGCAGTGTCAGCGATGAATGGCCAGCGCCGAAATCATCCATTGATATTTTAATTCCGAGCTTCTGCAACTCTTTGATATTGGTTTCGACCACATCAATATTGTCGATCGCAGATGTTTCTGTAATTTCTATTTCCAGACATTGCAACAGATGTCGGTGTTTACCGGAAATTTTTTGCACGGCTTTGGCAAGGCCCGGGCGGCTAGCCTGGACGGATGAAAAATTGATCGAGACCTGGATCGGTTTTAGACCCTTGCGTTCCCAGATCATCATTTGACGCAAGACTGACTTCAACACCCAGTCATCGAGATCACAGATCAGTCCGTTTGCTTCAGCCTGAGCGATGAACTCATCTGGTGGAAACTCTCCGAACTCGGGGCTTTCCCATCGCAGCAATGCCTCTGCGCCAACAAGCTCGCCATCGGTCAATCGTACGATGGGTTGAAAGAAAAGGTATAACTCGCCGTTTGGAATAGCGTTTCTGATTGCATTGTCGGCTTTCAGTTTACGCTCTGCTGCGGCTTTAAGCTCCGGGTCAAAAAAGCGATATGCGTTTTTACCGCTGTTCTTTGCCTCGTACATCGCAATGTCTGCATTGGTTACCAACTCATCTGGCAGCTGGCCGTTATCCGGGTACAGGCAGATGCCAATGCTCACCCCGACGCTGCAGTCGATATCCCGAATTTTATAGGGATTAAGAATCGCCAGACGAATCCTTTCGGCAATGCTGGCAGCCTGCTGTTGTGATTCGACATCGGTGACGATGATCATGAATTCATCACCGGCCAGTCGTGCGATAACCGAGCCACCGGTTGCTGATGCACTGTCATCCGTCAGCGGGCCAATGCCTGAACCAAAATTTCCGATGGTGTTGGTGAGTCGAGATGCAACTTCCCTGAGAAGATCGTCTCCGGCGTCATGACCCAGTTGATCGTTGATCGGTTTGAAATTATCAAGATCCAGGAATAGTACGGCTATTTTCGTACGGGTTTGTGATTGCTCTATTGCGTTTTCAAGGCAGCGAAGAAAGAGTCTGCGGTTAGGCAGATTAGTCAGAGTGTCGGTATATGCCAGTCTTTTAATCTCAGCGGTTGACTCATTTGTCAGGTGCTGTAGTTTTTCGATGAATGTATTAAACCAAAACGCGAGTTCTGTCATTTCATCTGAGCCGGTCAGAGCAATACGCTCGTCCATATCACCCTTGCCAATGGCGATCTCTCTGAGCGACTGGACCATACTGTTTAATCGCTGAAGTATGCCCCGGGTGGTGACAAAGGCCACTAAAAACAGCAGCAATGCGGTTAGTAGTCCTGCAGTCACACCGACGCGTAACGCCTCGGAAGCACGGCGGGTAGCGGCGTCAACGCTTGCTACCAGGATTGCACTTTTGCTTGCCTGCAAGTCACCGAGTAATTCTATCAATGTGTTAAAAAGCCTGGCGTTCTCCTGTTTATCCTGAGTTGTCTCGGAGAACACCTTTTCATTGGAAATAATGTCCTGTGCCAGGTTGTGCGAGCGGCTGAAGTACTCGTCAAAGCGCGCGAGAATGAGTTTAATTTGCTGAGAGCTATCGCGCTCCAGCAACATTGCCTGGTGTAGATTGCCGCGAAATTCGTTGGCCAGAATCATCGAATGATCGAGCAGCGAACTGTTAGAAGAGATGAATGCATGATCAAGACTGCTATCGATAAATTTCAGACCGTGTAATGCTGCCAGCAGATTTTCCTGAGCGGGATAGCGGTAGTCACGGATATCCTTTAGCAAATCGGCTCGATCTTTTGCCTCAAGCAACGTCACTGCGAGGTAGAGGAAGAATCCCAGTGTTCCAATGATCGCGATAGACAGTATTTGCCATTGCAAGGGCCGTCGCGTGCGCCGACGATCTCCTTCGCTGTATCGGAAATGGTTCTCTGAAGTGGACACTGTTAAATCAATCAGTCAAATAGTTCGGCGAATTTTCAACCAATAGAGTGATGGGTTAGCACACGCAATCGGGGGCCTGTTAGATTGTGAGCATTCAGGTTTGTGGAGGGTTTCGGCAACTGTGCTGATTTACTGAGCAGCGATAATCCGGTTTTTGCGGCGGCACTGAAAGTTGCGTCAAATTGGGCAGTTGGTGCAGGCCATTTGGGGATTGGCTGTCCAGTGAAAACCGATCTGGTATACAATATTCCACAGTTTATGGGAGGGACATAAAAATCTCGCTTCAAGTTGAATCACTAAAGCCGGATACTGGCCTCAAGGACAAAGTATACGTGGCGCTTAAGGGTGCCATTGTTCAGATGGATATTTATTCTGGCGATGAGCCTCCGAAACTGGACGAAAGGCAACTGGCTGACCAGTTGGGTGTCAGCAGAACACCGGTGCGCGAGGCGCTGACCCGATTGGAGCAAGAGGGTCTGATTGCGACCGTGCCGCGACGCGGCGCATTCGTGGTACGCAAGTCGCGGGCTCAAATTATTGAAATTATTCAGGTGTGGGCAGCACTCGAGGGTATGGCAGCGCGTCTTGCCACAGAGCAAGCCAGCGATGCAGAAATTGCCGAACTGCAAAAAACCTTTGTCACATTCGACAGTTCAGATCAGGCCAGCGCCCATATTGACGAATACTCTGAACAAAACATCGCCTTTCACAAAAGAATTGTGCAACTGGGTAAGTCCGATCTGCTGCATACCATGATGGACGGCCTGTTTATCCAGATGCAGTTTATCCGACGCCGTTCCGTAAGAGATGCCGATCGAACCAGGCGCTCGGTGCGCGATCATATTCGTATTATTAAGGCGATTGAAGGCCGAGATGCGGAAGACGCGCAGCGACTGGTGATTGAACACGCCTTGAGTCTCGCCGAACACGTCAGGCATCACGTAGATTATCTGGACTAACAGGCAGATCAGTTGCGGTAAATTTGTGATGTATATAACAGTGCATCTGGACGAGTGTGCGCACTATCGTTGAGGTCGATCGTTGAGGTCAATCAACCGGAGCGTGGTATTTACCCTGTGATCGGGTGCCTGATAAAAGCATGGCTCACTGATCGATGTGGAACGTTCTCTATTGCCAGGTGTTGCCGGGTGAGCCTGCCAGTGAAGTTCTTTCTGACTTTCCCGGTTAATCCGTACGAGAGGTTGAAAGTATCAATGCATCCGATGCAGTGTGGAAACACATTCCGGGATAACCGTTATAACGAGACAGGAACAAAGCAATGCGAATAGTGGTACATGGACAACAGGCATTTGGGCAGTCTGTACTACAGGCCCTGATGGATCGGGGCGACGATGTTGTCGCAGTGTATTGCGCACCGGACAAAGGTGCGCGAACGGATCCTTTAAAAGAATATGCGCTGGAAAAGGGTTTTGAGGTTAATCAACCGGCTTCCTGGAAAGACCCCGCGGTATGGGAAAAACTGAAATCGCATAGTGCCGATCTTTGCGTTATGGCCTATGTGACGCTGTTTGTGCCGGAAGAGGCTTTGAACATTCCAACACATGGCTCCATTCAGTATCACCCGTCGTTGCTGCCTTTGCACAAGGGGCCAAGCTCAATTAACTGGCCGATTATATTCGGTGAAAAGAAAACCGGACTGTCTATCTTCTGGCCGGATAACGGTCTTGATACCGGACCCGTTCTGTTGCAAAAAGAAATCGAGATAAGTCCGGAAGACACGCTTGGCTCGCTGTATTTCAATTCGCTCTATCCGATGGGGGTTGATGCGATGCTTGAGGCCGTGGATCTGGTCAAAGAGGGTAATGCGCCCAAAGTGGCACAAGACCCGGATGCCGGAACCTACGAGGGCTGGTGTCGCGTCGAAGATGCGAAGATCGATTGGAGCAAACCTGCGCCTGATGTATTTAACCTGATTCGAGGTTGCAACCCGCAACCCGGTGCGTGGACACAGTACGAAGGGAAAAAACTTCAGATCTTTGACAGCAAAACCGCGATGTCAGTGAGTGGCAATCCCGGTGAGATCATTGAAATTAACAGCAACGGTTTGACCATCGCGGCAGGTGAAGGTGGAATCATTGTGCAAAGGCTACGGCTGGACGGTGGCGGTAAAGCGACAGCAGCAGAGTTTGTCAATGACACCGGGGTCGGTAAAGGTAAAAAACTGGGATGATCCTCAATGGCCCGACCCGGCAATCCTGAATTTCGAGAAAAAGCCAATGAGTGATAGTGATATCGCACAACGTGCGGAAATTAAGACTGTTCTGGAAATCGCCAGGACTCAATACAGTTTTTCCACCAACCCTGACCTTAATGGTGCGCCAACCGGACATACTCTGCCTGTTCGTGAAGTGCGGTTATCTGCAAGGGCTGGTTTTATTGTCGTCTGTGGCGACATCAAGACCATGCCCGGGCTTGCTGCGAGAGCTGTCGGCGAGTCTAGTTAGAATTAACAAGGCAGGTCAGATCGAAGGGCTTTTCTAAAAAAGCCGTATAATGGCAATATTGCGCTGGCAAGGATATCGACAGATGGCTATAAAATCAGTACTGGTACCGCTCGACGAAGGACCAGGCAGTTTCCATGTTCTGGAGACGGCCTTTGTTGTTGCACGTCGCTTTGGTGCACATATCTCTTGTGTTCATGCACTGCGCAATGCAGAGAGCAGCGAACCCTATGTCTTTGCCAATCTAACCGGCACGCTGAGAGATGCGGTGGTAAGCGAAAGCGCTCGCGCCGCACAGCTATCAGCGGACACCATTCGCGATAACTTTGTAGCCGCATGCAACAGTGCAGGTGTTGCCATCCGTCAGCCTGAAAATGACGGTGAAGTGTCTGCCAGCTTTGAGGTTGTCGAGGGTCGTCCGGTTGACGTGTTGGTCGAATGCGCACGGCTATCGGATGTGACGGCTATTGCTTCTCCGCAACTGGATGAAAACACCATAAGGCAAACGCCGATAGGGGAGACGCTGGAATCGATTCTGTTGGGGTCTGGACGACCTGTGTTAATTGTGCCGCAGGAGTGGCAGGCGAGGCCCTGTCAGCATGCCGCCATTGGCTGGAATGACACAGTGCAAAGTGCACGCGCACTGGCAGTGACTATCCCCTGGCTGCGAACAATGGAAACCGTAACGGTACTGGTGTCAAAAGCAAGGGCTGCCGGAACGCCACGTGTTATCCAGTATTTGCGCACCCACGGAATCAGCGCAGATATTAAAACACTTGATCGCGGTGAACTGACGGCAAGTGAAGCAATATTGCAACGATGCGATGATCTGGGCGCAGATTTTCTGGTCGTGGGCGGATACAGCAGGGCAAGGTCCAAACAGCTTTTGTTCGGTGGTGTGACAAGGCACCTGATGAAGAATACTGACGTAATAACGGTAATGGTTCACTAGAATCCGCCAGGGCCACGTTTGTGGCGTATTACCAGAGAGCTGACATGCTGCGTCTGACCGACATCAAAACTATAAGCATTGTGCTGCTGGTATTTGGCTGTATGTCGGCAGTATCTGCCAGTGATGCAGCAACTCCTCCAGTTGACATCTCTGAATCGACCGAACTTAAATCGAACGAGCCTAATTCGACCGAGCCTGGGTCGCCTGAAATTCCAACGGTAACTACGCAGAGTTCAGCCAGTGTTATCCGGTTCAACGGGGTTTGCGATGGTTCGGCTGCCGTGCTACTGCCCAACGATAACTTACTTGTTGCCTATGACGAGCAAAATACACTGTTTGAGTTTTCGTCGAGTGGTGGACACCTGCTACAAGAACACGACTATTCCAAAGCACTGAATAGCAAGTCTGAAGTGGATGTTGAAGCTGCAGTGGTAGTTGGTCAGCATATCTGGTGGATTGGCTCGCATGGCAACGATGGCAGCGGTGAACAGGCAGTGTCGCGACAGCAACTATTTAAGACCACGGTGCTTGTTAGCACGGATGGTCAAATTACGGTTGAGGTGGAGGGAGAGAGTATCGATTTGCTGCCGGTACTTCTCAGGCAAGGGATATCTGCCGGACTTCTCGATCAATCGCAAAAGAACAAAAAACCCAAAAAAGGCGGAATCAATATCGAAGGACTGTCTGTACTCGAGAACGGCAACCTGCTACTGGGCTTGCGATCGCCATTAACAGGCGATGATACCGGCAATGCGATTATTGCCCAGGTTGATCTTTCTGCGACTCAGCCGACGATTGTGCGTTTTTATAATCTTGATCTGGGTAATCGCGGTATTCGGGATATACAAGCCTTTGAAAACGGCTTTCTACTAATAGCAGGCGATGTCGATAGCGGTGGTGATTTTTCTATCTATCGCTGGGAGGCAGATGCTAAACCGCAGAGGATTTTTGATCTACCGGCACATTTTAATGCTGAAGCACTGGTGTACACCGGTAAGCAGTGGCTGGTACTGAGTGATGATGGCAAAGTTAAGCGTCATGATGAAAGTGCCAAAGACGGAGACCGGCGATGCGATTCGATAAGGCGTAAGAATCCTCTCGCAGCACAGCACCCGAGTGTTTTTTTTCGGGCGCTGGTGGTCGACAGACAAATGTTGCGATAATTCGATTGTCACTGCACTGAACTACAATTTTAGAGGTTTGCAGGTAAAAGTCGTTTCGCTTCTTCTATAGTTCTATCAATTTGCACGCATTAATTTGCATCATTAATCTACACCGCCGGATTACACTAAACTGTTGTTGAAATCAGGTAGTGCCAAAACGCCATACGAAACCGGAGAATCCCATGGCTGTTGAAACCAGAACGGTTGAGTACAAGCATCGCGATACGATACTGGAAGGGGTGGTTGCGGTAGATAACGCATCAAATCAGCCCAGACCCGTGGTACTGGTGTCCCATGCCTGGGGTGGTCGCGACGAATTTGCTGTTCAGAAAGCCAGAGATTTGGCGCGCCTTGGCTATGTGGGTTTTGCGCTCGATCTATATGGGAAGGGAAAGCTGGGCAGCAGCAAGGAGGAAAACAGTGCGTTAATGACCCCGTTGCTCGATGACAGATTGTTGCTTCAGGCGCGAATGGAGTCGGCGGTAGAAGCCGCCTGTTCACAGCCGGAGGCTGATCAGAAAAAAATCGCTGCAATCGGTTACTGTTTTGGTGGACTATGTGTGCTGGATTTAGCCAGAACCGGTGCCAGTGTTGCTGGTGTTGTCAGCTTTCACGGTTTGTTTCACGCACCCGGCAATACTGTGGGGCGCAAGATAAAGTCACGTATTCTGGTGTTACATGGATATGATGATCCCATGGCGCAACCGGATGCGATGGTCACTCTGGCATCCGAGCTGACTGAGGCTGACGCCGATTGGCAGATCCACGCCTACGGCGGAGCAATGCACGCCTTCACCAACCCAAGCGCTGCTGATCCTGATTTTGGAACGGTTTATCACGAGTTGGCTGACAAGCGTTCATGGCGCTCGATGGTTGATTTTATAGGTGAGTGCTTCAGTTGACCTGGAGCGTGGTCGACGCAGTAGCGTGCACGGCAGTATCTCCAGTGCTCTGAACACGCCCTGTGAGTGCGTTTTTAGTGGTTCTTATCGTTGCCTATGAATAGCTTGATACATCTAAGCAACCTGCCTTTGCATCGATACTAACATTGCTACGGATGCAAGTAACATGATGCCTCCGGTGATTTCATAGAACGACATTTTCTCGCCGAGGAATATCCACACCCACAGCGGCGACAATACACTTTCCAGTAAGATCAACAGGCTTACTTCTGCCGCGGGCAGGTTTGGCGCGGCCCACGCAACGAACGCTATACCAAGTCCAATTGTGAATGCGCCCATCGTTAACAGCAGGAGCAAGTCGTAGCGGGATACGGTCAGGCCGGTATCGCTGCCGGCTAAAGCCAACCCTGCCATTACAGCCATGGCTATTACCGCACCCAGAAAGTTTCCACCCAGCAGATCAGGCTTACCAGAGCCGCGTGCCAGCACCAGCATTAGTGCAAAACTCAGTGCCGAGCCAATAGCCAGCAGGTTTCCAGTGGTTCGGCCAAGGTCGAGGCCGGCCCCCACCATGACGGCGACACCGCATAATGCCAGTGCTATTGATGTCCAGGTAACAACAGTCGGTTTTTCGCCAATCCACAACCAGCTCAACACTGCTGCAAATACCGGGGCGATGCTCAGAATTAACAAGGTCGACGCTACAGAGGTGTTCAGCAATGAAAAGATATACAAGCCAAAAGCGAACGCCATGGCAACACCCGCTGTCCAGTCGACTCGATCGAGGCTTCGTAAAAACTGCCATGGCGAGATGCCTCTGATGACACAGGCGACAAGGGCCACCATGGCCCCCTGAGTCAGGCCGCGATAGGCAAGTATCTGTCTGCCATCTGTAGTCTCAAGACCCCGCACAAACAGCGCCGCGAAGCTCATACACAGGGCTCCCAGCAAGACGAGCGTTATTGCACGTGCCCGTGGCATGGGAGCAGACAAGGTTGGTGAATCGAATAGGGGCAAAATACGTCCGGTAGTAGAGCTGAGGATCACTTATAACCGCGCAGGGCCGGTTTTGCATGAGACTTGAAGATACAGGTCGTATTTACGATCAAGCGGTATAATTCAGCTTCGATGGTGTGACAGGAGGTGGGGATCAAGTATGAATACAATTGACAGCAACGGGGTGGTGGCGCTGTGGCCAACGTACCTGATGCGGCGCGTGTTACCAGATGCGGAAAAAGCCAACCCTGTGTTAACGACAGTAATCGAAAAACTCGATGCGCAATCTGCTGATCTCACCGCTCAATATCGTCAGGCTGACCTGCTGCAGAGCGATCATCCTGCGGTGAAATGGCTGGCTCAGTGCATCAACAAGACTGTCGTTGATTACCTTGCCGCACAAGGGCAGACCTATCAGTCAAGCTGGAAGTTGCAGGGCTGGCCCAACATAAACCGTTTCGGTGACTACCATGACCTGCACAATCATCCGCACAGCTATTTAAGTGGTACCTACTATGTGCAAGTGCCAACGGAAAATGACTCTCTGCCTGGTCGATCTGATCGACGCCCCGGTGCGATTTCATTTTACGATCCGCGCCCGCAGGCAAATATGACCGCCATTAAAGATGATCCTCAAATCGAAGCCGAATACACCGTGATGCCCGAGCCCGGAATGATTTTGTTGTGGCCGGCATTTTTACATCACTTTGTGCATCCCAATTTATCGCAGATGCACAGGATTTCAGTATCATTTAATGTGGTTTTGAACTGGTCTGAAAACTACTTACCGGATCAGTAGGCGGCAGGCGCTTACCTGGCACTTGCTGTCGGTGTTTTTTTGACTGCCCGGTCAGACAGCTTGCTTCCTTGTTTCCAACAATTCGTTGAGAGTTTGGGAAAACTCTCTGGGGCGTAGTTTGGGGACATAGGCATCGGCGCCGACTTTCATGCCGAGCCGTTCGTTTTCGCTGGCAGACAGCGACGAATGCATGAGTACTGGCACATTGTCAAAGCGACGATCAGCCTTGATTTTTGCGGTTAACACATAGCCGTCCATGACCGGCATTTCGACATCAGTAACGACGGCGTTGATGGTATCAGACAAGGCCCTGCCGGCCTGTGTTGCCTCTTCGGCCAGTGCGGACAGTTTTGTCCACGCCTGATCGCCGTTTTTAGCACACTCGTGGTTGAGCCCCATCTTGTCCAGTATTTTACCAATCTGCAGGCGCGCTACTTTAGAGTCGTCGACATAGAATACTGTCTTGCCCCGGTGATCTGTGGGCATTTCCGTCGCTTCTATAGTTTCATAACTTGACCCCAGTACCTCTGATATGACTTGCTCCACATCGATTATCAGCAGCATTCTACCGTCATCAAGTTTGCTCATGGCAGTCAGGACATTACCCCGGTTTTGACCGGAAAGCTCTATCACCACCTCTGGTGGCTCCTGCATATCGATCCATTCCAGTTGTGTAATATCATGTACTTCGTGAACAAGAAAACCCTGGGTACTGCCATTGAATTCAGATACGACCAG
Organism: uncultured Granulosicoccaceae bacterium; assembly: GCA_964393885.1. GTDB lineage: Bacteria > Pseudomonadota > Gammaproteobacteria > Granulosicoccales > Granulosicoccaceae. Next base: position 2,790 of record CAYMVV010000090.1, on the reverse strand, counting down.
AATGTTTCCGGAACACTCTGAGGTGGTGCCAAAGTACCTGTTCAAGTCAATGACGGGAACAGCCTTACCTCGTATGTTAGCCATTCCAGCGATGGATTCCCGCTTGTTCGGGCCTTCGAGCAACTGTGGAACCACCATCAATTCACGCACTTTGAATACATTAATGCCAAATAATGGCGCGTCAGGAACCTTGTCCTTGTCCTGAAGCATAAACATCAGAATCTCCATCCGGTTGGTGCCGGCGAGATTGGTTTTTTCATCAATGGATTTGAAGTCGACCATTTACATTCCGTGTTCTGGCTCGAAGAGGGGGTTAACCCGGACTATTCAGTAAATCGACGGCATCTCACTTGATCTTTGCTTCCACAGCCCGGTGGTTTGTAAAGCGTTTTCTTTTGCGAATATCAGTAAGTATTCGACGCAAGAAGACCAGCTACTTAACCACGGGCACTGTGAAAACAAATCTCTACGCGACATGCTCGCCATTCCATGAATAATTCGGGTTGGGACGCGACAGATTTTGGGTTTTACTAGAAATTTCCATACCGACGTAGCCCGCCTTGTGTCGATTCGATGTATCGAGCGACGATATCCCGGTCAGTTTGGACAGTGCGTATTTACGCTCAACAATTGACGTTAGAAAGTTGGCGCGGTGCTGCTGGTTGTCGACGGATAGTGACACTCACTGATTTAAATTTGTGGAGACTGCAGGATCGGGCTCTTGAGACCGCACTTGAGACTGCTCTTGAGACGTTAGCTGATGGGTTGATGGCGTCGCGGACAAGGTAGATGCGATTTGTAGCGTTTGGTCAATCGAATCGACTAGTGTTGTATAAACGTGGCGGGCATCGGTGCTTGCTGTAAATTCCGCGTACTGAGTCAGATCTGTCAGACTCAGATCCTGCAAACTAAATATCATTCCATTCAGAGTGTCCTGATAAAACAGCTGTTCATAAAACGGTTTATCATCGCGCAGCATCTGCGCCATTACACTTTCCGGATTGACCCGGTTATCGGTGGCAGCTGAGGTATCGGCTGATTTACCAGCTGAGGTATCGGTATTGACACTTCCGTTCTTGTTTGGCCTATCGATTGGTAACGAGTGTTGTTTTTTGCTGGATTCAATGCATCCGCTGAGCATGAGGCCGCCATACTCGGATTCAACGCCGGTTATTGCACCAAGTCTGTTAGCTCCAGTGTGCCTTTCTATTTCCTTGATCAGTGATATGCGTCGGGTCCAGTCGGGTGATTGTCTGGCCAGTGTTAACGCCGCCTCAAAAGAACTGTCTGGCCGGGCGCGTTTTTCACTGTCGACAACACGTTTGCCAACATCACTGTTATACCAGTGTAATACTGGTTCTAGGCGCTCCGCCTGTACATTATTTAGCAGTGTCCGGTGTAGCTGTCTGTATAGATATTGCGGTTGGTATGAGCGGACGCTTTGATGACTGGTAGCCTCGGTGCCGCACCGAATTGCGTGCCCGTCGCGAGTCTGTTCCACTATGGTAGAGATAGCTGGTATGTGAGCGGCAATGCCTGTTACATTGAGTAGAGCGGTAATATTTTTAGAGAATTCCGGCGTTGCTGCTGTGGCCACTGTGCTTTGGTGTCTCTCACTGTTGACCTGCTCTGACGATTTCAGTTGCTCCGACGTAGTAGCGTAGGCCTCTTGTGATGTTGTATTGGTGAGAGGTTCTGCCGTGCCGACTGGAGTCGCCAGGAGCAATAAGAGAGTTACCCTGTCTCTGAGCATGTGAACAGCCTTCGTCAGTGCAAGTATCAGTGCGAATACCAGTGCAAGTATCAATGCAAGTAAGATGTCGGCGGCGACAGCTGCTGGAACTGTAGTACGCGGACCTGGTTTTTGAGAACTGTGTTTTTTATCTTTGTATGATGTGTCGGTGGCACTAACTGAGGTATGATTCGCCGTCTCACCCGTCATAGTGTTAGTGTGCGTTGAATGTGCGCGTATGAAGAGAGCAACTCAAGTCGGGTAGCGTTGTTGTTCAACTGGCAATAGCGCTGGTCGCGGCTGGATCTTCGGTGCCGACTATTTTAGAAAACCCCGGCATATAAAAAGTGAGTGCGTTCTAAATGGGTAGTTCTGTCAAAAGTGCGATGGTTTTTCTTCGTGAGTTTTTGCGAAATCCCCGGCAACTTGGTTCGATAATTCCCAGCTCAGGGTTTCTTAAACGACGCATATTAGCGGCTGCGGATCTGACCAATGCATCTGTGGTTGTTGAGTTGGGCCCCGGTAATGGTGGCACGACGCGTTCTATTTTGAGTGCGTTGCCAGCCAATGCAAAATTGCTGAGTATCGAGCTTAATGAGGGCTTGTATAGTCTAACTAACGATATCTCGGATGCGCGTTACATTGCGCATCATGGAAATGCCATTGATCTGTCTGCTATATTGCAGCAGCATCAGACAGGTCGTCCGGATGTTGTGATATCCGGTATTCCTTTTTCCACTATGGACCCTGAGACAGGACAGTCCATTCTCCAGAGTGTGCAAGAGGAGCTGAATGACGGTGGCAGGTTTGTCGCCTATCAGGTCAGCGCCCGTGTCGACAGGCTCAACACTTATTATCCGGCAGATCATCGGTCGGTATCGTGGGAGTGGCTAAATGCGCCGCCGCTTCGTGTCTGGCGCTGGCACAAACCGGAAGGCCAGCAGGTTGAGCGAGGTTGAGCGGGAATAGAGTATCTGTCACGAGTGCCCGTTAACAGCGCTCGCTGTCGAAAAGGTTAGCCCCCCGTTCATCAATAATCTGTTTGGCTTTGGTGACGC
>CAYMVV010000089.1:0-23091 GCA_964393885.1 uncultured Granulosicoccaceae bacterium | reverse complement strand
TAGTGTGGGGTCTCCCCATGTGAAAGTAGGTCATCGCCGGGGTATTAAACGAAAAAGCCCGCAACGTCTCCGTTGCGGGCTTTTTTTTCGTTTAATACCCCCTAGCGATGACTACTTGAACATGGTACATGTGACAAAAACGTCGGGAACGTTTTTGAACTGTACGGGGTTTGTGAGGCCCGAAGGGTGGAAGGCAGGATGCCTGGAATAAAGTAGGTCATCGCCGGGGTATTAACACGATGGAAGCTGCTCCCTGTTTTTGGGGCGGCTTTTTTCGTTTTGGAGTTCCGGTAATGAAGTGTTTTTACATGGCAACCATGTGACAAAAACGTCGGGAACGTATTTGCATTAATAGAAAGCCCGCTTCGTTTGTTGTGAGCTTTTATATGCTAATTACATGTCTATGATGTTTTTTTTCGATCGTTTCACTTGATAGTCAACGCCGGTCATTCGCACTCGCCAGTTCAGCATCGACTGACTAACCTGGTATTTTTTACAAGCTGCTGCATCAGTTAGATGGTTCCTCTTGATGAATAACAAAGCGGGTCGAGGTAGTAGCAGAGTACCTGCCAGCCAATCCGCTTCATTTTCCTGATCTTGATCAAAATTACCTGGCGCCAAAGAGCCGTCCTGATATACGCATGCTTGTGCCAGTTGGTGTCCTAGAATTATGTGAGATAGCTCATGCATAACTACACTGTTAACTCTAGCGTTACTAGATACCGGTTTAAAGACTACGAGGTTGGATGTCTTTACCCGCAGAGTAAATGCAGACCATGAGTCGTCGGTTTCATCGTTAAGTACGGAAAGTGTCGCTGCATCAATACCACCCACATCATTTGTAGACCGCACAGTCACTTGCAATTTATTTGCTAGTGCAAATGCACCAAGAGCTTCTGTATTTTTTAATCCGAGCTCACGTCGAAATTCGACAGAGCGTCTTTCACACTGTGATTTGAAGCCACGTCGAAATGGCACTACTAGTGACCTCTGGCGTCTATTTCTTCAGCAAACTGATTTGCTGCACTCTCAATTAATTCAGCCAGGGCTTGTGCGGTTACCGGTGGCATAGATTTCTGGTTCTTAAACGCAATTTGCAGATCTCCTATGCCAGTGAATTTTGCAGAATCTTCATCAAGCCACTTGCAGATCTTGTCGAGGGTACTTACGTCTGGGACATTTCCTTTCTCGATTCTTGTCAGAGTAGTTGGGCTAATGCCGATCTCTTTCGCCGCGGCACGGACTCCCATGTTTCCTCGCTTTTTAAGAACCAAAGGTGCCAGTTCATCGATATTCATAAAGATCCAATATTAGCGCTTCGTAATGTGGTATTAGTGTTTCTTAGACTGGACAGTATGCTTTGACAAGAGTACTGTACCAGTCAACGAATCACTTAAAATACCAGTAGCAGTCCGACTCGGTCAAATGACAGTGCCGAAGAGTTCGTTCCTGGACATTTAACCATTTAACGAAAGAAAGTTTGCGATAGATATGACGTGGAATGAAAAGCAATCGCGAAAGCGAGTAGAGAAGTACGACTTTAGTGACTTTGACGTCGAGGTAAAAGATTTATCTCGCTCAATGGACTTCAACAATTTGGCGAAAAAGGATGTACGTCGTGCACGGGGTGTCCACCTATATGTCGATGTACCCAACTTCCACCGAGCTGTGGATGATGCCGGGAACGACAAGCAAAAGCAGCGAAAACTAGTGCGTGCGTCGAGTGTACTTCGAATAATCCAAGGCGCACTGATGAACCAGGATGACATTGGCGATATACAGCGTCAGACGGTTCGAGCACATGGATTAGTGTTTAAACCTTATGATGGTGACAATAGCTGCGAGGATACTAAGCGTGTAAGCCAGGCCGTGATACATGCCATCACCCAGAACACTTATGTGCTTGATGTTTTCAATACTATTTTTAGTGAAGTTCGAGATTTCAGCAGCGCTGTTGGGTTGGCTAATGGTACTAGCTACATCTGCAACGTTGGTAAAATTGGTAAGCGGGAGCTGATTTCACTTGGTACCTGCGCTAACGTTGCTGCAAAAGTCATCGGCGGAAGAGACTCAATTTCGATCACGGATGAGATGTATTTCATGCTTCCTGAGTGCCTTCAGAATCATTTCGAGAAGAGCAGTGCCATTTCCGATGTGCAGACCTACCAAGCGTCTGGCGTTCGATGGAGTCGAAATCCGGAATTGGCTGAAGAGCTTGGTGTGAATTGGGATGAAGAGAAGTGGAAAAAGGAAACAAAGAAGCATCGGGACAACCTTCCGCTTGAGCAAATCACTATTAGTGATGCAACGTCACTTATCGATGTGTCCAAACTCACCGAACGTAACTGCAAGCGAACTAGTGCTATAACGTTCTATGCCGACCTCGACGGTTTTACACGCTATGTGCAGGAAGCGGAAACTGACGAAAAAATCATTAGCTTGATTAGACAGCTTCACATGATTCGAGCGGAGTTTCAATCTGTTGCCGATACAGACTACGACGGATTGCCACTGCAGCATCGGGGCGATTGTATTCTTGGTATTTTACACTTGCCGTCTGGTAGTAGTGTGTCCGACAAGAGATGTCAGGACGCCGTGGATATGGCGATTGGGCTCCAGTCATCGATGGAGCACGTTTTGAATGAGCGTTTGGATGACCGGGAAGACATACATGTGGCTGTCGGTATGGACGTCGGCAAAGTCATCGTCACAAGGCTTGGTAAAAAGGGCGAGCGAGTTACGATTTGCTTTGGGCCTGAAGTATCTGAAGCAGAACGACTTCAAGAAATATCGTCGGCAAAGCAGATTCGTATCGCTGCGGAGATTTATGAACAGCTGAAAGATGGCGATATCATCGAGGAGTTCAGCAAGCGAGGCGCAGCCTACGTAGCCACAAATTTAACTCGACCAAAACTCGATGAGAAGAAAGAAGAAAAAGCCGCGGAAGCCGGAACCCTCGGTGCCCGCGTTGACGAAGGGCAAGTCAGCGTAACCACTGACGCAAGTACGCCCTCCGCCCTGCCGTGGCACGACAGCAAGCCGTGGCGTTCTGAATAACCAATGCACTGGCATAGTGCCGATCCCGATCGATGGCTTCGGGAACAAGTACTAGCTTCGCGATTGCTACACAATTTCAAAGCCGAAATTGATAGGAAACAAACTGCGATCATACGTGGTGTTTTTGATGTGTACTCTGAAAACGGCCATATCTATGAATCGGTAGTATTACGTATCGAGTATCCGTCAACATTTCCTGTCCGAAACAAGCCACCTTCGGTCTATATGGAGAGTCATCGTGATCGGTGGAAAAATAATGGTGACAGTCACATTGAAGATAATTGGCGTCTGTGCCTTTTTGTTCCTGGTGAATCAAGAATTGACTTTGCACATGAAGAATCTCTTAATGAGCTATTCGCTGTAATACATACGTTTTTATTTAAACAGCGGATCTATCAAAAACGTTTAGTGAAGTCGTATCTGACAGGTGAGGTAGCTAAGTGGCCTGGCGAAGAACGTTCTCATGGTGACGAAGGGATTTGGGAAGCTATCAGGACTAGTGGCGGAGTTGGTCGCAATGTTCCATGTCCATGTGGTAGCGGGAAGAAGTACAAGCACTGTCACGAAAGAAAACTATCTGTACGTCGTGGCCTGTAGCGCTTTTAGAAACTTATGATCGAGAGCCTTGTCGGTGATCAGTTAATACACTGGAGTAGCGATTTTAGATGATAGAACGGTTTGAAGGATGTGGTGGTAGAGCAGCTTTGGTCGAGGAATTGAGCCGCCAAGTTATTGTAAATGGTGATGTCCGGCTAGCGGAAGCAATTGCAGACAACGTCACTTTAAAAGAATTTGATGCTGCACAAATATTAATAGAGCAACATGGTGAAGACAATAGTCTCTATTTTATACTAATAGGAAAAATCTCGATTGAGATTAATGAAGAGCCTATAGTAACAAGATCTTCCGGTACTCATATTGGCGAAATGGCAATGATAGATAGGCGAGCGGTCAGATCGGCAAAATGCAAGGCTGTTGATAAAGCTGTAGTGGCTGAGATATCCGAGCATGATTTTAGTGCTATAGCTGAAGTCTATCCCAAGCTATGGAGAGGGATTGCATCGGAAATTTCAAGCCGACTATTTGATAGAAATGGAATGGTTAAGAAATCTATTTCATTCGGTCATTTTCTTGTAGATGAAATCATACGGTACTTGGTCACTATGACAATTGTGTTTATATTCGCAGTATTTATGACAAATACTCTTCAAGATGAAGGCGCATTAACAGATTTTGTTGTTCAGAGAATAAACTCAGATTCTATGATTGAAATCATGGTGTTACTTCTCTCTATTTTAGTGGTGATTGGGTTGTTGCAGCTCGCCCGCCAAATGACTGATAGTCAACGAGTTGAAGGATATGTGAGAGAATTTCTACAAGAGGTGCCACGGGCAATATATTTTTTTGGGGCAAGTCTATCAGGGGCGTTGTTTGCAATTGTTGTTTTCTTATATATGTCTGAAGATACTAGGTCTTTGGCAAGTAATTACGTTATTTTGGCTTTGGTATTTTCGATCATGGTATTTGTGTTGGGTTTTACTGTAAATTTTTTTCTGAAGAGGAAAGAGAGAAAGATTAGGCCGATATCATGGTTGTTTTGAAGTGTGCTTAATATGGACAAGCAACTTATAGGGCCAGCCACTGTTCTGTAAACGGTAGTTAAATGGACACCCACAATTGCGGAGAACTGAATGTTAGCTCTTAGGATTGCCAGAGAGGTTTCCGCAATTATGGGTGTCCATTTAACTCGCTGAAGGCTGTGATAGCGAAAAGTAGCGTTTATGATTCCTATACTTGGCGCCTGCTGCAGAGTACTAAGTGGACACCCAAGTTAAAATCAGCAAATGGAACACAGTTCGCACTAACAATCTTATAAATCGCCGATTCTGATTCTGTGCATTTTTCGGGAGTATCAAAATGCCCAGAGCCAGACATACCCAGATCGTCATAGAATCAACGCCGTATTACCATTGCGTGTCCCGTTGTGTCCGTAGAGCTTTTTTGTGTGGTCGAGATGAGTCCTCAGGTAAGGATTATGAGCATCGTCGTGAGTGGATAGAAGAGGAAATTCTCAGGTTGGCGGGGATCTTTGCGTTGGATGTTGCGGCGTACGCTGTGATGTCAAATCACTTTCATATCGTCCTGTATATCAAAACAGCAGAATGCGAGAACTGGACAGACAAGCAGGTAATAGATCGTTGGCATCAACTGTTTAAAGGATCTTTGCAGAGCCAGCGATTTGTAGCAAAACAGGAGCAGGACAGCGCATCGCTGGACCTACTCAGTAAGCAAGTATCGGAATGGCGATCTCGCCTATCGAATATCAGCTGGTTTATGCGAGTTCTCAATGAAAAAGTAGCAAGGCTGGCAAACAAGGAAGACGGCTGCAGTGGTCGATTCTGGGAAGGCCGATTTAAGTGTCAGGCGCTACTGGATGAGCAGGCGTTGATGGCGTGTATGGCTTACGTAGATCTGAATCCTGTCAGGGCAGGTATAGCGGCCACCCCCGAAGACTCTGCACATACGTCCGTGAAAACCCGATGCGAAGCGGCAAAGAGTCAGGGCAGGGTAGAAGGCGTTATATCAAAGCAACCAAAACAGCTGCAACGCTTCGTAGGTAACCCCAGACAGAACATGCCAGACGGCTTACCGTTTCGACTAGTGGATTACCTGGAATTGGTGGATTGGACAGGTCGTCAGATAAGAGAGGATAAACGAGGGTCAATTGATGGTGATCTACCTTGTATCCTGAAACGACTGGATATTGATGAAGAACACTGGCTGTACATGACGCAGAATTTTGAAAGTAGTTTTAAAACGCTGGTAGGAGCTGTGCACTCGCTGCGTAAAGTCTGTAGGGATCTGGGCTACCAGCGAATGCCGGGTCGCTCATCGTGTGAAGCGCTGTTCTGATTCGACCTTTTTTGAAATTCGAGTGTAGTATTGCTGCTTTATTTAAGTTGGGTTTCCGTTTTACTTCGATAGCCATTTCATCCAGGGGATTTTCTGGCTTTGTTACCAAATAAGCGCGTTTGAATTTCTTTTGTCTGCCGTTTGGAACAAGTTCCTGTAGAACAGATCTCGGATCTGCCAGGCTAGACTTCTACAATTTGACCACCGCCAATCATAAAAAGTCGATCGCTTTGCTCACGTTCAATAACATGTCCGCCGGTAAATTCACCGAATGCGGGTAATACAGCATAGTTTTTGTTGAACCAGAATACAGGTGCTCTAAGGCTTTGGCGTCTGCCATTTTTAAGTCGATACACGGGGTGGATATGCCCTGCGATAACGTAGTGTGTTTCATCAGTGCAGGGTTCATGTTTAAATGAAAAGGGTGGTTCATATAGCTCGCTAACCCACTTCAAATTTGCCACAACGTTAGCGCGGGCAGCCTTGCTGTCGTGGTTTCCAATGATGACCTCTACTGTTAACTCCTTTCGTTCTGCCAACAGGGTTGAGAGGTGCTGTTGCCATGGTTCGGACAGTCGGGGGGTGGAGTGCAACAAGTCACCCAGAATGATCAGCCGTTCTGATTGGCTGTCGTCCAGCAATCGCATCAGAGTGTTCAATGTTTGTTCACTGATGCCGCCGGGCACTGGAATTCCGGCTCGTGCAAAGGTGGCTTCCTTGCCAACATGAATGTCTGCCGCCAGCAGAGTTTTACGGGCAGGCCAATAGATAACTTTGTCCGGGTGTAGTAGCAGGGTTTCTCCACAACACTCTGTGCTAAGTGTCTGTTGGCTGAATTCGTGTTTCATCAATTCAGGGTTTTGCCAGCTTCTTTTTCAAGCGACTTTACCATTCGCTCTACACGTGTTTGAAATGACTCTGAGGAGAACGTCTGGCTCTGAACGCTTCCAGCCCATAGCGGGAAGGAGAGTGGGGTAAGTCGTTGCGGTGTAGTGATATGCCATTTTTTTCTGTGTATTTCGGCCAGGCAGGATTGCAGGCGCTGTATTTCGAGTTGTTGTTCAAGTACTTCCCGTCGTGCCTGTTCCAGCAGCAGGTTGTGTTCGTCGTAATTCTGAAATACATCGAACAATAATCCGCTTGAAGCCTGTACCTGCCTGGCTGATTTGGACTTGCCGGGGTAGCCGTTGAAGACGAGCCCGGCGATTCTCGCAATACCGCGGAATTGCCTTCTGGCAATTTCGCCGCTATTCACTGATGCGAGTATGTCTTCGATCAGATTGCCGGTATTGAAGAACGGTTTTAGCGACGATTCAGTTAGTGCAAGCTGATCGTGAATTGGCACCGGGCTTTGCAGTTCAAAGCCGTAGTCATTTATTTGCAGCGTCAGTGTGATCGGAAACTGTGCTGATATTCGTTGTGCCAGCAGCATGGCAAGTCCCTCATGTGCCAGTCGGCCTGCAAATGGATAGCAGAACAAACTATACCCCTCGCGGGTTTTTATGCTTTCTATTAACAGGTCGTCTGGCCCGGGTAATACGGACCATTGCCTTTGCAGTTCAAGCATTCCACCCACAGACTCAAGTTCGGGTGTGTTGGTTTCCCCTCGTTGCCACTGGTTCAGTGTGTGTAGCACACTGTCTGCAAGTTCAGTGGAAATAGGCATTTGCGTGCCCATCCATCGCGGTACCGCGCCACTGCGTTTGGTTGCGTTCTTTACCTGTGCAGTCATATCGCGTACTCGAATAAGTTCCAGGTGTCTGCCTGCAAAAAGAAAGGTGTCACCGGGTTTCAGGCGTGCGATGAACGACTCTTCGGTGCTGCCCAGCCGTTTGCCGCGCTGGTAGGCAACTCTGATTTGGGCATCACTGGTTATGGTGCCAATAGACATACGGTGGCGCTGTGCAATTTTTTTATCAACTACCTTGTAGACACCGTTGTCTACGATGACTCTATGAAACTGTGGATAGCCCTGCAGTGCCTGGCCACCGCGAGTAATGAAGTCGAGTACCCACTGCCACTGTTCATCGCTTATTGCTTTAAATGCTGTGGTAGTCTTTATTTCGCGCAGCATGTCCTCTGCGTAAAAACCGCCACCCATGGCAATGGTTACCAGATGCTGGCTCAGTACGTCGAGGCTCAGTATGGGTGACTGCCTGCACTCTATTCTATTATTGTTCAATGCGTCGCGCGCAGCTGCAATTTCTACCAGTTCAAAGGCGTGGGTGGGCACGCAGGTTACTTTTGAAATAGATCCGGGTTGATGGCCGCTGCGTCCGGCGCGTTGCAGCAATCGTGCGATCCCCTTGGGGCTGCCAATCTGGATAACCTGATCCACCGGGCTGAAATCGACACCGAGATCGAGTGATGATGTACATACCACGCAGCTAACGGTGCCTTGTCGTAGTCGGTCCTCTATGTCAGAGCGCAGTTTTGGATCCAGCGAGCCATGGTGCAAGGCAATTTGTTCTCCCCACTGTGGGCGTTTTTCGAGCAGCGCCTGATGCCATAGCTCGGCTTGTGACCTTGTGTTGGTGAATACCAGTGTGCTGGTGGCGTTTTCAATAACTCCGGCAACCGCATCGGATAGCTCCACGCCCAGATGTCCAGACCATTTAAAGCGCTGTGTGCCAGTTGGCAGCAGTGATTCGACCACCACTTGCTTTGGTACCACACCACGTATCAGCTTGCCTTTGCTCCCATTGCCGATAAGTGTAGCCATGGCCTGCGGCAAGTTCGCGAGAGTAGCGGACAGCCCCCACACTCGCAGGTTCGGGCACTGGCGCTTTAGTCTCGCAAGGCACAACTGTAGTTGTACACCGCGTTTACTGCCGAGTAGCTCATGCCATTCATCGACAATGATGGTGTGCAGGTTTTCAAAGGTGTTGTTCGCGGTTGTGTCACTGAGCATTACCGACAGGCTTTCTGGTGTGGTAACCAGCGCAAAGGGTGGTTTACTACGCTGACTGGCGCGAGTGCTTTGGCCAGTATCTCCGGTGCGAACTTCAACCCTGATATCGGCTTGCAGTGCGACAGCAGCGTGTTGCAACTGTTCGCAGGTGTCGGATGCCAGTGCACGCAGTGGCGTTATCCAAAGCACCTGTAGGCCTCTGGGTGACTTCGGCTGTAAAAGCGCGGACTGCACCGGTGGCAACCAGGCTGCCAGAGTTTTACCGCTGCCGGTCGGTGAATGAATCAGACCAGATTGTTGATGATGCCAGGCGTCCCAGGCTTCGAGTTGAAAGTCGAATACAGTCCAGCCGTTGTCAGCAAACCACCGTTCGGTTCGTTGGTTAGCTTCAGCGAGATCAACGACAGGATTGTGCTGAATGGTAATCGTCGGTGGTTTTGGTGCTGCCTTTTTTTCCGCTGGCGCCTGCTGTTTTCGTTTTGCAGCGGCTTTTCGCCGCAGCTGTGCTGTGAGTGCGCCGGGTCGTGCGGGTTTAACTTCTCCGGTTATTTTCTTGCTCAGGCTATCGGCTGGCTCATTATTGCTAGAGTCGTTATCGCCAGAGTCGTTATTGGTGGAGTCGCGGTCGATCGGGTCAGGCATTGCTGATCATTCGCTTGACGTCAGTGAGGGTGTCGGCATCTTTTGCATTGAGGTCGTGGCGCCAGCGTGCAATACGCGGAAAGCGCACTGCTATGCCGGACTTGTGGCGGCTGGATGTGTTTATGGCTTCAAAAGCAAGTTCAAAAACCTGTTCAGGTGTGACTGACCGAACAGGGCCAAAGCGTTCGACTGTGTTTTTTCTAATCCATTTATCGAGTTGGCTAATCGCTTTGTTGTCCAGCCCCGAATAGGCCTTGGCAATAGGGACGAGGTTATCGCCGTCCCACACACCGAAGGTGTAGTCGGTATATAAGTTAGAACGTTTACCATGACCGGCCTGTGCGTAGAGCATTACCGCGTCTACTGTGTAAGGGTCGACCTTCCACTTCCAGTAGTTACCGCGCTTGCGTCCGGTATGAAATGGCGCATCGCGGTGTTTCAGCATCAAGCCTTCTACCAGTCGCTGGCGCGACTCGTCACGTTTCTCTGCAAGCGTCTCCCAGCTTGAGGCCTCTATACGTTCGGATAATTTAATCGGGCAGTAAGCGGGTAGTGTGGCTTGTACAGATTCAATAATATGGTTCAATGCCTGGCGCCGATGGTCTAGTGGCTGTGCTCTGATATCGGTGCCGTTGGCTTCCATGCAGTCGTATGACAGAAATACACAGGGCACCTCGGTCAACAACTTTTTGCCAACGGTTTTTCTGCCGATACGTCGCTGTAACTCACTAAATGGCATTACGCCATCAGCGTTCCATGGCAGTATTTCCCCGTCCAGCACGGTACCGTCTGGTAGTGCAGTGGCTGCGTCTATAATGTCAGGAAAGCGGGTGGTGATCAGTTCCTCTCCCCGCGACCACATAAAGGTTTCGCCATCGCGGCGGATAAGTTGCGAGCGAATACCGTCCCACTTCCATTCCGCTGCCCATGAAGAAACCTTGCCGAGAGATTGCGGGTCGTCTTCCAGTGGCGAGGCAAGGCAAAAGGGGTAGGGTCGGGATATATCTGCCACGCCATCGTCTTCGCTGATCAGGGTATTCCAGAATAACTCGTCCGGTGTCCAGTCTCCCATTAGGCGGTGCAATATCACTTCTTTGGGTAACTTTGCATGTTGTGCTACCGCCCGTGCGAGCAATAGCTGTGACACGCCAACACGTAGCCCACCGGTGAGCAACTTGTTGGTGATAAAGCAGGATGCATAGCCTTGTGATTGCCAATACCCGATTACGGTAGCCCGCTGCTCTGTTTCTTCAAGCGTAGACAATGCCTTCAATGCGCTGACCTGATCAGACAGTGATGCCTGTGTAGTGTTCTCAGCCGCACTTGCGATTAACAGGGCAATGGTTTCTGCCAGATCTCCCACGCTTGCATAGCAGTCCTCTACCAGCCACTCGGGAAGATCGCTGCACTCCAGCAGCCACTGTCTAAGTTTAGCAGCACCGATCAGGCGCTTGAGGCGTTTTCCGCTGAGGAAGTAGACTGCCCACGCGGCATCTACTGGCGGTGCATGGTTAAAGTATTCCGCCATCGCGGCAACTTTCGCATTCGTGGATGTGGTTTGATCCAGGGCTTGATACAGCTGACTAAATAGCTTCACCACATGGCCTCATCGTGGTGAGTGGGCGACTTGTTTTGATTTGCGCTTGTCGGTGAATTGCTCATGAATCTGTTATTACGGTTGCTTCGTTTTCGTCTTCACCGCTATATTGCGTTGCCAGTTCACGAGCATTGATACCCTTTTCTTGTAGCAAGCGGATCAGTGCACCAGCCTGCCCATGCGTGGTAAGCACTTGTGTTGCACCTGTTTGCTCGATAGTTTGCAGCAGCCCGTTCCAATCGGCATGGTCGGACAACACAAAGCCCCGATCGTATCCCCGTCTGCGCCGATTCCCCCGTATGCGCATCCAGCCGCTACAAAAGCCGGTGGCGGCATTGGGGAAGCGGCGCATCCAGGTCGAACCGCTGGCGCCGGGTGGGGCGATAATCAGCTCTCCGTTATAGCTCTTTTTCTTATCACCCAGATCTATCGGTAGTGTCGGTAGCATGTTAATACCCGCGTTGCGATAGATTTCAGTCAGTGGGTACACGGCACCATGCAGGTATACCGGCCTGTCGGTCAAAGCGGTAAGCTCGCTCAACACTCGCTGCGCCTTGCCGAGCGCATAGCAGAATAGAACGCCTGGTCGCTGCGCACTCTGCAACGACTGCCACCAGCGCCAGATGTCTTCGGCAACCTCGTGCCCTGGTTGCCATCGATAAACAGGCAATGCAAAAGTTGCTTCGGTGATAAACGTATTACATGGCACCAGCTCGAACGATTCGCAACTCGGATCGGCGTCGCGCTTGAAGTCTCCAGTGAAGACCCACACCTCGTCGTTATGTTCGACTCGTATCTGTGCGGAGCCCAGAATGTGGCCAGCCGGATGCAGCGATACTCTGGTTGCACCCAGGGTAAACGGCTCGCCGAAATCGACACCTCGAATGTCGATGTCGTCGCCCAGTCGCTTTTTCAACAGGGGAATTGCACTTTTGGCAGCGTAGTAGCGAGTCGCGACCCTTCTTGCGTGATCGGCGTGTGCATGTGTGAGCACCGCGACTTCTGTTTTGCTGTACGGGTCGATGGTAAACCCCCCCGCTGCGCAGTCCAGTCCCCTGTCGGTGGACTGAAGCAGAGGTGGATAACCTGGTGGAATCTGGATTTGCATCGTTTCGCAGTCTGGCGGGGTCTGTAAGACAGAGGCAGCAGATTTACTTACGTGGCTGGACGCGTAGTGGATTAGGCGGCTCAGACGCCTGGTGGGACATAATACGTGGCCTTTTACCGTTGAAGAAGGTCAGTAGTGAGGTAGGTATCGAGCAAGGACCTGTGATCTCCCCGTTACTGGCGAATATTTACCCTGCACTACAAGTTTGGATCCGTGGGCCAATCGTATACTAGCATCGCTAGCATGGAGTTGCCTCGCTGGTTGGCCAGGTATAGTCTGTCTGGTGACAGCAAGTGCGAATTACGAGAATAATTGAGTGTGATGCCGGCGAGCAGAACGGTTCGTAAGCGTGGGAAATTCGCTGGAACAGGGTGGTCAGACTGTCCGCAGTGGCTCGCCGACTAGTGCTGGTGATATAGATAACTAGCGTTTATGCTTCCTATACTCGGTAAAACGGTCGCCTTTTTTAGGAAATAATATGGACAAGCAAAGTGAAAAAGAACCTGGATCGGATGAGCGGGAAACTGGATTCGTAGAAGTAACGACGGTGCATGATCCTGTAACAGGGGAAAAATTTGTTGAGGAGAAAATGGTCTTTGAACCGATAACACCGCGAGAAATGTTTAAGTATCTGGCGTACGGTTTTTTTTGGATTGTCGTGGTGACTGCGGTTATTGTCATTGTATTTAATTTTATCCTCGAATGAATGACCGAACTTTCCGCACGGCCCACTAGCTAGTGCCCATCCAGAAGCAAGCGCTACTGCGAACCACTGAATGCACGCGATCTTTCACCGACTACATGTAGTTATTTAGAATGACTAAACGCCTACATGTAGTCGGTAAAATCTCACGCACCTCAGTGATTCTCGCTACACCCCTGTTTCTGGATGGGCACTAGCTAACACAAATGTTACTGTGGCTATAAATTAATTTGAAACTAATCGCCCGTGAGGGTTAACAGAGGGATGAAAAATGCGTTTGTTAAGAACGATGGTACTTCTGAATGTAATGTTGGTCGTGGGCTGTGGCGGTAGTGGAGGTGGAGGTGGAGGTGGAGATGGTCCTGCTGACGAGATCGATTCCGTCTCAGAAGGGCTACCTACCGAAGAAATTGATCCTGAACCAGTAGTTATGGTTGCGCAACCAAGTACTCGGGTAAGCGGGATAACATACTCCTGGCCGGAAGACTTCACTGTGATAGAAGGAGATGAGAGCTTCTCCCTTGAAGAGATCACCACTGATTTCCAGCGTGGCAGATTAATAGCTAATCCTGACGATACGGTTCGTTGTACAGACGGTGTTCAGTTGGGACCGAATCTGGACCAGGCTACTGTCGACGCACAGGTTGTATCTAACTACGATGGTCGGATCATCAGTGTCGATGACATTAGTATCAGCGGGTTTTTTGGGCAGGAAGTGCTTTTGGCGGGCACCAGTTCTTCGGGCGAAGACACCACCAGCATCGCTCGCCATTACTACGTAACGTCGGATCGTCTTAACCTTGAAACAGATAATGCAGCTGTGTTTTTTATCAGTTGTAGCGCTATCACCAATAACTTTTCTCCGGATGAAAGCATCATGCGCTCGATTCTTGATTCTCTGCAGTTTACATTCTCTTTGTGAATTGTAGTTTTATAGACATAAAACTGGACACAGCCGTCGGTGGACCCGACTGCTAGATAAACTTTTTGATACGGCATTGATCGTGACAGGCACAAGCGTCTTTGACGGCGCGTTCGCCCAAGGGGAAGAGAGAGGAAGAAGATTTCGCCGCCCGTCTTAGCGAGCACCAACGCTGGTCAAAGCGGAGAACAGCGTTTGTGTTTTCGTTACTTCGCTACACGCAAGTCGAGCTTGTGAGTGCGGGCGTCGTTTTGGAATTTGCCAATCAGATCCAATATCGGATCGGGCCTGGCTTCTGCTAAGGTGGTAATCAATACGGTAGTGTGTGGTAGCCAGGAAGCAGCGAGCTAAAAAAACCGGCCCAGTCAGTGTTTTGCCTGCATTAGCAGGTCGCGTTGAGTCTGGTCTTTCTGTGTGGTGATTACAGCTGCCGGCGCTTCATGTGTAGAAAAGGGCACATCGCGGTTAACTCCGAATTGGCAACAATCTGCCAGTAGTGTCGCAGTAACTATGCAAGTAACTAAGCGAAAACTGCACGCAATAATTGATTGAAATACAGAAATTTTGCAAGATGTGCGTTTATAAAACGAATCAAACAGGACAACGGACTGAAACTACTATGGCAACACAAACCGCGTTACAGGCCTGGGTCGATTCACGAGTGCACAGGCCTATGAAATTGACTGGAAAAATTCAAACGACCAAATCACTCAAACAACAGTCGGCTGTTCTGTTTGCAGTCATTGTACTCTTTGTTGGTCAATTAGCCGCACAGCCAGCCTATGCAACCGATCAGTCGGTTGAAAGTGCCAGTCAATTTTGGGCGGCGGTAAATAATAGTGGCACTTTTATACTAATGCGCCATGCACTGGCACCCGGTACCGGCGATCCAGATCAGTTCTCCGAGCACGATTGCAGCACACAGCGAAATCTGTCACAGGAGGGCCGGGCGCAGGCGGCGCGTATCGGTGAACAGTTGCGCGAACACAGCACCCGAGCTATTGAAGTTTTCAGCAGCGTCTGGTGTCGCTGCATGGACACCGCAGAATTGCTCGGCGCAGGACCGGTAAACGAGTTACCACCACTCAATTCGTTCTTTCGTCAGTGGGAACGCGAACAAATACAAACCGATCAGCTGATCGAATGGATGGCGCAACGCGAGTCTGACGCTGCTACCGTGCTCGTCACTCATCAAGTGAATATAACCGCGGTGGCAGGTGTCTATCCAACGTCGGGTGAAATGGTGGCAGTGCGCTTAAACGACGACAGAACAATTACATTGCTAGGGCAGCTGGCGATACCTTAGAACCAGTGATTGACCGCAGGGTCGAAGCGGACCGCACTCTGTAAAATTGAGTATTTCGGTCGGGCAAGAAGGGCTGCTTAATAACGTTGGTCAGAGCGCAAGACAGCGTTTATGTTTTCTGGACTTTACTTACAGCACACAAAGACCGCTGAACGGAAGATGTCAGGCAGTCGCGACGTCTTTCGGGATCCTTCTGGCTCTATCGGTACTCAGTGGGTGCATTGCCAGTGGAGCAGGTTTATGAATACCGTAGCCCTGTCCGTAGTCGATACCTATCTGCTGCAACATCGCCTGTATTTCTGAACTCTCGATAAACTCCGCAATCGTTTTTATACCCATTGCATGGCCGACCTGATGAATTGCCTGCACCATTGCCTGATCCGTTTGATCATCAATCATGTCACGCACAAATGCGCCGTCTATCTTTAGAAAATCCACTGCGAGATTTTTCAGATAGGCAAATGAGCTTAGCCCGCTCCCGAAGTCGTCAAGGGCAAACAAACAGCCCTTCGCCCGTAGCCCGTCGATAATCTCGGTAACGCGAGAAAGATTGGCAATAGCAGCCGTTTCGGTAATCTCAAAACAGATCCGGTGAGGCTCAATTCCACTTGAATCAATTTCCCTGAGCACGTAGGCCAGAAAATTTTCGCAACTAAGAGATTGCCCGGAAATATTAATAGAAAAGCTCTGAAACGCCGGTGATACGCAATTGATCTCCGGGGCATGCAATGCGGCATGGATCACCCAGCGATCGATCTCAGCCATAAGACGGTAACGTTCAGCTGCCGGAATAAACACCCCCGGCATGACCAGATTCTCATCCTCATCAACCATCCTGACCAGCAGTTCACAATCAAGAAGCGACATGGTATCCGGTTCGAGCGGAATGATCTTTTGATAGTGAAGAGCAAATCGGTTTTCACGCAAAGCAGAGGCAATCCGGGACGACCATTGCATTTCCCCTTGTCGCCTCTCGTGCTCTTTATCATTGCACTCATAAAATCGGACACAGTTTCGACCCTGTTCCTTTGCCAGATAGCAGGCGACATCTGCGGCAGCGAGAATATCAGATATAGAGCCACTGCCTGCACGGACACTGACGACACCGATGCTTACACCAACCTGAAAAGACTGGTTGTCCCAAACAAAATGGTACTGACTGATACTGTCTCTGGCTGACTCAGCGATGTTGTGGACACGTTCGAGCGGACAGTTCATTATCAGCATGCCGAACTCGTCCCCTCCCAGGCGCGCCAGCACATCACTATGTCGGATTTGTTCCTTCAGTAAGACCCCTAATTGACGGAGTAGCTCGTCTCCAGCGATATGTCCGCAGGTATCGTTCACTACCTTAAATTGATCGAGATCCATATAACAAAGCGCATGTACGTGCTCGCTGTCCAGCGCGTCATCCAGCGCACTCTCCAGACGCCTTTCAAACTCTTCCCGATTGAAAAGACCTGTCAGAGAATCATGAGTAGCCTGGTGCTGTAACTGCTCGGACATCCGGCGTGCCTCGCTGATGTCATGAAATATCAGCACTGCACCAATTACTGCTCCCTGGCGATCGCGAATAGGCGAAGTAGTATGCTCGATAGACCTGCTATTTCCATAGCGGTCAATTAGTGAACACTGATTCTGCAGCGCATCCACCTTCCTGTCATGCAGGGAACGCAGCACCGGATTTTCAACAGGATCTGTACTGTTTTCATCAGAAATCTGAAATATCTCCTCCACTGGTCTTCCGACCACCTCAGCTACTAACCATCCAGTAAGTTTTTCTGCTACTGGGTTGAGGGTTTCGACTCTGCCTTGCATATCTGTGGTGATAACTGCATCACCGATAGAGTGAAGTGTGACCTGTGCGCGCTCCTTCTCGGCAAACAAGGCCATCTCTGTTTGATGTAGCTCTCTTATCCTGTCACCAATGGCCTCGCCCATACGGTTGAAATTTCTCGCTAGTACACCTATCTCGTCACGGCTTTCAATCCGAACCCGCTGACCATAGTCTCCGGTTGAAACCTCCAGCGTGGCTTTGGCAAGCGTGTTGATGTGACGGGTCAGCAGATAACCGGCAATACCAAGCAAGAAACAGATAAACACCAGGTTCAAAGCGCCAAGCAGTAACTCTTGAGAAATTATGTTGTCACGAGCGCTTAGGAACGAAGCAATCGACAAGCCAAAACGCACCTCACCTACCACCTCATTTGATAACGTTAGCTGCGACACCTCATCATGAACCCCATCCAGCAAACTATCACTGACACTCCCGTCCAGAGCTGGCATTTGATCAGTGTCAACCAACCCATTTTTTGCATATACCGTGCTTTGATCATCATAGATGACAATGTAACGCAGTCCGGATGATGTACTCCCCAACAGTTGGTCCATCACTTCCATTATCGTTGCGTGATCGCGCTCGAACAACCTGTTACTGAAAGCAGCATTTAGCAGGGGAGACAACTCATTGACACGGGCCTGAGTCTCCCGTTCCAGAGTATCATTTAGTAGACGCAGGCTATTGCCAAACGAAATACCAAGCATAATCACTTGAACAACAATACAAACAATGACGAGCTTGGTTCGTAACGACCAGCGCAACCCGATTGAGGGATCAGCCACTCTCAGCAATCACACTTGGCAATGTCAATGAACGAATCAAGGCTGCGCATCAAGGAATCTTTAATCAAACCAAACCCAACGGAACCGGTACGCGCAAAGTATCGTTCACCTGCCCGAGAATCAGCGTAGGTTGTAACAGCATCCCGTACTCTGGCCACATCGTCGTCTTGCTCACTTGAGTGAGCCATGAGCATCAACCCGGGTGCACTGGGAGTCTTTCCAATAACTCGCAGTTGATTATTTTGCTCGCGGTTAAGGTGAGAAAATACTCGAATGCCTATCAATGCAGCGTCAGCCTCCTCCCTCAGCGGAGCGCCCATAGCATTGTTGTGTGTCCCCGTTTCCAGAATGGTCAGATTGACTCCGTCTTCCAATCCAATTTCCCTGAGTTGTCGCTCCGTAATCTGATAAAGGAGCGATAGTCTTTGCGCAACCATAATCGATTTGCCCTCAAGATCATTCAGGTTCTCAATCTTTGAGTCTTTCCGGACCAGATAAACCCCTAATACATCATGTAGTGAGTATGCGATACGCCGAAAGCCACTTTCCACCTCTGCCAACCGCGCAAGGTGTGGCGCAGTGAGGATGTAGTTATAGTTTCCCCGACGGGTATTCTCGATGAATGTTGCAAAATCAGGTGCGGAAACCAGAGTTACCGGGTGACCAAGGGTCTGCGAAATCAGTGCTTTTAGTGGTCTGTGATAGTTGACTAGTTTTTCTGAACTTACATAGGGAAATACACCGAATACGATCGGTTGCTGCGATCTGGAATCATTTGCACTTACGCTTGTGCTTATAGTTATGAATACAGCTACAAAGATACTCAGAGCGCGCATCAACCCAATCATTTGTGTCTCATTTAGATCACCATCATAAATCGAAGAATAGTTGATTTTTCGATATACTTCTTCGTTATATCTACCGGCATATGTCTCCGATGTAACAGCTTAAAAAGGCGCAGGCTCATTGGAATGCCTGACTATGGAATCATTCACGATGACTCATTCGCTTATATTTTCGTTATCTGCCAGCCCACTGATCAACGGATAAATTTGACCGCCCGAAAGACACGGGTATTGCGTGTAAGTTGCTGTAAAGCGGATACAGGGGCTGGGGACGTACAGTTGCACACAAAAGTAGCGAGCGTCCTTAATTTCCGCGGTGCTAACTGATCAGGTCAAATCACTTCGTTCGCCTCGTTCCAGATGTATTTCCCTGGCAACATATCCGGCTCGCTCGGCTACCGAATGTAGTAGTCTTTTGCTCGGAAGCTCCGTTCTTTCGTGGTCAGACTGTAATGATGACGGTGGGCAGATACGGCTGGTAAAAACGCAACAGCTTCCGGGGTAGCGCCATGGTGATTAATAAAATCGGTCCGGTAATCCGGGCGCCTCTGCCTCGAGGGGTTGCTATTCAACCTTATCGACTATCTGGAACGGGCCGACTGTCGCACGTGGAGGCAATGCAGGAGAGTGGAAGACAACAGACAGGTGATTTGCGGCCGAGTCCGGGGACGCGGTCGTTTGGTCTTGTGTGTTTGAATAATCTGTTGGTTACGGTCGTTTGCCTGTCTACAATGATACAACTGACATGGACATTGATACCGGTTTAGTTCGTCAATTGATCGAAAGCCAGTTTCCCCAATGGTCAGATTTTCCCATGCGTCCGGTGAAGAGAAGCGGTTGGGATAATCGAATGTTCCGATTAGGAGATGACTTCGTAGTCAGGATGCCGAGCGCAGAAAGATACGTCTGGCAGGTGCAAAAAGAACAAACCTGGTTGCCGTTACTGTCAACGAATTTGTCTGTGCCAATTCCCTGTGTAGTGGCTGAGGGCAGGCCAGAATTTGGTTACCTTTGGCCCTGGTCTGTTTATCGGTGGATAGAAGGTGAGGATCTCAATGAAACCACTAATCAGACTTTGGATAGAAATGAATTGGCAGTTAGCGTTGGACATTTTTTAAAAGACCTTCACCGCCAGGATGCGTCGGGTGGGCCGATACCTGGTCAGAAAAACTTCTTTCGAGGGGGCAGCTTGCAGCATTATGATGTTGATACCCGTTTATATATTGAATCATTAATGAATATCATCCCGTCAGAGATCGCTTTATCGATCTGGAAGAAGGCATTGACCACATCGTGGCACGCCGATTCAGTCTGGGTGCATGGAGACCTTGAGCCTGGCAATATATTGATGCATGAAAATAAACTGGCAGCGGTTATCGACTTTGGTGGCTGTGCGGTGGGTGACCCTGCTTGTGATCTGGTTATGGCCTGGACGTATTTTGATGCGTTATCGCGAGAACACTTTCGTGAAACGCTAAATCTGGACAATGACACATGGGATAGAGGTATAGCGTGGGCTTTGTGGAAGGCTTTATTTCGGATGATGAATGCAAAAGATCAACGCAGTGATGAGTATTTTTCGGCAAAGCGTATTGTTGATTTGGTTTGTTCAGTCTCGGCTTGAAGGTGATGAAGAACATAAATAGACAATGGTATCTGAATACGGAAAAATCATTTTGGTAAACGGCACATCGAGTTCCGGAAAAACGACATTGTGTGAAGCGCTGGTTAATGTTTTACCTTTGCCGTTTTTGCATTTCTCTTCCGATCAATTTATTGAATCGGGTATGCGTCCTGATTCTCGAATAGAAAAAGGTGATTTCGACTGGAGTGCTATGCGAGAATCCTTTTTTAAAGGATTTCATCAAGCTATTCCAGCTTTTGCGAGATGTGGGAATAATCTGCTGGTAGAGCATATAGTCGAAGAGTCCTCGTGGGCGGATGAGATTTTTCGATTGATTGAAGAATTTGATGTGTTTGTTGTATCGGTACGGTGCTCTGATGCACTATTGGAAACACGAGAAAGAGATCGTGGAGACCGAACGATTGGTGAAGCGAGGTACCATAGTAAAACATACGAATTTGTTCAACATCATGTGGAAGTCGATGGTTCATTAAGCCCTTTGACTAACGCGCAAACTGTCCTGAGTGCCTGGGGCAAAAGGTAGAGGGTTGAACCTGTAAAAATCCTTAGTCAATCCCGATACAGAATTTGCAAACCCGAGGTTAACAAGCGTTTGCGATGAGCTGGCAGGGGAGCGAGCTGGTTTAACTATTTACAAGCGTATAATTGGCGAGTTCACGCCATCGTCTGTATTGGATGTCGGTACCGGTACTTCCAGACAAACACCGTACGCTGTACAGCAAACTGCAGCTGAATGAGTTTGTGATAGTAACCTGATCGTCCCGACACGCGTGAACAGGCTGTAGTAACTAGCGCTCGACTCGCCCCTCGAGCCCATCCGACGCCGCAGCCGAACCTGGAATTCGCATCTCGAACACTTCATCAATTACCGCATAGTCGTAGTATCCCATGCGAGCGATCGGTCTGACCTTCGGGATATCAATTTTGCCCTCGTTGGTGACGACATCATCACTGACATGAATCCGCGCTACTTCGCCAAACACCACATCGACATTGCCTACGGCACTGTTACCGGGAAAGCGCTGGGTCGATAGATATTTGCATTCAAAATGACAGGGTGACTCAGCTACACGTGGTCCTGGCGCGTCTACACATTCTGCTTTAGTTACCCCGGAACGTTCAAACTCATCCACTTCAGGTTCAAACGCCTGCGCAGATCGGTTTACCGCGTCGCGTAATTCCCAGGTTGCCATATTCCAGACAAACCATCCGGACTGTTCAGCATTTACCACCGTATCTTTTCGTCTGCCATCGGGATAACCGTTTGCGGCAAACATGACCAACGGTGGATCAAACGTCAGGTTCTGCCACTGACTGTAGGGTGCCAGATTCGCTATGCCATCATCGGACTGGGTTGACAACCAGCCGATTGGCCTTGGAACTGTACAACTTTTAAACGGATCGTAGGGAAGTGGGCGTT
Organism: uncultured Granulosicoccaceae bacterium; assembly: GCA_964393885.1. Lineage (GTDB taxonomy): Bacteria > Pseudomonadota > Gammaproteobacteria > Granulosicoccales > Granulosicoccaceae. The sequence continues at coordinate 1,400 of CAYMVV010000089.1, read as the reverse complement.
TATCATGACGGGGATCATAGTGCATACAGTTATTATCTCATTGGCTTTGTGCGTTGGCGTACAGATCGGGCAAATCAGTTTACAGTGAGCATAGCGGGTAGAAAATTAATATCACGTGCCGAAAAAAACCACTGTTTGCGATAATAACCATTCCGGTGATGCAACTACAACAGCCACGCGTGAACGTAAATACATTTTGAAAAGATAGTCAATATTGTATATAACCTTTTCGATGGGCATAGAGCTGCCTGTTGCCGCACCCGGGATACATAGAGCAAAACATTGAGCTAAACATAGAAGGTCTGGCCTGGAGTTATTCTACGTCAATCTTTTTTTAGATTCGACTACAGTTATCCCAGCTGTTAATTAAGACCTAAATCGTCATCCATGGCCCACTAGCCGGGCAAATAATTATCATGCAACTGTTCCTTAATCACGGCCTCGTTAAGCAATTGATTAATAGTCTCTTCAGAGTAGCCGAGTTCAACGAGAATTTCACGTGTATGCGTGCCTTGCTTTGGCGTTGGCTGGAGCAGTCGGATTTTTGCATTCTGCAGCCGAACATGGGCTGGGGTGGATAGCTCCACTGCACTGCCAGCCGGATGATCAGTGAATCTAAGCCACGATAATGTTCTGCCGTCATTCCAGACTGATTGCAACTCTTCAGTTCGTCCTTCGTGCAGGTAACGGTTACTCACGTCCTGAAGTGAATCTACACGATGCACACCAAAGCCGGATGCAGTAAAAACTTTTACCCAGTGATCAACCGGGTGGTACGAGAGCTTTTGCTGTAAATAAAGCTGGGTTTTCTCATCACTGTTCAGTATTTCAGGGGTTAAATCCTCGAATGCTTTGATTTTGGTCAGTAGGGTTTTTTCAGCAGGCAAGCCTGCGATAAATATCCAGCCGTCACTCGCCTCGTACATCCGGTACAGTGCGTGTTCTCCTAACGATTCCTGTCCGTGCGCTTCTTCTCCCGGCTGTTGCTGTTTTGTTCCAATTAGCAAGGAGGCCTGAACCAATTGTGCACCTTGTGCGAGTGAGGTTCTGACAAGATCGCCACGGCTGTCCATCGGTTGACACCGGCTGCGAAGCAAAGACAACGCCACACCAAAAGCACCGGAAAAACCGGTGATATAGTCAATGCAGGAAGCCCAGCCATGATAACGCGGTGGCTGATCCCTGCCGCCGTAACGTTGTTGTATTCCTGTGGCTGCTTGTAACACCGGATCGAATCCGGCGCGATCAAGCCAGGGCCCTGGTTGCGGACCGTTAAAGGCAGAAACATTCAGATAAATTAAATCAGCTTTGATTCGTTTAAGGGTGTCATAGTCGATGCCCATACTCTCCGGTGCTCCCGGTCGAAAATTATGAATAACGACATCAGTGGTTTTTAACAG
>CAYMVV010000088.1:15693-23102 GCA_964393885.1 uncultured Granulosicoccaceae bacterium | reverse complement strand
TCCACCTTTTTAACAAACGATACAACTTGCCGTTGACCGGGATAAAGTTCGTAGCGTTTACCATAGGCATGCAACACAACGGGCCCTGACGTTGTCGCTTTTTCCAGCCTGATATCATTATTGGATTGTTGCCCGGTCAGCGACCCGTTAACCCACACATCGACAGATCCATCAGGCCGCAAAACCAGTCCGTCCATTGACAGGGTTCGCTGCACGCGTATGTCAACTTTTTCAGTAGGCGGTTGCCGGGGTATCTCCGTTTCAATTTTTGCCGATGGCAAGCTGCCTGGAGAAACAGGCGCCACAACCTGACTGCTATCAATCAACAAACGCTGCTTACCGCTGATAAACAGGCGCTTATCGCCCAACAATGGCGGGTCGGTTGATGGATTGTCGGACGCCCGGACAGGCGAGTGGCCAGTGGACTGATCATCCGCGGAGTCTGCAGACGAATCAATACTGTTGTCGGCATAAGCGGGTACCTGCAAATGCACGATGACCAGGATCAACAGGATAATTAAACTCGTTCCATGGCTTATTCTAAAACGAGGGAAACCAAAACACTGAGCCTTAACGTTCAACAGCAAGCTTTGACACACATTCATTACCCACTCCATACTTCAATACCACTCTTCTACTACCTACACAACTGCATACCCAACTACACACGCGCAAACAACTTTATACGATCGCATCAACAGCGTTGATCGCCGACTCAATCCGTCATTTCAAACAGGAACACATGCAAAATCGCAGTTACCTTTACACCACCAAACAGGCTGGAAATGTCAGGGTTCGACTTGGCTAAACCATCCGCTGCTGTCGATGATATAGTGTGCATATGTGGCGAATAAGTACCATCAGCCAACTTCATTTCATCAATCGATGTTTGAGCGCTGGATTTTGGAATTTTTACTTCAATGCGCTCGATAGACAGTTCATTAGTCATATAGTAACCCGGCGCATTTTTTTCAATCCCATCAAAGAACTGAAACACTTGCGCACCATGCCTGGCTTCGAAGGCAAGTTTAATAGCCTGTTTTCTGATCGCAATATGATGCACCGCAAGACCGTGCATTGTATCTATTGATTCCAAATCACCCAGACTGTGCTGAAATTCCTCCGCACCGATGGTGGTTCCGGCGTCCAGCAACAACTCTACCCAATCCACTTCATCGACTGACCCAATTTTACCCGAGGCATGCCAGCTCAGAAAATCAGTCTCGTTTTGTTTCAGAAAAGACTGATCCTCGATGTGCTTACGCGTGAGCTCCTGACTATTCGCCGCCTGTGTCTTTGCAAGCAAGTAGGTTTCTCGACTTTGTCCAATCTTGTTTTTTGCATAGACCACGGCAACGCCAAAAACCACGAAAGCTATAGCAAGCACAACAACCGACCATCGATTCGCCACAATCATACTATCCGGTCTCTGACTGTGCGTCATGGCAACGACCAACTCGAGCTCACCTCCAGTATGAAACCTCCTTGTGATGCCCCTGTAACAGAGGCCACCGATCCGGCTTCACCAAACGGAAGGTTGACAATGGTGACTACTGCACCCGGCGAAGCCTCCATAGCGGACTCGCGAATGGACGCGACAAAAGACCTGAATTGACTCACAGCCGGCCTGTACCCTTCAGAGGTCAACTTAACACTTCCGCTCAATACAGCATGATAACGCCTCCCACCCTCAGTGGTACTCAGCGGCCTGTCGTTGTCTTCGCGGACATCAGTGTGTTTTTCTGAATCGATATCAGCCCATTGGATCGACTTCAATTCGATAGCAGGGTGCAGGGTTAGATGTTCAGACAGGGATGCGAGGAAGTGAAAGGGCGTTGATTGATTAGCCATTTCAATCGCGTTGACATGCACTACGGCTTCTCGTATTGCCTCTATCGCGTATTGATCGGACCATTCAGGATGTGCATGTGCCTGTCTCAGAGTCAATGCCTGAACTTCAACCTGATCCGCCATTAGCACAAGCTGGCCAAGATCCGCCTCAACATATCGGGCAGCCGCAGAAGCCATAGCAGCACTAAAAATCAAGCTGATACTGCAGGCGACCATTGCATGCCTGAGTCTTCGCTCCACAAACCTGGCACCACGGGAAATCAACGAGTACGCATAGCTCTTGCCCCTCAATACGGAGGTTGCCATCACCTCGGCCACGGAAGCGCTTTTAGCGCTGGCACCCTTCGTTAAAGATGAAGCGGGCATGCTCTGCACAGGACTGATGCCCAATACATCCAGCTGCTGATCGATTGCCTGTCTTTCCTTTGACGTAAGATCTCCGACAGCGACAACAGATACAGACTTTTCGTCAAACGCCTGCAGTCCGACAATCTCTGACTCCCTTTCCAGATAGGCAAATGTTTGCTGTAATTGGTCGGCCAGTAGAGCCCCGGACTCATCTGTCTGCGATGGTGTGCCCGATTGCTCGCCAAGTCGACGGCATATGAGCGGCTGTCTGCCAGCAAAACCCATAATGCGATCATCACCTGCGCTCATGCGTATGATAAATACCGTAAGAGACGATGCCATACCTGCTGCTTCTGCCAGCGGATAGATAAGCAGCGACATCCAGTGAAATGATCGTACTATCTGGTTCGCATCAGACAGTTCAGTTAACCAGACACATTCATTATAATCCGCAGGCAATCCAATCAGCGACACCCCAAGCCTGGACTCAGCATGGGTCTTGCGATTACCGACAATAGCGCTGGTGTATAGTGACTCCCCAAATAGCTTACGCTGATGGTGCCGTAGTATAGAGTTTTGATCGCGACCGCTCATACGCGGTATCTGTTGCAAATGTAGCTGCTCTGCTTCCAGATCTAGCACGACAACAAATTGAGTGTGCCGGTGTTGCTCTAAAAATTTCCTGAAGCGCTCGATACCGCTACTGGTATCTTCGAATGTACCAGCAATACTGGTTTGGCCATGATTTGTCTGACAGGCTATCAATTGCCTGTTCTGAAGTAATAACACCATGTTCATCAAAAGCTCGCCCCCATAGTGAATACAAGGTCGTAGATTGGACCAATCACCGAAACGACAACCCATAACATCACACTCCCCACTACCATGATCAGTGCTGGTCCAATAGATTGCTCGAGTTTCTCTATTGACTCGCTGGAGTGTCGATCGTAAAAGTAGCTGATCTGCTCAAAGGATTTTTCCATAGCACCGGTGGATTCACCAACGCGAACCATACGAGCGATCATCGACGGAAACACCTTGCTCCGGGCAAAGCAATCAGAAACCGAACTACCATCGGTAATGTGCTTGCGTATCCTTGCTACCTCCATTGCCAGATATCGATTATCAAGTACCAGCTCACACTGTTTCAGCGCATCCAGCAGACTCACACCGGAGGAGTACATTAACGCCGCGCAGCGGCAAAATCGGGCAAGCTTTATATGAAACAGTACGGATCCGATTAACGGAATACGCAGCACTGCCTGGTGCCATCGTAATGCCAGCTTCGCGTTTCTTTTGATACCGACTATAGCTACGCACGCAGCCACACACACCAGCAGGAGAACAACAAAGCCATGGGCGACGATCGAATCAGAAACCGCTATCAGCGCTTTCGAATGCCAGGGTAGCTCTCCGCCGGTACTGGTTAAAAAGGACATAAGCCCGGGCACCAGCCAGGTCATGACGAACACGATTACCAGCAGCAACACGAGTGATACGAATGCCGGGTAGATCAACACGCGTTGAATTCGTGCAATGGTCTCGTCATTCCAGCGCAACAATGCACCAAGATCATGCATCACTTCGGCAAGATTACCGGTTTGCTCACCGACTTTGACCATACTGATATACAGAGGACTAAACACAGCTGGCAACAGCGCACAGGCGTCCGACAGCTGCTTTCCGCTATCAATGGTAACCATCAAGCGAGAGGTGACGGTGCGTGTATTCTGCTGCGTGTCACCACCACTGCCGCTCGCGAAATCGGCAAGCGCATCGCGCAGCGGCACACCGGCACTCAACAGTTGTTCAAGGTTGAAGGTAAAGTGAATTAAGTCTTTGCGACTCATGGATAGCGGTTGTCGAGCGTGCAAACCATCAGTGACTGCGGCTTGCTGGCTCTTGCGAGACAAAGCGGTGCGAAACAGAGCGGGGCCAGACAGCAGGGTGCGAAACACAGACTGCAGACGCGCAACAATCGGCACTCTACAATGGAGCAGGTCGAGTCCGCTTTGACTTAGTCGTTCGTCCAGATCAGCGATATCCAGTGCGGCCATAGTGCCGTTTTGAATATCGCCGTTGCGATTAATCGCCTTGAATTGAAAATACTGCATACTGCCACTGCTACCTGTTACTGCCTACTACTTGTACTAACTAGATCTAACTATTTTTTATTACTTACTTCACACTATCTGCACTACATCCAACGCAAATATACCGAATGCAAGTGCACAATACTGGATTTACGCAATATAATTTGTGAAATCTATCACACGACCCACTTCATCGAATGAGGTGGCACCGGAGCGAACCCGGTCAACCGCACTGCTTGCTATCGGGCGAAAACCACTGCGCTGGGCCAATGCCAGCATATCCGATGGTGATGCTCCTGCCAGTAGCAGATCATCGAGCTCTGGTGTAAAACGTAAAACTTCGGTGATTGCTATACGTCCTCTATATCCTTGTTGATCGCAGGTCTTGCAGCCGACCGGTTCATAGATCACATCGCAGTCGCCCAGGATCTCTCGTTCGAACTCACCAACCTCGCGCGGTGCTTTACAGTTTTTACATAGCGTTCGAATCAGGCGCTGACCGACAAGACCTATAATATTGCCCGCCATTACTGATCGATCCACCCCCATATCAGACAACCTTGCTATCGCGCCAATTGCCGTGTTTGCATGTAGTGTCGAGTAAACCTGATGGCCGGTCATAGCAGCTCTCAATGCCATTTCGGCTGTTTCTTCATCGCGCATTTCACCAAGCAGTATGACGTCCGGGTCCTGTCTTAGAATGGCGCGTATTCCACTGGCGAAATCCAGCTTTACCTGATCGTTGACCATGGTTTGCCTGAGCAATGGCAAAGGATACTCAACCGGATCCTCCATCGTCATCACATTAACCGTGTCATTACTGACCTGGTTTAACATCGAATACAGCGTTGTGGTTTTGCCGCTTCCGGTAGGACCGGTAACCAGTATCAAGCCCTCGGGCCTGGCCATCATCAGCTTTATTGCTGATAACTCTTCCTCATGCATACCGAGATCATCAATACCAACAATACCACGCTGTCGATCGAGCACTCGCAGCACGATGTTTTCACCGTGTACAGTCGGCAAGGTAGACACCCTGAATTCTATCGGAGATCCGGCAACAGTTATAGAGATCCGGCCGTCCTGAGGCGCGCGCGTTTCACTGATATCCAAATCGGCCAGCACCTTGATACGAACACACATCGGCGCCTGGTAGTCATAGTGAAAACTACGTACCTGACGCAACACACCATCAACGCGATACCTGATACGCACAAAACCCGCTTCAGGCTCTATATGAATATCCGATGCAGTGCGCTTTACCGCATCTACTAAAATAGCATCAACCAGCCGCACAAACGGTTGCTCGTATTCAGCGTCCAGTACCGATGAGGCAGTAGTACCGACAGCATCAATTTCTTGCAGAATATCGTCAACTGACAGTTCGAACCCATAGAACCGATCGATGGCCTCAGTGATATCTCGTTCGCTGGCGACCACCAGCTCAAGCACCGCTTCCTTGCCAATCTGCGCCTGTAACCTGTCCTGCATTTGCAGTTGATATAAATCTGCAACCGCTACCGTCAGTTTTTTTGGATTACCGCCAAGCGACAATGGCACCAATAGATGCTGCCGGGCAAAATCACTCGACACCAATTGCAGCGCTTGCGTATCTGGCGACACGCCATCCAGGCTTAGGGATTGTCGACCGGATGATTCGCCACGCAGATCACGTAGCTGACTGTTTGTTATAAAACCCAGTTCAACAACAACCTGTTCTATTCGTCGCCCGGTTTTCCGCGACTCGGTTTGGCTGATCTGAATTTGATCCTGTGTGAGCAAGCCCTTGTCAGCTAACGCACTTAACATACTGCTTTTTACCACTGGCAACTTCCACTTCTACTGATTAACTACCTGAACTTCAAAAATTCCAGCTATCCAAAGATATTGCGCTACCGTGAACGCAGTGCCCCCACGCTGTCCAGTAACTGGTCGACATCCTCACCAACGAAATTAACATGGCCCATTTTGCGCCCTGTTCGCGCTTCAGCCTTGCCGTACATATGCAAATGACAATCGACTGAATGAATAGAGTTCCAATCGAAACCTTCTGCCAGCAACAGATCTCCGAGAATGTTTAACATAACAGATGGATGGTACAACTCGATAGTGGCAGCCGGCAATCCACACAGTGTTAATACTTGCTGGTCGAACTGCGAATAGCTGGTGGCATTAAGCGTATAGTGTCCACTGTTATGTGGACGAGGTGCTATCTCGTTGAGCAACAGTCGATCATCAGCCACAAACATCTCAATGGCCAGCACACCGACATAGTCCAGCGCCTCCGCCAACCTGCACGCGATGGTACGAGCGTTCTCAGATACCGCATCGGATACCCGCGCCGGAACAACACAGGTATCCAGTATTCCATTCTTATGGCTATTTTCGACCACCGGAAAAGTTTGCACAGTGCCATTGCAATCACGGGCGAGTACTACTGATACCTCCAGATCAAACGCAACAAAGTCTTCAAGTACACATTCAACTTTGCCAAAGCTTTCGAACGCATGCCTCGCATCGTCAGCGCTGTTACAAACGCGCTGTCCTTTGCCATCATAGCCAAGCTGAGTGGTTTTGATAACGGCCTTGCCACTCATTCGCTGCCAGGCGTCATCTATATCAGTGACATCCGTGATTCGTTCAAAGTGATTGGTGGGCAAATCGTTGTCGACGAAAAAGGTTTTTTCCCGTATCCGGTTTTGCGCTATCTCAACTGCCTCGGGCGCAGGTGCAACCGGCACGCGCTGCTGCAGAAACCGTAAACTGTCAGATGGTACGTTTTCAAACTCGGTAGTAACGGCATCGCACATTGTAGCCAGTCGTTCCAGCCCCTCTGCATCATCGTAGGCATAACGCAAATGTTCACTGGCAACTTCCGCGGCAGGGCCGGTCTGAGCAGGATCCAGCACAACGACTCGATATCCCATTTGCGTGGCCGCATGGGCAAACATGCGACCCAACTGACCGCCACCCAGCACACCCAGCGTTGCACCGGGGTGCAATGGTGTTCGGGCACCAGCATCACTTCGACCTGCCCGTGTCTTATCGGAACTGCTACTGCCCATCAGGCAGCTCCATAGACAGGGCGCGGTCTCGCTGTTGCAGGCGATAGTCGAC
>CAYMVV010000088.1:2394-15593 GCA_964393885.1 uncultured Granulosicoccaceae bacterium | reverse complement strand
TACCTCATGGGCATGCTGCATCACATTCCAGTCGCTATCACTGCCCATTACTACACCAACCAAAGGATCCTGCATCGTTTAAGGTCATTCGTTAAAATAGTAATGGTGACTAAATTTTCCGCTCTACGCCACAGTTATCTACCCTGAACTGCTGATCAGAGGCCAGCACAATCATCGAGAACGCAGTTTTCACAATGTCCGTGGCGGCTGAAGTGATGCGAAAGCCGCTACTGCCAATTGTTTTTGCAAGCATGCGAAGATTCTTACAGAATCAACCGGGTAGTCGTCATCCGGGTTGAACAGCCCGGGTTTAATCAACGAGAAATTCATTTTGCCTGAGTTCCAATTCAGCACCTCCGACATCAGCGTTGTAGCAGAGACAACGATCAAATCGCTGCCGCTGGTGCATCGCGGCAAGGTTCGCGATATCTACGCCGTCGGCGATGATCACCTGTTGATGATTGCAACAGACCGGCTATCTGCCTTCGACGTCGTGTTGCCAGAGCCATTACCGGGTAAAGGTATTTTGCTCACGCAGCTATCCATGTACTGGTTTAACAGACTGTCCCAACTGTTGCCCAACCACCTGAGCACTCAATATACGCTCGAAGACATACTGCCCGACGCAGACGAATACGCACAGGCGCAACACCGCTGCATGATTGTTAAAAGATTGCACGCGCTGCCGGTAGAGGCCGTGGTAAGAGGGTATCTGATCGGCTCGGGCTGGAAAGACTATCAACAAAACGGAACCGTCTGCGGGCTTACACTGCCGAAAAACCTGCAGCTGGCCGAGCGACTGCCTGAGCCGTTATTTACTCCGGCTGCCAAGGCAGACGTTGGAGATCACGACGAGAACATCAGCTTTGAGGAGGTCGTTGCCACTATTGGCGAACAACACGCATGGCGAATTCGTGACATCAGCCTGGAGATTTACCGCATGGCCGCTGGTCATGCCGAACCGCGTGGAATAATAGTTGCCGATACCAAGTTTGAGTTCGGGCTGGACGCCGACGGGCAGGTAGTATTAATGGATGAAGTACTGACACCGGACAGCTCGCGTTTTTGGGAAGCATCAAGCTGGAAAACCGGCACCAACCCCATGAGCTACGACAAACAATTTGTTCGCGACTACCTGGAAACGCTCAACTGGGATAAAACCGCTCCCGGGCCTTTGTTCCCGGAAGCGATACATCAAAAAACACTACAGCGTTACAAAGAGGCTTATCAAATACTGACCAGCCAGGCTTAACAAAGGTCTGCCTTTTAAATGTCTGTTACGCCTTTGATGCCTGATAAATAGAATCAATCGCTGTATTAAGGTGGGCATCGAACTGCTGATCAGACATCTGCGCGGTTAAACCTTCAGCCAGCGCACGCGAAAAACTCGCCACGATTCTTGGATTTTGCGCCAGCCTGCGATTCGCCTCATCGCGAGGGTAACCACCGGAAAGTGCGACAACTTTAACCATGTTGCCGTGTTCGATACATTCTTTATAGTGACCGGCAGTCTCCGGAAGCGTCAGCTTGAACATCACCTGCTGATCAGCGGAAAGTGCGTTGAGTCCATCCATCAGGTGGCTCTTTAACATATCTTCTGCTTTCTGTTTGTCCGGGCAATTGATATCAACCTCTGGCTCCAGTATGGGGCACAAACCCTTGGCCAGAATTTGCTTACCTACTTCGAACTGCTGATCGACAATCTGTTTGACGCCCGCATCGTTTGCCTGTTTGATAACAGAACGCATCTTGGTGCCAAACACGCCCTTGGAGACAGCGCGGTCCAGCAGGGAATCCAGCTCTGGCATCGCCTTCATTAACTGAACCCCGTTTGCCTCGTCTTCAAGGCCCTTATCAACTTTCAGAAATGGCACGACATTTTTCTCGGACCATAGAAAGTCAGAGGTGCCCTTGCCGTTAATCTCCCGGTCCATGGTGTTTTCAAACAAGATGGCGCCAATCACTCTTTCGCCATTGAATGACGGTGCCGTGATAATTCGCGTGCGCATCTGATGCACCAGATCAAACATCTGCTCATCATTGCTCCATTCGCTTTCAGTCAGGCCGTACAGCCCCAGCGCCTTCGGGGTACTGCCACCGCTTTGATCCAGCGCCGCAATAAAGCCGCTTTCGTCGCGAACTTTCGCAAGTTGTTGTTCAAAATCACTCATATGTGCTTTCTCCGTCGAGGGTTAGCCATGTCAAATCGGGTGGACTGGCAGCACGATCGTGCTTTCTCTGCCATGAATCAAGTTACCTGTTGCTCAATTCAAGATAGAGACCAGACCCGGGTTTGGTGCGAAACGCGCTAAGACCTACTCGATCCAGTCGCCGACACGCACAATTTTCATCGAGTTAGTGCCACTGGCAACACCAAACATATCGCCCTTGGTGATGATTACCATGTCACCTTCTTCCACCTTTTCCTGTTCAACCAGCTTTTGCACCACGGCCTTGTTGGCGTCGTATGACGACTCCAGGCGCTGATCAAACGGCACCGGGTACACGCCGCGATAAAGCGTTACTCGTGCCTGTGCGTCCGGGTTGGTAGTAACCGCATAAATGGGAATGCCAGAGCTAATACGTGACATCCATAGCGCCGTTGATCCGGTTTCCGTTAACGCACCAATAGCTTTTACGTTCAAATGGTTTGCCGTGTACATTGCCGCCATCGCGATAGATTCATCGATTCGGCCAAACTCAAGATGCAGGCGATGCTTTGATTCCATAGCCGCTCGTTGCAATTCAGAATGTTCGCAAATCCGGCTCATGGCGGTCACCGCCTTGGCCGGGAATTCTCCCACTGCAGTTTCAGCAGACAACATCACCGCATCAGTACCATCGAGCACCGCATTGGCAACGTCAAAAACTTCGGCACGCGTCGGTATAGGGCTGCCTACCATTGACTCCATCATTTGCGTCGCCGTGATGACGACCTTGTTGGCTGAGCGTGCCTTGTTGATCAGCATCTTCTGCACTGCCGGTAATTGAGGATCGCCAATCTCGACGCCGAGGTCACCGCGCGCAACCATGATCACATCGCTGGCTTCCAGAATCTCGTCAATGGCGGTAACCGCTTCGGCTCGCTCTATCTTTGCAACAATGCCCGCTTCGCTGCCAGCCTCTCGCAACAGCTCGCGCGCATGATTGATATCTGCCGCAGACCTCGGAAACGACACGCCCAGATAATCGATGTTGAGCTCGACGGCAAGGCGCAAGTCCTCTATATCTTTTTCAGTAATCGCCGCAGCTGACAATCCACCGCCGCGCAGGTTGATACCCTTGCGATTAGACAGCACACCACCAACCAGCACTTTGGTATGTATTTTTGAACCGTCCAGCTCGGTTGCCTCAAGCACGACGCGACCGTCATCCAGAACCAGCACACTGCCAACACTGATATCGTCTGCCAGCTCCTGGTAGCTACAGCCAACCTGATTGACATCACCGGCATTTTCATCGAGTGCCACATCAATGGTAAAGCTGCGGCCTTCGACCAGTTCAACGGGACCATCCGCAAAATTTGACACCCGGATCTTCGGCCCCTGAAGGTCGCCTAAAATGCCGACGACGCGCCCCTCCTGCTGCGCAACAGCGCGAACCATCTCGACGCGTTGTCGATGGTCGTCCGATTCGCCGTGCGAGAAGTTAATACGAACCACATTGACACCGGCCGCAATCAACGGCCGCAAGGTCTCAATAGAGTCTGTGGCGGGTCCGAGAGTCGCGACGATCTTTGTCCTTCGCATAAATTCAATTTACCAGTTTATTTAGGGAGCTCTATTCTATCATCTACGACTGCTCATGATGTCGCGGCTTACCGTCTGCTACTGCAATGCAACACACTTGTGATGCCATCAGCTCATACCAAAAAGGACTCAGGAGTCCCTGCTTCTTTGCTCCAGCACTTCAACTGCCGGTAGTTTCTTGCCTTCAAGAAATTCCAGAAAAGCTCCGCCACCTGTCGATATATAGCTGATGTTTTCGGTAAGGCCAAATTGATCGACTGCCGCCAGTGTATCGCCGCCACCTGCTATCGAAAATGCATCGGACTGTGCGATGGCCTCCCCGACTACCCGCGTGCCTTCCGCAAACTGCGAAAATTCAAACACACCAACCGGGCCATTCCATACAATTGTGCCTGCATTCTTCAGCAACTCAGCGTATTGCCGCGCCGTCTCGGGGCCGACATCAAAAATCATTTCGCCGTCACCAACCTGATCTACAGCAACAGTAGTTGCCGGCGTTGATTCTGAAAACTCCTGCCCGCAAACCACATCAACCGGCACAGGAATATCGCCACCTTTTGCAATTGCCGCCGCACGTAACCTGGTTGCTTCCGCGATCAGATCTTCCTCGTACAGAGACTTGCCAACGGCATGGTTTTCAGCGGCAATAAAGGTATTGGCTATACCACCGCCGACTATCAATTGATCGACAATACCCGACAAGGATTCGAGTACAGTCAGCTTGGTTGAAACCTTCGATCCACCAACCACCGCCACCAGCGGGCGTGCCGGATTATCCAGCGCCTTGCCCAGTGCACTGAGCTCGCCTGCCAGCAACGGGCCGGCGCAGGCTTCAGGGGCAAATTTGGCAACACCGTGCGTCGAGGCCTGTGCCCGATGTGCGGTGCCAAATGCATCCATCACGAATATGTCGCACAGTGCAGCGTACTTTTTGGCAAGCGCTTCATCATCCGCTTTTTCACCCGCGTTAAAACGAACGTTTTCAAGCAGTGCAACACTGCCGGGCGTTAAGGCAGGTTGCTGATCCAGATAATCGGTGATCAGTTCCACTGGCGTATCGAGTAACTTACTCATATGACGCGCCACCGGCGCCAGAGAAAACTCAGCTGCGGGCTCACCCTCAACCGGACGCCCGAGGTGAGACATTATCATCACAGCCGCACCTTGCTGCAGTGCAGTTTTTATCGTTGGCAGTGACGCGACTATGCGCAGATCAGATGCCACCTCACCGTCTTTGATCGGCACATTCAAATCAGCGCGGACCAGCAGGCGTTTGCCGTTTAAATTGAGAGACTCAAGCGTATTCATAACCTTCCGTCAATTCAGCTAATTTCAGGTGGGGAATCAGTAGTGCAGTACCGGTTTACCCGTGGCGGGTTCCAACAGCGCAGACGTTTGGACAAACAGGACAGCGGCAGGTAAACCTTAAACACCCGCGAACTGGTACAACGCTAATGCGACCGGTACTCACTGCCATCAATGGAGACAGTGAGCACCAAGATCGTTTTCGTTTTTATTTTGCGTTCATCAGCTTGACGGTCGTGTCGAGCATACGATTCGAAAATCCCCACTCATTGTCATACCAGGAACACACCTTGACCAGACTTCCGCCAGTCACACGAGTCATACCGGCATCGAAATTTGATGACGTACTGGTGTGATTGAAATCGATCGAAACCAGTGGCGCATCGTTGTAAGCCAGCACTTTTCCATCGGCCGCAGACTTCATGATCTCGTTAATTTCATCAACCGTTGTGTCTCGTGATGCCTGAAAGGTTAAATCGACAATAGACACGTTAATTGTCGGCACACGAATCGCAAATCCGTCGAGCTTGCCGTTTAAATCAGGCAATACCAGACCAACCGCTGCAGCGGCACCAGTGTTTGTCGGTATCATGGACATCGTCGCAGAACGGGCACGTCGCAAATCGGTGTGATAAACGTCGGTCAGTACCTGATCGTTGGTGTAAGCGTGGATAGTTGTCATCAATCCGCTCAGCACACCAATCTTGTCGTTCAATGCCTTGGCCATCGGCGCCAGACAGTTAGTGGTGCAACTGGCGTTAGAAATAACGGTATCGGATGCCTTTAAGACATCTTCATTCACGCCATAAACAATCGTCGCATCAACACCCTTACCCGGTGCCGAGATAATTACTTTCTTCGCGCCACCGGCAATGTGTGCACTCGCGGCATCCTTGCTGGCGAAAAAACCGGTGCATTCCAGAACCACATCAACACCCAAATCACCCCAGGGCAGTTTGGCCGGATCGCGCTCTGCAAATACACGAATGCGATCGCCATTAACGACGATATCATCACCGTCAACCTTCACCTCACCGGGAAAGCGGCCATGCGCAGTATCGTACTGAGTCAGATGCGCATTGGTTGCCGGATCACCCAGATCATTGATTGCAACCACATCAAATTCTTTCTGCCGACCACTTTCGAACAAGGCCCGGAGTATGTTTCGCCCGATACGGCCGTACCCGTTTATCGCCAGTTTTATCGCCATCGTTTACTCTCCAAATATATGGGAAATTAATTCAGGGTGCTCGACCAGTCTGGTTGGTATGGTCAATTACCCCTTTTCTATAGCAGCTTTTTGGTTGACTGGATTACATTGTCAACCGTGAAGCCAAAATGTGCGAAGACCTCCTCGGCCGGCCCGGATTCGCCAAAGCTGTCCAGACAAACCATGGCGCTGTTGGAGCCGGCATACTTGTACCAGCCAGCAGACACTCCGGCCTCAACCACCACGCGCGCGGTGACAGATGGTGGCAACACAGAATCGCGGTAGCTTTGCGACTGTCGATCGAAGGCATCGGTACATGGCATGGAAACCACACGTGCCGCCACACCGTCGGATGACAACTTGTCAAAGGCATCGACCGCAAGACCTACCTCAGAGCCGGTGGCAATGAGTATCACCTGTGGATTTTCAGAATCGCGCAACACATACCCGCCCTTTTGAATATTTGCCAGCTGCTCTGTGGTGCGAACCTGATGCACCAACCCCTGCCGGCTGTACAACAGACTGGTGGGTCCGTCGGTTCTCTCCAGTGCAGCCTTCCAGCTAACCGCAGTTTCCACTGCATCGCAGGTACGCCATACATCCATATTGGGCATCAGACGCAAGGTAGCAGCCTGCTCAACCGGCTGATGCGTTGGTCCGTCTTCACCCAGGCCGACCGAGTCGTGGGTAAAAACAAAAATGGACGGGATCTTCATTAGCGCTGCCATTCGCAAGGCATTGCGTGCGTATTCCGAGAACATCAGAAAGGTTGCACCGTAGGGTTTGAAACCACCATGCAACACGATGCCATTCAGTATCGCGGCCATGCCAAACTCGCGCACACCGAAGTAGATGTAGTTGCCGGAAGCATCCTCATCTATACCCTTACTACCGGACCAGATGGTCAGGTTGGAACCAGCCAAATCCGCCGAACCACCGATCAGCTCAGACAGTACCGGGCCGAATCCGTTCAATGCATTTTGGGAAGCCTTACGTGTCGCAATCTTCTCGGCAGCAGCATCAACCTGGGAGATAAATTCCTGCGCATGACTCGCCCAGTTATCCGGCAGCGCACCAGCCATCCGACGTTCAAATTCTGCCGCCTCGGCTGGATATTTATCCTTGTAAGCTGCGAACTTGCTGTCCCATTGCGACTGAGCTTCAGCGCCGAATGTCTTTGCATCCCACTCTTTATACACTTCGTCGGGTATCACAAATGGTGCGTGTGTCCAGCCCAGTTCTTTGCGGGCAAGCTCAACCTCGTCAGCCCCGAGCGGTGAACCATGGCTTGATTCCTTGCCCTGCTTGTTCGGTGAACCAAAGCCAATCAATGTCTGACAACAGATCAAACTCGGCTTGCCGGTTTCATCGCGCGCCGCATCGATGGCCTGCTTCAATGCTTCGCGATCATGACCATCGACCTCGTCTATTACATGCCAGCCATAAGCCCGGAATCTGGCAGGCGTGTCATCACTGAACCAGCCCTCGACTTCACCATCGATTGAAATCCCATTGTCATCATAGAAGGCGATCAGCTTGCCGAGTCCAAGCGTGCCGGCCAGCGAACACACTTCATGCGAGATGCCCTCCATCAAACAGCCATCACCCAGGAACGTATAGGTGTGGTGATCGACTACCTCGATATCATTCTTGTTGAATTGCGCCGCCAGTGTTCGTTCGGCGATCGCCATCCCCACGGCGTTGGCGATACCCTGACCCAATGGTCCGGTTGTCGTTTCAACACCAGGTGCGTACCCGAATTCAGGATGGCCCGGCGTCTTAGAGTGTAACTGCCGAAAGTTTTTCAGCTCCTCGACAGGCAAATCATAGCCACTCAGGTGCAGCAGCGAGTACAGCAGCATCGAGCCATGGCCGTTGGACAGCACAAAACGGTCGCGATTTGCCCAGTTCGGGTTTGCCGGGTTGTGTTGCAGGTAATCGTTCCATAACACCTCTGCAATATCAGCCATACCCATCGGCGCACCGGGATGGCCGGAATTAGCCTGTTGGACCGCATCCATACTGAGCGCACGGATCGCGTTTGCGAGCGTTCGATGTTCAACCATAATAAATGCAGGCATTCCTGTAGTGGTGATCGCTTAGGCGCTGGCGCGGTGAGGCCGAATAGCTTTTGTATGCTCCGGTAGTCAGGCGTGACGACTACGCAGCCGCCTAAGATCAATCGATAAGACCTACCGCATAGGACCAACCGCCCGACACCAACCGCGTCGGACCAGTCACTTGAAACCGGGACACGACTTGCCGAAAAACGGTGATTTGTGGAGCAATGTATTAGCTGTGCAGACTTTTCCGATCAGGCTCCTGGAGACTGGTCAATGCCAATGCGAGCACTTGTGCGCACCCTTATACAATGGCAGGAAATCGTGAAAAAGTGGTGACGAGATATCGGTTGGGGAGCGGTTCAAAAGGAAGAAATCCATGAACGCTCCTCACACAACCAACAATGATAACAGTTGTGTGAATCGCTGAAAACTCCTTACAGCACAATCAACGCCATATCAGTCATTGTAGCGCTTGTTATAACCACCTGAAATTCATGTTAAAACTTGATTAATTTTCAAGACCCCCTACCTTCCCCGCACCACCGCCAAAAATATACCTCAGCAGCTATCCAGAGATAGACTTTAATGCTGTATTTCGCTAAACTGGTGGTTTGGCTTTCAATAAGGTGTCGCTTTCGTGAATGCTCGATCCGTGCGAAAAACATCGATGGACCAGAATCAGCAATCCCGCATCAAAGAGCTGATCGCCAAAGGCAAGGAACAGGGCTACCTTACCTACGCCGAGGTGAATGACCATCTGCCAGACGGCATCGTCGATCCTGATCAAGTCGAAGAAATCATCGCCATGATCAACGACATGGGCATCACTGTCCATGAGGCCGCACCAGACTCTGATACGCTTATTCTGTCTGATCAGACTTCGCTCAGCCCGGATGACGATGCCGCTGACGAAGCCGCAGCTGCACTTGCCAGTGTCGATGGCGAATTCGGCAGAACCACCGACCCGGTGCGCATGTACATGCGCGAGATGGGCACTGTCGAGCTATTGACACGTGAAGGTGAAATTGAGATTGCCAAGCGTATCGAGGAAGGATTGGGTCAGGTGCAGGCAGCCCTTGCAACCTATCCGGCAACGGTACAAAAAATTCTCGATCGCTACACCAAAGTTGTGGCGGAAGAGGCTCGCCTGAGCGATCTGCTGGTGGGCTTTATTGACCCGAATGCTCCGGATGAAATCCCGACGCCTGCGCAACAGGCCAAAGAACGCGAAGAAGCAGCAGAAAACGCTGACGACGACGAAGAAGAAGAAATAGATACCGGCCCGGATCCGGAAGAAGTGCGCGCGCGCATGCTGGCACTGGAAGAAGGCCATCGCAAGGCGATGACGGCCATCGGCAAAATCAAGGATGGCAGCAGCAGCGACCTGCAAAAAGCGACCACCAAGACCACCGCGATGATCATGGAACTCAAGATGTCGCCCAACTTTATCGCCGAGCTCACTCGAGATCTGCGCGGTCGTGTTAATCGCATTCGTGGTCAGGAAAAATCCATTCGCGATCTATGCGTCAACCGCTGCGATATGCCACGCAAGGAATTCATTGCTACCTTCCCGGGCAACGAAGTCAGTGAAGAATGGCTGCAATCCCACCTTGATAGCGGCAAGCCTTACGCCACCCGCATGCTTGAAGTGCAGGAAGACATTCAACGCCACCAGCGTCGCATGCAGGCCATTGAAGAAGAGACCGCATTAACCGTCGGACAGATCAAGGAAATCAGCCGCCGCATGTCAATCGGTGAGGCGAAAGCACGCCGCGCCAAGAAAGAGATGGTTGAAGCCAACCTGCGTCTGGTTATT
The DNA here is from genome assembly GCA_964393885.1 of uncultured Granulosicoccaceae bacterium. Taxonomy (GTDB): domain Bacteria; phylum Pseudomonadota; class Gammaproteobacteria; order Granulosicoccales; family Granulosicoccaceae. The sequence continues at coordinate 5,450 of CAYMVV010000088.1, read as the reverse complement.
TCTATCGCAAAGAAGTACACCAATCGCGGCCTGCAGTTCCTCGATCTCATTCAGGAAGGCAACATCGGCCTGATGAAAGCGGTAGACAAGTTTGAATACCGACGAGGCTACAAGTTTTCGACCTATGCTACCTGGTGGATTCGACAGGCAATTACCCGCTCCATCGCGGATCAGGCACGCACCATTCGAATTCCGGTACATATGATTGAGACCATCAACAAGCTCAATCGAATCTCTCGTCAGATGCTGCAATCGATGGGTCGTGAAGCGACACCGGAAGAACTGGCTGAAAAAATGGAGATGCCGGAAGACAAGATTCGCAAAGTGCTGAAAATTGCCAAAGAGCCAATCTCCATGGAAACACCGATCGGTGACGACGAAGATTCGCATCTTGGTGATTTTATCGAAGACCAGAACATATTGTCTCCGGTCGACTCGGCTACATCCGGTGGCCTCGGTGAAACCACACACGAGGTACTGGCTAGCCTCACTCCACGTGAAGCCAAAGTACTGCGTATGCGTTTTGGTATCGACATGAATACCGATCACACGCTTGAGGAAGTCGGCAAACAGTTTGATGTCACTCGCGAGCGAATTCGTCAGATAGAAGCCAAAGCGCTGCGAAAGCTGCGTCACCCTACCCGATCAGAGCAGCTGCGTAGCTTCCTCGACGGGGAGTAGTAAAGGGCTGGGGCTTAAGGCTAAAGAACATACCATTCAGCGCACACATTGTGCGCTGAGCACACACAACCACCACCACTCTGATTTAACACTCAATCCTGCGACCCGCTCCCTGACCTGCTGAGTGGTATACCTCCGGGTGAATTGTGTTACCACATCTATTCTCGGATCGCCGAGCGCAGAGATGTTGCATGCCCCTGAAGATTTCCCTTCAGCACATTGCATTTAACAATATCCACAAGCCATTTAAAACGACACCCGGCTTTCACAAATTCACAAGACACACTCCAGCCATTGCTGTAAAATACGCATGTTCGTGGGCCTGTAGCTCAGTTGGTTAGAGCAGTGGACTCATCAAAATGGTGCGTCACCATTGAAAGATGGTGAATGAACGGGATGAATTCAGGGAAACCTTAACAGCTGGTGTTGAAACCAGGCTGATGGCAATCCTGAGCCAAGCCAAAGGTACACCTTTGGAAGGTGCAGAGACTACCTGAGAACTACAGTGTTCTTAATAACAGGCTAGAGCGTCCCGCCCCCACCAGCCGCAACATAGTGCATTGCCATAACGCAACGCACTGGCTGAGGGTGATGAGATAGTCCGCTCCGTGCAGAAATGTTCGGGCAAAGTGAATCCATTGGTCGTAGGTTCAAATCCTACCGGGCCCACCACTTACACCGTTTGTCTTACACCAGTTGCCGAGAAGCCCTGCATTCAGCTCGCCGTCCGGCATTAACGCTTCCAACCATTTCCTTTAAAGCGTTTCCTTTAAAGCGTTTCCTTTAAAGCGTTTCCTCCACAGCACTTTGCAATGGGCTCCACCATAACCAAATGTCACGGCCAGTGCATTCGTCCTGACCGCTGACAACACCGGTTTGCACAGATCCCGGATCATATACCCGGAGCATAACCTGCCCACTCGGCAATTTACGCTACTGCGAGCGATACCTGTCTAGCGGTCAACAACGCAACCCTGTCGAGTCTATTCGTGACCAACCAGCTAGTAACTCGACGGATCAATAGTGAGACATCGTGTCGATCCACGACAGAGTGTTTAGGCAGCGCTATATGCTTACAGCAATAGTGTGCACTGAATCGATACAGATCATAACTGTAACTTAATTGTATCAGCACTGCCCTGGATAACGCTCACTGCCTGGAGACAGTGAATTCTAGATTTCCATCGCTGACAGCAACCGTATTGCTGAGGCGTATCCACAGCAGCCCGTCTCTTTCAACTTCAAAGGTGTCGCCAGTGGTGAAAAAGGTATCGGCCGTCGTGTCGAGTGATATAACTTCCAGACTGGCCGTCTCGCCAAACCCGCTGTACAACGAGAAATCATACCCTGCAAGTGCTGCACTGCTCGTGGAGGCATCCAGCCGATACGAGCCTCTTTCAAGGTTAATGGAGTACCACAAATCGTCCTCTCTGGTTTGTTGAAATGGCACAGTTACGGATTGAGTTGAATCCAGGCTTAGCGGGGTGATTGGCAAGCAGCGTTCAAAGGCAGGACCAGGTACGGCTGAGCCGTTGCTGAAAACACCCAGCGTGTAGTCGTGACTGTCATCAGCTTGTGCTTGCACAGTGAATGTCAGGGTTTGTGCCGACGTGATTTCCAGAAACCTGGTGATACGCAAGTCGAATATCGCTTCTACACCAGTCACAGTTTGCCCTAAATCGACAGGGGACGAGCCGAGCGACTCGAGGCTCAGTCTAATGGGGGCGGACGGATCACCGTTCGACACCGATGCATCTGCGACTAAATGATAACTACCTGGCTCCAGGGCTACTTGCCATACATGTAAATCGTCGGTGGCAGAGCCCGGTAAGAGCTGTCCTCTAACGAGTTCGCCGACGAATAATTCTGCCGGGGCGTCAGGCGAATTTGTCGTAGCTGTTGCAGCTACTGGCAAGCTGCCACATTCACTGACAGTAAACTGCGCTGCTGCAGCCAGCAGTGCGGCGTCAGCAGGATCTGTGAGTGGAGTTATATCATCTGCAGGGTCTGAATCAACCAGACTACCCTGCGAGTCAGACGCCAGCTCTTCTGATGCCTGCGCTATACGAGCGCCAGTTGATCCACTTATGCTGCATGCGATGTCGTTGATGATGCCGTTTGGTCGAGTGCGCAGAGTGTAGGAATCCAGGATTGGAGTATGAGTGAAGGAGGTGTCGCCGGTGACGTTGGCGATCCAGCTGCCGTCTCCAAGCAGGTTCGAGCTGTTTCCAGTGTTGTTGTTGAAGGTGAGATTGATGCTGTCACCGACGATGTTGCCGGTACAGACCGGGTCTCCCCCGGGTGCTGGCTCTGGTGCTGGCTCTGGTGTCGGCGGCGAGTTGTTGATAATGCACGGGATGTCGTTGATGACGCCG
>CAYMVV010000088.1:0-2294 GCA_964393885.1 uncultured Granulosicoccaceae bacterium | reverse complement strand
GGGATGTCGTTGATGACGCCGATTGTTCGAGTGCGCAGGGTGTAGGCGTCTCGGATCGGAGTGTGGGTGAAGGAAGTGTCGCCCGTGATGTTGGCGATCCAGATGCCGTCTCCAAGCAGGTTTGAGCTGTTTCCGGTGTTGTTGCTGAAGGTGAAGTTGATACTGTCACCGACGATGTTGCCGGTGCAGGTGAGGTCAACCCCTATTGCTGGCTCTGGCTCTGGTGTTGGTGTTGGTGGTGGAGATGGCGGTGCGGAAGTATCGAGTGGCCACGCGACCTCGGTGCACGCAACGTCGGTTCTGGTTGCGCCGTCGCGAACGCGAATCGTGTAGGACGAATTGCGGCCAAATTCGTCGGTAAAGACATCGAAGCCGGTAACGTTTTGGATCCATTGAGAACCGCGGAGCAGATTGACGCTCGATCCGAGATCGCCCGAGAAGGTCACGACGAACCTACCTTCCGTTTCGATGACGAAACAAGCCGGACCTGCATCAGGGGAGCCAAAGGGGAGCGGATCGTAGGCGGCTGTCAGCGCCGTTGCCGTCATCGGCGAGACTGAATGCTCGAGGGCTCCGCCATCACTCCACGATACAAAGCCATGCGCTTGTCCATTGAACGTCTGGACGATCGGCGCACTTACAACTCGCTCCAGGCGGTGAACGGTCTGTGTAGTGATCGGCGTACTGATTGGAGGGCCATCGAAGTTTAGCACCCCTCCCTCAGGAGACGTTCGCAGGGTGAGTTCAGCGCGGCGAGGGTCGACACGGCGCGTAGTCGTCGTCGTTGCGCCTTCTGAATCGACCGCGGTGAGATAGATCGTGTACCACACGTTGCCTGAGGTCTCGCCAGCGTTCGGGATTGTGATGGTGAGCTCGCTGGTCCCCGAAATCTCTCCGCTGAATCCATGATCATGATCGTCGTGGTTGAAGCGAACTTCCCAGGTCAGTTGTGCCTCGGAAAGCTCTCCATCCTCAACGTCCGCGGCGCTGCCAACGATGGTGATCTCGTCGCCGGCCGTATATCTGGAGCCGACGGCAGGAGCAGAGATGATGGGTTCCGGAGTGTGGTTATCACCGACGACGAGCTCCACTATGGAACTCGAGACTACGTCGACATCATCGCGAACAACGACGCGGAATTGTGCGCCGCTGTCGGTCGGACGTACCGAATCGACCTCGAGCAGTGGTGAAGTCGCTCCGCGGATCGCAACGCCATCTCGCTCCCACTGGTACGTCAGGTTACCTTGTCCTGTCGCAGTAACAAAGAACGAAGCGCTTTGCCCAATGGCAAGTTGTTGCGTGGTTGGCTGGGAAGTGATTCGAAGTGTCTGATCCGCCCCGACAAACTCGATCTTGCTGACCCCGACACTCCCGCCTGCCAGTTGGCGATCCAATACATAGAGCGCCCCATTGGCGGGATTCGTGACAATGTCGACGGTGCGGCTAAACCCGGTTGCAAACTCTTCGGCATCTCCGGTCTCTGGGTCGACCGCAGCGATCCAGCCATTGCAGAAGTCAGCAGTGAAGAGCTGCCCAACAAAGCGGGACGGCAGTTGAACGACGTCAGGCTCATAGAAGGTGGAGCCGGCGATAGCGCACCCGTCAAAGACCGCCCCGGGATCCTGACCGGAATGTCGGTAGGCAAAGAACGGAGCCTCACCCACTCCACCAGGTCCTTCAGCTGCGGCCCATCCGTAGTTCTGACCTGCTTCTATGAAGTTGATCTCCTCCCAGCTGGATCCACCAACATCGCTCACCGCGAAAATGCCAGCGGAGGAAACAGCCATTTTCCATGGGTTACGCATGCCAAAGGCGTAGATCGCATCATCGACGCTTTGGTTGCCGCGAAACGGGTTTGACGCAGGTATGGATCCGTCCTTGCTGATCCGCAGAATCGATCCTTCGCGAGTGGTAGTATCCTGGCCATTGACCAGGCGGGTATGATCGCCAACGGATACGAGCAACGTTCCATCGCCGTGGTCGACGATCGCGCCGCCAAGGTGAGCGGAGAAACCGTTGAGTTGGGGCAAGTCGAAGATGACACGCTCTGATGCGGGATCGATAGTGTTGCCAGTCATCGTGAAGCGAGAGACACGATTCGAGCTTCCATCGGGTTTGGTAAATACTGCGTAGATGTGGCCGTTTTGTGCGAAGTCATCATCGAGCGCAATGTTCTGCAGACCGTATTCGTTACTCGAACTGACTGCGATCTGAATAGCTGGTATTGCGAGAAGCCGATCGTTTTCGATGATCCGAATCCCGCCGCTCCCTTCCGCGACGAGGATCCGGCCGTC
>CAYMVV010000087.1:0-23282 GCA_964393885.1 uncultured Granulosicoccaceae bacterium | reverse complement strand
CAGGGCAGGTATAGCGGCCACCCCCGAAGACTCTGCACATACATCCGTGAAAAGCAGATGCGAAGCAGCGAAGAGTCAGGGCAGGGTAGAAGGCGTAATTGCAAAACAACCCAAACAACTGCAACGCTTCGTCGGTAACCCCAGACAAAATATGCCAGATGGTTTGCCGTTTCGACTAGTGGATTACCTGGAATTGGTCGACTGGACAGGACGTCAAATCAGAGAGGATAAACGAGGGTCAATTGATGGTGATCTACCTTGTATCCTGAAACGACTGGATATCGATGAAGAACACTGGCTTTACATGACGCAGAATTTTGAGAGTAGTTTTAAAACGCTGGTAGGAGCGGTGCATTCACTTCGAAAAGTCTGCAGTGAAATGGGGTATCAGCGAATGCCAGGTCGCTCATCGTGTGAAGCGCTGTTCTGATCCACTCCTAATTGAAAATCGAGTGTAATATTGCTGCTTTAGTTAAGTTGGGGGTCCATTTAACGTTGCATTTAACTTTGCGGCTTAGTACAACAAGAAGTTCCACTCGACAATTCACGCGCTGTCAAAATTGCCATGTTCGCAGGCTCACATTGTATGGCAATTTAGCCATCGCATGAATTGCGTGTGAACTGCCGTTTGCTGAAAAAAAACCTGAGCTGCCACTTGTGTCTGGAGTTGTACAATTGTACAATACGCGTATGAAAATCATCGTAGACACTAATATTTTTCTCTCCGTGGCGCTGGAGGAGAGAAGTAAAAGCAAAATTGTCAGCCTAACTCAAGACTGTGACGTATATGCTCCAGAAATTCTACCTTATGAAATCGGTAATGCTATATCAGCAATGGTTAAGCGTAAGCAAATAGGCAGCTCTGATGCTGTGTCTATTTTCAGCATCACGCAGAAAATACCGGTAAAGCTAATCAAGGTTGATATCCCAAAGGCTCTATCAATTGCTACCGATAAAAATATATACGCTTATGACGCGTATTTTATTCAGAGTGCGTTGTCATCCTCGTGTTCCATACTATCTTTGGATCATAAGATGAATGAAGTTGCACGGTCTATGAATATTCAAATATTGGAGGAGTCATGAAGGTTTATTCATACTCGGAAGCACGTCAGAAACTAGCAGAGCTTCTAGACCAGGCTCAAAGTGAAGAGGTGCTCATCAAAAGAAAAGACGGTACAGTTTTCTCTGTTAAGTCTAAGCGTGAGAAAAAATCGCCATTTGATGTCAAAGGCATACAAAGCAAAGTGACCAAGAAGAATATTGTTGATGCAGTAAGAGAATCAAGAGAAAAGTAGTGGTGTCAGTTTCTTTTATGCAAAGAGGTCATGTTGGGTCAAGGTCGTATGGGGTCAAATCGCACGCCGTTACCGGCGATCAATCTAGCGGGTTAAAGTCCCGCTCGGGGAATTACTCACACACCCCGATAGTACAACGGAGCAGCGCCTACTATCGTGGAATCACCTCAAGCCGGGTAATAGCATCGCTTTGTAAGACAGATCTAAAGTTCATGGCGTTGGCCGGAGGTGAAACGCCTCATTTCACCACGATAGCCAGTTTCGTCAGTTCGTACCCTGAAGCGATAGCAGATGTATTTCATAAAGTGCTGCTGGTTTGCGATGAAAGTGGCTTGATCGGCAAGGAGCACTTCGCCATCGATGGTTGCAAGCTGGTGATGGTGCCCTTCCTGTGTTTGTCTTGTGCGACCAGTTTTGGTTAAAACCGGCTTATTCGGTGGCGAGTCGAAGAACCTCATCGGTCAGAAAACGTAATGCACACCCAGGCCAAAAATCTGGAACGCCGCGATTCGATTGACCAGGTCGCTGACACCCTCGTCGTCGAAATCGAGCAGGTTCAAGCCCAGGCTGCCATTGACTCTGAAGTTGCCGTAGTCCCAGTTTCTGCCCACTGCAAATCGCAGGTATTTCTCCCTACTGACATCCCCGGCCGCGAACAGTAGATAGTGGGGTTTGTCGGGTGACCAGTAATAGAGTAGCTGGCCCTGTAAGTTTTCGGTGAATGAACTACCGTCCGTCAGCAAGCGGACAGCCAGTTTGTCGTTAAAGCGAACACCGGCAACCAGAGCCGCCAGCATCGGGCCTTCAAGGCCAACGCCGAATGTTGCATAAGGTGCATCAGTGGCGGATCGGGCGGGCGTTGAAAGGGTTAACAGTAGTGCGACTATTGGCAATAAACGATGAGGCAATAAACTATGAGGCATACGGTGATGCGCAGTTGGTACAGGACGGATTATGATTTACGATAACGCATTTCTGTGTGGATAGAAACATAAAAAGGGAGCCATCTCAACCTGATTACCGCCAACACTCAGTTGAACAGCAATGGAATTTCAGTGTCTGGATATCGTTAAAACACTAGCCTCAGGACATATGATATGCACATTATTGGGCCAAATTTATTATAATTCCAATAATGCCTGTCCCTGATGGTGCCTGATGGTGCCTGTTGGCGGTTCTTCAACAAACTGAACATGTTGTTCTGCACGCAGCAGCTGCCTGTCAAACCTTCAAAGCGGGTGGCCAATGTTCAGCCACCCTCACATGAATTATTTATCCAGCTTCGCGTTCCACTGAGCGACTTCAGGCACGGATGCTAACAGTGCTGTCGCATCGCCTTCGATGGTCACAGTGTTGAGTGAGTCACCCATTTCGATGGCGTTGACTACATCTTGATCAGCTTCACCCTGCACAGCACCGAACACGGTATGTGCGTCGTCGAGATGCAGGGTTGGCACATGTGTAATGAAAAATTGCGATCCATTGGTACCTGGACCTGCGTTTGCCATGGAGAACTTACCGGGTGCATCGTGACGCAACTCCGGCACGAATTCGTCAGCAAATTTGTAACCGGGCCCGCCCGTACCCGTTCCGAGTGGGCAGCCGCCTTGAATCATGAAGTTCGGAATAACGCGATGAAAATTGAGCCCGTTGTAGAAGCCGCGTTGAACAAGGTTAACAAAGTTAGCGACAGTTACCGGGGTTTTGTCAGCGAACAGATCGAGACGAATCGTCCCTTTATTGGTATCTAATACAGCGACCAATGACATGTTTTTTCCTTTCTGGATATGAGGTTGAGATGGAGGATGGCGAACAGCCCATTACGTAAGACTACGCGTGTCAAAGCGATGCAGCTCAGGTGTGAATATTCAACGTGGTGATGAAGCAAGTAGAGTAGGGCTGTGTGATATTAGCCTGGCCTGGTTGGATACAATACAAGCAGCCAGGATAGTTGGGTATTATACGCACTGTGGTCCTGCAGTTGCCATTATATAGTGGTGGTATTCTGCAGACACCCAACGTAAAAAGTGATTGTGACGTAATTCGCAGGTTTTCTCGATTCACACAAGCGACATGTTTGGCGTAGTCAGCAGTAGCAGTAGATAGTATGTAATGCCCAATTCTCATAAATCTCAAATCTCTCTCTAAGCTACCGCCGATTACCACTGTGGCAGCCGCTGTGTGCGATGGGCTTTTCGTTGTGGTCTTGACCGGTCTACCTGTCGATCTTTCGAACACCGTAGATCGTCTATCGAAATCAGAGCTGCTTAGACTCGGACAGGTGTTCTTTCTCGACGTTGTGGCCTATACAAATGCTGTCAAATCACTTTCATCGCCTTCTCTTGATAGATCAGCAAGCACAGTAACCGGCAACAGCCTGTGATATCGTTACTCGATAGAATCAGATTCATCAAGAGGCAACGCCGTCTCCCCTAAGCTTCTCATCAGCGAACCATTGGACGCACACGAGCGCGAGTCGCTTCAATGGATTGGTGTTGGTGGTATCGATCCATTCACTGGAATTGGCTTGTCAGCGCTAAATATTTTACCGGACTGAAATCCGACATCTTAATCGAAGGATATGCGCTCGCTCGCAGCCTGCTGTATGTCTCAGAAAAATGTAGAAAGTAGATATTTCCGATGATGCTACTCGACCAACTGCGCCCTGAATTTGCAACAAAGCTGCGAATGACAATACTTGGACAGAGATCTGGCAATACTGGATGGGTAGCGGAAATATTATGGTTGATGTCTACAATGCGCTGTGCGACGACAGGCGTCAGTCTGAGTCGCTTCTCCCTCTTTTTCCGGAAATCACTTCCTTTGATGTTACGCAGCTCTCGCCCACACTGAATGGGGAATCACAGAACAATATCGGGAGAGCCCCATGTTTGAACGATCATTCTGAAAATGAATAGATGTTGCTTCTTACATACCGCGTAGCGATTTAATCTAGTGGGGACTTTGCGGTTGGACAGATAGTCGAACTGCTGTTCTATTAATGTGTCACCTGGTTAGGTTATTGACATTTGTCTTCGCGACCGACATCTGTCAGTTAATCCTGCATATTACTGGTAGCTCAACGCTGGCTCCAGCGTATTCACCGGTACGCATCGACTGTCAGCAGAAAATGATGCATTATTGAGTCACACGGCTATCTTTCTCTTGAATCAGTTCTCGCAGTGAGAATACCTGACAGGAACAGAGGGTAATTCTATTGTAAGGGACAAGGCAGAAGGCTACTGTGAGAGGCGCAGACTGAATCTGGCAGCTCAATATAACTTTTAATGATTCCTCGTGAAATACTATTGATTTGATTCATTCCCTTTTTACATAGCTAATTTGCAGTCAAAAAAATCACTTTGATTGGATATTGTTTCGGAGACACTAAATTTAACTATAGAAGCCTGCGCCCCAGGCTGTTTTAATCTAAACCCTCTTGCTAACTTTCGGAAAATAATTAAGAGCTTCCACCGTTGCGTTATCTTCCTTCTATTGTTTTTTTTCTTGTCCTCTGTGCTGTTTGGGTCGTTGCCGATCGCTCGCAACTTCAAGTGTTGGAGAAAGAAAAACGCAATGGCGCAACCCGCATTTTGCGAAATGTCCAAACCCAAATGGATCGCTACATTTCCCGAACCTTGAGAGCTAGTCGCAAGATGGCCGCGCAGATTGATCCGGGGTTACAGATTGATCAACAAACTTTCGAGTCTGTTGTGGAGGAGTTCTACGACGGGCCTGCTGACTTATCGCGCGCAGAGCTCGCACCTGATTTTGTCACCCGATACGTTTACCCGCTGGAAGGGAACTCGCGTTACATTGGACTTAGTCCATTGCGTGAGCCAGTCAATGGACGTTCCAGACTTGTCAGCGATGTGGAGCGTGGTTTTCCTCTACTGGCTGCTATAAACGTCGATAAAAGCGGATCTGGAGAAATACAGGTTCGTTCGGAAATTCGAGAGGTCAAAGCACAAAAGGTCATTTCGCATGGCGTTTTGCACATGGTGGTCAACTTCGATCTGGATGTCGCTGACCCTGTTAATGAGCTGCCAGAGGGAGATTTGGATTTTCTCTACCTGGTAAGACCAGCGGGTGAAGCTGAACCCGATCTACCGCGGGACTGGGAGTCACTACCGCCAGACTTCGAGCCGGCTACCTACAATATGCGCTATCCACCGGGTGATATTTTTTTATTCGCCAAACCGGTTAATGGATGGCGTGCGGAGTTCTCGCAAACAGTCAGCCACCGCGTGCGTTATACGCTGCTCGCGTTATCACTTCTGTTGCCTATTGCTGCCGCTAACTGGTTTGCGATATCCCGCGGTACGACGCGTGTTGACCTTTCGAAAACACGTCAGCAAATGAGGGGTTTATTAAAGACACTGCCGGGCGCGGCGTTCACTTACACCAGTCGAAGTCGCAGCGAACTCGGTTCTGACAAAGATAGTGTGATATTTCTTAATCCGGAATCCTGTATGGAAATCTTCGGTGTAGACTCAAGAATTGCGGAGGCAAATGTTTCAACGCTGTGGGATATTATTGAAACGACAGAGTCCAAACAAAAATTATCAACAGCTTTGCTTGCATCAATGCAGTTTTTGGAAACCTTTGACTACACCTGGCCAATCATAACCCCTGATGGTCAAAAAAAATGGCTTCATTGCAGAGCGGACCCAACACGACTACAGGATGGCTCGACACAATGGTCCGCATTGGTTTTAGACAACACAGAAGCCATTAAAAGTGAAATTGAATTAGAGGAACAGCGAGAAGTTGCTTTTCGTGCTCAAAAACTCGAATCAATTGGTCAGTTGACGGGTGGTGTAGCACACGATTTTAATAACCTGCTCGCCGTAATTCTGGCGAATCTGGAAATGGTTTCGAGGCATAAACTCACCGAAATTCAAAAGGAATGTCTGGACGATGCGATCAATGCAACAGAAATGGGTGCCGATCTCACCTCAAACATGCTTTCGTTTGCAAAACAGGCTCCACTAGCGCCGGAGATTATTAGCCTGAACGATGTTGTTAAAGCCGCAGGGACTCTGTTAGCCAGAACCTTGCCGGCGTCTGTGAGGGTTCGGTACGAACTTGATGATGAGATAAGTCACGTGTCTGCAGATCGGGGCTCTACCGAAAGTGCTCTGTTAAATCTTGTATTGAATTCGAAAGATGCGATGGAAAATCAGGGGACGCTTACTGTCAGCACATCGACTGTAATGATTCATGATAATGAAAGCGACCCGCATCTTTCCGAGCTTTCAGCAGGCAGCTATACGGTTCTGTCGGTTAGCGATACAGGCTCAGGCGTTTCACCTGAGCACCTGGAGCATATCTTTGAACCTTTTTATACAACTAAAGCCCCCGGTAAGGGGTCAGGCCTTGGTTTGTCTATGATCATGGGATTCATGCAGCAGTCTGGCGGCGCGGTAAAGGTAGTAACAGAGGAAAACAAGGGCACTACTATCAGTCTTTATTTTCCTGCTGTTAGTCTTAACACTCGTTCAAATGAGCAACATAATCACTCAATTGCTACAGGCGGTAGAGTTCTGTTCGCAGAAGATAACCCATCTGTAAGGAGTGCGCTAATGCGCATACTAAATGATTGCGGGTATGAAGTAGTGCCAACATCATCTGGCGACGAAGCCTTACAGGTTTTTAAAAATGAAAGCGCTCGCTTTGATTTATTGATAACTGATATGGTAATGCCCGGTCAACTACAAGGCCCTGCACTCGCGAGCGCAATAAGAGAGATAAAGCCCGGGTTTGCTGTAATTTTTATCAGTGGATACTCTGACGCACGCATTCACACATTGTCAAACTATATCCAGGTTAAAAAACCGGTTAAAAGTGCTGAACTGATCAATGCGATTGAATTGGTAAAAAAGCAGACTATGGCTACCGCTGACAACGCAGGATAGGAGGCAGTAGGTAATGCCCAGTGCGTGTAAATCTCAAACTTCTTTGTAAGCCACGCTTATTATCACCCTGCCTGAATATTGATAACGGATTTGATGGAATTCTGCCAGTTTGTTGATGAGTTTAATGCATCGTTTGCTATCCCCGCTACGTTGACAACGCTCGGTATGGATAATCGCGATATCGAGGTACTGGTACAGTCAGCGCTGCGTGACACGGGTGTTGGCGGTAATCCGGTTGAGATGACTGAAGGAACACCATAGAGTTATACGAATCTGTCTTATAAGTTTGAAGGTGCATGAGACAGAGGGGTGGCATGAGACAGAGGGGCGACCACCAATGTACCGTCGCCAGAGGCTGCTGCATTCAGGTATTCATTATCGTGCACAACGAAAACCAACCATGTTCAGGCCGATGTCCGGTGGATTACCATGGCGGTAACTGACGCGTAAGCAATAGCGGTTATTACCCCAGCCACCACCGCGTATCACGTTTTCGGAGGGTTTACCCGGGAACGGTGTTGACGTCCATTCCCAGACGTTTCCGGCCATATCGTGAATACCGAATGGTGACTGACCTTTCGGATACGACCCCACCGGTGCTGTAGTTGCGAATCCATCGGCATCTTCAGCCGCACAACAGTTATCGGTTCCGTAGTTGGCCAGTGCCTGTGTAAAACCTTGAACCGGTAGCTGATTGCCCCATGGATACCGACGCCCATCGGTACCACGGGCGGCAAATTCCCACTCAGCTTCGGTTGGCAGTCTCGCGTCGTGATACATGCAATAGGCTTGTGCATCACGGTTAGAGACCTGAACTACCGGATGATTGTCGAGTTGTGTGATTGTTGATCCCTTGCCATGAGGATGCAGGTAGCTGGCGTTGGAATCTTTCTGCCATCTGTTAGTCCAGACGTAGGCTTTGCCGTTTAGGGAGGTATCGGTGATATGGCCAGTGGCTTTGATAAACGCTTTGAAGTCCTTGTTCGTCACTTCATACTGCATGATCTGGAATTTACGAACATCAACCTGAGCAGGCTTTTCGTTGGCATCGCCCTGGCTGTCTCCCATCATAAACTGACCGGCGGGCACAGTTATCCAGTTGCTGCTGTAGGCTGGTGAAAAAATGAAGGTCAGTGCTAACAATCCCAACCAAAACACTACTTGCCTTAACGAATCTGATCCTGTTTGCATACTACGTATTCTCGCTCGCTGCCTGTGGAGTCGCCTGTATCATTCCGGTTAACGAGTTGCGAAATAAATGCACTTATGCACGCTTTGCGGAAAAGCAATGTTCACTCAACCAGTCGAACATACGAAATGTCATACACGCCACTTTCTAGTACCACCTCGCGTGTTTCAGATTCCAGCACACCGGACTCGATGAGCTGATTGACACGAAAATGTGTGAATCTCCAACTCAACTGAAATTTTTTATCCCATCGGTCGTAAGCGGCATCAACGACGTCGGGTAACTTTCGCCCTTCTTTACTTGTCTCATCTATAATCAACTTCTCCAGAGACTCAAGATCATCCTCATCCAGATGAGCAATAGGGAGCAGTTGATCTAACCTCCACCCTTTTATTCCATCCGTTTCAAAACCATGTAACTCCAGCGCTTCGGGATCATAATATCCGACTAGTTGATTTATTTGCTCCGCATAGTTATCAATAGCAATATCCACAGGATCCGGAGCCAGACTGAATAGCTGATTGTCGGCTTTGGAGAAATCCTCAGAGTCTGCGTAATCTATGTAACCGCTGACATCGTACGGTTTTAATTCTGGCTCACTGGTATTTTTCGAACTCTTCCAAACATCGTGCAGAATGCCAGCAAGTTCTGGTAACTCCATTGCCTCGAGTGCTTTAATAGTTTCTTTAACGTGTAGATTACCTTCATTGTAGAAATATTGAGAGTGACCGCCATTTTTTACACTATAGATATACTGATTGACTAGAAACATTTCTTATATTTCGTCTGGTACTGGTTCGTGGTTTTTCCCGTCGCCCCGGTGGATCTCAGTAGCATAATTTATCAGTGTGAAGTACTTGCCAGCCAGCTCCGAGTATTTCTCGACAGATAAAGGTAACCCCGATTCTCTTGCCAACCGCTCGTACAGATCTGCATTTGCGGTGTGTCGGGCAGGGTGTATAGCTATAAATTCAGACATTCGCTCTATCCTCGTAAAGCCTCTGGATTTGTAGTGTTGGTGACAATAGCATGTGCCAGATCATCTGAGAATTAGCTCTATCGAACCTTGCGAATTCGATTAGCCGGTTTTGGCACGCGCCAAAAACAGGTACTTCACAGGCAAACCGGGATAATTTAGCAACTATATTTGCACAATTTGGTCATCCCGGGAGGCGCCGTATCGAATATTTTGCCATCTCTTTCAGCCGTTGCTGTTATCTACGCCAGAGAACGAACAGGCCGCTGGCCGCACTAGCTGGTACCAATATATTGTCCTAATAAACGAACGTCAATAGTTCCTTGTGTATGCCTGTGAACGTAGAGGCTCTGATTTGTCAACGTCACAAAGGAGCCAGGCTATCAATAGCCAGGCAAGAGGCCGCATATGTGCAACCTCGAAATATTCGTTAGTAACATTCGAAGAACTGGATCCACAAAGTGTATGCTCTGATATCTTCTGGAAAGTTAAAACTACCGTCATCTCGCCTTCGCATCGCTCCTCGCTGTTTGCAACGAGATTCGACAACGGTTGGGATATAGGATGTATTGCAGTGTGCTCCTCCCCCTAAAGTAGGAGACACTCATCCTAATGGACAATACCGTATCTCTACATTTGCGCTCAATATACTTGTCAGGGTTGGGGCATAGCTGCTGAATAACCCGAAAGGATCGAAAAATAGATTTGGAACAAGAAGTGAGTCAGCAATTAGTCTGTTGCCCCGACCTGTCTTTCAACTGATTAGCATCGCAGGGTCTATTTTTTTATGCGTACTTCGAGCCTCAGAGAAAGACACTGTCGTGATTGAGAGAGAACAGATAGTACATAACAAAAATATGTCCTCATGACACGCCAGCTATACGGACATCTACTGTAACTGAAATGGATTTACACGAATGATTTATCTGGATTTAGTTTCAACAGGGATATTTACGCTTCTGGGTGCACGCATGATGCTCGAAAGGCAGCGGAGGCTATTCACGGTCATGGTTGCAGGCACTCTTACAGCCATAGGTGGAGGGACCGTGCGAGACCTGCTGGTCGGAGAAGGTTCTGTTTTCTGGTTGGAGGATTTTCGATACTCTGTTGTTATCACAATCGTGCTGGTTCTTTCTTGTCAGGGTCAATCAATTTTTCGCCATCCGCCAGTTTTTGTGCGCTTATTAAACTGGTTTGGAACGTCGACCTTTATCGTTGTTGGCATCGTCTCTACTTTAGATTCCGGCATTAGTGCCCATTTGATAGTAACAATGGGAGTGCTTACGGGTATCGGCGGTGGGATGATACGGGACCATCTTCTAACGGAGAAGGAGTTTTCACCACCCGATATCATATTAATAAGCCTTATTTATTTTCTTGCATCTGTGGCATATTTGTTAATCTCTACAGGAGTTAGCGTAATTATTTGTGTATCGGTTATTTTCGTGCTGCTGGTGTTTGCAGAGGTATCCGACGCACCAAATCACATTGTAGGTCGTTTAAGCGCGCCACACAGGTAATTCATACAAAGATAAACTGGCGGTAGTTAATAGGTGAACCTGAATGAACTAGTCGTGTTGAGAGCCAGCAGGGTCTGGTGTTCTCAATAATTGCGTAAAGGCTGGCATCAGCCAGGGACGCATTGCGACCACAACACTGTATCCGCGCCGGTGATCCATTGGCAGTTCAGCGTCATCTCGATCAAGCTCGACAAATTTTCCTATAAGTTTGTCAACGTGTTTGATTAACTCGTCGGCTGACTTTGTAGACAGCATGCCGGTTCTAAATAAACGTATTTCACCCTCTTTGTGAAAGCTGGCGTTAAGGAAATCGGACTGTATATTTTTAATAAAAAAGTTTTCAAGCGGGCCGTCTTTTATCCAGTGAAAGTTGTGATTGATGAGTAGTTTAATGTGTCCATTGTCGCGGACACTGATCAGTTTGAGTCTCTCCAGTGTTTTAAGGTGTTTTCTGCATTCTCTTTCAGTTATCTGGTAGCGGTTAGTAATTTCCTCTGTTGACCAGTTGGTCAGAACAGAGACTGCGACCACAAGTAATCTGATGTCCGCAGTCAATTGTTTTTCCTGCTCTTCAGTTAGCGAGTCTATGTAGCGGTTGCGTTCCTGGGCGATACGAAATAGATCTCCCAGCTCCATTTCCAGCAGTTCGTCGCAGATGATTGCCAGCCGCTTAATGGTGAAATCGTTCTTTGTAAACATTTGTTTGACGCGAGCGATGCCAAGATTCAGAGACGCTGCTACATCAGCCTGCCTGATATTTCTTTCCTTTAGCAGCTGCTTGAGTGTATGAATCAAATTAGAAATTTCAGTCATTTCGGAACCTCCGTAATCCAGCTTCTGCAATCCGCGTACAGTAAGACCTGACATTGCGAATTTAAACACAGCGTCCATGTAGTCATACTCCGGATCGCGTATATGTGTACCTGGTGGCTGTTATTACTATACCGCTTTTATGTGATCTTTCCTTATGCTGTTACCACGCTTGAACTAATTGTCTATTCAGAGGTAACACATGCGAAAATTAATTGCTTGCTTTTCTCTGATACCAGCTTGTCTTTTGTTGGCTGGCTGTCTCGGTGAGCCAGAAGGCTTTACCTGTATTGACGGGAGCCCGCTCAGACTGGCAGATGATCGGTGGTATTGTGAGTCTGCAGCTCCGGTAACGCCGATCCCGGTGACGGACTGAAACCCGTATGTGGTCAGCATCGCCGGCGCGGGGATCGTCGGTGTGAGCAGGGCTCAGGTTGGGGTCGCGGTGCAGTACAAGTGTTGTACAGCAACGCTGTAGCGTCGCCTGAGCAATTGCGCGTATGTACTGTGCGAGCCATTGGCGACTCTTAAACTGAGAGGCGCCAATAACGATAGAAGGGGTTGCTAGTAGACGCCCGCCGTACAACCCGGCAGACCCAGGTTTGTACTATGAGAAGCGTAAGAGCCCTGTTGCAGATACGGATCACTGGTCTGGAAAGGTGCGTTGTAGGCGTCATTAAAGAGCGCATTAAAATTAAGGCGCTCCTGTTGATCCCAGTTGGTACACATGACACCGTCTGCGGCTTCAAGCGAGCGGCTGAATCCACTGTTGGCATTGCTTAAGTCATATAGTGCGGATTCATCTGATGGCTGTGACCCGAGCAGCCGTGACACGCCAACGGCAAAGCGAGACTCCTGTCCGCGGCGGGTCAGGTAGATAACCTTGTCGCAACCAGCGTTTTTCAGTGCGAGCACCGGATGAAGGTCATTCCAGCCACCTGCTGATACACGGCCATCTGGCAGCTACAGCAATCTGGACAAACCGGGTTCGGCAGGCGAGTAGCGCAGTGCTTCACTCCAGGTTGCAGCCGGATGCGCCCTGAAGCGTCGAGTCTTTTCATCGATGTAGTTGTTGCGATTGTCGAGGTTAGCCTGCAGATCGTTGCTGGCGCCAAAATAGCCAAAGCGGATATCGTTGAAGTTGTATTGTATGGAAACCGGCGCTGCCTGTTGATAGGCATCGTATGCATCCTTCCATTGACTCACCGATTCTCCCTCCATCACTGCTGTTGGGATCAGAGTATGCATAAACTCGCCGACAGCTTGCTTAAGTTGGGAGGATTCAGCACGACGTTGCAGGTACCCGTTTAGCGGAGTTTGAAACAGTTGGCCACAACTGCCATTGCCAGTGTCGTAAGCTGCAATTTCTGACCACGACTTGCCGACGCTTACGGCAGTGCAGGCGTTGATGAACTGTTGCAGGTCAGCTTCAACGAAGAAGTCAGCAGCGCGCCCGATCTGTTCGGCAAGCCCATCAAAGTTCAACAGGCCAGGTCTGACCAGGATATTCTGGTCCGAAGTATCAAATGTGGCAGCCATTTGCATGCCCCTGAAAATATCAGCGGCGTGAAATTCAGGATCAGGGGAGTGGCGCAGTAACTGAAATACCTGCGGATTAATCAAAGAACGAAATCGCTCGCTGTTCAACAGAACCTGTAGATCTTCCGTGGCCTGCGGCGAACCGTTGGCGAGTGCCTGATCCAGTCCGCTCGCTTCAATTTCAGACAGCAATGCGGCATAGGATTGTGCGGCCAGAAAATCTTCGCTAACCGATATCGCATCGATGTATCCAAAAATCGACTTTAACAGCAGCGATGCTCGCTGCCCTTTTTCTGTTGCGCTGCAATCCGCGCATCGGACAGAGGCGTTTTTCTGGACACTCTCTACCAGCAATGCACTAAAGGCCGCAGAGCTGCCGCCAGCGACGCCTGAGATTAATCCGTGATTCTCGGTAATGCGTGCCAGTCCGGCAAAGTGAGCAGGGATTCGATCTCCGTTTCCTCGCAGCGCGACGCACATTGTTGGACCCTCTGCATCGATATTCCTGATAGCTGCGGAATCACAGTCGGGGTCAGGGTGCGCACAGTTGTTGTCGCATACCTGATCGTTGTATCTGCCAAAAAATTCACAGCTATCGAAATCATCCTGCAGTCCCAGCGAGCTGAGTGATGTGCCGCTGCCTCCATCACAACCGGCGAGGCCGAATGCCAGCAAAGCGAAGGTTAGTAATGATGACGACCATCCCCTGAAACGTACTGTTCTCATTCGAATCTCCTGTTGCTCATGGTAGTCATGGACCCGGTCGGGCAGATTCATGGTAACGATGTCGCAGCAGGCAGGGGTTTAGTGTGAGTACCTGACAGGTATATTGTCGGGGCAGAGTTCCTGTTGTGCTCATAGCAATAGCGTTATAGTTTATTTTGGGTGCACTTGCCTGATAGAGAAACTGCAGTTAATCAGCTAGAATTGTGGCAGCTTAGTTCAGGGGAGCATTGCGATTTCAAACAACAAGCCAGGTGAGATTCTTGTCAATATCACTGCCAGAGGAAAGGGTTATGGTGTTCCGTTTAAGGGAGCCGTTGATCGAATAAGCGATCTTGAGGATCTGGTAACCACGGCGAGTGGTATTGGTGAACTGGATCTGCATAGAGGTCATTCGCCTATTGAGGCCGTGCTTGAGGCGTTTCTTGGCATCAGCCACGAGCAGATGCATGTCTACATGGAAAGAGACGGTTTAAATCTGGCCAGCACCTGTGAGGTGTTGGGATTTATGCCAGAAAATTTGGTAGAAACGTTAACCAACAGTTTTGAGCCTTATGTTAATCAAGGTGTGGCAAAGGGAATAATTACGCAGGCAGAGAGGCTCGTTTGGATAGAACGGGTAAGAACTGAATTTCGTAACCGCGTGTATTGGAGTGGATAGCAAATTCTATAAAAGGTAATGTTCACCTTATCCTCGGAGATGAACGCATTGTGCACGGAACGGTGTCCGATCACCAATTGGGTGATATCGGTGCGTCAAACGGCAACATTCATACCCGTCATCTCTCACTTGTTCCCAACTGTCCGTTTTATCGTGCTACCTGCGCGGTAACAATTCTTTCTGTATCCGGAAATTTGATAGGATGTTTCAGCTTCGATGACTTCTTATTTGCGATGATAATAGGTGAAATACGGTGGGCAGATGCCAGAATGGTCAGTCTTTGAACACGTCGACTTTGATGATCACGAAAAAATACTATTTTGCACCGACAGCGAAACGGGTTTAAAGGGCATTATCGCGCTGCATTCGACTGTTCTCGGCCCAGCGGCTGGTGGCTGTCGCATGTACCCTTATAGTACTGAAAGGGATGCGCTTACCGACGTTTTACGCTTGAGCAAGGGCATGAGTTACAAGAACTCTGTGGCCGGATTGCCGCTGGGTGGTGGGAAATGT
Organism: uncultured Granulosicoccaceae bacterium; assembly: GCA_964393885.1. Classification (GTDB taxonomy): domain Bacteria; phylum Pseudomonadota; class Gammaproteobacteria; order Granulosicoccales; family Granulosicoccaceae. Next base: position 8,135 of record CAYMVV010000087.1, on the reverse strand, counting down.
GTGATTATCGCCGACCCAACATCATCCAGTAAAAATGACTTGCTACGCTCGTTTGCGAAGCACATCCAGTCATTGAATGGCCTCTATTGGACTGCAATCGATATTGGCGTCGGACCAGAAGATGCCGACGTAATGGCGGAATCATGTGACTACGTATTTGCACGTGCTTCGCAGTATGAGGAGGGTTTTGATCCGTCGTCATTTACCGCTCTTGGTGGATACGTAGGTATTAAGGCTGGTGCACAAGTTACTTTTGGAGCGGATGTTCTAACAGGTCTCAGGGTTGCGGTGCAGGGCCTTGGTGCCACCGGTTTCGACCTGTGCCGGCACTTGCATAATGCAGGGGCTGAGTTGGTTGTCACTGATGTGCGTCAAGACGCTGTTGATAGAGTCGTTTCTGCATTCGGGGCGCAGGCTGTCCACCCTGACTTGATTCACTCGACCGACGTCGATGTTTTTGCACCATGCGCCATGGGAGCAATCCTGAACGACCAGAGTATTCCGCAAATCAAAGCCAGGTTAATCTGTGGACTGGCCAACAATCAGCTCGCGGCTAGCCATCATGGTGCGGCTTTGATGAATCGTGGCATCGCCTATGTCCCGGACTATGTGGTCAACGCAGGTGGAATGATGGGCGCATCTACCGTGATATTCGAAGCGCCATCACGTGATGCGTCACTGTCGCGTATACACGGGCTATTCGACACGATAGTCTCGATTCTGACGAGGGCTGACACAGAGGGTCTGGCGAGTTCACAGGTTGCCGACTCGATGGCCCTGGAGCGTATCGCGAGAAGCAAGCATCGCTATTAGGGCGGAGCACTGGCCAGCCAAACAGGGCGTTACCGCGTGCGTCGGGGTTATCTGACACCAGATGCCGCGAATAGCTAGCGGCAGATGGTCTGCCGCAGGGTGGGCGGTAGAGCAGTTAAGACTGGTTCATCATGCAAGTATCGGATAGGGCCGCACTAGGTCGTCGAGTGCTTCGGGGTTTATCCTTACCAGTATTCTTGATACATTCAAACAAAAAATATTATATGTCCCAGGCCTGAAACTAGGACATAGTGATAGTGGGGAATAAGAATATCGAGATTTTACAGGACCGATTGGAAACGCCGGTATAGATGGCCGAAGTACACGCTTGTGGTTCATTACCTTACGAAACGAAGGCAACGTGCAATGCAACGTGCATAGTAAATCAAGCAATCGATAAACGGTATTACGGCTAACCGGTTGTGCCGGTGCAAAAAAGCAACAGTCCGAAATTAAACAAATTAATATACGGGAATATCAAGATGCTTAAAAAACTTTTATCTGCAGGCTTAATATCCGCGGCTGCATGCCTGGGCTCCTCGCCAGCCATAGCGGCAGAAGGACTGTACCAAGCGATGACAGCAGCAATGGGAGAAGCAATCGAGGATCCGCGGTATTTGGATGTGTTGGCAAATTACGGTATGCCGGCACCAGACTTTGATAACGACAAATCGCTCGTGAATTCCGCCGACTACCCCTATCCTGACTCCGTTGAAGAAGGAACTCTGTTGCATCGGGTACTTGAGACGGAAACTCTCCGACTGGGCTGGATCGCTGTGGGAGCGCCCTGGTCCGTACCTGGTGACGGGGATGACCCTGTCGGGCTATCGGTCGAGTTTTGGGATATTATTCAAGACAAGCTTAATGCGCACTTTGACAAAAACATAAAACTCCGCTGGGTGGAATACACCAGTGAAGTGGGTAACAACGATATGTACAAGTGGCTTGCTTCTGATAATGATCACGACTGCGTCGCGCTCGAAACGGGATCAATCGAAAATTGCTATGACATTATCGGTGGTGCCTACGCCATCAATGAGCGGCGTAAAGAAATTTCGTACATGTCTCCTGCTTACTATCCGCTAAATATGTCGGTGGTACGCACAAGAACCCCTTTCAAAAATCCTGACATGGAATTGAAAACAGCTGAAGAAATAATTTCGGCTATTGCTGACCCCGAGGCGGGTTTAATTATCGCCGGTTACGAAGACACTGGCGAGCATTCCATTATGAAAGGATGGGAGAAAAAGTTCGGCAATACCTTTACGATGAATTTTCGCACACCGAAATCGAATGTGTTGGAATATGCCGAAACCGCGGAAGCGCATTTTGTTATGGGTACAAATGCTCGCCTCGCAGTCACGCGTCAAAATACTCCTGAGTTTTGCTCCGAATGCGAATTTACATCAAATATACTGGTGTTTGGAGGCGTGGGCTTTGCCACGAGTTTGCCAAAGGAGTAATCGGTTTATAAACTCTTTGGCTCGCCAATGCTCCAGATCTGGAGCATTGGGTAAAGAGCATTTACCAAAGAGCATTTACCAAAAGCATTGATCAATAAGTATAGAATTAGCGGTTGATAGCGCATCTACGCTTATGCTACTACCTGAGGAGTTTCCTGGCCCGTTTCTTCAGCAGATCGATATCAGCTTGCGCTGCCAGTGAGTTGGTCATGTAGAACTCACTTCATTGATGCCAGGGACCGCGGTAGCAGGCTGGAAAGAGGATGAGCAGCAGGTAGAAATTGGACGGAATATTCACTTGCTGCGGACGGGAGGAGCTCCAAATTCGCATTGCTTGTAACGCTAACACAAAACTATACTTGTCCACTTGTTCCACTAAGCAGACAAGGTGACGTTGGGTAGTGCCGGTAAACTTAAAGTCGTTACACTATCCGACAATAGTTGTTCGTAAAGGCGGGCTGGCGAAAGTGGCGTTAAAAGGTGGTTATCGCGTACTGGTAAGTTGACGCATATTATTGGTAACACATGGGCCTACCCAAATACAAACGCAGGTGCCAAAAAAGGCACCTGCGTTTCTCGTCACAGCGCCTGATCAACGCGCCAAATCAAAACGATCCAGTTGCATTACTTTGGTCCATGCCTTCACAAAGTCTTCGGCAAAGCGTTGCTTGGCATCATCGTATGCATAAGCTTCAGAGATTGCTCTAAGTTCAGAGTTTGACCCGAAAATCAGATCCACCGAGGTGGCAGTGTAATTAGCGTTTCCTGTCTCCCGATCGACGCCCTGATAGACACCTTCAGAATCAGCCTTGCTCCACTGCGTGGACATGTCCAGGAGATTAACGAAAAAATCGTTGCTCAAGGTTCCCGGATTAGCCGTCAGAACACCGTGCTTGGATCCAGACGTATTCGTGTCCAGCACCCTCATGCCACCAATCAATGCCGTCATTTCCGGTACCGTAAGGCTGAGTTGATCTGCTTTATCAATCAACAGTTCGGTGGGAGAGCGATAACTAGATTCGGCATCAAAGAAGTTGCGAAACGCGTCTGCAGTCGGTTTTAAAAGCTCAAACGAATCGACATCAGTATTATCCTGAGTCGCATCGCCGCGCCCGGGCTCAAAGGACACACTTACTTCAAGACCAGCGTCTGCTGCAGCCTTTTCAATTGCGGCCGAACCACCCAGCACAATCAGATCAGCCAATGACACCTGCTTGCTGCCGGAGCGACCATTAAAGTCACTTTGGATAGCTTTGAGCTCGTCGAGTGTCGCAGTCAGTTGAGCAGGATTGTTGGCCTCCCAATTGATCTGTGGCTCGAGTGCAACCCGCGCACCATTTGCGCCACCTCGCATGTCACTTGCACGGAAGGTCGAGGCAGATGACCAGGCGGCGCCAACCAGCGCTTGCACGCCCAGACCCGAGTCAATAATCGCCTTTTTAAGATCCTGCGCATCACTGTCATCTATCAATTCGTAGTCAACTGGCGGAATCGGGTCTTGCCAGATGAGGGTCTCGTCGGGCACTTCAGGGCCGAGGTAACGTGCTCGTGGACCTAGATCACGGTGAGTCAGTTTGTACCAGGCTTTCGCAAACGCGAGCTGATACTCAGCCGGATCAGCCAGGAAGCGTTCCGCGATTTTCTTGTATTCAGGGTCAAACTTTAACGCTAAGTCTGCCGTTGTCATCACCGGCGGGTTCTTCTTACCTTCAATGTGGGCGTCGGGTACAGATTCATGCAGTGACTTGTCAGTCGGAATCCATTGAATCCCACCACCAGGACTACGGGTCTCCTCCCACTCAAAATCCAGTAAGTTAGATAAGTACAAAGTCGTCCATTGCGTGGGTGCCTGAGTCCATGCCCCTTCTAAACCACTGGTGACAGTATCCTCAGAATGACCCTTGCCACATTTATTTATCCAGCCCAGGCCTTGCTCCTCTACTTCAGCCCCCGCTGGCTCAGCTCCAACACAATCACCCGGTTTATGAGCACCATGCATCTTGCCAAAAGTGTGTCCACCAGCCACTAAAGCGACGGTCTCTTCATCGTTCATTGCCATGCGGCCAAACGCTTCACGAATGTTTTTTGCCGAGCCCACCGGATCAGGCTTGCCCATCGGACCTTCCGGGTTAACATAGATCAGCCCCATGTGTGCGGCCCCTAAGGGTCGAGCCAGTTCACCGTCTTCATTGCGACGACTACTGGCGAGCATCTCCACTTCCGGGCCCCAATACACTACGTCCGGCTCCCAGTCGTCCTGACGACCACCTGCGAACCCGTATGTTTCAAAGCCCATATTTTCAAGTGCGACGTTACCCGCCAGAATCATTAGGTCCGCCCAGGATATCGCATGGCCGTATTTTTGTTTGACCGGCCAAAGTAGACGACGGGCTTTATCCAAACTGGCGTTGTCAGGCCAGCTATTCAGGGGGTCAAACCTCATCTGCCCGCCATCTCCGCCACCTCGACCATCCAGGGTTCGGTAGGTTCCGGCACTGTGCCATGACATACGAATAAAAAACGGTCCGTAGTTGCCAAAGTCCGCGGGCCACCAGTCCTGTGATGTCGTCAACAACTGGTCAATATCAGCTTTGAGCGCGGCAAGATCAAGCTTGGCAAACTCTGCCGCGTAATCAAAATTGCTACCGAGCGGGCTGGACCGCGAATCGTGGTCACGCAATGAAGACAAATCAAGTTGATCTGGCCACCAAAACTGATTTGGTTTTGCCTTGTTTGTATCGGCAAGAACAATGGGTGATGCCAATGATATTGCGCACAGGGCGGCAATCGTTGTCCGTTTGAAATTTCGCATTTTTCACTCCCGTATGGAAATTGGTGGTTAGCTCTATGTGAACTTGTATATTCGATTCGCATATCGCGAACGATCATATTGAAAGAACTTAAAGCGGGTTCTACTGCCTAAAACATTCACCTTTATAGAAGGTTCTACGCTTCCTTCTTTTGTCCATCTACTGATGAGTCCGCCTGAGACATGGTCGCAGGAACCTTTTGTTTTTTTCCTATTCCCTTCCCCAGCAATATAATTACAGCGTATCAATAGAACAAATCGTTTGTTACTATCAGAACCATAGCCATTGCCTTTTATTCGAGATTTTCAATGAATATAAAAGATTTGCAATACTATGTGGCCGTAGCCGAGTTAGAACATTTCGGTCAAGCTGCAGAGCGATGCTTCGTCAGTCAACCAACGTTAAGTGGACAAGTAAAGAAACTCGAAGAACAACTCGGCATTACTCTGCTGGAGCGAACAAACCGGAAAGTAATGCTAACGGAGACCGGGGAAAAAATCGCCAACGTCGCACGCAGGATTCTGCATGAGGTTGACATAATCGAAGATATCGCTCGCAGTAGCCGCGATCCATTTTCCGGTAAATTCCGCCTCGCGGCTTTTCCAACACTCGCGAGCTATATATTCCCCGGCATTGTCCCTAAAATTAAGCGATCAATGCCAAACCTTCAGCTGATACTGATCGAAGAAAAAACGGCTGAGTTAACGGCAAAACTGCGCAGTGGAGAAATCGATGCAGCATTTTTAGCACTGCCTGTTTATGACGATTTCCTGGTCTGTCATAAACTGTTCGATGACGAATTTGTATTGGCTGTTCCGCCCGGTCATGCTCTAAGTAAAAGCTCCACAGTCAATCAGAGCATGCTGTCAACGTATTCCTTACTTTTACTGGAAGAAGGCCATTGCTTGCGTGACCAGGCGCTGGAGCTTTGCAGTCTACATTCAATTCCACAAGAATCGGATTTCAAAGCGACCAGTCTCGAAACGCTGCGTCAAATGGTAAAAGCAGGAACCGGCATTACACTCATGCCAAAGATTGCGATCAACGGGAGTGAGCGCGACATCAATTTCATTCCTTTTGAGGACCCGGCACCTGTGCGAAGCATCGGGTTAGTTTGGCGTAAAACAACCGCTCGTGAAGAAGTAATACAACAATTGATATCAATGACTACATAAACCTCGGGTCTTATTATTCCATGCCCCTGAGGGCAGTGTTGTGCGTAAATAATGCGCGTGCCGAATATGAATCTAAACTTTCTTGTTTCTGCAGGAATATAAAGCGCAGCTGCATCTATAGTTCATATACGCATCGTACTTGGTGGGCCGTCATGGTACCGTTTTTTTTAGAGCCGGTGAGGGTATGGCCAAACTTGCAGAACAACAATCTATCATACCAACATTAGCCACTTTAGGTATCTCTGCATTGTTGGGTGTCCGGACGCTGTATGCATGGTCTGGCGGTGGTGCAATCCCAAAGTTACCGCTCACTAAGCCAGCTCTTGTTGTTATTACAATCGTTTATTTGTTGCGAGGTGCAGGTGGACTGCTTGCGCCACAGGTATCTAGACATCCAGCTATAGTATCCAACAGTTAGAGTTTTGATTTTAGAGCTCTATGGTTTGTCTGGGCTTTGGTGTAATACGTTTGGCTGGTATAGTTATGGCAAAGCGTTTCGAGCCCTGGGCTATGGGAATGTTGGTGCCTCAATGCAATCGGATATCATAGAGTCGGTTAACTGGCTCGTTGAACAGGGTATCGCAGATCCGAATGCGTTGGCTGTTTCTGGTCCGTCTTATGGAGGTTATGCTGCAGCACTTGCAATGACACGTGATGCGGGAGTGTTCGCTGCAGGTGTGGTGGAGATGGCGGTTACGAACGTCGTATGCCAGATGGATAACAACCCCTTCTCGTGGGGGCTGCATCTCGATGAAACGAAACGATACTTTGGTGATCCTGAAAATGAAAAGGACAGGGGTTTCATGAAAGAACGTTCTCCAGTCACGCATGCGCACAAAGCACAAAACCCGATTCTATTGATTCACGGCAAAGCAGATCGCACGGTCGGTTTTGAGCAAACCGAGGAGTTCGAGCGTGCACTGTTAGAGTCAGGCAAACAAGTATCAGCGCACTATCCTGAAAAATTGGCGCACGGCTATTCAAGGTGGCAGGACCGCGTTACTCGAGCCCGATTGTTGGAGGATTTTCTTGCCGAACATCTGGGGGGCGCAGCGGTGGCAGAGACTGGGCTGAGTTGGCCGCCAAATATTTTTGACGCTTGCCCGTTTTTTTTGCATCAGCCGGATTCAATAATCGCTCTTTGTTGAACAAGGGAGCATTCTGTGTTTTTCTATTTTCAACGAAAAAGACTCTGCGAACGCAACGGCCAACACAGTGATAATACGAAGTTGCTTGCAAAGAGATTCGTGACTTGCGAGGTTGGGTATGAATATATCCTGCATCCGCAATAAAATGCGATAGAGTAAACGTGCTCTAGGTTTGAGCAGATATATATTGAAGTGCGTCACAACTATAATTTTAACGATATGTGTCACTATATTTCGATATTTTTCTCTATAAATATTGCTTTTCAATATTCTACTCTAAATTTACAGTCGTTCCAGCCACTATAGCCTCCGAACTCGTACCAGAACTGATCCGGATACCATCGGGTCTGTACTCAAAGAGGCCAATATGCTTGAAAAGTTTATAAACTTTCGCTGTGTTGTATATTCTTGCCTGCTGACGCTGATTTGCGGTAATCCCGCGATAGCAGATGATACAGAAATATTTTTTAGCGCTGTCTCAAAAGTGGAGGCACAACCGAATATCCTGTTTTTGCTCGATGCATCGGGATCAATGAACCGATACGATTGTGCGGATGGAAGTTTTGGAAATAACCCGTGTAACGATGGTAGTCCATTCGGTAACATGACTCGGTTACAGCGTATGAACGCTGGGATGATCGAAATTATAAATAACGCCACCGGAGTCAATATTGGGCTAATGCGATATAGCAACGTCAATAGCGGAGGAAGAGTGATATACCCCGT
>CAYMVV010000086.1:0-23303 GCA_964393885.1 uncultured Granulosicoccaceae bacterium | reverse complement strand
TCCGCGTTGGTCGGACGAGCACAAACCCAGTGTCGCCCCATCCACACACCGTCTTTGGTTACCACCGATTCTCCCGGTTGCAGACTGTCTCTCGCCTCAAACGCTTCTTCCAGTGTTTCGCAAACAGTGACTCCGTGCATCAGTTCGCCAATTCCTGCACTGCTACTCACCAGGGTCGCCAACCACTGACCTTCAGATTTTTCGTTGTCAACGTTGTCGCGAAGTATTTTCACCCCGCTATCCGGCGTGTCGATCAATTGCCTGCTCAGCGAATCGAAATCATCTATGCAAACCGCTTTTAGAAAATCGCCAAGCACAACCTCGATTGCGTTTTCCCAACCGCTATCGATATCGAGCAGCTTTGCCAATGGCGGCGCATTTTCCAGCCCGTGTGCCTTCAGCCACTCTTGGCGGCTTTCTTCGCTACCGCCAAGTGCCGCCTGTTGAAGGGCGTTCAGCGACGCCAGCCTGCCGGAGTTATTTTGCAATTCAGTGCGCTTCTTATCGAGATCGCGGTCTGTTTTAGCTGCCATCTCCCGCTTTTCAGCCAATGTGCGTATGGCAGCATCGAGCCGCGTTTTGAGATCGGTCTCCTCGGTGTTCTTCTGCTGCAGTGACGCCATTAACACAGTCAGAGATCCGCTCAATTCTTCAGTCGCCAAACCAGTTTGCTCGCGTTGTGAACGCTCTCTTCTCTGTGTCAGGTCCTGCAGACTTTTTGCTAGCTGGCTCGCTTTCGACGTTTCAATCTGAACATTCTTTCTATGCTCTGAATGCTCGGCGGTGACTTTCTCCCAGCGGTTCAAAAAAAGCTTGAATTCTTCTTCCACCTTTTCCTGCGCAGCAATCGCCTCAGCCAACTCGCGGTCTACTTTTTCACGCGTCGGCCCGGCTTCGGCCAGCGCTTCATCCATCTGCGCAATGCGCGCGCCGTCCAGCTCGATGTTCTCCTCCGCCTCTGTCAGCTCACGCGCCAGACGCTGCAATTCTTCTTCTCGCTTACGACGTTCATTGCGAGCCTGACCAATTGACTGCTCTGTGCGCGTAATATCCGCACCTAGCGCATAAAACTTCCCTTGAATATCATTCAGGTTGCGATCGAACTCGATACGCTTTTCGCGCATATCATCTATCGCCTCTTCAGCCGCCTCGTATTTCTCCTCGGCCACATCCACACCAACTTGTCGTTCCTGCAAACGATCAGCAAAAGAATCGAGAGCACTCTGATAGTCAAGCCAGCGCAAGCCAAGTAATTCTGAGCGAACGCGCTTCTCGTCGACTTTGAGTGTTTTATAGCGCTCCGCGGTTTTGGACTGGCGCTGCAAATGCCCAAGCTGCTTGTCTACTTCCTCACGCAGATCATTTAACCGGTCGAGATTGTCCCTGGTGTGCCTGATTCGATTTTCTGTTTCGCGGCGACGCTCCTTGTACTTGGAAATACCCGCTGCCTCTTCAAGATACACCCGCATGTCATCAGGCTTGGCTTCGATCAGGCGAGAAATCATGCCCTGCTCGATAATGGCGTAGCTGCGCGGGCCCAGGCCTGTCCCTAAAAAGATATCAGTGATATCGCGACGGCGGCATTTGGTGCTGTTCAGGAAGTACTGGGATTGGCCGTCGCGCGTCACCTGGCGTTTGACTGCAATTTCGTTGTAGCTGGCATATTGTCCGCCGAGCTTTCCGGAACTGTTATCAAAAACCAGTTCTACCGACGCCTGACCGACAGGCTTGCGAGAGGATGAACCGGAAAAAATCACATCGTCCAAGGATTCGCCGCGCAGGTGCTTCGCGGACGATTCACCCATGACCCAGCGTACCGCGTCAATGGTGTTTGATTTTCCACAACCGTTCGGCCCGACAATCCCGGTCAGGTTGCCCGGTAATAACAGGGTGGTGGGGTCGACAAATGACTTGAAGCCTGCCAGCTTGATTTTACTCAATCGCATGTAATGTCATGTCTCGTGCACATCGCTTCAATTCTTCGCGCATGTCTTCGCGCATGTCTTCGCGCATGTCTTCGCGCCTGATCTTCACACCTGAACCGCTATGCCTTCACCGCCATGCATTTACCACCATGCCTGCACTACTTTGGCCTGCACTACTTTGGCTTGCACTATTTGATGATCGACACGGTTGGTGTGGGAGCCAGATCGGACCACTACCACAATTACCGCTATGCTCGATGATACCGCGCATTCCTTCCCGGTTTGGTTGTTTATCATGTTTATTTACCCAAAAATTACCACTTTGCAAATCATCGCTTTTGATATGTATATTCATCAGCACTACTTGTTACATTTATGCATCACTTTGGAGAATATTTGTTGATCACTTTTACAAGGTTTTTGTCGCGTGCGAGCAGGATAGTGCCAGGCCCGGCGATGAAGACGGACGGTCTCCTGTCACGGCTAATGACAATTGCACTGCTGCTCGCAACAAGCACCTGGTCGCATGCATCGAATGACCCACACAAGCACTTGCCGAAAAATCACGCTCACCCCGGCGGCGTAGTAATCCTGGATCTTGGTGAGGCAAGCGCGGCACCGGAGGCATCATTCGATGAAGTGCCTGTCGCTGTACTGAGGACCACCGCTGGATGGAAAGCGATGATCGGCATTCCGCTATCTACAAAACCCGGCAGCCACACGCTGGAGCTGGTGATCGACGGTGTACACAAAAAACGTCAATTCGACATCGCTGATAAGGCATATAAAGAGCAACATATTACGATCGAAAACAAGCGCAAAGTTAATCCAAATGAGGAGGACATGAAGCGCATAAGAAAAGACAGGACATCGATCGCCAACGCCAAAAGGTACCGACACCCGGAGATACTGGCTACGCGATTTTCACTGCCGACAGAAGGCGTGCGCAGCAGCTCTTTCGGGTCTCGCAGATTCTTCAATAAACAAGCCCGGCGCCCCCATGGAGGCATGGACATCGCAGCTCCTGCCGGAACACCGATACTCGCGCCAGCCGATGGCTATGTGATCGAAACCGGTGACTACTTCTTTAGCGGCAAATGCATTTTCCTTGGACACGGCGCGGGCTTACAATCATTTTACGCCCATCTGAGCGAAATTGATGTGGAGCCTGGTACCTTCGTCAAACGTGGTGACAAGATTGGCGAAGTCGGTGCAACCGGCCGCGTGACAGGTCCGCATTTGCACTGGTCAGTTGGATTAAATCGGACCTGGGTTGACCCTGAAATTTTTCTGGTCGAATAACTCCCTCAGCGAATACTTAAAAAAACAATCGACCAGATAGTCTCCAGTGTGGTGGTTTTTTTGAGCCGCCACTTTTTTCCAACCAGTTTTTATTTCAACCAGTCTGCCGATTGAAGCGCAACAAATGGCTTCGACGCGAAGGCAGCAACGCAAAACAAGCGACCTGCGTCACAGCCACCCATCTTCACAAAAACTTTCCTCAAGACCAGACCTCAACCTGCCGTTACCCTGCGACAGCTGATTTACGGCCAATATCGACCGTGAACCGGCTAAAAAATAACGTACCGCCATACGTTATCCGCCGCGACCGAAAATAAAAATAAAAGTCGCAGGTTAGCCCAACGAAAGGCCAACCAATTGAAACCGAACTGAATGGTTCGGCGATATTCAACTGGGGTTGAGTTAATGAACAAACAAGAACCGTGTTTAACGCGGCGTAATTACTCGCACTTACTGATAGTCTTATTAGGTTTAACATCGTCCGCCAACAGCTTAGCGCAGGGTCAGGAAACGACAGAGACAACCGTCACCTTCAGATCCGGCTCACCACAACTGGTAACAGTTGAGCGTGTAGGAGAAATGGCGTTAGCACAGGATGACATGATTGTCGGCTATGCCGAAGACATCTTTTCAACCGGCAAACGTACCAGGGGTCTAAGCAATGCCGTCTACGGAGCAATCTGGCCAAACGGCGTTGTCCCTTACGTCATTGACCCGGAACTATCTGACACCGCTGCAAAGCGAATCAGAGACGCAATAGAACACTGGAATGATGTTCGTGCAGTTAATCTGATTGAACGCACCTCTATTAACGCCAGCTCGTTTCCAAACTACATCCACTTTGTCGACGAAAGTCAGTGCGCAAGCTGGGTGGGTTTCCAGAATACCGGACCACAGGCCATCTATAGCGGGGACAATTGCAGCACCGGCAGCATGATTCATGAGATCGGACACGCGCTCGGCCTGCTACACGAACACACCCGGCCGGACCGCGACAATTTTGTGAACGTCGTTTGGTCAAATATTAACCCGGGCAAAGAACACAATTTCGAAATATTGTCAGACGGACTCCCGCTTGGTGACTATGACTATAATTCGATCATGCACTATGGAGAACGATTCTTTTCAGCCAATGGAGCGCCAACGCTGCGTCCCATAGCTAATGCTTCATCGATCACCATCGGCCAGCGAGATGCCGCAAGCACAGGTGATAAAGCCGCTGTATCTGCGCTCTATGAAACCAATCTCGCGCTGGTTGTACAGTCTGTTGAAGACAGCGTTGAAGCGGGCGGCACGTTACCACTCTCGCTGTTCATCACGAACCAATCCGAAGTGGGCGCAAACACACTGGAAATAAACCTGCCAGTACCATCCAACACCAGTTTGCTGTCTTACGCATCCGGACAATGGCAATGCATACAGACTAATGTCGGCGAGGATATCAACTGCCAATCGACTGTACTCACAGGCGGTGCGGATTCGTCACTGTCACTGGAGTTGCAAGCCCCGAGCACCATTGGTGAGGCAACGCTTACTGCCTCACTTTCGAGCCTGACACACGACGTCGACAACAGTAACAACAACGATTCAATTGCCTTCACTGTTATGGCATCGAATGACAGCATCACCCAGCGATCAGCCCCGGTATCCACGTCGACGGATGACGAGGGATCTGTGCTCATTTCACCATTCGAACTGGCGGCCGCGCAGAGCGGTGATACTGGCGGTGGTGGCAACAGCGGTGACACTGGTAGCGGTGGCAACAGCGGAGGCGGTGGCAGCATGGACGTTCGCAGCCAATCAGCCCTGCTGGCTCTCGTGCTTATGTTACTGGCACGACGCAAGGTAAACTCACAAGGTGGTAGTGGTCGCCTTTAGCTTGTAAGCAGCCGCTTTGCGAAGCGGCTGCAATGAGGCACGTTTCAAGCACAAACCATGCGCGCATGTGTTAGTCTCTTGACTACCCCGTGGGAATATCCTCACCCCTATGAAAATAATGATCAGCGCCGGAGAAGCCTCTGGCGACATGCACGCTGCCAGGGCACTGGCCACGCTGGAGACCAGTGTTTCCGAGTCTGTTGAAGCCTTCGGCATGGGCGGTCAGCGGCTGGCTGATGCTGGTATGCAATTACTGGTGGATATCGAACAACACTCCGTAATGGGTTTGGTCGAAGTGCTGCACAAATATCCAAAGTTGCTCGGACACCTGACTTTACTGCGCAAAGCACTCAAAGAAAAAAAGCCCGACGTATTGCTGGTTGTAGACTATCCACACTTTAATATGAAGCTGGCAGCCGCAGCCAAAGCGCTGGGCATACCGGTTATTTATTATATCGCACCGAAGGTTTGGGCATCGCGGCCAGCGCGACTGAACGAATTAAAAAAAATCACCGATCACATCGCTGTGATTCTGCCATTCGAAGTGAGTGTTTTTAACGAAGCTAAAATACCCAATACCTACGTCGGCAATCCATTGCTCGACAATCGAGATTTACTCACGGCAAGAGTCACTGATGGCAAGCAGCAAAGCCGTACGATTGCGCTGCTACCGGGAAGCAGAAAATCCGAGATCAGCTACCTGCTGCCTGTCATGCTGGATGCGGCAGAAAAACTGACTGAGACCTATGCAGACGCAACTTTTGTCATTCCGGTTGCCGACACCATTGACTGGGAGTTGCTGTCATCAGAATGCGAAAATAGAGAGCTCAAAATCAAACTCTTGCGGTCCAATGATTATAGACAAATTGCAAGTTGCGAATTAGCGCTGGTTGCATCGGGTACAGCGACACTGGAATTGGCCATTATGGGCTTACCGATGGTCGTGATTTATAAAATGAATCCTCTCAGTTATGCCGTTGTAAAACGATGGCTCACGATAGATTATATTAGCCTGACCAATATCATCGCCGGACGAAAGATCGTACCGGAACTTCTACAGGAAGAAGTCACCGCCGATAACCTCTACCAGGAGGCGCAGCAACTGCTAACAGATCAAAATGGTTACCAAAAACAGAAGGTCGAGCTGGAGAGGGTTTATCAAGCCCTGGGCACCGGCGGTGCAGCGGATAAACTAGCGAGACTGATCGTTAAATTTTTGCGTGCAACAAAAGACCGTGTACAGGAGAGCGCAGGCGCCGCTGCGAGTCTCTAGTAACAACAACGCGGGCGACAATAACCCGGGCAACATATCCCGGGCCGAGAAAAAACCCGGAGCCGTGCTGCAGTCATATGCCGCTCCCGTTACACCATGCCGCGTCCTTCGGCGCGGATAAAACTCAGAAGATTTTTAACGTGAGGAAATTCATCCGCTAATTGCTCAACTTCAGTATAGGCTTCTTCGTCCTTTACTCCACGCCTGCGAACAACCCTTAGAAAAGTTTTTTGCAACGCTGCAATCTCCTTGTCATCGAATCCTCTTCGTTTCAACCCCTGCTTGTTTACTCCTTTGGATTCCGCATAGTGACCACTCACCAACAGGTAAGGTGGTACATCTTTGTTGATCACCGAACCCATACCGGAAAAGCTGTGAGCGCCGATACGACTAAACTGGTGCACCAGTGAAAAACCACCGAGAATTGCGTAGTCTCCTACCGTTACATGGCCCGCCAAAGATGCGGAATTAGCAAATACTGTGTTGCTGCCAACTATACAATCATGGGCAATATGGACATATGCCATCACCAGATTGTCATCACCTATTCTGGTTACACCGCCACCGCCTTTGGTACCACGATTGATCGTTACAAATTCTCTTATGCGATTCTTATTGCCAATTTCCAACCTGCTGTCGAGTCCGTCAAACTTCAAATCCTGAGGGTCTTCACCAATCGATGCAAACTGAAAAATATGGTTATCTTCACCAATAACGGTTGGGCCGTTAACTACGGCGTGAGGACCTACCTGCGTACGCTGTCCAATGGTTACATCAGCACCGATTACGGCGTAAGGACCAATTTCGCAACTATCATCGACCGTTGCTGTGGGATCAATTATGGCCGTGGGATGAATCACAACTCTATCTCGTTTTTCGCTATCAGAATTTCAGCACTACAACAAAGCTGTTCATCCACTGTCGCTTCTGCAGCAAAGCGCCAAATACCCCTGCGGGTCCGCTCTACTTTCACTGACAATACCATCTGATCACCGGGCACCACCTGCTTTTTGAACCTCGCCTTGTCAATTCCAGCCAGCAGATATAGCGTTTCCTGTGACGGGTAGCCACCCAACTCTCTAAACGCAAACACAGCACAACTCTGGGCCATCGCCTCCAGAATGAGCACACCCGGAAAAACGGGAAACTGAGGAAAGTGGCCAGTAAAGATGGGCTCGTTGGCCGTGACATTTTTTATCGCTGACAAGCCCACTCCGGGCTCCGTACTGATGACTCTGTCAATTAATAAAAACGGGTACCGATGAGGTAAATATTTGACAATTTCAGTAATGTCTAATTCTTCCATTGCCTTCCTAGACAGATGTATTTTTAAGTTTTTCAAAATCGCGTGACAGCGCATCGAGCTTGCGCAGACGCACCGCATTTTTTCGCCATAGAGAGGAATCCTGCAACGGCACTCCGGAAGAATAGCTACCACGCTCTTTAATTGAACGATTAACAAAGGAGTTCGCGGTGACCAATACGCCATCACATATAGTGATATGCCCGACGATAGAAACCGCACCACCGATTCGACAGTTGGCACCAATAGAGGTACTACCGGCAATTCCGGTACAACCGGCTATTGCTGTATTCTTTCCAATAACGACGTTGTGAGCTACCTGAATCTGATTATCCAGAATGACGCCATCCTCAATGACTGTATCATCAAGCGCCCCTCGGTCGATGCAGGTACAGGCACCTATACTTACCCCGTTGCCGATCACCACACGACCCAACTGACAGATTTTTTCCCAGCCAGCTTTGTCTGGGTCCGGGTCTGGCGCAAAACCAAATCCATCCGCACCAACAACCGCTCCGGAGTGAACTTCACAATCCTCGCCTATTACGCAATCATGGTAGATAGTAGAGTTTGCGTGTAACGTCGTGCGCTGACCGACGGCAACTCCGGAACCTACCACTGCGCCAGCATTAATAACCACTTGCTCGGCTATGGTAGCACCGGCACATACCACCACGCCCGGGCCAATGGTCGCCGACTCCGCCACTGAGGCGTCCGGATCTATAACTGCGGACGGATGAATCTGCCCATCCAGTCGGTCGTGTTGCGCATTATGCCGGCTCCAGAACTGCGTAAGCTTTGCATAACTGAGATAGGGATTACTGCTGGGGAGCAAACAGGGCACTGATGGCAAAACCCCCTGCTCAATCAATTCTAGCGGCACTATCAATGCGGAGGCTTTACACTCGCCTAACAGACCAAGCTTTTTTCTATCGGCAATAAAACTAATACTGCCAGTCGTTGCGTTGTGCAGGCTAGATATTCGAGTAATCCCGAGACTCACATCTCCGATTATTTCAAGGCCAAGTGCCTTGGCAATCTCACCTGTAGCTATCGACGAATTTGCCAATTCAATTGCCCGTTAGTTGATGCTGAAGGTTATCTGCAACCGGGCTTCGGAATTCACTGCTTTGTCTGAATTCCAGCGAGAGAGCATCGCTAAACCGCGATGCAATTTGAGAGTGCTGTCAGTCATTGGAATCGCGAGATAACCCCGTTTGGCCACTCCCGTCCGCCTGACCCAACGCCTGCGTCAACTCCGATAAAACTTCATCAGTGACATCTATTTTCTTATTGGCGAACAGCACGCCATCACTGATGATCAAATCGTATTCATAACGCTTTGCAAACGACGCGATTGCTTCAAGCACATATACCCTGACTTTTTTGAATTCAAGATTCTTCTGAATGTTTAATTCTTCCCGGAATTCTTGCTCGTCACGCTTGACTCGTCGTTCAGTTTTACGCAATTCGCGCTCTACACTGGCGCGCTCGATCAAATCGAGGTCATCGTTGTCAAGTGTCTCACGCAAGTCTGCCAGCAGTCGCTTTTGTGATTTGATATTGTCCTGACGAGGTGCAAATTCCTGCTCCAGTCGCACACTGGCTTGCTTGGACTGCGGCGCCTCATCGATCAGAAAAGGAATATCGACATACCCGACCTTGATGTCGTTGCCCATACCTATGCTTGCCCACATAAGTAAAGCGACAGAAAGTAATAATCGAGTTACCAAAACAGTTAAATCTCCCAGTTCAGAGAATTGACGAGGAATCAACAACACGATCAGCCAGGTCCCTGACCCCCTGGTCAGTATGGGCGCACCGTCTACACACTGGAACTTCCCACTAAAATATTGACCCGATAGTAAACTGGAAAGATTGCTCGTTATCGGATGTGACCGTATTGAACGTATTTGCGATACTGAAGGTAAGTGGCCCTACGGGTGCGAGCCAAACAAAGGCGAGACCATAGGAACCACGTAATTCATCCACATCAAATTCTGACACATCCCTGAAAACATTTCCAAAATCTGTAAAAACACTGAGTCTGGTCGCGCCGACCGTCTCGACAAAGGGCGGCGGAAAAATCAGCTCAAAGGTGCCAAGCGTTCGGAAATCTCCCCCGACTGCATCGCCGGATTCCTCGTCTTCAGGACCCAGGCTATTGGTCCTGAACCCCCTCACGGATTGGATACCACCAGCAAAAAATCGTCGGAAAAAGGGCAACTCGTCAAGCCCGTCTTCGCCCTCACCATAATTGATGCGGGTACTGAACGACAGCGTGTATCGTTCGGTTAACGCATAAAAATACTCAAAGCTGTAACCGAGCTTCAAAAAACTCAAATCACTGTTTGGCGTTGTCAACTCCAGGCTAACTGAATTTCTCGCACCACTGGTGGCAAAAACGGTTCGGTTCCTGGTGTCGTGAGTGAAACCGAGTGTCACGTCAAACAAATCATATCTGTTGCCGTTATCTCTAATAAAATCAATTACTTCTTGTGATGATTCGTCTGTCTCAATCGCTTCGACATTCTCGTAGCCAAATCCAAAACTGAAGCTTGAAAACTCACTGATAGGAACCCCGTAGCGCACCTTCGCGCCATAGCTATCGATAATGAAGTCGGCAGTGCTGGTAAAATCACTGGTGTCGGTATTTCGAACAAATGCCCTGATGTTTCTGCTGATGCCGTCGTTGGTATAATAAGGGTCCGTGTAAGAAACAGAGAAGTTATCCTGACTTGTGCTGTTGTCAAAAGAGATGGCCAATCGCTCGCCGGTACCGAAAAGGTTTTCCTGCGTCAGATTGACATTAAATACGAAACCATCCGTGCCAAAACCCGCGCCGGCACCGAATGAGCCTGACGGTCCTTCTGCCACTTCGACCGCAATATCGACCAAATCATCGGAACCCGGAACACGCGGTGTCGTGATCGCAACTCTTTCTATATAGGGTAAACGTTGCAACCGCGTCTGCGATCTACTCAGCGCATTTGGCGAGAATCGGCTCCCTTCCATTTGCCGCATCTCGCGCCGCAATACTTCATCATGGGTTTGCCCCTGACCACTGAAGGTAATTCGGCGAACATACACTCGCTTGCCTGGCTCTATCTGAAGATCAAGATCAACCGAACCATCACCATCATTGATATTCGGTAAAACACTCACTCCTGCGAAGGCGTATCCATCATCACCGAGTCTGTCTGTAATGGCAGAGGTACTGCTGGTGAGCAGTTTTCGAGAGTATGTCTCCCCTTCTGTAAAGGCAACTAACGAATTCAACTCTTCGTCCGACACGTCTGCTTTATCGCCTGAAAAAGCAACCTTGCCAACACGGTATTGCGTGCCCTCATCCACATTAATTGTGATGTTTATATCTTGCTTGTCAGGTGAAATTGTTACCTGCGTCGACACGATATCAAACCTTAAATAACCACGATCCAGATACCAGGCGCGAAGACGTTCCGTGTCTGCCGCAAGCTTCGCTCTTGAATATTCATCTGCATTGCTAAACGGGTTGAGGCTAGCAACACCGGAGTCCAGCAAATTGAGAAGAGTCTCGTCATCGAATGCCTTATTACCAACAATACTGACGTGGCTGATTTTTGCGACCACGCCTTCCTCGATGTCTATTTTTACATTGACCCTGTTATTCTCCAGTTCCTCGATCGACGAGGTGACGCGGGTTCCATACTGTCCTCGACTGAAATACACCTGACGCACTTCCGTTTCCAGATTGTCGAGTACAGCCCTCCTGAAGATGCGACCTGGCGCCAGCCCCAGCGTCCTTAATGTTTCATCCATCTGATCGTCGGAAAGAACTTTATTACCGGTTATATCGACTTCTACAATCGACGGCCGCTCTTCCACCGTTACGATAAGATCCTGGCCTGAACGAGCAAGACTGACGTCGTGGAAAAGCCCTGAGTCGTACAAGGTTCGAATGACCCGCCCCGAATCACGACCAGGCTCAAAGCGCTCGCCGGCGCGCACTGGAACATAGCTGAGCACTGTACCTTTATCGATGCGATCAATACCGCGTACGGTAACAGCAGAAATAATGAACGCTCTTTCAGCCGCAGTTGCCACCATAGCGCCTGTCAACGCAATTAAGATAGACGCAGCGGCAAGCCGGCCAAGAAATCTTGGATAAAAACCTGAAGGCATTAATGGATTTTAGCGAGTTGTCTGACGTTCGTCAGAATAGCAAGCTGCTATTCGCCAAGGGATTACCGAATCTAAACCTACCTGAAGCCTTTTCGAGAAAAAATGGCCTGCTGAGGCGCGGTATTTCTGGATGGTTTACACGCTCATCGCGACTCGCTGATCCGCGTCAGATGACTGTTCGTTGGTCTGAATCAAGGCCTGGTGTGCTCATTCCCGGCTCATCCAGTATCCTGGCAATCCGTTCGAGCATGAATGATCGATCAGCGATGCGATCTTTTGGCCAGCAAATTTGATCGATTCCGTTAAATAGGAACGAATTTCGCCTCAATTTATCGAAAGATCGAACTTACAGCCTCGCTTTTTTTACACAGACATTTTCACTGCAGGCTTTTCAAGCACATAGAGATTTCAGCTGAGCTGTAATTGCAAGCAGCAGCGCCTGGTCAGGTGATCAGGCGCAGAATATCCTGATAGAAAACGAACACCATCAATGTTCCCAGCAAGGCAAGCCCGAGCTGTTGACCCACAATCTGAATTTTTTCCGATACCGGCTTGCCAGTGACAACTTCAACGGCGTAGTACACCAGATGTCCGCCATCCAGCATTGGCACGGGAAACAAATTGAAAATTCCCAGACTAATAGAGACCAGCGCAATAAAGTTGATGTAGTGATCTATGCCAACACTCACTGACTGCCCGGCGAACTGAGCAATTGATATGGGACCACTGACCGTATTCTTTAGCGACGCCTCACCAGTGAACAACTTGCCAATCATTCCGAGACTGACCGTTATCATGTCCCAGGTACGCTGAAAAGCCTTTCCGATAGACTGCACTGGTCCATACCGTTCGACAGTCCGCAACTTTTCATCGATAACAGCCTGCGACTGGGTTTCTCTCGCCCCGATGAATCCGATAACGTCGTCTTCACGCTCCAGCCGCGCCGGCGTCAGACTGATCTCCTCGGTACCGGAGGATCGCTGCACCTCCAGTAGTAACGTTTTATCCGGACTGGCGCGGATCACCTGAACCCATTCACCCCAGCTTGCGATCGCCACGCCATCGCTGCTTAAAATACGATCACCTGCCTGCAAACCTGCCGCTTCTGCTGCACCATCGGGTACTACTGCACCGATCACCGGATCGACATCAGGCCACCAGCGTTGCATGCCAAGCTTGCGCACAATGTCTCCCTGACTGGCAAGTAATTCCTCGCTGTTTATCCCTAATGAGCGATTTGCGCTTAGCCCGTCCTCGGTTTCGACAGAAATTTGCAGTTGCTCGGTATCTTCGACAATCGCATCGAGCAGCGCAACATAGACAGTGTCCCACGTTGGCGTATTGCGATCCGCGATCGCGACAATCCTGTCTCCCGATTCAAAGCCCGCTTCTGCGGCCGGACTTTGCGCGTCAGGGACTCCAACAATCGGGGCAACGCCAGTAATACCAACAATGAAAACAAGCCAGTAGAGAAATACCGCAAGTATCAGGTTGGCGAGTGGGCCCGCCAGTACTATGGCTATTCTGGCCCAGACACTTTTGCGGTTAAATGCACGATCGAGTTCTTCAGAATCAACGTTCCCCTCTCGTTCATCCAGCATTTTCACATAGCCACCCAACGGAATGGCCGCCAGCACGTACTCCGTGGCATCCGCACCGGCTACCTTTTTCCAAAGCGGTTTTCCAAACCCGATGGAAAATCGCAACACCTTGACCCCCATCTTGCGGGCGACCCAATAGTGGCCAAACTCATGTATCGTGACCAGTATTCCAATTGCCACGATAAAGGCGACCAAACTCAATAAGAAGCTTTGCATTTAAATGATTTCCGCGGGCATGAGCCCGCATTCAATATACTGTAGTGTTTGCTGACGCACAGTTCGATCAATGTGTATCAGATCTTCAATCGTTGAGGGAATATCAAAACGGCATGCCTCCAACGCATGCGCATTAATCTTTGCTATATCCGTAAACCCAATCGATTCATTCAAAAAACCTTCCACTGCGACTTCGTTAGCGGCATTAAGCACCACTGTTGCAGCCCCGCCTTTTGCCAATGCCAACCGCGCAAGCCCGAGACACGGAAATCGCTGCACATCCGGCTGTATAAACTCAAGACCGTTGAGTTGCATCAAGTCCAGCGGTGTAACACCCGCGTCAATTCGCTCTGGCCAAGCCAGCGCACTGGCGATAGGTGTACGCATGTCGGCAGTTCCCAGTTGCGCCAAAATCGACCCATCCCGATACCGGACCATCGAATGCACCACACTCTGCGGGTGTACGACCACCTCAATATACTTCTCATCTATCCCAAACAGAGAACAGGCCTCAATTACCTCCAGCCCCTTATTCATCATAGTTGCTGAGTCAACTGATATTTTGGAACCCATACTCCAATTGGGGTGATTGATTGCCTGTGCAACGGAAGCAGATTCCATTTGCTTGCTCGTCCAGTTGCGAAACGGCCCACCCGACGCGGTCAGAATAACCGAAACAACCTCAGCATTTTTACCATGCAACTCGCGTTGCTTTTGGTCCGTGTCGGACAGACACTGGAAGATTGCATTATGCTCGCTGTCGACCGGCAACAGCACCGCACCACTTTTTTGCGCCAGCTGATTTAATATTGTCCCGGCTACCACCATCGATTCTTTGTTAGCCAGTAGAATCTTTTTACCACAGCGGATGGCTTGGAAAGTTGGGGCCAAACCAGCAAAACCAACTATGGACGCCATCACTATCGGTATGTTCGGATCACTTGCGATCTGACACAGTGGCGCCTCTGCGGTGACCACCTCTGTTTGTGCCCCCGCTCTGCGCAGCCGCACAGCCAACTCTGTCGATGCAACCGGGTCAGCCATCGCGGCAAGCCTGGGGCGGTGACTGAGACACTGGGCCAGTAACGCCTCCACATTCCTGTTAGCAGTCAGCGCATCAACGTAGTATTTGTCGGCATTGCGCTGAATCACGTCGACCGTATTGACCCCGACCGAGCCGGTCGATCCGAAGACTGCTACTGCCTGCCTCATGTTACGATTCCCGGACTATGGCGCTGGTACCAGACCTGCAATATCACACACCTCATAGCAAAGCCCCTTCACTACAACAGGTTAGCATCGCGACTGGTCTTCCAATACCTGCGACAAGCACACAACAGGATAGTACTAACCCGGAGGCCCCGTATTTATGACTGGTAAAACGGGAACTGGCAACAGATGGACTGGTAACACAGGGCCTGGCAACACGCGCCTGCGCACCAGAATTATTCAAAATGACCATAGCATAGGAATCGCCAACCAGGGGGCGGCGGCTAATAAACCGTCGAAGCGGTCGAGCACCCCTCCGTGTCCTGGCAGCAGCTTGCCACTGTCCTTAACACCGACCGTACGCTTGGCTCGGCTTATAAAAAGGTCCCCGACAATCGAGAGAAGTGCTGCCATAAAAGACACCGCAAGAAACCCTGTACCCAAACCGGAAAAGGCACTAACTACATAACTATTTTCTGCAAAAAAACGGGCAAACAGTGTCACCAGTAAAGCCAGTGCACTTGCGGCAGCCATGCCACCGATGGCACCTTCTATCGTCTTTCCCTGGCTGATACTTACCGCCAGTTTGCGACGACCAAAGCGCTTCCCGGAAAAATAGGCTCCAATGTCTGCAGCCGCAACCACGGCAATTATGTAGACGACATATAGCGCAGAACGTTCGACTAGTGCCAGGTAAAGCGACGCGACGGCTGTAGCCAACAGAAACGCCGCCAATACAAGCAGAAACCAGTCTGGACTGTCGTTTTCAAGCGAGATCACTGAACGTCGTGCCAGGTCAATCGAAATCATCAGCCAAACGAGCAGCGCGAGCGGCACGATTATCTTTAACAACGCCAGCCCGGAAAAAACCAGACCCGCAACCACAGCAGTGACTATTACCGTATAAGCTATACGCCACGGCAGCGCGCGTACGTTTCCAAGCCGGGTCCACTCCCAGGCACACGCAGCGGTACAAAACAGCAGGAATACACCAAAATACTCCGCGGGCCAGGTGAATAAAGCCCAAAGAACAAACGCTGCGAGAATTACGGCTGTAATGATGCGTTGTTTTAACAAGGTTGATCTCAGGGTCGCGAATGATCGTCAGTTTGCACCTGCTCACCGGTTTGTCCGAATCTTCGCTGCCGATGACTGAACTGTTGTATGGCCATATCAAGCTCCTGCGCACCAAAATCAGGCCACAGCGTTTGCGTAAAATAAAGCTCGGTATAGGCCAGATGCCATAACAGGTAGTTACTCAAGCGTTGCTCGCCACCGGTGCGGATAAAGAGATCTGGCTCAAGACCATCGGGCAGCCACGAATAGCTGGTAATCAAATTTTCATCGATATCCTCGGGCGCCAACAAGCCATTGTTGACATCCGCCGCCACTCGGCGCATTACTCGAACCATCTCGTTGCGACCACCATAGTTAACCGCAATATTGAGCTGCATTCCTTCATTCATCGCCGTTTTATCGCTTGAAAACGCTATCTCGTTTTGAAGCCCTTGCGGAAACTCATCAATCTCGCCAATGAATCTGAGCTGGATTCCCGAGTCGTGCAGCTTTTCAACCTCATTGCGCAACGCTCTGACAAATAGCTCCATCAGGAAACTGACCTCGGCCTGAGGCCGCCGCCAGTTTTCGCTACTGAATGCGTACACTGTTAACGCCTTTACGCCGAGTCTGGCACAGTGCTCGACTACCTGCCGTGTTGCCTTGACTCCTGACTGATGGCCGGAGCTTCTTGGCATACTGCGCTTTTGCGCCCAACGACCGTTACCATCCATGATGATGGCTATGTGGGACGGAATAGATGTCACTGGCAACATTCCAGCTCTGAAGACAGAGTTTGTTATACCTCCATCAGTTCGGCTTCTTTGTTCTTTAGCAACTCATCGACTTTGGCAATGTGTTCGTCCGTTGTTTTCTGCACCAGATCCTGACCCTTGCGCTCATCGTCTTCAGAAATTTCCTTTTCTTTCTGCAACTCTTTCAGATCGTTGTTTGCATCTCGCCGAATGTTGCGGATGGCAACTCGGGTACCTTCTGCCTCCCCACGTACGACTTTGACCAAATCCTTACGGCGCTCTTCAGTAAGCGGCGGCATCGGAATACGGATTACTGTTCCGGCGGTTGCGGGGTTGAGCCCGAGATTGGAATCGATGATAGCTTTCTCGATCGGGCCGACCAGATCTTTCTCCCATGGCGTAACACTGAGCGTACGGGCATCCTCAATAATCACCTTCGCCACCTGATTGAGAGCCGACGCGCTGCCATAGTAGTCAACCTTGATGTGATCCAGCAAACTGGTGTGTGCACGACCTGTTCGAATACGGCCAAACTCAGTCTGCAACGCATCAATACTTTTGACCATCCGGGTGGCCGCATCTTTTTTTATATCATCTATCATTCGCTATATCTCCGCTGTTGGCTATCTGGCAGCCTGGAACCGATTGCCCGGAAAACACACGTCACTCAATGTTGCCGATACTATAACAGTGTAAGGACGCTTTGCGACCGTCGACAGCTTCGCTGGCAACCAGTCCCATCGATCTGATCTTGTAAATTGTGCCATAAAAAAAGCCGGCAGATTTGCCGGCTTCCGATTGAGAGATTGCAATTCAGTAGCTACAAAACAACGCATATCACTGTTCACCACTGTGACCGCGTTACAGCGTTGTAGCCTGTGACTCCCTAGCCTCCCTTGACCTGAGCCATCACCTCATCCGCAAAGTTTTCCTGCTTTTTCTCAATGCCTTCACCAACCTCGTAACGGGTGAAGAATCGCGCGGTTGCACCATTTTCTTTCAACAATTTTTCAACTGTCATATCGGTGTCTTTCACATAGTCCTGACCCAGCAAGGTGATCTCGGCGAGATACTTACGCAATCTGCCCTGAACCATTTTTTCAACAATTTCAACAGGCTTACCACTTTCAGCGGCTTCCGCCATTAGAATTTGCTTCTCTTTGTCGAGCAGGTCTGCCGGTACGTCAGCCTCACCGATACACACCGGTCGGCTTGCGGCAACATGCATTGCAATGTCCCGAGGCAAGCTGTCTGAATCACCAGATACCTCGGTAACCACACCAATCTTCTCACCATGCTTGTACACACCCACGCGACCGTCCGTTGTCTCATGTCTGATAAAACGTCGCAGTTGAATGTTCTCACCCAGCCTTGACACCATCTCCTGACGAATGTGCTCGATCGTTTGGCCACCTGCATCAAGCGCACCGACGGCCTCAACATCCGCAGGAGCTCCTGCCAGCACGGCTTCAGCAACCGACTGCGCAAACCCCTGAAACTCATCCCCTTTCGCGACGAAATCGGTCTCACAGTTTATTTCAACCATCGCCACCGACTTACCGTCGTCTGCGACTGCCACACCGACCGCACCTTCGGCTGCAATTCGGCCAGATTTCTTGTCAGCCTTTGCCAGACCGGAAATACGCATCTGCTCAACTGCAGTGTCCATATCTCCGTCAGCCTCAACCAGCGCCTTCTTGCACTCCATCATTCCTGCGCCGGTTCGTTCGCGCAGTTCCTTCACCATTGCTGCTGTTATAGCCATTGTTCTATACGCTTCTCAAAAATGTCCAATCGACACCGCTGCACAGATGACAGCGGTGAGCCATCATAGCGATGGCCGACGATATTCCGGTGCCTTTTCTCTGTTGTTTCAAAGAAGCTGCCGGCAATTACGCTTGCTCACTAGGTCGCTGGCGGAGTAGTCTCATCAGGCGATTCCCCGGCCGCAGGCGCCGCTGGTGTTGCCTCTGCTGGCACAGGTTCAGCAGCTGCGGGCGCTGCCGCTTCTGCAACAGCTGGAGCAGCCACAGGCTCTGCCGGAGCTGTGTCAACAGCTGGTTCTGCTGCAGCTTCCACCGTGGTTGTATCGGCTGCCGGCGCTTCGGCTACCGGTGCTGCCTCAGGGGCAGGCTCCTCAGCAGCTGGTGCCTCAGCTGCCGGTGCCTCAGCTGCCGGTGCTTCAGCTGCCGGTGCTTCAGTCACGGGCGCAGACTCTTTCACTTCAACAAAATCGGAGCTATCCTGGATTGACCCTGTTGATTTACCGGTTTGAATTGAATCAGCCGCAGCATCAACGTAAAGCTGAATGGCCCTGACGGCATCATCGTTACCCGGAATGACATAGTCCACTTGCTCTGGTGAATTGTTGCTATCGACAACCGCAATCACTGGTATACCGAGCTTGCGAGCTTCAGCGAGGGCAATTTTCTCGTACCCGACATCGACTACGAACAACGCATCGGGCAATCGCTCCATCTTCTTCACACCGCCAAGAGATTTTTCAAGCTTGTCGAGTTCACGACGCAGCGTCAGTGCCTCTTTCTTACTGAGCTTTTCCTCGCCGCCGCTATTGAACATTTCTTCAAGTTCCAGCATGCGCTTAACGGACTGCTTTACCGTCTTGAAGTTAGTCATCATGCCGCCGGGCCAACGTCGATTGACGTAGGGCATGTTGCAATTGTTTGCAGCATTTTTTATGGCATCTCGCGCGGCACGCTTGGTACCGACGAACAGGATGCGTCCGTTCTTTGACGCCAGTTTGCCCAGGAAATTCAGAGCATCATCCAGAGCCGGCACGGTGCTCTCGAGATTAAAGATATGAATCTTGTTGCGCTCGCCGTAGATGTACGGGGCCATTTTGGGGCACCAGTAGCGAGTTTGGTGTCCAAAATGCACACCGGCTTCCAGCATTTGACGCATGCTAACTTTTGACATGATTAACCTCGGTTTCGGGTTGGGCCTCCGTCTCAACTACTACAAACAACCGGTAAACCGGCACCCGTTTGCGCAAATTTATTGAGA
This sequence comes from uncultured Granulosicoccaceae bacterium, assembly GCA_964393885.1. Classification (GTDB taxonomy): domain Bacteria; phylum Pseudomonadota; class Gammaproteobacteria; order Granulosicoccales; family Granulosicoccaceae. The sequence goes on along the minus strand of CAYMVV010000086.1, from coordinate 3,597 downwards.
CGTGTGAATTTCAGCTGCTACACATTGACCCTGGATCAAACCTGGACATGACCCTCGATCGACCCTGGATACTACCTGGATCGAGCCTGGTTGCCCGGATTTGGGTCCACTGACCTGGTAATTGTCCAGATGCCGCGGAATCAAGTCATCAACTGACAGGCATCTGATTGCAGGACCAGCGTCACACCTGCCAAACGGCAAATGTAGCAAACTGATTTAAATGGAAGAAAGGTTTGCAGGGCATTCCTGTTCAGCCAATCAACAATTATATTCCAGAACTGGTGAATGTTCCAATACAATAATAGAATTTCACCCTCGACCACATCTACTCAGGACAAAGCGGCCAAATGCGAGCGCATCCGGTACCCATAAAAACCAGTCAGGAAATAGAGAAGATGCGCACCGCAGGTCGCATGGCAGCCGAGGTGCTTGACATGATCACCGACCATGTCCGGCCTGGCATCACGACTGATGAACTCAATACGATCTGCCACGAACACATTACGGTCAAACAGGGAGCCATACCAGCTCCGCTCAACTACAGAGGGTTTCCAAAATCTATCTGTACGTCTCTCAATCACCAAGTGTGCCATGGTATTCCCGGTGACAGAGTGCTGAAAAAAAAGGATATTGTGAATATCGATGTTACCGTAATCAAAGAGGGATACCACGGTGACACCAGCCGCATGTTCTGCATTGGCGATCCCACAGTCAAGGGGCAGCGTATCTGCGATATCGCACTGGAGTCGCTGAATCGGGGCATTGAGATGGTGCGACCCAACGCCACGCTGGGTGACATCGGCAATGCCATACAGGTGTACGCTGAAGGCGAGCGCTGCTCAGTAGTGCAGGAGTACTGTGGTCACGGCATCGGCAGCGCCTTTCACGAGGAACCGCAGGTACTGCACTACGGCACCCCCGGAGAGGGACTGGCGTTAAAACCAGGCATGGTATTCACCATCGAGCCCATGATCAACGCCGGCAAACGCCACGTAAAATTGCTGGCTGATGACTGGACAGTTGTGACCAGAGACAAGAGCCTGTCTGCACAGTGGGAACATACGGTACTGGTGACTGAAAACGGCTATGAACTGCTGACGCTTTCTCCCAGAGAAATCTGACATTCCAGAGCGACAAACCTGCGAGCAACAGGATGAAAACGGACATTGCGGACCGGGACACCGAAACGCTGCTACATCTGCCTACGTTGGTCGCTGAGGTTGAGGCAAAGGGATCGACAATTGGCGCCTATCGTGAGGCATTTGCACAAGCGCGCAGCGCTATCGATGCCCTTTTTCTACAAAATGTGCCCGCATCCGAACTACTCGCCTGGCAATCGGCAGTCTCCGACGCGCTGATCAGTCATCTATGGAACCGCCACATCCCGGCAGCTTCATCAGAGTCACTGGCATTACTCGCGGTAGGCGGATATGGCAGATCGGAACTGCATCCAAACTCCGATATAGACATACTTATTCTGACGGCAGATGACTACACGGCGGCAGATGAGGACATTGCGGCGTTCGTAACAGCCCTGTGGGATACCGGCCTGGACATTGGCCACAGTGTGCGCGACATACCTCGCAGCGTGCAGGAGGCACTGGCTGACGTAACAGTTGTAACCAACCTGCTGCAGAGCCGACTGCTGATCGGTGCTGAATCGCTTTACACAAGACTTCGAAACTCGATTGCGCCAGATAAAGTCTGGGGTGTTGCAGATTTCTTTGTTGCCAAGCGCGATGAGCAACACAACCGTCATGTCAAATTCCATGGCACAGCCTATCGTTTGGAACCCAACCTTAAAGAGAGCCCGGGCGGCCTCAGAGACATTCAAACTATCGAATGGCTTGTAATCAGACTATTTGGCTCCAGCGATCTGGAAGCGCTGGTTACAGACGGCTACCTGACAACACCCGAGTTAACCGAGTTAACGCAAGGCCGTGACTATCTTTGGCGCATTCGATACCTGTTGCATATCAAAAGCGGGCGCAAGGAAGATCGACTGCTGTTCGACTATCAACGTGAGCTCGCTGAAGACTTCGGCTATCACCAGGAAGGCAACGAAGCGGTCGAACAGTTTATGCAACTGTACTATCGCACAGTTACAAAAGTCGAACGACTCAATGGCATGTTACTGCAATTGTTCGAAGACAAGTTATTGAATGACCCGTCCGCGCTGGCAACGATACCTGTCAATAAACGATTTCGAATTACCAATAGTTACCTGCAGGTTACCAGTGACACTGTATTCAAAGACTACCCGCCTGCAATCCTTGAGATGTTTCAGGTATTCGCATCAAGTGAGGATATAAAGGGAGTTGGCGCTACTACCCTGCGGCTGCTAAGCAGTCATCTACACCTGATAGACAAACGTTTTCGCAATGAGTTAATTCCTCGAGATCTCTTCCTGCAACTTTTTCGAGAGCCGCAAAAGATTACCCGTAAATTGCGTCTGATGAATCGCTACGGTGTGCTCGCCGCCTATCTGCCGGGTTTTGAAAAAATAGTGGGGCGTATGCAATATGACCTGTTTCATATCTATACGGTCGACGAACACACGCTAATGGTTATTCGCAACTTGCGACGTTTTGCCCTGTCGGAACACAATGAAGAGTATCCGCAGTGCTCCCGCATTATGCAGGAAGATATCGACAGGCCTGAACTACTCTATTTAATCGGCCTGTTTCATGATATTGCTAAAGGTCGGGATGGCGATCACAGTATTCTGGGAGCCGAAGATGCAGAACAGTTTTGCAATCATCACGGACTGACCGCAGTAGACACAAAGTTAGTTACATGGACCATCCGCCATCACCTGGCCATGTCGACAACGGCACAAAGAAAGGATATCTCAGACCCGGAAATCATTAGCGAGTTCGCACACTTTGTCGGCTCACTTAGATACCTCAATTACCTGTATCTGCTAACCGTAGCAGACATCAGAGGCACCAATCCGGAATTGTGGAACTCGTGGAAATCCAATCTGCTGCAACAGCTTTACAGCAGTACTGAGCTCGCTCTCAAACGAGGCCTGGACAACCCTATCGACAAGCAGGAAATCATCGAAGAACGAATGCTGGAAGCACGACAATTGATGAGCCACCACAACAACAGTGACAGTATCGACACCGCAACCATAGATGCGATCTGGCAAGACTGTGATGAAAATTATTTTCTGCAGTATTCTGCCAATGAAATATGCTGGCACACTACTTCAATCGCGCAACACCACTCCGACGATACACTGATCGAACTAAGACGCGAAGCGCAACGCGGCTCAACCGAGATATTTATACATGTCGATGACTACGATAATATTTTCGTTAACATTGCCATCTCCCTTGAAAAACTGGGCCTGACGGTTGTTAGTGCGGACATACTCTCTTCACGACAGGGAAAGACATTAAACACGTTTTACGTGCTGGATAAAGATGGTGAAACCATTGGCGACCATGCACGGCTTGAGCACATCCACACGGTGCTAATGGAGGCGCTGACATCAAAGCGCGACATGGACAGGCCAAATCAGATTCCCGCACCCAGGCGGCTAAGACACTTTGAATTTAATCCGATCATAGAATTTGATAACTCGGTATC
>CAYMVV010000085.1:15461-23564 GCA_964393885.1 uncultured Granulosicoccaceae bacterium | reverse complement strand
TGCATCGCATTGATATCGTTAACAGCGGAAAGTACCGAAGCCGCAGGCAGTGGTTTGGAAAAATAGTAGCCTTGCACCGTTTCGATACCAAGCGCTTCAACCTGCTGCAACTGGACATCGGTTTCGACCCCCTCTGCAACGGTGTGAAAATCAAGAGACCGCGCAATATGGGCGATACTTTCCAGCAATACCCATTGATTGCCTTCACCTTCGTCAAGTTTGGTGATAAAAGACCGGTCAATCTTCAATGTATCGAGAGGTAAATCCTGCAAGTAACCCAGCGACGAATAACCGGTACCAAAGTCATCCAGTGCGACACGAACGCCCAGTTGCCGTAGTGACTGCAGTTTCTCGAGCACTCGATCCATCTCAGCCATGGCGACACTCTCGGTAATTTCTATTTCAAAATCTGACGGATCGAGAAAGTGCGCATTGAGTGCATGACGAACAATTTGTACGATATCGCCGTGCAGGAACTGATGTAGTGACACATTTACCGACATGCGTAGTTGCAAACCAGATGTATCCCGCCAATCGGCCATCTGCCTCGCCGCCTCCTCGATTACCCAACGACCGATCCGGGGCAACAGGCCCGCATCCTCTGCAACGGGTATAAATTGAAAGGGCGGAACATTGCCGCGTTCCGGCTGATTCCAGCGCAATAACGCCTCAAGACCATCAACCAGGCCACTTTGCAGATCAACCTGAGGCTGATAGTGCAACTCAAATTCATTTCTATCAATAGCCCGGGCCAGGTCCGATTTCAGACTTTGACGCTCCTGAAAAGCTGTTGCTATCGAAGGTTTGAAGGACTCAATGGTGCCAGCTCCCCTGACGCCAGCATTGAAAATTGCCAGATCTGCGGCTCTTCGCAACTCTTCCAGACTACCTGCATCTCTAGGATAAAGTGAGTAGCCAATTCGAGCCGAAATCTGCACTGACTGCGAGGCAATAGTGTATCTGGCATTTACAGCGTCGGCCATTTTTCTAACCGTGGTAAACGCCGGGACTGCATCGTCAAAACGCTTCAGCACTGAAAATTCATCGCCCCCGGTTCGCGCCACCATGGCCTCTTTACCGACGGCATCAGATATGCGTTGGGCTATTCTTTGCAGTAGCCGATCACCAGTTACCTGACCAAGACTGTCATTGACCAGTTTGAAATTATCCAGATCGAGTACGACGAGAACATAATCAAAACCCTTTGACTTTGCCTCGTCAAGCATCATCTCGCCATGAGATCTAAACATGCGACGATTACACAGTCGTGTCAGGTCATCGTGATTGGCCTGAAAATGTATTCGCTGAACAATCCATAGCGCACCTGCCATCAGGCACATACACAGCAGCACCAGCAACACATCAATCATCAAATTGCGATTTGCACGCTGAATTTCCAGCTCGATTCGTTGCACCGAGACCCTGTCCGCTCTATCGAAGATATCGACGGTGAGTTTTTCCAGCGTCCGTGCGAGCTTCCTCCACTCCCAATGATCGTAAGGTGCGGGAGATGTCTCGCCAATGGCACGTGTCATACGTTTTACCTGCGGAAAGTAGGTATTACCAAACCAGTTATTCAGTTCAATAGCTTTTGTATGAAGCTCCTCGTCAATATTATTGTAGGCGTTTATATTCTTTAACTGACCCCAGTGCGTGTCGACACTTCGTTGCATACTCAAAGACCGCTCATAGGCCGTACCCAACCCTGTTTTACCCGACATGATGTATCCTTCAAACACAGCCGATAACAGGTGATGAGATAAATTCAGATTCCACGCAGCGTTTGATATCATCGTGCCGGTGTTCACTTCCCTGGACAGCCTGGTTGGTTGGTAACGAAAGGACTGACGCAACTCTTCGAGTTTATTGATTAAATGACCATAGTAATCGAATACCGCTAATTGCAGACGTTTGTTGCGACGATCGAGGGGCAGATTCAGATCGTCGATAACGGCTTCGCGTTGAAAAGACAAAATCTCCACATTTTTGCGCAGACGATCAAGCAGCGTGTGGACATGTTCGGGCTGATAAGTCAGCTGGCCAGAAAAATCTTTGTTCGCAAGCACACTTTCGAGCTCTGCGAACAAGTAGTTAAATGATTGGTTGGTGCGCTCGTATGGTATGCCAAGTGCAATCTCTGCAGAGTACTCTCCGTTCAGATCAGTCAGCCCGTGTGACGCGGCTCGTTCCTCTGCGACAGTGGTCACAGTGTCTCTGATAACTGCGTCTGATTGCAGATAGCGAGCAAGGAATTGAGCATCCTGCCTCGCGGTAAATGCCTGCATCAGGAAGCTGATGCTGAGCCAAAATAACAGCAACACCATCAGGGCGCTAAAAAACAAAATGCTGCGATTAAAACTGAACCACGATCTCATGGGGATCCCTGTTTAACTCGCGGGGCATCCATTACCCCGACCTCACCTCATTCTGGCGGCAGCAAGCGTCTAAAGTGAAGTGATTCGCAGGTCGAGAATAATACCCAATTGTTATAACAAAAAAGTTTAGTGATTTGACCTGGCACATGTATCTATCCGACTAATGAATGATACATCGCGGGTGTGATTTACCAGCCAGCTATCACACTTGATTTAGTTGTTTATTCACAGCCTGAGAAACAGCAGCGCAATACTGATCCGTCATTAAAAACTGTGATCCAGTCTTTACAATTTTGTCCGTTAAGTTAATAAGCCGCTTAACTGCCGCTCCATTCAGGCTTGCGCTTATCCAGAAACGCACGCACACCCTCTTTAAAATCCGCTGATCGCAGCAGCGGTGTTTGCTCCAGTCCCTCCTGTGTTATCGCGTCGCCGAAACTCATTGAACCCACATTGCGCAGCAGTCGTTTGGCGCCAGCCATTGCCAGCGGCGCGGTACTGGTCAGTTTCTCTGCCCATTCAAAGGTATGGCGATCAAGGTCATCGGCGCCGATCACCTTGTTGGCAATACCGCTGGCGAAGCATTCTTCAGCAGTAAGTTTGCGCCCCTCAAGAACCGCCTCAAGCGCACGATGGTAGCCCAGATAGTTGAGCAGCAGCTGCGTATTGCCGCCATCCGGTATCAGCCCGATGGCTGCAAACGCCATGTACAAATACGCGTCATCGGCCATCGAGATGAGATCGCAATTCATCGCCAGTGCAGCGCCAATACCGGCTGCGGCTCCATGCACCTGCGCTATCCAGACTTTGTCAGATTTTTCTATACCGGTAAGAAACGGTTTGTAATCACTGTCAAGATGAAAACTGATCGGCTCTGCCATCTCGCCACTGATATCGGCACCTGCCGAGAAACTGCGTCCAGCGCCTTTTAGAATGACAACGCGAACGTCATCGTTGTCGTTAAGTCGGCCAACCGCGGTGCGCATTGCCAGCTTAAGTTCCGCATTGAAGGCATTGAGTCGCTCTGGTCGATTCAGAGTCACCGTCGCTATAGCGCCCGTTATATCAATCAGTAAGGGTTCTTCACTCATGGACATCTCGACGATACTCGATTTGCAGGAATGACCCGGTAGAGGTTAGCTGTAACCGGGCACGAATGAACTCTGCCTGGTGAGTCAGGCGGGTGCAGAACTTTTCAGCTTGTCCATTGCACTGTCCGATACGCTAAACCGGTCACCCCAGGTACTTGCCAGTTCTGCGGCGCGTGCTGCAAACTTATCAATACCCGCACCTCGAATGAACTGCAGCGCCCCGCCCGTGTGCGACGGAAAACCAATCGCAAATATACCGCCTAAATTTGCCTCGACCTCGGTGCGCAATACCCCTTCATCCAGACAGCGTAGCGTCTCGATAGACTGCCGATACAACAAGCGATCAATTGCATCCTCTATGCTTACCGCAGAGCCGCTTGTATCACCGCCTGACTTTTGTTGAAACTGACTCAATCCACTCCATAACTGTTTGCTGCCGTCGTCGTGGTAGTCATAAAATCCGCCTCCATAATGACGCCCGCCGCGATTCATCTCGATCAGTTTAAAAGCGACATCGCGACTGCCCCGAATATCCGCTGGAAATCCGTTTTCAATGCCCAGCCGCTCATCTAGCGCGATATGGGTTTCATAGACTTTCTTGGACAGCACCAGTGATACTTCGTCGTGCACGGCCAGCGGCCCTACCGGCATACCCGCAATCCATGCCGCTCTTTCTATTGCGACCGGACTCATGCCGTCGAGCAGCAATTGCTGTCCCTCATCCAGATAGGTACCAAAAACACGACTGGTGAAAAAGCCACGAGAGTCATTGACGACAATAGGCATATACCCTATCTGCTGCACGTAGTCGTAGGATTTGCGCATCGTCTCTTGCGATGTTTTTTCGCCGAGAATAATCTCTACTACTTTCATTTTGTCGACAGGGCTAAAGAAGTGAAGCCCGATAAACCGAGCGGGGTCCGGACAGCTTTGCGCCAGCAGGCTGATAGGCAATGTGGATGTGTTGGAACCGTAGACACCATGCTCTGACAACAGCGGAAAGGTGTCGGCAATTACCTTTTCTTTTAACGAGACATCTTCATACACCGCTTCAATTATTAGATCGACGCCCTGAAAGCTGTGGTCTTCAGTAGTCGGTGTAATCAGTTCAAGTAATGCGGTTTTCTGACTGTCTGTCATTTGACCACGCTTGATGCGTTTGTCCGCCAGCATGGCGGAATACCCTTTGCCCTGTTCTGCGTTTTCAATGCTCATGTCTTTGAGCACAGTGGGCAATGCGCGACTCGCATGGGCCCATGCAATGCCACCGCCCATCATGCCGGCCCCCAGAATTGCGGCGCTTGTGGCCTTCCAGTGCTCACCTTTGGGCCTGACCTTGCCGCCCTTGATTGCCTGCATGCCGAAGAAAAAGGTAGTGATCGCGGCTTTGCATTCGGGTGTGGTAATCAGCTTGCAGAGACCGCGGCTTTCAACCCGCAGCGCCTGATCAAAATTCATCCGCATGGAGTTAACGGCGATATCGAGTATCACCTCAGGGGCCGGCAGCAGACCTCTGGTTTTACTGGCCAGCATGGCACTGCCCATCGTCGCAACCTGACGGACTCGGGGAGCCCGTGCATCTCCACCAGGGTACTGAAAACCCTTTTGATCCCAGGGCTGTGTGTGAGCGTCCGGGTTGGCATGGATCCAGGCTTTGGCCGCAGGCAACAGTTTATCTGTGTCGGAGACAAGCTCGTCGACCAGACCAGCTGCCAGTGCCCTGGCCGGCACAAGCTGTCTGCCCTCAGTGAGCAACGGCGCTGCTGCTTCCAGACCAATCAGCGCGGTCAGACGTACGACTCCGCCCGCCCCCGGTAACAGACCCAGAGTGACCTCTGGCAAACCGGTTACCGCATGTGGCTCATCAACCACCACCCGGTAATTGCAGGCCAGACACAGCTCGTAACCGCCACCCAGTGCCGCGCCATTGATGGCGGCAACCACTGGCACCTGCAGTTTTTCAAGCTCGCGATAGGGTCGTTTATTTTCCTCGATATAGTGCAGCGTCTGTTCGTCTGACTTCTCCACTTTTAGAATAAGGTTGAGATCGCCACCGGCAAAAAAAGTCTTTTTTGCAGAGGTGAATACCACGCCTTTTAAGGTGTCTTCTGCTCTCAGTCTGTCGAGTGCTTTGTCAAACGCAGGGACAAAATTCTCGTTCATGGTATTGGCTGATTGCCCGGCCATATCCATGGTCACCGTGACAATGCCATCAGCATCTTTCTCGTAGCGGAAATCTTCCATTAGCAGTTGTCTCTAATACTTGTGTTCAGATTATCGTTTGCTGCTCAGGGACGCTCTATTATCGACGCGATACCCATACCGCCACCCACGCACATGCAGATCAACGCGCGTTTCAACTGACGCCGCTCGAGCTCATCGATAACCGTACTTACCAGGCAACCTCCGGTGGCACCCAGCGGATGCCCCATGGCGATGGCACCTCCGACAACATTGAGTTTTTCGTCGGGTACATCGAGATCTTTTTGCAGCCTGAGCGCCACCGACGCAAACGCTTCGTTTATTTCAACCAGATCGATGTCATCGATTGTCATGCCCGCTTTGGCCAGCGCTTTTTGCGATGCAGGCCCTGGTCCGGTCAGCATAATAGTCGGGCAGGTAGCAGTCAGTGCCACCGATACAACACGCGCACGCGGTTCAAGCCCCAGATCCTTGCCAACCTGTGCATTGCCAAGCATGACCAGTGATGCGCCATCGACGATACCCGAGGAATTACCCGGCGTGTGGACATGATGGATCTTTTCGACCTGTGGATACTTCTTAAGCGCTACCGCATCAAATGCCATTGAGCCCATCTGCTCAAAACTGGCCCGCAAGCCGGACAGTGTTTGCAGGTCTGTCTGCGGCTTGATGAAATCGTCGCGCTCCAGAATGGTTATACCGTTGTCATCTCTTACCGGGACCACAGACTGGTCAAACCAGCCACTCTCGCGAGCATGGGATGCGCGCTGCTGGCTTTCGACCGCAAACCTGTCTACATCATCGCGACTAAAGCCCTCAATGGTGGCGATCAGATCTGCACCGATACCCTGTGGTACGAAGCCCGTCTGGATCGCCGTTTCAGGGTCTTCGGAGAATGGCCCGCCATCGGCTCCCATGGGCACACGCGACATCGACTCATAGCCGCCAGCGCACACCAGTTCCTCCCATCCGGATGCGACCTTGGCCGCTGCCGTATTGAAGGTATCGAGTCCGCTGGCGCAAAAGCGATTCAACTGGGCGCCGGGTACACTCTCGTCCCAGCCTGCTTTTTGTAACGCAATCTTTGGTAACACCGCCCCCTGCTCCATGACCGGCGCGACACAACCCAGCATGACATCATCTACCCGGCTGGTATCGAGGTCGTGACGCTGTTGCATCTCGTTTAGCAGCGTAGTCACCAGATTGATTGGCTTCACTTCGTGCAATGTGCCATCCGCCTTGCCTTTGGAGCGAGGCGTGCGAAGCGCACTGTAAACGTAGGCTGTTTCAGTCATACTTTGTTACCTTCAATGACTATTGGACGGATCTGCACAACAAATTATACGCTGCCGCGGGCTTGTGCTGGTTGCCATACCGAAGATCGCACAGGATTCAGCCGGCGCGCAACACGAACATCTACTGTGCACTGTGATGGCTGGTGTTGGCAACCAGAATACCGGATTGTATGCGTAACGGTAAATCATGGCGTCGGCGGGCTCGCTGACTAGCGCTCAAACATCGCGATACACCGCTGCTCGATACTGCCTATTGCCACCACGCCGTGCTGTTCTCGGACACCGGTTACAAAGTTGAACAGACTGGTATCTCCATCATAGGTCTGGATCAGGTTCCCTGACGAGTCATAAACCACAACACGACAACACAGCTCGGGCCTGGGCTGGAGTACGGCGGGCAACCGCGAGGAGACCCTGCGTACTATTACAGGCGATTTGTGCAACAACGCTAAGGGCTTGCTCGGCAGAGACGGCACTGCCACCCACACGTTTCCATCAGTACCAATGGACAGGTTATCCGGATGCCCGGGTGCAATAGCAAACACGCCTGATCGCATACCATCTATGCTGACCTTGTTGATCTGCCTGGTACCGGTTTGCGCAACCAGCACGGTATTGCCATCTTCAATACAGGCAACCCCGTTGGCAAAACTGAGTTGCTCCAACAGCACTGTCGCCCTGCCATCGGGAGTCACTTTGATTAGTCGACCCGTGGCGGTGTTTTCAACAATGTCTTTCTGATAGTCAGCGAGTGGATATTGATTGCTGCTGTCGCTGACCAGCATGGTTCCATCGGGCAGGACATGGGCGTTGTTGCATACACCAAAGCGGATGTCACTCGGCAATGATTCGACAGCACCTGTCTTGATATCAACCGCCTGCAGGCCAAGCGTTCCATTGCATACCAGCAGCCTGCCATCAGGCATCCAGTCAAGGCCCAGCGGCGCGCCACCGGTACTGGCAAAGGCCTGCGCAGCACCAGACCCCGGATTGACACGAACTATGCAGCCGTCGTCTCGCAACGAACAATACACATTGCCCTGATCATCAAATAGCGTATCTTCGGGCCCGCCGCCGGGCACATCCATGGTTCTGAGATTGCGCATTTATCCTCCAGTAATATTTGCGTCGCCCGCACAT
>CAYMVV010000085.1:0-15361 GCA_964393885.1 uncultured Granulosicoccaceae bacterium | reverse complement strand
AGTCAAGCTGGTCCATCCTGCACCGGCTACTGCCGTATCTGGGCAAATACCGCTCACGAGTGTTTATCGGTGCGTTGTCTCTGCTTGTCGCCGCGGCCGTGACCCTCTCAATACCGGTTACCTTTCGTTTTCTGATAGACGAAACCTTCGGCAGTCCCTCAACGTCGGCACTCTCTACGGGTAGCGTCAACGGCATGTTTGCCCTGCTCTTTTTACTTGCTGTATTACTGGGTTTGAGCACGGCACTGAGGTTCTACAGCGTGTCGTGGCTGGGAGACCGTATCACCGCAGATTTGCGCAGCGATGTGTTCAGGCAAGTGTTAAAACAGGACCCGCGGTTTTTCGAATCGCTAAAAACCGGAGAGGTCTTATCCAGATTGCAGGCAGACACAACGCTGATTCAGTCGTTGATAGGGTCAAGCATTTCATTGGGGCTACGCAATACGGTACTGTTTGCCGGCGCACTCGCCATGATGCTGTACACCAGCGTAAAACTTGCCACGGTCATTCTGGGCTTACTGCTGGCGGTGATACTGCCAATTTTTATTTTCGGCAGGCGTGTGCGCAGTTTGTCGCGCACCAGTCAGGATCAACTGGCGGATACAGGCGCTATGGCCAGTGAGACACTGAATGCCATCAGTATAGTGCAGGCCTATGGTCGCGAGCCACTTGAGTCCGACCGATATCTCGCCGCAACTGACCGGGCATTTATTGCAGCGATAAACCGCAATCGATCGCGTGCCATGTTAACGGCAATGGCTATTATTTTAGTGTTTGGCACCATAGTGTTCACCCTGTGGATGGGAGCCCACGCGGTGATGCAGGGCACACTATCCGCAGGGTTGCTCGCACAGTTTATGTTGTACGCTGCCATCGTTGGCGGTTCAACCGGCGTTATTGCAGAAGTCTATGGTGACTTGCAGCGTGCGGCCGGTGCTACCACCCGCTTACTGGAACTGCTGGATGCGCAGCCGGGTATCCGTGATGCAACAGACGCCGTAACGCTACCAAAACTTTCCGCTGGTGCCTCCTTGAGTTTCAGGCAGGTCCACTTCAACTACCCCAGTCGCCCACAGACAGCGGCCCTTGCCGATATCAGCTTTGACGTGCAGGCCGGACAAACAATCGCACTGGTCGGTCCTTCAGGCGCCGGTAAAACAACCGTCTTCCAGCTACTGCTGCGTTACTACGACCCGCAAAGCGGTGACATAAACTTGAATGGCCAAAGTCTGACCGCCACGCAGCTACAATCCTTGCGTGAGAGCATCGGTCTGGTATCACAGGACAGTGTTGTGTTTTCCGCCAATGCGCTGGAGAATATTCGCTACGGAAACCTCAACGCAAGCGACGAGGAAGTGATAAGTGCCGCCAGATCAGCACAGGCTCACGACTTTATAGAATCGTTGCCCGACGGCTATCAAACCTATGTCGGCGAGCGCGGAGTCCGTCTGTCCGGCGGGCAAAGGCAACGCTTGTCGATTGCCCGAGCACTGCTAAAAAACCCGCCGCTGTTGCTGCTTGATGAAGCGACAAGTGCGCTGGATGCCGACAGCGAACGCAAAGTACAGGCAGCGCTTGAGCTCGCGATGAACAATCGAACGACACTGGTTATCGCACACCGACTGGCCACTGTAGTGAGAGCCGATAACATCATCGTGTTTAATCAGGGCCAAATTGTCGAGTCCGGCAGCCACGATCAACTGTTACAAAACAACGCGCTCTACGCTCGACTCGCCGCGATGCAATTTTCCGCTTAACGACAGAGTAATTCTCTGCACGATAACCTCGCCAACGCATGACTAATACGACCCGGCAAGAGTCACTCTAATCGCGAGGTATCACCACTGAGCCAGCCCAGCGGATCATCTCGATCAATACCATCCATAAAGGGTATGTTGCGTTCGCGGTGCGTTACCTGATAGACCAAACCGACCCAGTTGCCAATGATCGCCTCGCCGCTGTCATGCCAGATATTGTGCAGACGCTTTCGTAACAAGGCCTCGGGAAACTCGGGCGGTTTGCTGCCAGTTTGGCGTGCAGCATCAACACGCAGCTGATATTCGTTCAGCAGGGCCCGGGTAAAGCTATCGAAATAGTGTGCAGGAAACGGTGGGTAGCGATCACTGATACCATCTATATACAGGCCGATGTCGCGCTTGTACTCTTTAAGTAGACTGATGCTGTCGTACTCGGGGTGGCCCTGAAACAATACCGTGCGAAAGCCGTCAGCACTGACAGCCATCTGTACACCGGATTCCTCGCCTTCTATCAGCACATGCAAACCAGCCTGTTCGAACTGATCACGAAATACTTCATTAAAGCGTGAGTGCGGCACGTACAAGCGCGTATTGGTATCGGTGACCAGCGGATGATCCTTACGCACCACCTCGTGCTCGAACACGCCCCAGCACTTGCGTCCCAGTCCAGTGCGTCGCTGCTTATAGCGAGCCAGCAGCAGTGCATGCGACGCCAGACACGAACACAGTGTTGATGTTACCTGTTGATCCGCCCAGTCAAATACCTCGCACAGATCATCCCAAAACACCTCTTCGTCGAGATTGACGCGGGTGACATTGGCGCCGCTTATTATTAGAGCGTCGAGGCCCATATCGCGAATAGTATCGAACGACTCATAGTACGTATCAATGTGTTGGCGAGCCGCTTTACCACGCGCAATTGAGTCAACCGTAAACGGGTGAATATAAAACTGCGAGATCGGGTTACTGGACCCCACCAGCCGGAAAAACTGCCGTTCTGTGGCGGCCAGTGCGGCATCCGGCATCATATTCAGCAAGCCAATATGCAATCCTCGAATATCCTGTTCCTGTGCTCGCTCAGGCGACAGAATACGTTGCCCCTCGGCACGCAGGCGTTCGTAGGTCGGAAGTTTTTTATGAGCTACCAGTGGCATGGCTTAATCCAGCGCCTGACCAATGAGATCGATAAATTCATCGCAATCGTTAACCTCGAAGGCATCCTTTGCCGCAATGGTATAGCCGTGCTCCTGTGCGATAGCAGCATATCGGGGCACTCTGGAGCGAAACAAATGCGGAAAGACCCATCGTACAAAGTCTGCCGGATCTATCTCGGTGGTATATTCAATCCGCTCCTTCTCCATATAGTGACTCAATTGTTCATCCAGAAAGGACTCACGGTAGTAAAGTGGCTTAGGGTCTTTAGCGGCCCGTTCTATCAGGTGTTTTTCATCATCGGGGTTGGCTTCAATGTAAATCATCAGTGTGTCATCCGCCACCCGCCTGATCACCTGCGGATCATCAATTTCACAAAAGCTGCCGCTTGAATCGTGCAGGAAGTGATCGTAACCATAGACCGAACCGGCTTTCTCCACGAACTCGCCAACGTCGCCGATCGCCGCTACTTCAGCTTCAAGATGCAAGCGCTGACGCCGTTTAAACTCCTGCAGTGACAAGCCACCCAGTTCAGGATTACCCAGCATACCAAGAAAGGTAGATAACGGTTTCAGATTGTCCACCGTGATGTTGTTGCTGATGTAGATCGAGTCAGAGCGCAGCAGGTCGCGCAAAAACGACACCTGCATTGCCTGCACCTTGATGTTATCGAGGATGGATTCGTCCAGGTAGCGAGTGCCAATTCTGTAGTCAACCGAATAGTGAAACCAGTCATCACAGCGCAGCATGTTGGCCAGACGCGTCTTGCCAACGCCGGACATCCCCATCAGGGTGACGCGCTTGCGCGGCCACGCGAGGAATTCCTCCCGTGTCATTCGCATATTATTGTCTCGTAGAAAAAGTGATTATTTGATAGCGAACAGTCTAACACCCCGCACAATTGCCTCACAGCAGCGCGAGCATACAGGTTACAGAGGACGGATTACTGAGGACTGACGATGCAGGAGCAGTCAGAGTCCGATTGTTCTACCATCTGTCTTCTGTCTACTGAATGGGCCATTGGTCGCAAAAGACATTTTGCGTTGTTTTTGGTCTATTCCAAAAATGAAGGCCTCCGGCATGGAATGCCCTATTGCATATAAAAAACCTGTTCCAGCTCGGTAACAACCGGAACATTGTCATCCTCTGTTTCCATGATATCAGCCATATAGGACCACCAGCGCTGCATCAGTGGATCTAGTGGCAGATCGTCCATCCGATGGCCAGCTTCTCTGCTCAGCAAACCGAACAGCGTACCGGTCTGCTGATCAAGATGGATGGAATAATCTGAAATGCCGGCCTGGTGCAGCAGCTCCACCAACTCCGGCCAAATGTTGTCGTGGCGCTTCTTGTACTCCGCCTCGAAACCTCGACGCAATTGCATGGTAAAAGCATATTTTTCCACAGGCTACTTATTCCCCGCTTGTTTGTCTGTCACCGTGTAAACCAGGCTAACAACCTAGCCAGCCGGCTCCTGCATCCAGATGCCATAGCCACTTTTCATTTTATCGACGACTTGCTGTATGTGTTCGTCGTCCAGTATTACCGGATCCCTCCCCGATTGAATTGTCAGGTAATACTGGTGCGCCAGCGTCTCGAGTTCCCGAGCACGCCACATCGCCTCTTTCAGGTTACTGCCGCAGGCCAGCATACCGTGGGTACCTAACAGGCAACCGGTACGGCCTTCCAAAGCTTTGAGCACGTTGGCGGACAAATCTTCCGAGCCGAAGATCGCATAGTCCGCGCAACGAACCGATGTTCCACCAAACACTGCCACCATATAGTGACAGGCAGGAATATCCATGCGCAACATAGACAATGTGGTCGCATAGATTGAATGGGTGTGCACCATCGCGCCGATATCGGGTCGCTGCAGATAGGTATCCAGGTGAAACCGCCACTCGGTTGAGGGTTTACGTCTGCCACTGTAGCTGCCGTACTCTGCAGTCAATGACATCGATACAATGTCGTCGGGTTCTGTTTCGTTATAGGGAAGGCTGGTAGGCGTTATTAACATGTGATCGTCGCTGCGAACACTGATGTTTCCCGATGTCCCCTGATTGAGGCCGGTAGCATTCATATCGAGACAGGCTGCGATGATCTCTGATCGCAACTCAAGGTTTGTGCTTTTCGTCATCTTACTCACAATTGAATTCAGGACACGGTGTTATTGATATTAAAAGAGTAACCACTTATAAATCCTGTCTGTGTTGACGGACTTTAGCGTGCCACAATGAACGATATTCAAGCAGCTTTTTGCGCAATACAGGATCTGTCACAGCGGCCTGCGTTAAATCGGGTGCGGGTATACCTGCCCTGTCATTGTTGCCATCGATAGCGAGCATTGCCGCGCCCATGGTCGTGCCGGTTGAATCTGCACTCGCAAACACATTTTGGTCACTGCGAAACACTGACAGACACTGCAACAGTATGTTGTTTTTAGCAAAAGCACCTTCAACTATGATATCGCCAGCGGAGTTGCACAGTGTGAGCGATACATCACTTACCAGCGCACAGTAGATCGATGCCAGCGCCTGTGTCTGCGCTGCGGTCAGGGTACTTTGCGAAACAATCTGACCCTCGCGACCGGGAAACGGTCCGCCGGTGTCTGCAAATACCGGAAGCGCCAGCGCGCCTTCATCTATGACGGACACCACATCGGCAATGCTGAATGTCGTTTGCGTATCGTCGGCTATGGCTGCGTATTCTCGTCCACCCATAAATCGCGCACACGCGACAGGTTCTGAGTAGATCGTGACGTTGGATGTGCAGTCACGCTCGGCTTCAAGCCCCTGCAGAGCAGAGCCCAGTGAAAAAATAATCACCCAGGTGCCAGTGGACATCACTGTCAGTGGTGAATTGCGGCTATGAATCCATGGCAACAGTGACGCATTGCTGTCGTGTATACCAACCAGCACCTTACAGGAACTACCGACGCCCGTCGCCGTCTGTACATCGGGGCTAACAGTGCCCAGCACATCCGCAGCATGCATTAAAGGTGGGAACAATTTAGCGAAACCCTGACGCTCCGCAAAGTCTGAATAACGCTTTTCAAGCGGATTCCACAAATCAGAGTGGGAACCAATGGAACTGACTTCCGCCGCGGCTTTGCCAGTCAGCAACCAGCTCCAGTACTGCGCATAGGGCAGCAGATAACGTGCTTTTTGATATTGTTCGGCACAACGTTCTCGTTGCCAGTACAGCTGCCTTCCTATATTTAAACCCAGTGGCAGTTTAGGGCTGTAGGTTTGCTCAAATGGATCGCACAGACTGTCGTATTCGTCCCGATACACGTCCAGCCCGTCAAATTCATAGTCCATAACAGGCAACACCAATCCGCTTTCATCCAGCAACGCTGCCGTCGCGCCATGTGCTGTTACCACGATAGTATCGATTGACCGAGATTGCTGCAGGCGTGCCAGCCCATCCAGGTACCATTTCCAGATAGCGTCGGTATCCAAATGCGGGTAGGGTTGCGCGTGAATGGTTGGCGTCTGCATACTTGTAGTGGAGACGAGCACTCCGCTAACACCATCAACCACGCACAGTTTTGCGTTGGTTTTACCAATGTCCATCACCACGATCATGGACATCGTCTAAAGATCTCTTTGCAACATGTCTGCTAGCCTGAATTATTCATAAGGCGACAAGTACGGACTTTCGATCAAGACGCTTTGATCAAGACACTTCTATCAAGACCTGGCGGGTTTGCACTACCGTTCGTTATCCGAATCCTCATTCGAGTACCTGCCGACAGCCGAATTGACAATTCAACAGATCCATGGGTCATTTGTCCCGAATCCGGTGTATTAATTTGTCCCGAATCCGGTGTACTAATTGTCGAGCTACATTTTAAAATGACAATGGACCTAATCTATTCACAGCGCTAATCTATCCACAACAATGACGCTCTGACTGTCAACTGGTGTCAGATCGTTTTGTTTTTGGTACTATTCACAAATGGTATTGCGCGCTTTCCGTCAGGCTTACAGAAAAAAGCATAAAGCCTGATGTCAATGCACGCAACCACTGTACAGCTTATAGTCGCATGCGCCAGCTGTTTCGTTTCAGGAGCAAGTCCGGAACAAATGATCTATTGCGTTTTCAACCGCGGGCATGGTCTTTTGGCCTGCTCATTACGATCAAACTCGTTAACTATGACTGACTATTCGCCCCACAACATGCTCTCGGACAGGCTTTCCGGAGCCTGTCAGAAACCATAATCGCCTCGACTATGGCCACCACCAATGTCTGATTCGACTGACGTCTTCCGTATTCAGCTATTGGGCCCTCTTTCGGTCACCGATGCGCAGGGCAATGAACGCACGCCCAAAAGTAAAAAATCCCAGGCACTGCTGGCGATGCTTTGCACCGCCAGAAATGGACGTCGCAGTCGGGCATGGCTGCAGGCAAACCTCTGGAGCGATCGATCCTCGAGCCAGGCTGCCGGCAGTTTGAGAAGTTGTCTGCACGATATCCGCAATGGCTTTGACAGCTATCGCGATATTCTTGGTTCCGACCGCACCATGGTTGAGATTGACCTTTCACGTGTCGATGTCGATGTGGTATCCATGTCTTCCACCGACTGGCTCGATACCGTGTCCTCCGGTTCCGAGTTTCTCGAGGGCCTTGATATTGCCGATGACCAGTTTAACGCCTGGTTAATGGAGCAACGCCAGCACTGGTCGAAGCGCACCGAACTACCACACCGGATGCCACACGGGACAGACACTGCAAAGACAGCACCTGCCACAGAGTCTCCCTATGACCCACCGCAACTATCGGAACCCGCCAATTCGGAAACTGCCAATTCGGAAACTGCCCGTGTAGAAAATGCGATTGCAGAACCCGTAATCGCAGAGACACAACAGATTAGATCAGTGCAGGCGATCAGCCAGCCAGACTGGTCTCTTTCCCTGACGGTGCTGCCACTGGAAAACAAAACGGGTGATGACACCAACCGCTTTGCCTGCCATGGCCTGAGTGAAGACCTGATCCAGAGTCTGCAACGCTTGCGCTGGCTACCGGTGGTTGGGTCCGCAGCATCTTATATCTACAATAATCAAAACGGCGCTCAGGGAGCAGCTGTTGCTGACGGGATGGGCGCACACTATTTTGTGGATGGCGCATTATCAATGCAGCGCAATTCCAGAATTGGCTATTTCAGACTGAGTGAAGCGGAGACATCGCGGGTTATCTGGTCTGAGGGTTATGACCTTGAGCCGCTATTGGCGAGTCATTGCCTGAACTCCGTATTTGACGAAATTGTCGGCGCGATAGAACGCTCTGTAGCGCTGTCGATCCAGCGGCGGGTGATGCAATCGGACAATCGCGATGAGGCATTTAACGATCAAATCTGGAGGGGCCGCTGGCACCTGGCCCGATTGACTAAGCAGGATTCAGAATTGGCGCACGGCTATTTCAACAGAGCTCTGCAGCTGCAGCGACACTCATCGGAAGCGCTGCTGCAGATGGCCTTCTGGCATCTTTGGAAAACATGGGTTAACCGTGATGACGAAGCCGGTTTATACGCTGCAGAATCCTTTGCACGACAGGCAGTCGAACTCGACCCGGATGACGGGCGCTGTTACGCGGTCATCGGCATCGCGGAAGCATGGCGGCGCAATCATGAGAGTGCCATTGGTTTTCTCCTCCAGGCAGTAGAACTGAATCCGAACCTGGCCATTGCCCACCATCAGCTTGGCTCTGCATTGAATCATGCAGATCGCCCGCAAGATGCTATCGCCCCCATTGAACAGGCCATCAGGTACTCGCCGCGCGATCAACTTGATTTTGCATTTCAGACAGAGATGGCGGTCGTGTTAACCCGGCTCAACAATTTTGAAGAAGCCTACGTCAGGGCCTCTCGTGCACTCATGCTGAAACCAAGATACTGGTATGCACACCTGCTTCGCGTGCTCATCGCGCATCGGCTCGAAGACGCTGAGCGGATCAGGGAAGCACAACGAGCGTTCGATCAAAACG
Source organism: uncultured Granulosicoccaceae bacterium (assembly GCA_964393885.1). Taxonomy (GTDB): domain Bacteria; phylum Pseudomonadota; class Gammaproteobacteria; order Granulosicoccales; family Granulosicoccaceae. Next base: position 6,467 of record CAYMVV010000085.1, on the reverse strand, counting down.
GTGTCAGTATCAGACCAGACCAAATCGACTGGCTACCGTTTTGCAGCGATGACTTCCCCAACCAGTTGCGACAGATCGCGAAAAACTGATCTGCCGCTATACTGATCAACCGCTGCCCGATCTATCACTGCTCGACCACTACTACCCGCTTGAACCTTCAGGCACGGTTAACCTGTCAGGCTCGCCGAACCTGCGTTCGAACTATCGAAGTCGCAAGGTCAGCGGCCCGACCGGATCCAGCTCACCGTTGGACAGCAGTGCCATTGCGCAACCCAGTATGGTATTGATACCTACCGATTGACCGGGACAGGCATGGTGTGAAAAAGACGCGCTTTTACCGCGATCGTGGTAATTGCCACCAAACATAAAATAGTCGCGTCTTTGTGGATCATCTGCCAGCGCAGAAGCCAGACTGGCAACGATTAGCTTTCCCTTGCCAATGTCTTCACCCGCAAGTTTTACCGCCTTGCTGGTACGGCGCATGATCAGATCAGGTGCGGTTCGAACCGTCATGCTGTCATATACTTTTGGCAGCAGCGTTTTAATTGCGAATGGTCGTAACTGAGCCGTTTCAAGCGATGCCTCCTGCACCAATTGCTGATAGCGCCACAGCGACTTGCGATCGATCCAGTCAACCATCACCGATAAAAAGCTACCGTAGACTGGCGCCGCCAGTCCAAGACTTACCGCGGTCAGATTCTCAACAATTTTGTCATCGGTCCAGTAGCCATCGACATCCTGCTTCGCGATCTGTTTAAGATACGCGAGCAATGTACCCGGTGCTGCAGATTCAGCCTCGGCGACAACACGTGCCGCCGCCGCTCGCATTCGCCTGCCAGTCCCCATCCCGTTTCTGCTAATCGTTTCATCAGGATAAGGTGTGAAGATATGCGCAGAGGCGTTCAGAAAGTCGCCCGGACAATGCGCAATATGAACGGGTGTGGGTTCAGGTCCACCAAACTGTATATCACCTGCACTCGGGTCCAGACCGAAGCGGCTCTTACAGATCTCTGCGACCAGATTCATCACCAGTTCGATCAGCGATACATGCCGACCGGTCGATTTCAGCTCTCCGGCGAAAAACGCATTCGGCTCGAATTCTTCCGGCAAACTCTGTAGCAGAAGCCCGGTTTGCTCATAGGCAAAATCAAAGGCACTGCCAGCACTGTTTTTGTCGTTGAGAAATGCGCCAATGACTGCCGATTCGCGTTCGTGGTCCTGCCCCGCTGTTACTGCATCAGCGGTTCGATCGAAACCCAGATACTGCGAACCGAGTGATGTCTCCATGCGTTCTAGATACGCACTGGTGGAATAGGCGTTGTCGACATTGCACAGTACCTCGTCCACCGCATCCGCACTGCCAACCAACACGCCGTATTGAGTTTGCAGTACGCCTCCGTCACTGCGTATTTGAGCCCACACCTGATTTCGCTCTGCACGCCGCGCATCGTCGTTATCCTCCAGCAACATTCGCCAGTCCTGCACAGCTGCGGCAGGATCCGGTACAGTGATGCGATGTATAGCAGGTGTGGCCGGCTGTTCGATTGCCGGATCCGGTTGTCGCGCTTTATCACTGGCAATAAACCGCAGGCCTTCCCTGGACGGGGTAAACGCGTACACACCCCATTGCAGCACACCAATCGGATCATCGCCAAGGTCAACGACAACCAGTTGCTTGCCTTTTTCAGTTTTCTCTACATAGCGAAAGTGTCGCTCACTGCCGGGGCGTTTTGGAGACAGTAGTGGATCGCCGTGCCAACTGGACAGACCGCTGCTGTTGCTGCCACTCATCCATCGCTGCAGTACTTCAAATTGTTCCGACAAACTGGCCGCATAGGCAATAAAATAGAGGCCACGATCTTCATCGGATCCACTTTTACCCGGCTGATAGGACGGACCGTAAGAGAAACCTCGACGCAGAATTCGAGGCGTGTCAGTCTCTCTTGGATTACTCAGTCTGACGTGTGACTGCAGCGGAATATGATGCCCGTGCGGGTCATCCTCATAGTTAAAATTCTGGATACCGGTGTCGGTTTTTGTCAACGGTCTGCCATCTTTCTCGCGGCCGATCATTTTGGCCCCCACGCGCTCACGCCAGTCCGGATCAGGAGAGTCAGAGCGCACTCGTGCACCATCGACTGCTTTTTCAAAACCCTCTACATTGATGCGCAGCTTGCGTATGACCTGAAACGTTCCATCCTGCAGTGGCGTTTTAGCCGGAGTAAATGTAGTCGTATCAAGCGAACTCTTGTGTCCAATCAGCAGATCACCCAATTCAGCACGAGACGGTCGCCCCGCGGGAAAGTCCTGACTGGCCGCAGTGGTGTATTCTGACTGCTCGCGGTGTTGCTCGGGCTGACTGATGGCGTCGGCAAAACCGAGATGACCGACTATGCGTCTTTTCTTGTCACTGCCCTGCATGTACTTGCGCCACATCGGGTCAACGCCTAGTAATCTGACGCCATGCGGAATTTTTTCCGACAGAGACTGCACGCTGTTATACACAGGGTGCGCTTCGGTAAACAGGTGATCACCCTCGGTATGATCCGCCTTGACCGTCACCTGTACAATAATATCAATGGTCCACGGCGGTATGGCACGTGCGTCTTCCTGCAGTGGCCAGGAGACTTTGGGCCAGCTCCATCTACTCGGATGATTGACACCGGTATCACCCAAAAGCCCTGCCCGCTGATCCATACCTTCAAGGAAAGCTCTGGGGAATGCAGCCAGTTTGTCTTCATGCAGTGCAAGCGACTGCAAGCCTGTGTGCGTAATCGACAGATTGTAGCGCGTGTCAGATTCTTCCGTTGGCCACAGCAAACTGTCCATCGTTGTTAAAAACTCTTGTCCTGCGCTCGCGTCATCTACACGCAGAAAAACCAGACCGGCATGAGTGACCGGACCGGGCCGCGAGACCAGCCCCCTTTGCACTTCTTTTGGCTTTGTCGCCTGTAAACTGTGCGTGTCTGTACGCGGCTGTGGCGGTTGCGAAAACCAGTCGAGCGGCTCTCTATAGGTTTTTATCAGCCGATCCAGTAACGGGTCTTTGGCGCTATCCGACAAGCTTTCAATGTCTGATCGCAGGCTCTGCAGGTCATTAGCCATAAGCTGAGACTGCAGGCGCGCCAGATCCTGCGGCGGCACCTGCACAAACTGTTGCAGCCGCGCGAGCAATAATCGCCAAAAACCGGGCATCACCTTATTGGCCAGGTTATAGAAGAGAATGTCATCGCGCACCTCATCCCCCGGCGCTCCCGATGCGGGGAACAGGGGTGCGACTTCACTGAATACCCGCAGAATCCGAAAGCCCTGATTCAATAACTCATGGGGCCGCTTGCGGGCAGCATCTAGTTGTTTTTCGTGTGGCTTCGAAAAGGTCTGCTCTGCCAGCCAGATCAACGGATCCTCTTCATCGGTGTCGTCGCTGGATAACCGGGAGTTGACCTCAATGAGATAGTCGCCATCATCGACAGTCAGATCGGGTGCAGCCGCTGCAAACAACTCGACAGGCGCCTGGTTCTCAGTGACAAAGTCCATGAATTTTGAAAAACCCTGATCACTGGAGCGGCCTTCAAAGCCGACGCAATGGCAAAAAATGGTATCCAGCAGCGGGCCGGACTGATCAACAATACGACGAATATAGGGCTCGAACGCGCGGTCGAAATTAACCGCCAGCAACATCTTTGTGTCGTTATCGATCAGGGTCCATGAAATAAACTGCAGTGTTCTCAAGCTATCGATTGGTCCGACATAGGCACCCGTGGTATCCGCTTCCAGACCATTGCGCCGCAACGCATCCAACAGCTTAAGGTGCCGCCGCAAACGCGCTGCATAGGATATGGGGGAGCGAATGGGAACAAAACCGGGTTTGATGTCAGCGAGCACCAGCAGCTCACTGGAACTACCAATATGATTGCTAAACGTCATAGCTGTTCCTCCTGATTCTGAACTAACAAGGCCTGTAAACGCCTCTTCAGCCCGCCGATGCCGAGACATGGCGTGCGAGCTGATACTAATGCCCTGTGGCTATTTTCATCCCGAGGATCAATAGATTAAACCCGCGTGACAATAGTCTGTTTGAACCATTGAATTTGCCGAAATAATCAACGGTGGGTTCCGTGACTGGACAATTAGGGCAGGTAATTTACTGCAGTTCTATTACGGCAGGTCAACCGCAGCCGTTCGTCCGATAGATAATACGTCTACGATAAAGGCAGCTGGGATAAAGGCAGCTGGTTTTCGATCAGCCACGCTTTTATTGCGACCATTTCAGCGCTCGTCGACTGGCTAAGATTCAACAGGCAAATATTGAGTAACACCCGAGGCAGATGACGATCAGCGACTAAAAGCGAACGATCGTTCAGTTGCGTTGCCACCAGGGATTCAGGTACCCAGGCCACGCCTGCACCCGCTCTGGCAAATTCTGCGGCGGCCGTGGTCAGCCCGGTTTCGGCATTCCAGTGGACCTGATAACGCTGCGCCAGATCTGGCAGTATTTTCTGCCTGAAAACCTTGCCCAGATAGACGTCTTCAGGGTAGGCAACCACTGATAGCTCGCCCTTGCGCTTTTCGCGTTTGTAGCGGGCCAGTGAGTCCGGTGACATAACCGGTATCAGTTCATCCTGTCCGACGCTGACTGTCTCGATAAATTGAGACGCAGACAGAGACTCTTCATTTAAGCGATACACAACCGCCATACCGGCCTGCCCGGTCAGCACCATTGTCAGGCACTCGTCGCGATTGGCGGAGCGCAAACGAATTCTTGCCTCTATGGTATCCGCCAGTCGAGTGATCATCGCCGGTGCCACTGCCGTACTGATGGAATGTTGACAGGCCATCGTCAACAGCGGTTGAGCTCGTGCATCCTGTTGCAGATTGTCCGACAGCTCTCGCAGTCGGCTCACGCAATCACGAATGGACAACTCCTGTTCCCGTACAGACTGCGTCAGTTGCAGTGGCTTGCGATTGCGATCAAACAGTTCGCAGTCCAGATAATTTTCTATAGCCCTCACGCGACGAGAAAACGCTGGCTGTGTCAGGTGCCGGGCAATGGCGGCTTTACTCAATGATCCATGATCGATCACTGCCAGCAGATCTTCCAGCCACTCAAGCTTCATTGACAGCTCCTGTCTAGCCGCGCTCGGTCAGCGCAACTGTTCGATTGTTCTAATATGCAATTCCTGCATGTTAGCAGCTGATATTGGCAATTGCGCCGCAGTCGCTGACGTCGTACCTTGCAGGTCGTAACCGAATCGGACAAACCCGTGCACTTTAGTCGCTACCCACGTCTGCATCTAGCTCACCTGCCCACACCACTGGAGAAGCTCGAACGCCTAACCGCGGCTCTGGGCGGGCCCGAGATCTGGATCAAGCGCGATGACTGCACCGGCATGTCGACCGGCGGAAACAAGACCAGAAAGCTGGAATTTTTAATGGCTGAAGCGGTGGCCGAAAGCGCAGACATGGTGATAACACAGGGTGCTATCCAGTCTAACCATGCCCGTCAGACCGCAGCGTTTGCCGCAAAACTTGGTATGCAGTGTCATTTATTGCTCGAAAATCGCACAGGTTCCACTGCCGCCGACTACACGCAAAACGGCAACGTGTTACTCGATAAACTACACGGCGCAACACATGAATTGCGAGACGGCGGCGCTGATATGGTCGCCGAGATGGATGCGGTCGCAGAGCGATTTCGCAGTGAGGGAAAAAATGTTTACGTGATACCGGGTGGCGGATCAAACGCGACAGGCGCACTTGGCTACGCTAACTGCGCACTGGAACTGGTAAACCAGGCTAACGATCGCGGTCTGCGCATTGACCATGTGATTCACGCCACCGGCAGCGCCGGTACGCAGGCCGGACTGGTAACTGGCCTCAAGGCAATCAACGCGGGCATTCCAGTGCTGGGCATCGGCGTGCGAGCGCCCAAAGACACACAGGAAAACAATGTTTACCAGCTATCACTGGCGACTGCGGAAAAACTGGGCTGTGCCGGCGTAGTGCAGCGCGAGGATGTGGTGGCGAACACCGACTACGTCGGTGAAGGGTATGGCTTGCCAGCAGCATCAACGCTTGAGGCAATCGATATGTTCGCGAAGCTCGAAGCCATTCTGCTTGACCCGGTCTATTCCGGCAAGGGCGCCGCCGGACTGATTGATCTGATTCGCAAGGGGCATTTCCGCAGAGACGAAAAACTGGTCTTTCTGCACACCGGCGGTTCAGCCGCGCTGTTTGGCTATACCAGCGACCTCGCCTCATTGAGTCGCGAGGCCCCCAGTACATGAAAGATCTGCTGTACGCGCGAATTCGATCGTATAGCTTTGCCGGACAATGATTTTTGCTGATCAGTTACCACAAAACAGATAGCGCAGCCGCGGTCATACAGGTATCTTTAAGTATAACCGGGCAGCTAACAAGCACGTAAAAACGAGAAACACAGGAGACGCTAAGGAGCCAACCATGAA
>CAYMVV010000084.1:0-24287 GCA_964393885.1 uncultured Granulosicoccaceae bacterium | reverse complement strand
TAGCGTATGCGCTCCCAGATTGATACAAGCTGAATATTTTCAATTAGTAAGGAATATCTCGGTAGATATTGTCATTAGTAAAACAACTAACCTGCCAGTTCACCCAAAATTCTGCAGTGATACAAAGTTTCATCCGCCGGGGTCATCGTGCACAATCAGCCCTGCTTACCAGAGTGACAAGCCATGACTGACTACCCGGAATTTGAAGATCCACGCGCGCGCCCTCGTTATGTGGGCTTGCCAACTTTCTTGCGCGCCCCGTACAACGAGGAAATGACAGACGTTGATATCGGGCTGGTAGGTGTGCCGTTTGATGGTGGCGTTACCAATCGCCCCGGCTCGCGTCACGGCCCGCGAGAGGTCCGCAATCAATCCACTCTCATTCGCATGAAAAACCAGGCAACCGGTATCGCGCCGCACGAGATTTGCCGAGTAGCAGACATCGGTGATGCCTGGGTTCCCTCCCCTTTCGAGCTCACCGGCAGCCACCTGGCGATTCAGCATACTTTCGACAAGATCAGGGAGCACGGAATAATCCCGATCGCTGTTGGCGGCGACCATTCAGTATCTTTGCCAATACTCAGGGCACTGGCAGCGGATCGCCCTGTGGGAATGATTCACATCGATGCCCATTGCGATACCGGTGACGACTATATGGGTTCAAAATTTCATCATGGCGCGCCGTTTAGCCGCGCGGTGGAAGAAGGGCTACTGGATCCACGGCGCACCATTCAGATTGGTATAAGGGGCTCGGTAAACGATCTCGACCTGTGGAAATTCAGTCACGACAGCGGCATGCGCGTCATTTATATGCATGACTTTTATTCTATGGGCCTCGATAAAGTCATCGCGGAAATGCATGCATTTGTTGGCGACGGCCCTGTTTACCTGAGTTTCGACATCGACTGCCTGGATCCAGCATTCGCTCCGGGCACCGGCACACCCGAAATCGGTGGTCTCACAACGCTTGAAGCGCAGCTCCTCATTCGAGCCTGCAGCGGCTTGAATATTATTGGGGCAGACATGGTGGAAGTGGCGCCACCATTTGACCCATCTGGCAATACTGCACTTGCCGGTGCCGGTATTCTGTTTGAGCTCCTGTGTGTGGTAAGCGAACAGTTTTCACGTTGATTGTTTAAGCCGCATGCTCTTCAACCCATCGTTGTTCAATACACTTTTTTTCATCCTGCTGCGTGTGCAAACCAGACAGTAGCAGCCAAAACGACCCTGATTGCGGCTGCACTTACCTGAACTCAAACTCACGCTGTCACGTTCAAATTAAAAAGGCTTCCACAACACGATTAATTTCGGCAGTAGTGTCAATACCGCCAATAGTGCTGCAAACATTGCCAGTGCCGTAAGCAAACCAAACAAGATTGTTGGTATGAAATTGGAGAACACCAGTATCGAAAAACCGAACATGATAGTGATGGATGTGTATAACACAGCGCGCCCGATGTTTGCGTGGCACACGTCCATCGTCAGGTTGTAGTCGTTGAGTTTTTTGTATTCCTCCTTGAATCTATAAATATAGTGAATGCTGTTGTCTACTGCTATTCCAATGGTGATCGTAGCTATCGTAATCGTCATCATATCGAGCGGTATCCCCAGCCACCCCATTACACCCATCACCAGTGCCGCAGCCAGTGCATTGGGCAGAATACCGATTACGGCCAGTGCAAAGGATCGAAACAACACCATAAACATAATGGCTATCCCGAGCAGCACTGCACCAACAGTTTGAATCTGCGACTGGAACAGGCTTTGTAGCATGTTGTTATAGAGGACAAGTATTCCGGTTACCGTGGCTTTTTCCTGCGGAATCCCGAGCTCGTTCTGCAGGTCAAACCGTATCTTTTCCAGCAAGTCCTTACGCCTCAGATCGGGCAGGGAATCGAGAATTCGCAGCGTTATTCTCGCCTCGTTATTTTCTATCGACACATAGGGATCGATGAGCTGCCCGCGCAAATCATCAGGTACTGCGTTGTACAATATGTTGAGCTCAAACGGCGTAAACTCAGTGTCGTTGTTCAGCTTTTCACCGACGCGCAATATCGACGCGAGCGACAGCACCTTGCCAACCGCTGGCAGTGAGTCGAGGTAATCATGAACCGCCTTTATGGTTTCTACTCGCTCGTTTGAAAACCAGGCATCCGCTGTGTCTTCCTCATCTTCGAACAGAGCCAGTTCTTCGCAGAGCTCCTTCTCTTCTTCTGTCATGCTTGATAAATCAGCGCAATCATCCCCTTCCTCACCATCCGACAGATCCAGCAACACCTGTAGCGGTGTGGTACCACCCAGTCGTTCATCGACTAATTTCATACCCTGATAAATCTCGGTATGCTCACGAAAGTAATCGATAAAACTGTTTTCGACCTGCAATCGGGATATACCTATCGCACTCAACACCGCCAGCATCATGGCCAGCCCGATAACGAGGTAGCCATGACGTTGCGTAAACCTGGCCAGTACCGCCGTTGCCATAACCGGTTTCTCTGCCCCATCATCGTTAGCCAGCGGACCAATCGCCATCAGCAGTGACGGAAATAACAAAAATGAGGTCAGGAAAGTCACCAGCAAGCCGATTGACATCATCCAGCCAAAGTCTATAACCGGCTTGATACCACTAAAAACCAGAGAGCTGAATCCAATAATTGTTGTCAGCGCCGTGTACAAACACGGCCAGAACATACGACGTGTCGTCAGCCAGACGTTATCAATGTGGGAACCCTGGGGCTGGTCGTTACGCAACTGTCTGTAGCGAACAATCAGATGCATATTCATCGACATTGTCAGGATCAACATCAGAGAAATGAAATTGGAAGAAATGACCGTGACCTTCCAACCCATGAAGCCGACCAGGCCAAGCATGAACAATCCGGAAAACAGGCAACTCGCAATAGGTAACGCAACCCACCGAATTCGGCGAAAGATCAAGGCCAGTATCAGAACGATAAAGAGCAGCACGCCCAGTCCGAAAGTCACAAGATCTTTGCGGATGAACGTGATCATGTCATCACTGATCATGGGCACACCGCCCAGATGAAGCTCGGCGTCAGCATCGTAGGTACCCATGATGCTGCGAATCGATGCTATATCCTGGTGGCGCTGGCCACCAAAGACGGCGCGCCTGGAGTCGTATTGCCGTTCGACACGATTAAGCTCGTCAACCTGTACACCCGAGAGCTCACCTCGCTGGTTTAGCAGTCGCAACTCCGATCGCTGCGCGTACAAGCGACTCAACTCCGGATCATCCTTTAAACTAAGCAGCAATGCAGTTGTACTGCCATCCTCACTTAATATTAGCCCTCGGAAAACCGGACTCTCCATGATCTCCTGGCGAACTTTATCAAGATCCGTATCCGGGTGAGTAGCCAGTGTTGGTACGGCTGACGCCAGCTCGGTCAGAGCAACGCCGGAACTAACCAGCAACGGAACTTCGAGCAGAGAAAATACCGAATCGACTGACTCGACCCCTTCAAGTTCTTCTTTCAGTTCACCGAGTGTGTCGAGTGATGCCTTTGAAAACAACTCGGCACCCGGCTCATAGGTTACCAGCAGTAAATCACGAGACTCGTATCTGCCTGCTGCCTCCCTGAACGTTTGCAGGTCTTTATCATCCTCGAGCAGGAGAGAATCAGCGGACGCATCAAGAGTAAAATTTTTAGCCTGAAGCGCGAAAAAAGCGAGTATTAAAAAAAGTACGAACAACACCAGGTAGGGTTGCTGCAGCACGATACGGCGATAGATGTTGGGAAGCATTAATATACTCTGAGAGAGGTTCTGCCAAACGCACACCAGACATAGGGAACGAACGCCGGGCGTGCGTCGATAGTGTAACGTAACGTTTAAACTATCTATTGGTTTCGTTGTTACAGAACGGCAGAGCAACGAATGGCGGGCCATTGTTGCTGACGGTTGTTGTACATACGCTCTATGTACATACGCTCTATCTGTGGCGCCGTATGCAAGCCAAAGACAGCCCTCAAGGCGAGTGCAACGCACCACATCGCCGTACAGACCAGGTTCAGTTAATCAGAACACCGCCGCAGGTACCGCGCACGCCAATTATAGCAGCTCCCGGTGGAAGCCCAACACGACACTTTTTTCTAGTTGCTGCGGCTAACACTGCGTCCAAACCCGCGCCCAAACCCGCGTCCAAACCGGGGGCGCGGTCTGCTTTGATAAACTGACACCCCGTTGACGATAGTCTCCTCTACCTGTATCAGCCTGACATCGTCAACCTGTAGCGGATTGTCACTGACTATGATCATATCCGCCAGCTTCCCCTCGGAAATAGACCCCAGCCGGTTTTGCAGCCCGGCTTGTATCGCAGCGTTGATCGTCATTGCTTTTAAGGCATCATCGTTACTAATGCGTTCATCGGCACCCAACAGCAGCCCGCTTCTGGTCATACGCTGCGTTGTAACCCAAAGCAAATGCCAGGGATCGGGGGACGTCACCGGCGCGTCAGAGTGGATCGTAAAATCAAGCTGTAGCCTTACCGCACTGCCGGTCGGACTGATTCCCGACGCACGCTGCTCTCCCAGCGTTTGCTCACGGTGCCAGTCACCCCAGTGCCAACTATGAGACGAGAAAAAGCTTGCAGTAATTCCCAACTCACGCAGTCGCGTCAGCTGATCAACTCTGATTGTCTGCGCATGTATCAGGATCAGATGTGGCTCGTGTCCTTCAATGCTCTGAACTTCAATGCTCTGCGCTTCAATCCTCCTGTCGGCACAGGTGCTGGTCGAATCAAGCGACTCGTTTGTTCGGTGCAACGTCTCCACAGCATTGATAACATCTTCAATAGATGCATCACCATTCGCATGAACGGCAACTCGAAATCCTGCCCGCCAATAGTGATCAATCAGTTCAGCCAACTCATCCTGACTATGCAATGAAATACCGCGCGAATCTTTATTATTAAAGTAGGGCTGTGACAGATAGGCTGTTGCCCCCTGTGGACTGCCGTCGGCAATGATTTTAATGGTATCCGACTGAAAAAAACGTTGACGCACCGGCGTTACACGCGCATCGGATTTGCGCGCTATCAGCTTGTCTGCGCTCAGCCATACATTGACTCGCATCGGCAGAATACCAAGCTTTGACAACCAGGAAAGCACCCTGCTCTCCTGCGCACCGGCACTGCCCTCCTGCACTGTTGTATAGCCGAACCGCAAGTAGGTATCGCGAGCATATTGAAAGACTCGCCAATACTCACGCAACGACAGTTCGCTAAGAAATCGCGACAGCGGCGGCGCCATTTTCTCCTGCAATAAACCGTTTAAAAGATCGCTATCCTGATACAGGCCCAGACTGGCTAGCTGAGAGTCGGAATAAACATCGGAACCCAGCCGCTGTAAACTTAAGGCGCTATCACCAGCTACCTCATCTCCTGCTGTCTCATCTCCTGCTGTCCTATCTCCAGGCAGCTTATCTCCACCGACCGGGCTGTTAAATTTAAGCAACTGGAGCAAGGCCTGTGAATTAGCTACGCCCATATGCCCCGAGTGATGCCTTACATACACAGGGTTGTTGGCAGAAACCTTGTCCAGTGACAAACGATCCGGATGCGATGCCGTGGGAAATCGAGTGTTGTCGTAATTAAAGCCAACTATCCACTCACCTGCATCAGCACTGGCGGAGGCTTCTGCTATTTTTTTATAGAGTGCCTCCGGGGTGTCGACCGAACCCATTGGTGACGCATTTAAATCAACCAGCACGGACGACAATCCACTTGCAAGAAAGTGGCTGTGCGCATCAATAAACCCCGGCATCAGTGTTCTGCCATTGAGATCAATCAATGTCGAATACCAACGGCGATAGCTCAATGCTTCGGCTTCATCACCAACATAATCAATTTTATTGCCAGTTGTCACAACCGCTTGCGCCACCGGCGCGGCAGAATCCATGGTTAATATTGTCCCGCCAACATAGATTCTGTGAAACAGTAGTGGACTGCGAAGGCTATGTACAAACACGCTGCCCAGCAAGGTAAATAAAAACAACCCCAGCCAGATATAGCGTTGCCGTTGTCTACTCAGCATTGACTCGCACTGGAAAAATCACAGGACCGCTCTATGTTTAGTTGCTCTAGGTTTAGTCGCTCTATGTTCAGTTGCTCTATGTTTAATCACTCTATTTTTTTATGTTGTGTGGCTTTATAGTGCACTGCAGGCGCCGTAAGCACGACCATCACCGGCAACTGCCGGATCAACATCGGGCAGATAAATATCATCAAGCGGCAAACCGTTAGCGTAGGCATAGAAAATACAACCCGGCCAGGTTGCATCATCCAACAAATCTTCGGGTGTTGGATCAAAGGATTGTTTTTCTTCGACCTCGTGTGAACTCAGATCTGCGTTGATCAACTCACCAGGCCATCGACTGATGAGCGTTGGTATCTGGCAGTTTTTCTCATCAGGTTTATTGCTTGGTGAGTCGGCTACACCGCCTGCAACAAATGTCCAGGCGAGTACTGGAATAGAGTTTTCTCTGGCAAAGCGATAAACCTTCTTTACGAAATCCGCCTGACACCCTTGCGGGCTCTGGCCAATAGAGTTCCCCGCCTCGCCAAACATCACGCCATATCCATTGGCGACGAGCGGCAACAGCGTTTGTTCCCAACACAGCCGATCAGTACATTTGTTTCCAGCGGGATAGGCATGATTGTCCACCCAAAGCTTACCGAGTGGGTCGTGTGGCGCGTAGCTAAGCCAGCCACGCTGATCAGCGGAATAGTCCAGGCCACCAATACTGATATGGTTGGTTGCACCTGTACCACGAATAGCATCGACAAGACTTTGCATACCAGCGTATTGGTCGTTCCCATCACGCCAGATTAACCACCAGTTCTTATCGAACGCTTCACTTTCAAGCACAGAGTTCTCGGTTAAATCTGCGTATAACGAAGCTTCGTCTGATTGACGACTGGCTGATCCCTCGACATCCGACTGACCACCAACGCCTGGAGACTCCTCGTCGGGTTTGGGCACATGAGGCTCGTTAAACAGATTAAAAATGACCCGATTATTGTGCGCAAATTGCTCCGCTACATCCCTCCAGAAAGCCGCAGAGTAGTCGGGGTTTGGTAACGGTTTCAGTTCTAGTGCTTTTTCCTCTTTATTTCCAGTCCAGTGCAAGTCCAGTACTACATGCAGTTGATACTCGTCAGTCAACAAATGAACCAGTTGCTGAAGAGATGTTTGATAGGCACTGCCGGTGAAATCAGCATTTAAGTACCGGAACGAATAACTTTCAGCGAGCCAGCAATGTTCATTGACGGGCAGGCGCACAGTCTTAACACCCCATACCGATAGCATATTAGCCAATTCGGCATGAGTGACACCAGCTGCCACATGATGCTGCAGCCCCCAACCCTGCGCACACGCGTATTCAGCACCCATGACGTTTACACCTGGCCCGAGGTTCACACCCGTGACATCATTTACTACCGGTTCACGTTCACTATACTGCACATCATCAACCGGCTCACCGCACAGCATCCAGTTGCTAAAACCACTCAGATCCTGCATATCACCACTGCTATTGCGAACCACCAGACTCACAACAGAATGGTTACGCAGTACATGGCCGGGAAAGCGCAGTGCCACCTCCAGTGAATCATCCACCTTTTGATTAATTGCCCCCCCGGCCAGAACAAAGTCAAGTAATTGTCCAGACTGAGCTGCGTCAGTGTCAACGGCCAGTGTGATTGTACGCAAGGTATCGACAGATCTGCCAGTGCGCTGCGAAAACCCGGTAAGTGCACTATCCATTTTAAATTGTGCCACCCCGGCAATTGTCTGCGCAGAGTCTGCGCTATTCACCTCGACAAATTGCGGATCAACTACACACAATCGCTTGTCGCTCTCACTAAAATCGTTGCGTAACTGCAGCGTGTTTGTACCAACAGTATTGAAACCGCGATCTTTGCTAGCTGTTTCAGAGCCGGCTTTATCAGAGCCGGCTATATCAGGTAAAACGGGTGGATCGCGACTTACGAAAATTAGCGCCGCAACAACTACCAGAATGAGTACAAGAGGGGCCGCAAATCGCATATCGTTTTTCCGATAGACCTGGCTGCCTCATCATGTCGGCAGCCGCTATAACATTTAACCAACCCTGTTTCACAGGATTATATAAATTACTGCTACTTGCCTTCTGCCTCGATTTTATCCTGCGTCTTGTTATCAAAATCGCTGGCGTTGTGTCGTTCATGCAGCTGACCTTCCAACGGGCCGAAGGAACGATTGACCATTCGCCCTCTTTTGACAGCCGGCCTTGCGGAAATTTCATCGGCCCATCGATTGACATGCTTATATGAGGCGGCGTCCAGAAACTCTGCTGCCTCATAGACGATATCCTGAACGACGGCGCCGTACCAAGGCCATATGGCCATATCCGCAATCGTATAGTTGTCACCACTGATATATTGATTGTCTGCCAACTGCCGGTCGAGTACATCCAGCTGTCGCTTGACTTCCATGGTAAATCGATCGATGCAATATTCTATTTTTATCGGTGCATATTTGTAGAAGTGTCCAAAGCCTCCTCCCAGATAGGGCGCACTGCCCATCTGCCACATCAACCACGAAAGCGTTTCCGCTCGCGCCGCGCCCTCTGATGGCAGGAACTCTCCAAACTTCTCGGCCAGATACATGAGTATTGCGCCCGACTCAAAAATTCGTGTCGGGGGTGACGTGCTTTGATCGAGCATCGCCGGTATCTTTGAGTTTGGATTGATTTTTACAAAGCCGCTGCCAAACTGTTCACCCTCTCCAATCCTGATCAGATATGCGTTGTATTCTGCGCCTTTATGGCCAAGCGCCAACAACTCCTCAAGCAGCACGGTTACTTTCACACCATTCGGGGTGGCCAGTGAATAGAGCTGAATCGGATGCTCGCCGACGGCCAGCTCATGATCGTGTGTCGGACCGGCGATCGGACGATTGATGTTGGCCCATGCGCCTCCGCTCTCGGAATCCCAGGTCCAGACAGCGGGCGGTGTGTATTCAGTAGTTTCGTTCATTGTTATACCGGATAGATTAAGGCGAGAGTGTGCAGAGTTTTGTGCTGTCAGGCCTGTGATTGGACACGCTTGTTACAGCTTGCTGTAAGTGGGGCACTGCAACAAAATAACAATGACCGGATAAAGGTGGCAACAAACTCAGACCGGAAACAGGTCGACACGCTCATTGTACCCGGTCACATCACGGGCGCCCAGATTAGTGTGTAGATTAATTAAGTCGCGGCCTCTGATCGTGAATCGCGCGAGAGCGCCTGACACAAGCAGTGTACGCCACCGCCACCGAGTGTAAACATTGACATGTCCGGGTCATACACCTGGTAACCAAGACTACGGATCTTGTCGTTAAGCTCCTGCGCCCCGCGCATTGAAAGCACCTTACCATTGCCCAGCGCGACAAGGTTTACCCCCAGATCCCTTGCTTCCCGATACGGCACATCGACGAAATCAAAACCCCAGTCTCGCAACTGCGACACTACCCAGGGCTCGAGCGCATCTAAACAGGCAACCAGCAACTTGTCGTCGAGCGGCACGACCAAGCCATCCATGTGTACAAACTCACGACTTATCGGAACCGTTACAGCCTCCCAGCCCTCATCCCGAACCCACTGGGCGACCTGTTCTGATCCTGCTTTTTCTGAACGCTCGCCACAATAGCCTATCAGTACTTTCCCCGGCTCCAGAATAACAAAATCCCCTCCTTCGAAATGCCCGGCGCTGGCATAGCGCCATATCGGGATATCGTTCTGCTGGTAAAACCGGATCGCTGTAACATAGTCCGCTCTGCGAACCTTTAACTGCATGTGACAGATTAACGCGCCCCACGGAGTCATCGCAGAACTATCGCGGGCAAAGAAGTTTCGATGCAGCACAGGGTCTGAATCGAGATAGTGGCAGCGAATACCGTTTTCCTCGTAAATTGCCACCATTTCTGCATGTTGGGCCATCGCCAGTTGCAGATCGAATTTTACCCCGGTCTTGTGCGCATTGTTCAGTGTTCTGGCAATGAGAGGGCCGGCCTCTACCCAACTGTAAAACTCCGGCAGACCAAGCAGTACATCACGCAAGGGCGCGAAGTCGTTGTCTATTCCCCAGCGTTCGCCCTGAGCGGCATCATTATTTGTACTCATACGCCTCCGACGTGGTGTGCAGCAGGTAACATAATCATACCGTTATAATAGTAAATTAATGCAGTGGATCCAGCACTCAGAGCTGCACGATTTAGCGCCTGAGTAGAGTAGAATAAAATCGGCAATACTGAAACCAAGACACACCAGGTCGGAACTCCGTTTATGCACTACGACACCCGCTTTCCCTGCATCAGTGATTTAAAAATTCGCGCAAAGCGACGTATACCTGATTTCGCCTTCGACTATGTCGATGGTGGCATCGATGAGGAAGACGGCAAGCAACGCAACCGCGATGCCTGGCGTGAAATCGAACTCACACCGCGTTATCTGGTGGATGTTTCCAGTGCAGAACTGTCAACCACCATCTTCGGCAAAACCTACAATATGCCATTCGGCGTGCCTCCTGTGGGACTGGGCAACATGATGTGGCCCGGTGCAGAAATGGCACTGGCAACCGCCGCACAGAAAGCCAATATCCCCTATATTCTCAGCACCTACAGTACCACTGATCTTGCTGAAATTGCTGTCGCAGCACCCGATGTCTGCTGGTTTCAGCTCTACGTGCCGGAAAAAATAGACACAATGAAAGATCTGATCAGACGTGCAAAGGAAGCAGGGTACCACGCGCTTGTCGTTACCCTCGACATACCCGTCGGCGCGAAGCGCAATCGCGAGCTAAAAAACAACTTGAAATTACCTTTTAGCATGACACCGAACATCATCTGGCAAAGCGCCATCCATCCGGTTTGGGCACTCACCACACTCAGACATGGACGGCCCGATTTTGTGAATATCAATCGATATAAAGAACGCCCGGACGAGGGCCTTGCAGAGATGCTGACCAGGTTCAATATGAAAGGCGTCACTCGCGAACGAGTCGAAATGATACGAGAGTTGTGGGATGGACCACTTGTTCTCAAAGGTGTGCAATACGAGGCCGATATGAAAGCGGCGATCGATATCGGCGTGAACGGGGTAATTATTTCCAATCATGGTGGCAGGCAACTGGACGCCGCCCCGGCCTCGGCTGTCAGCCTCCGACAACTCGCTTCCTACGCCAGTGATCAGTTAACTGTAATGGCGGATAGCGGCATTCGAACCGGGCTCGATGTGGTTCGTGCCAAAGCCCTGGGGGCGAGCATGTGCTTTTCCGGGCGCAGCTTTTTCTGGGGCATGGGCGCGCTGGGGCCTGCCGGTGCCGAGCAGGTAATGGCTATCTACCGCGACGAAATCGACAAATGCCTGAAGCAACTGGGATGCAGCACCCATGAGGGCATGGATTCGAGCTGGCTCGCTAACTGAAGCGGGGCTATAGCAAACTATTCGATTACTCGAGTCGCATGAAGGTACTTTTGCTTGTCTTCAGCGCCCACGCAACGCCGAGCGCGACACCGGTCGTGAAGTTATCCTCAAACAAGGGGCTGTCCCGATTTGCCGCACCGTTGTGCAAACCGACACCGAGTGCGGCAAATACCTGCAGGTTTTTCGAATACCTGTGCCGTAAGCCCAACACCACGTTGGTTGCCAGGTAGCCGCCGCGGCCCTCAAAGGCCGGTCGATTGGCTGTAGCAAAAGGCTCATCCACACCGTAGACGTAATCGCCCAGTTTATCCGTTACCCAAATCGGTCCACCACTGACAACGAGCCTGGTGTCAGGCGTCAAAAATCCGTCCAGTTCATAATCCAGCTGTGTATTCAGCACGTAACCGCGAGAAGATACAGAAGAAAAATCGGTCGAAAACGATGCTCGCAATGCCAGATCCAACTCCAGTCTGTGACGTCGACGCTCCGCCAGTGACAGTTTTTCCCACAATTGCACTTCGAGTTTTGGCCCGATCTCGAACAAAAAATCCAGGTCGGGTAAGCCAGCTCGCAACGGAACATCATCCGAATCGACGTTTAGTGCGGCACCTATTGACAAATCAAGTCGGTAACGACGATTCTCGACAGCAACGGCGCTCAGGTTTCCATCTTCCACTCTGAACGTGTCACCACGGTAGATAAAATAGGGCAGTGCAAACACTCGATCCGTCGTCTCCGACGATGCCGGATAGGCTTCAAGTGACAGAGCCGCAGCACCAACACCGAACTCCCACCGATACTTTTCCACCAAAAAAGGGTTGCTCTCTACCGGTTCATCTGCGGCAGATTCATCGCCCGTCGCTGTATTGTCCTTATCGGTTATGGCTTCATCAGAGCCAGTGGCCACACTGCAAAGAATGAAACTGAAAAAAAACAGACTCAGCATCAAAGCGCTAGGCTTGTAAAAGTGGACCACAGATATTTTCGCCCTGGATGGAGAGATGAACGCCTGACATTCAGGTCGCATTGGCTGATTTGACAGGTAAAATGACAATCGTTCCAGCCGCAGAGTTTATGTACGATGCACCCATCAATTGACTAGCTGATCGATTTTTTATCGAATTTTCTGCAATCGACAGACACAGCCGATTAACACGATAGTGTACTCGCTGGCCGAACGATGAGACTGGCTACCACACGTAAGTTTAGCAGATGCCACACAGCACGCGTCTACCTGCAATACTTGAAATACTGTAAACAACAAACGCTGTAGAAATATGCGTATTGTCAGTAAATTCTGCCAAGCACGAACAGCGTCGGTACTCTACAATTGGCCAGCCCGGCTACTCGGAAAATTCGCCCCCTGAATCCAATGCCCAATCGCTCCAGCACCAGACCCCGGTTGCCAATGCAACAATCGCGATCGAGCTCTTTATCGTGCTCTTTACATTGGCGGCCGCTGTACTGGTTGTTAGCGCTATCGCTATCACTTCAGTCTATTGCACCAACCGCACTGGCAGCGAATGCTGCGATGGGCCATGACGCGGCAGTGACATCCGGTGTGAGCGGCATCTGGACAATCAGTTGTGCAGGTAAACCGATGTGGTTGCCAATACCGCACCGCGTCGCCCAGATTGATGATGCCGCGCAGATTGACGACAAGCCCGAACACAATAACGGCCCCCTGCATTGCCTGATTTGCAACAATTTAGCCGGGTTCGAGGTTTTGACAGTGGCCTCCGTGCATGTGAATTTTACAGCTACCGACAAACCTGTCTCGTATAGCTCCAGCAATATTTCAACCACTGCCAGCCAGGTCCAGAAGGCCTGCCACTGCAGAGCGCCTCCGATTTTTCTCCGCAACTAAAAGTCCACTCATCACCGTCAAAAGCCACCGGCCAGACGACGATCCACTCCAGTAGTAAAAGCGGAATCCTATTGTGAAACCATCTCTAAAAAAATTACCATTCAATCGCTCTGCAGGCACAGCTATCACCCTTGCGACCGCACTGTCGGCACTCCTGTTATCTACCGATGCAATGGCTCGGGAGTACATCATAGAAAAACTCGTTATCAATAAGGTGCACACTTTTGAAACACCACCTGGCGCACAAACCGCTGGTGGTTATCTGACTATCACCAATAACGGCACTGAAGATGACACATTGGTTAGCGGTACGTCCTCGTTTGCCAATGTCACGCAGGTACATGAAATGAAAATGGAAAATAACGTCATGAAAATGCGACACCTGGAAACGGGCCTTGCCATTCCGGCTGGAGCAACCGTCGAACTTTCTCCAGGTGGCTATCACATGATGTTTATGCAACTAACACAAGCGCTGAAAGACGGAGATTCTCTCGCCGCTTCGCTGACATTTAGCAAAGCGGGGGAACTATCAGTGGATTTTCAGGTAGTAGATCGACGCAAGCAAGACGCTGGACATGCGACGATGGCACACCACAAAAAGAAGGATGAAACCAGCCAGAGCGATGAATCGCACAGCAATAACAATGATGGCTCAATGAAGCACGACGCGAAGAGTCAGGGTTCACACGATCACAACTCAAATAGCCACGATTCAACAAATAGCCACGACTAAAACAGCCGGGTTTAAAACAACCCGGGCACTACGAAGGAGCAACACCCCCGGGAGCTTCGCTATAAGATCGTCCACTATAAGATACAGACGACAATACGTGGAATTCTCGGGTCCAATACTCAGAGCCAATACTCAGAGCCCTGCACGGCCAATCTTGACTGCCGTGCAGTGTTCTGAGGCTTGAAAATAATGCTATGTACTACGGGTATGTACTGCGTTGCACCGGACTATCCAGACGGCAACTGAACACACCGTATCTGATCCAATACCACTGAATATCTATTTCAACAATCTCGAAATCAGATCTACCAGCGCCGATGCGTATCGGTCTACTGTGATGCCTTGATTCTTGAAATACTCGTTTTTGAGGCACCATTCATTGACTGATGCAATGACTGCACGAGGCACCATCATCGTATCTACCAGGGCGTCGGAGCGTGTTTCATAATTGCGGTGCTGGCCTACCAGCGCGGCAATGAGCTGCAGGTGGGAAGTGTCCAGTGAAGAAATACAACATCGGCTTTCAGCATCAAGATGTTGGGTTTCCTGATATAAAAAGCGAAACCATGAATCCCAGATCTCGGCCAAATAAACACTGTGCCTGATGTGACACATCAGCAGCTCATCCGAGGTCACCTGGCCTTGAAAACGTTGCAAAAACTCTGAGTGGACGAAATGGATTGTGTCGCAGGCAATATTGGGTATGTCGTTTTTGGATTTGATACAGCCATACAACGCACCGATCGATAACTCCGAACTCCTGGATAGATCTCTCAGCGACATTGCATAAAAACCCCGCTGCTGCGAAATTTCAAAAGCATGTTCAAATATCGCTTTCAGATTGCGCACCACGACTTCAGGGCGTTTACCCCTTAAAGAATACTTATGGCGTTCATATATCAGCTCATAAATCTTGTCGCCGCGATACTCATAGGTATCGCGAAACTCTGCGAAGGAAGTCAAATTGCACCTGCGTTTTACTGCCCACTGATCTTATTAACTGACGCAGCAAGTAATAAACACATACTCACTCACAGACTTATGGTGTTTTCACACCCGACGTCAGCGCTCACACATCTTTATTCCCCTCCTGCTATCTAGTGCGCCGTTTGAAAAGTTCGGTTAGACTTTTCTTCGCCACAGTCGCCATAGCTGCGTTAAAAAAATTCGACGCAGACCCTGCTATGCCTGCATTTTTTTGCCTTGCTCTGACAACCATGGCTGTGAAAAGTCTGTTACCGAACTTTCCGCACAACCCACTAGTGCTCCAAAAACTGTAATCCAGCAAACCTGATTTAGAATCAAGTGGGGTATTGGTTCGCTATTTTTCCCCGTGCAATGCCAACCTGCAGTCACCGACCGAAAAGAACGCAAGCGACGTGCAGGTTAAATCTCCTGAACAACTGGGTATTAAAACGATTTAGCCTCAGAAACTTGACACAAAACCCCAACGATTTGTAGCGACTTCTAGCGAACCTGCGTTCGGAAGCCGACTGCGGGTACGAAGATATAGTTCCCACCCTACTCTTTAACGATGGTCAAGCGCAACGTAAATTCGCTCATTTTTTTTTATAGCTCTGCTAGAAGGACTGAGAAGTGTCTGTTCGCAATATCCGTTGGCACAAGTATCTGTCGGGGCGGGATATCTGTGGGTGGGAAATCAGTCAGTGGATGGTCAACGTTCCTGATCAACGCGCAAGGTCAACGCGCCGGGGCATAAGATTTAGATTGTGTCAGAATCGGCGCTTTTTCCATAGCCACCACCGCCAGGTGTTTCCATCACGAATATGTCACCGGGATGGACGTCAATAGCATCAATTCCTTTAAGCGACACTTTACTCATGTCCGCTCTCTCCACCCAGTCCTTACCGACACTGCCCGGCTGCCCACCGTCAACGCCAAACGGTGGAACGCGGCGGTGCCCGCCCAGTATAGTCACCGTCATCGATTGTAAAAAACGCAATCTGCGTGTAATACCGTTGCCACCCTTATATCGACCCAGGCCACCTGAGCCACGACGAATCGAAAACTCCTCAAGGCGCACTGGAAAACGCCATTCGAGTACTTCAGGATCGGTCATTCTGGTATTCGTCATATGGGTTTGTATGGCGGAGCATCCGTCGAAGTCCGGCCCGGCACCTGTGCCACCACAAATCGTCTCATAGTTTTGTAAGACTTCATTGCCCCAGACAAAGTTGTTCATCGTCGCCTGACTTCCCGCAATCACACCCAGGGCGCCAAAAACAGCGTTACACATTGCCTGGCTGACTTCCGTATTGCCTGCAATAACCGCTGACGGATAGCTGGCGTTGATCATGCTTCCAGTCGGCGCGATGATCGTCAACGGTGTAAAGCAACCTTCATTAAGCGGTATGGCTTTATCAACCAGTGTACGAAAAACATAGAGCACGACCGCTCTGCACACGGCGAAGGGAGCGTTGTAGTTCAATGGATCTTTTGCTGATGTACCAGTAAAGTCGATTACTGCATTACGGTTTTCACGGTCGACTTTTATTGCAACGCAAATAACTGCACCACTGTCCAGTTCATAACGGTAACTTCCATCGTTAAGCGCGGTTATCACCTCACGAACACATTCCTCCGCGTTGTCCTGCACATGTTTCATATAGGCTTGCACGGTATCGAGTCCAAATTGCTGCACCATTCGACGTACTTCCTGTGCCCCTGTTTCATTGGCTGCCACCTGTGCCGCAAGATCAGCCATATTTTCATCAATGTTGCGGCAGGGGTACTTGCCCGAGGCGAGTAACTCTCTTGTTTCGCGTTCCCGCAAGACGCCAGCGTCGACCAGCTTGAAGTTATCGATCAACACGCCTTCATCTTCAATATGACTGCTATCCGGCGGAGCAGAACCCGGTGTACGGCCACCAATGTCCGCGTGGTGCCCGCGAGATGCAACATAAAACAGCACTTCTGAACCCGAGTCATTCCATACGGGTGTGACCACCGTTACATCCGGCAAATGGGTGCCTCCGTTAAACGGGGCATTTAGCATGAACACATCACCAGCCTGCATGGTGTGCCGGTTCAACTCAATAATGGTTTTTATGGATTCACTCATTGACCCCAGATGTACCGGTACATGCGGGGCGTTAGCAACCAGCTGGCCTTGCAGATCGAAGAGCGCACAGGAAAAATCCAGCCGCTCTTTGATATTGACCGAATAGGCCGTATTGGCAAGCGTTGCCCCCATTTGCTCGGCAATATTCATAAACAGGTTGTTAAACACCTCCAGCATGACAGGGTCAGCATCGGTACCCACAGACCGGCCTGCCTGCAACGGCTGATGGCGACTCAACAAAAGCTGCCCCCAGGCATCCAGTGTGGCCTGCCAGCCCTGCTCAACAATCGTTGTTGCTGTAGCCTCCTTGATGATCGCAGGCCCGCTCAGCGTTTGCCCGGGCATTAGCTGTTCTCTATCGTACAGAGGGGTTTCAGATGGCTTGCCATCAGTGTGCATCAACACCGTAGCCGCGCGAACGGGTTCCCCGGTATTCATTGCTTGCGCAGCCTGTTGCACAGACTCGGTCGCACCAATGGCTTCAACGCCAACGGCCTCTATCACCAGATCTCTTTCTCCTGCAGCAAAGCCATACCGGGTTTGGTGTGCCTGTTCAAATCGCTGCCTCATCTGCAACTCAGAGCCAAACTCGACTTCGAGCGGTAAAAATGAACCGGGGTAGCGAAGCTGCACGCGCTTCAACAATGTGATCGACTGGTGATCCACACCTTGAGCCAACACTTCATCACGCGCTGACTGCGCCAGAGTTTCAAGCTCCGCTGCTGCGGCCTCAACCTCACTAACAGACTGTTCAAACTGCTTTTCACGCAACGCACGTATTTCCGCAAGGCCCATACCGTAGGCCGACAGTACACCTGCAAATGGATGCAACAATACCTGCGTAATACCCAGCGCATCAGCGACACCACAGGCATGCTGCCCTCCGGCACCACCGAAGCAATTGAGTGTATAGCGGGTGACATCATAGCCTCGCTGCACAGATATCTTTTTAATCGCATTCGCCATATTTTCTACGGCGATTTTTAAAAAACCGCTTGCCACTTCCTCGGCGGTCATGACGTCGGCATTACTTTGTTCAGCAATCTCCCTTGCCAGAGTGGAAAACCGTTTTTGAACCACTTCAATATCCAGTGGCTGATCGCCATCAACACCAAACACAGAGGGAAAATGATCTGGCTGCAGCTTGCCGAGCATTACATTGCAATCGGTAACAGTCAGCGGACCACCACGCCGATAGCAAGCCGGCCCCGGATTGGCACCCGCACTCTCCGGTCCTACCTGAAATCGTCCATCACTGAACTTTAGAATGGATCCCCCACCGGCAGCAACGGTATGGATATTCATCATCGGCGCACGCATGCGAACGCCGGCGACCTCTGTTTCGAAACTGCGCTCATAGCTACCGGCGTAGTGACACACATCGGTCGACGTGCCACCCATATCAAAGCCGATAAGCTTTTTATGGCCGGACAATTCTCCGGTCTTGACCATACCGACCACACCGCCCGCCGGGCCGGATAGAATCGCGTCCTTGCCCTGAAACAAATTGGCGTCAATCAAACCACCACTCGATTGCATGAAGAGCAGTCTTTCACAACCACCCTTATCAGCCTGCAGAGCCGTTCGAACCTGTTCAACGTAGCGTCGCAATATCGGTGACAGGTAAGCATCTGTCACGGTGGTGTCACCACGACTCACCAGCTTCATCAATGGTGAAACCCGGCTCGATACAGAGATTTGCGTAAAGCCGGTTTGCTCGGCCAGCTCGGCCAGCCGGTCTTCATGCAGCGGATTTTTATAGCCATGCATCAGTGCAATCGCGACACTGCGAACACCACTGTCATAGGCGGCCTGTAATGCAACCCTGGCTCCCTCGAGATCAAGCTCTGTTTCTACCTGACCGGTTTCCGTAAGCCGTTCATCTACTTCTACCACTGACTCATACAGCAACTCTGGCAGTACAATATTCAGGTCAAACAGTGCCGGCCTGGTCTGATAACCAATACGCAGCAAGTCTGCAAAGCCCTTGGTTATCAGCAACAGCGTGCGATCACCCTTGCGCTCCAGCAACGCATTTGTAGCGACGGTGGTGCCCATTTTTACCGCGGCTATGGTGTTTTTCGGAATGGCATCCGACTTCGCCAAACCTAACAGATCACGAATGCCCTGCACTGCCGCATCCGGATATTGCTCAGGGTTTTCGGACAACAATTTTCGAGTCAACAACGATCCGGCTGGATCACGCGCAACCACATCAGTAAAGGTGCCACCACGATCTACCCAGAACTGCCACATGATTATGTCATCCGATTGAGAATGGACTGACTCTACACGAGCGATCGTTCAAAGCAACAATCGTTATGACCGACAATCGATCAGAGTAATCATTAATCACAGAAACAGGAAACAGCAGAAACGAAGATAAAGTGCCGGGAGTCCGGCAATCTGCGCCGTATCAGATTTGACCGGCAGCTCTTTTGACTTGCGAAGAGGGGAAACAAATGCTTCGAGAGCCCGGCTTCAAGAACCCGCGCTGCGAAACCTGCAGGGAGCCCACGGGTCGTGCGCTTTCACACAACCCGTTCGCCCCGCTACATTCGAGTGATGTTATAACGATCAAGCGTAAAACTGCCTTTGCCATTGAACACTTCGGTGCCAATCTCGATAGCCCCCATACAAAAGTCCGGGGAAAGCTGGTAGATCCCGAGGTCCTCGGCATTGTTTTTTGTCCACTCGACAGTCCAGTCGACAAATCGGTTCCAGTTCAACGTGCCACTTGACTGATCGGTCTGCGCGGTAAACGCAATGTACTTTTTATCGCTGCGTGGCTTGATGTAGACATCCCATAGCTTGTTGTCGATCATGACGCCGGTCAGTGCCAGTTGACCCGGGGTACGAACCGTCGGATTTTGCACCCAAATCATCATCTCGAAAGCGCGATTGTCTATGTCATCACAAGGGCCGGCGATATCGCAACTGCTATGAAAAAACGACTCCAGGGCCACGTTGACCTCGGCATCAAACTCATGGGTAAAACTATATTCAACCCTGAATTCGTCGAGTTCAGCCACCTTCTCGGGTAAGCCGGTCTCGGCTTTACTGCCAGACACATGAACCCCAAGCTTGTTGCCGTACACCACCTCCGGGTACGCTTTTACATCAAAGATGCCGCCGTCGGATTCCTGCAGCCAGTCATAGTTCCACGACGGGATTGCCGAGCCACCGTGCTGCTGATCTATATTGATTGTTTGCGACCAG
Source organism: uncultured Granulosicoccaceae bacterium (assembly GCA_964393885.1). Classification (GTDB taxonomy): domain Bacteria; phylum Pseudomonadota; class Gammaproteobacteria; order Granulosicoccales; family Granulosicoccaceae. The sequence continues at coordinate 3,923 of CAYMVV010000084.1, read as the reverse complement.
CCGGCGCGAAACATCGCTCTGGCGTTCCAGATATTGTTTACAACCACATACTTGTCATAAGCCATTGCCGGGTAGGCCTCGCAGGACTCGGTGTTCGAGGCAATCGGCTGCAAGTCAGGCGACACAGGCGTTTTAAACGACACCGGTCCACCTGCAAGCTGCATACGCCCATCCACTTCAGCATGCACTGTCCAGTTGAGGAAATTATCGAAGTAACCGGTGTCTGGTTGCGCGCTACAGGTGCCCGTGCCGTCCTGACATTGTGCCGCGACCGGATCAATTTCATGAGTAAAACCATTGTTACCGGAGTCCCTGATAACCAGACGATAGTTATCAGCATCGGCAACTGCCGGCCATCGATAGACAGGTGTGCCGGTATTGATCACACCTGCAGGACTAAGCCCGGCCGCGGTATCAGTCGCGGGAGGATCAGTCGCGGGAGGATCGGACTCTGGTGCAGCAGCCACAACACAGGAAGCGTCATTCTCCCAACCGTATCCATCGCCATCCGGGTCAACAGCCGCTGAACTGCAAACGGGTTTATCTGCGCCTGCATCTCCACCAACCGGGCTGGCCGGACCACCCTGTCCAGCTGGTGGCGAATCGTCCGCAGCCACAACCAGGCATGTCGCGTTGTTTTCCCAGCCGAAACCGTCGCCATCTGCGTCTGACTCGGCAAAAACACAATAAGGTCTGCTATCTCCAGTATCTCCAGCCGATTGCGTCAATGGCGGGCAACTGGATAGAGTCTCCGGATCCCATCCCCAGCCATCATATTGCGCTGCATCAGAATAATCACAGTTCTGGTTAGTTGAGCTGTCAGGCTGGCTTGCATCCGGATTGCCCGATGCGTCCAGCGGTGCACAACTGAGCAAAGCCACAGGATCCCAACCCCAGCCTCCATTCACAGAGGCATTCTCGTAGCTGCAATTCCCCGGGCCGGATTGCGCATGCGCGTTAACGGCGGGCAGCGCGAGCAATACCCAAAGAGCGACTTTAAGATGTCTGTTCATAGTATTTCATCCAGTTACACTGCCACTGCAGGCATAATTTGTCATGACACTATAGACAACTAACATCTCAAAAACAATACATTGAGACAATGTTGTCATGCAAATTTACAGGTGGTTAAAGCAAGCCTGGCCGTTTTCTTGTGTTGACTCCATCCCGGAATGATGTCTGAATAGACTGCAATGCGCACTCGCCACTGAGCCACTCACCCCCGGGCCAGCCAAAACACAGAGTGGTACGAGCGGGTGACAAATCGAGTAGCCTGCAAGGCGACTTGCCCGCACTGGACCTTGCCCGCACAGGACGGGTAAGCCGGATCACGCAAAAGGACTGACATTGCAGTGCTCAGGGCAGCAAACCGTCACCAATGCAACAGAAAACAAAGCACCTTGACTCAACCCAAAATCAGTAATCAACCTGGCCCCGTAGATCTGCAACACAGGGATCAACAAAACAGGGATCAGCAAAACAGCAGGCTCATTCTGCAATCATCACTGCTCGCAACCATCTGCTGCCTTCTGTTTGCTCTAGCTCCCTTTGTCAGCCACGCAGAATCCGAACTCACGATTGGCTACATCGGCTGGAAAAAAGATCCGCGCTACAGTAAATCTCACGTACGCAAACGCCTGCCACTGCAACCCGGCGGCAGACCTGACGCTGGTGCGCAGCTGGCAATAAATGACTCCAAATTTGCGCTGCTTGAAAGCGGTACCACGCTAAGCCTGCAAAAAAAGCTGCTGCGTAAACCGGAGCAACTCGAAGAGACCCTGCAATCGTACCTGGATGAAGGTATAGAACATGTGTTGCTGGATCTGCCAGTCGACATGGTCGTCAGAGCAGCAGATCTGGCGAACGGGAAGTCGGTGTTGCTTTACAACATTTCCGCATTCGACGATGCCTTGCGCAGCCGTTGCGATGCAAACCTGTTACACACGATACCCAGTCACCGCATGCTGGCGGACGCCCTTACGCAGTTTCTACTTGACCGCAAATGGAAAAATTTGCTGGTGCTCAAGGGCACTCAGCCAATTGATCAAGCCTGGAACGAGTCATTTTTGGCCAGCGCTAAACGACTTGGCCTTCGTTTACGTGACACACGCGACTTCGTACCGGGCACCGACCCGCGCAATCGCAGTAAGAACAATATTGCTTTGTTAACCAAGGGCAAATACGACGTGGTTGTGGTACTGGACGCCATGGCAGAATTTGCAGCGCTGGTTCCATATCAAACGCAAAACGCACGTCCCGTGGTCGGATCAGCAGGACTGGTCCCGGTGGCGTGGCACTGGAGTTGGGAAAGACACGGTGCGCCACAGTTGCAAAACAGATTCCGCAAACTTGCCGAGCGCGACATGAGCAGCATCGACTGGGCTGCGTGGGTCGCGGTGAAAAGCCTCGTGCAAACAATACAGCGTGTCGGCAATTCCGACTTCAATCAGGTCAACGATTTCCTGCGTGGCGACAAACTGGAAGTTGACACGTTTAAGGGTGCCAGTAGCAGCTACCGGAGCTGGAACGGGCAGCTCAGGCAAAACCTGCTTCTTACCGACGGACGCTGGGTCGTTGAACGCGCGCCTTTGACAGGCTTTCTGCACAAGACAGAAAACATGGACACACTCGGTCTGAGCGAACAGGAATCAACCTGCAAATGACGACGGCACAAGCGACTGCCTGACGCCTTGTTCAAACACAACCAGAAGCCCTATCGAAATGGCTTCCAAAAAAGCGAGATAACAGACTTGAATACACGTAAATTTCAGCAAGCATGCTGCCTGCTGGCAACCATTGGCGCCATTGGCGTGTTCTCATCTGCCAGCGCGGAAACCAATCGCATCTATGTCAGTTCAGAAAAAGACCATGCGTTAATTATCCTGGACTCGGTTTCACTGGAGAAGATTGGAGAAATAGAAACCGGTGACCGACCAAGAGCAATTGAATTCAGCCCTGATCGCCAGTTTATTTATGTGGCTGCAAGCGACAGCGATCTTATAGAAATTGTGGACATCGCCAAAGGAGAAGTGATCGATGAGCTCGACGTTGGCGAAGACCCGGAAATGTTTGCCTTGAGCCCGGACGGCAAAACGCTGTATGCAACGCTCGAGGAAGATGGTGAGCTGTCTATATTCGATCTGGAGAGTAAGGAAGCTCAGACCATCGAAGTTGGCGAAGAGCCGGAGGGCGTTCTGGTACACCCGAACGGCAAGTTTGTCTACGTCACCAGCGAAGAAGCAAACCTCGTACACGTTGTCGATGTCGACAGCACAGAGCTGGTCGCAAACATCACTGTTGGCACCAGACCCCGTCGTTTTGCGATCAGCACCGATCGCAATGAACTATGGGTTACCAATGAAATAGGTGGCACCGTCAGCGTTATCGATACCGATTCAAACAGCGTCACCGACACCATCGAATTTACGCCGAAAGGGTTTCGTAAAGGCGAAGTAACGCCTGTCGGCATACTGTTCGACAGCACAGCACAAATAGCCTATGTAGCGTTGGGCAGAGCGAATCACGTCGCCATCGTCGATATTGAGACACGTGAAGTGCAGGACTATGTACTGGTCGGCAAACGTGCCTGGGGCCTGGCAATGGACAAGGCAGAGGAACGACTGTTCGTCGCCAATGGCTTGTCTGACGACATGTCTGTAATCGATACGAAATCGCGCAAAGTGATCAAATCAGTGCCGATTGCCCGGGTTCCCCACTCAATACTGGTGGACGGCTAGCAGAATTCAGTCTGGCTTGCGATGCGCTGTCACGCAACGAACAACGGCATGAACCTGCTCCATAGCAACTTGCTGAATTCTGCAAGTTGCAAGTGGGCGATGTCAATTTGATAGTTTGGTGCGGTTCGTTTCGAGACTGGGCAAGAATTCCTTTGTGAGGTAAATTCACGCTTGTACGCTAAAGGA
>CAYMVV010000083.1:0-24477 GCA_964393885.1 uncultured Granulosicoccaceae bacterium | reverse complement strand
ACAACAAAATGATGATTGTAATATTAAAACCACCATATGATGTGATTTGCCTGTCGAAAGGCTGGTGATTACCTGTTGATAACCTGTGTGTACAATTTGCATCGCCCGGATGGGCAATTTGTGATTGATATTCGCCCTCTCGCCGGGCCTGAAATGGTGTACGGTCGGCCAGCAAAATTGTGGGGCTTCTGGTGGGGAATATCCTGTTAGCCGCGCGATCGGCACCGCTCGCCGGTGTGGATTCTGCTAGCCTGGATTATTCACGAGGATTTGGCGTCCAGAGGATATCTGGCTAAACAGGTCGGCCAATCGTCTGAGAAACGTGGCTCGCTGATGTGCCCAAGAGGTGCCGAGGAGGATGGGCCGAGATGTGACGCCAAATTTTCTACTGGCGTCGAATAGACACACTGCTATTTTGAAAAAGGTGCCAAAAAAGTGCTTTGGAACTGTATACATAGCATTTCACTAACATTTACTTGTCGCCTTATGAATAATCCAGGCTAGGAGTCTGCGCGGTAGAAATCCGCGTAGCGAGAGCGTGCCATGACGAGGGCGTATTTACGATCATTTGCGGCGCATAGTTATTCATATGCAACGAAAATGATCGATAAAAGCGCACCGCCAGGGCGCGATCGCAGTAGTGGAGCTTCTGCCGCGCAGGCTCCTAGGTGTTTAGTCGCTCAAGCATGGCTGTCTGCTTTGCCTTGTCGCTATAGTGCAGAAACCCGAGGGCACGACGTCGCACCGAGCGGATGTTGGTGCTGCGCAACACCTTTTTTATTTCCAGAATTGAATTGGGTGGCATGCTAAATTCGCGCAGTCCTAGGCCCAGTAAAAGCTTCGTATATTCGCTATTGCCGGCCATTTCACCACACATGGTGACAGGTATTTTCTTTTTATTGCCCGCTTCAATAACGTTTTTTATCAGCGACAGGACGCCGGGATTGAGCGGGTCATACAGGTAGTTGACCTGATCGTCGATCCGATCAATGGCCAGCGTATACTGGATAAGATCATTCGTTCCGATTGACAGAAAATCCAGATGCTCGGCAAAGTGTGCGGCCGAGATTGCAGCCGCTGGAACTTCGATCATCCCGCCTATCGGGATTTTTTCATCAAACGCGATATTCTTGCTACGCAATGAATCTTTGGTGGTTTCAACCAATTGCATCGCCTGCAAAATTTCAGTAACGGTAGTCAGCATAGGGAACATAATCTTGATTGGTCCTTTTGCCGAGGCTCTGAGAATGGCGCGCAACTGCGGAACGAACAGCGATGGATCGTTCAGGCATAAACGGATACCGCGCAAGCCCATCGCAGGGTTATGCGCCAATGGCCCGGTCGACACGGTTTCCACTTCCTTGTCTGACCCAAAGTCGACAGTTCGGATGGTCAACGGGGCGCCACGCAGGGCTCTGACTACTTTCATATAGGTGCGATAGTGTTCGTCTTCGTCCGGCACATCTGATCGCCCCATGTAGAGGAACTCGGTTCGATACAAGCCCACGCCGGCTGCGTTGACCTTGCGTAAGAGCTTCAGGTCATCCTCAATTTCGATATTGGCCAGCAATGTGATTCTCTCGCCGCTGCTTGCGCGCGACTTGGCGTCAGACAGCTTGACCAGTTCGCGCGCGACACGTTTGATATCTCGCTGGCGCTTTTGGAAGTGTTCGATTAAATTGCTGTCTGGTTCGGCCAGTGCCATGCCGTTGCTGCCATCGACTACCAGGGTTTCACCGGTATTCAGGTAGCGTCGTGCCTCACTCAAGCCGACTACCGCTGGGATGTTAAGGCTGCGGGCAAGAATTGCTGTGTGCGATAACGGGCCACCCATTTCTGTCACAAAACCCGCTACGCCGTTGTTTTGCATATGAATGGTGTCGGCTGGGGTGAGATCGTCGGCGACTACAATCTGACCTTTCCAATTGTAGTTTTCATCGATGCTCTGGTTTGCCAGTGCGTTGAGTATGTGCCCAAACACGTGATTTACATCGTCGCGACGGGTGGCGATATACGGATCGTCCATGGACTCGAACACTTTGACGATTGCATCGCGTTGTTGTTTTATGGCCCATTCAGCATTGCAGTGCTGTTGTTTAATGAGTTCGATAGGGGTGGCTGAAAGCATTGCATCGTCAAGCATCAACAGATGAGTTTCTATAAACGCGCTGATGTCTTCCGGGGAATCATTCGGTATATCTCTTTTGACTTTTTCAAGTTGCTTACGCGCTTTACTGTGCGCTGATTTAAATCGTCGAACTTCTGCCGCAATACTTTTTTTGTCAACGGTCTTTTCAATAATCTCCGGCTGATTTCGGTGTAATACAAACACCGATCCAATGGCAACCCCGCGGGAGACCCCCATGCCATTGAGAAGAAGTGCCACTTATTCGCCCTCGCCAAATTTGTCATTAATCAGGGACTCAACGGCTCGCATAGCATCTTCTTCGTCTGTCCCATCGCAATAGATAGTTACATGATGCCCGCGAGCAGCGGCTAGCATCATTACGCCCATAATGCTCTTGGCGTTAACTCGCTGGTCTTCTTTGGCAATTTCAATCTTGCTTGAAAATCCACTGGCGAGTTTTACCAGCTTCGCCGCCGCTCTGGCGTGCAGTCCAAGTTTGTTGACGATTTCCAGATTATTTTCGAGCACTTGAGTACCCATGCTTGGTGTCAGTAATATCCGCATCCCCTTGCAGTTGTAGTGAGCAGCAGGGTAGGCGGCAATATGAAAAATCCTCTGTTTCTACAGGCTTTAAGGATGGCGTCGTTTGCGCGTGGTATTCGTTGCACTGTACAAACAGGTGTCTTATTTCATGCCTCGTTTGTAAGAAAGTAATCCAGTAAACGAGCGGCTTCAATCAATTTCTCTGTGTTTGACAGATATATGATCGATTTTTTTGCTGAGTCTTTCCATTACGCTCTCTGTGATAAACACCGAACGGTGCCGTCCACCCGTGCACCCAATCGACACCGTCAGGTACGATCGATTCTCGTCCTCAAAAACCGTCGTCCATGTTAGGAAGAAATCACTGATATGGTCGATCATTTGCCTGACCAGCTTTTGTTCGCTCAGAAAGTCTGCAACAGGCTGGTCGAGTCCTGTCATTGGTCTCAGGTGTGGAGACCAATAGGGGTTTGGCAGGCATCGTACATCGAAAATAAAATCTGTCCCGTGGGGTGCGCCGTGCTTGAACCCGAAAGATTGCAAAAGCACGTTCATTGGTGTTCGGTTTTGTCCGATTACCCGTGAGCGGATAACCTCCCGCAATTGATGCAAATTAAGATTAGTGGTGTCTATGGCCACATCGGAAATTTGCTCAATAAAGCCCAGTATTGCGCGTTCGGTATCTATCGCTGCTCCCAGTGGAGCGCCGTGCTTTGATAGTGGGTGTTTCCGTCGCGTTTCGCTAAAACGGGTGATCAATACATCATTGTGTGCGTCTAAAAACAGTACCGTGGTATCAACCCCTAGTGAGCGTACCTGCGTGATGACGGATTCAAATAAATTGAGGTACTCAATTTCACCACGAGCGTCTACGCCAACCGCAACCCGTTCGTAGCTAATCGAGTTGCCCACCATTTTTTTTGCGAGATCTACCAGCATGCTGGTGGGAAGGTTGTCAACACAGTAGTAACCTTCGTCTTCCAGAGTATGCAATGCGACGCTTTTACCAGCGCCTGAAAGTCCACTTACTATGATTAGTTGCATTGGTCTATTGCTACATTAACGTTAGCGGTGGATGCTCCATGCTTTGTTGACATTTTGGTGCACCTGGCTCTTTTGTACCCGGTTGTATTTTAACCGGGGTCTGCTGAAGCTCGGTTTTGTTGTTTCCGGGACAGCGGTAAATTGTTTTAACTGATTAAATTGTCCTAACTGATAACGCAGGAGATCGAGCAGGGAAGTACTCGTCGGTGGTTTGCACAGCTCAGTGACCATGGTCTGACTTCAGTTTGTCGGCATTGCTTACAACCGCGAGCAGATCTTTGACGTTGGATGTTTCTCGCACGGCCTGACGATTGTGTTGCTCGTTAAAAAATCTTGCCAGCGTTGCAAGGATGGCGAGATGTTCCTCTGTTTTGTCTTCCGGCATCAACAAGCCAAACACAATATCTACCGGAATATCATCTGCCGCATCGAAGTCCACTGGCCTGTCAAGCGTGATTAGTGCTGCAATTGGCTCGTCGACAAAAGGGACGCGTCCGTGGGGAATAGCGATACCGTTGCCCATTCCAGTGCACCCGAGCTTCTCCCTCGCTGCCAGTGCATCCATTACATCCATGTCAACTTCCGTTTCATCTGCATTCATTCCAATGTCAGATTCCAGTAAGGCGGCAATTTGTTGCAGGCTTTTCTTTTTACTGGAAATTGATGCACCGCAAAGCACACGTGATTCTGCAAGCAAGCTGCTGATTGGATACTGACTCATCAGTCTATTTTTTCTGGTTGGCAATCTATTGCCGATACCTTGCTGGTAAGCGTTGGCAACGGGGTGGTTGAAGCAGAGATCCGGGTGAGCATAGCTAATGGTCGCAACTGATGACTGAAGGCAGAGCAATGCTTACTCATCTGTCTCCAGGTCGCCACTGATATCAAGTTTGTCTTTTTCCTTGCGGTGATGATCTTTCGCTTTTTCTTTGTGTTTGATCAGCTGGCGATCCAGTTTGTCTGTTAGCAGATCAATTGCAGCATACATATCAGCGTCGATTGTATCTGCAAACAACTGAGCGCCTTTAACATTCACAGTGGCTTCAGCTTTCTGTCGGAGTTTTTCTACAGTCAGGATAACGTGTACGTCAGTTACCGCATCAGAGTGTCTTTCGAGTCGATCCATTTTCGATGTGACATAGTGGCGCAGGGAGTCTGTGACGTCTATGTGGTGACCAGTGACAGTAAGATTCATATGAGTCTCTCTCCTTCGAATTTATTAACCAGCGTATGATAACCGGGTAGTGCTCGCAAGGGTGTTTTCCCAATATTGCGGCTTTGCACTACTACCAGCGTAATCTGTTTCGCTCTGGTTTGTTTCACTCTGGTTTAAAGTGTAGTTGTTTTAAGATAGAGTATGAAAAGGCGTGGTGTTGGTTCAATTTCTTGACGGTAGCCTGGAGTGTACACGTGTTGTTAGCATTGCAAGCCCAGAGTAATTCAGGCCAATGCAGGTACCGGCGGATTCAATCTGAATGTTCCAGATGCCGGGATTCATCTGGTTTGTGCATTCTAAAGTCGGCCTTTTGACGTTCTTCGCTATTTCAGGGTCTGTTATGTGTTTGCATACGCCATGATTTTATCAGCGATGGGTGAATTTGCGAACAACTGAGCCTGTTGCAAATTTTTGTGGTATTTGTCTCGCAAGCGTCTTTTGGGTACCTATTGAGCACGGCTTGGGTGCGGCAACACAGCTACGTTACGCATGTCTCCGGTTTATTCCCGAGAGGATGCGTTGACACAGATTACCTGCCGCGAATGCAGTATTTTGGTCAGCTAATATGATCAATATCGGTAAACAAGAATGCCTGTTTGCCTCAATTGATCATAATAGCTGCCTCAATTTGCATGTCCTCGCGTTGCATGTCCTCGCGTCGACCCTGGTCTCAGACAGATTCCTGGTGCCGGATAGGACGTAGTTATCGGCTAAACAGCCAACAGCTAAACAAAGTGTGTCAGGTGAGCCGCTTTCTTTCGTTTGAAGGCGGTATCGACATTGACTCGCGATATTTGGCAACGGTTCGTCTTGCAACCTGTATCCCGGATGCGACCAGTGTACTTGCTATTTTGCTGTCGCTCAAAGGTTTTCCCGGATCTTCCTTGGCAATAAATTTCCGAATCATGGCTCGAATGGCAGTGGCTGAGCATTCACCGCCGTCAGACGTTGAAACATGGCTGGAAAAAAAGTATTTGAATTCAAAGATTCCACGTGGTGTGTGAATATATTTTTGAGTTGTAACCCGCGAGATGGTTGACTCATGCAGTTCCAGATGCTCTGCAATATCTCTGAGCACCAGAGGCCGCATGGCCTCATCACCGTATTCAAGAAACCCGCGCTGTCGTTCCACAATAGCGGTACCAACCCGAAGTAGCGTCTCATTGCGACTTTGCAGACTTTTGATAAACCAGCGCGCTTCCTGCAGTTGATTGCGCATGTAGTTGTTGTCATCGCTTTTGTCTGCCCGTTTGACCAGCCCGGCGTACATTGAATTAACAGCCAGTCGTGGTGCGATATCGGGGTTTAACTCGACCCGCCAGACACCTTTGATTTTCTTGACGAACACATCCGGCACAATGTATTGCGGTTTGTTGGAAACGACCTGAGAGCCAGGTCTTGGTGTCAGACTTTGAATGGTCTGTATGGACTGCTGCAGCTGTGCATCGTTGATCTTTAGCTGGCGCTTTATCTTGGTGAAGTCTCTCGACGCGAGCATATGCAGGTGATCGCTAATCAATTGTTTACAGACATCGATATGGGGTGACTGATCCATCTCATGAAGCTGAATTAACATGCACTCCCGGGTGTCGCGTGAGCCACATCCAATGGGGTCAAGCTGCTGAATCAACCTGAGCATGGCTTCAATTTCTTCTGCCTTGCAAAAGTCTTCCGGGTCTTCGTAGTTGGCATTTACCGCTTCGATAATTTCTTCGATATCGTCTTCAAGGTAACCATTGTCATCGATGCAGTTGACGACAGTCGCCGCGATTACCTGGTCTGGCTCGGATAACGATCGCAAACGAAGTTGCTCGAGCAGGTGATCCTGAAGATTGCCTGATCCTGCACTGGTGTATTCAGTAAAGTCGCGTTGATTTTCTTCGCCCGATTGCATTGAGCCGCTGCCATAGGCGGGCTCGTAGATATCTTCCCATGCGCTGTCCACTGGCAGTTCATTCGGGATGTCAGGCGCTGCATCGTTTATTTCTATGCTTGAAGACATATCGTCTATGTCGTCGATACCATCCATACTATCGTCATTTTTTTCGGCGCTGCTTTCGCTTTCCTTCGCCTCTTTTTCATTGTCACTGCGCATTTTCGCAGTCTCTTTTTCTGGATTGTCTTCGCCTTCCTCCTGCACTTCCAGCATAGGATTGCTTTCAAGCGCCTGTTGTATCTCGGTCTGTAATTCGAGAGTCGACAATTGAAGCAGTTTGATAGCCTGTTGCAGCTGTGGCGTCATCGCCAGCTGCTGGCCGATTTTCATCTGAAGCGAGTGTTTCATTAGGTGTGCGTTTAACCCGTTTTTTACTAGGCGGACGGCCTGCAATGCAAAAAAATAATCTCATACTGCATGTAACACCCGCCGTTCCTCGACAGAATTGCCAGATACATCGATCACTTCTGCAATTCTTATAGGCAGGGGCCGTTTACGTGTTGCCGATGGCGCTTACAAGTTCATGAAAGCGCCTTCTGTTCAAAGTATGGTTCATATGTTCGGGTCTGCAATGCAATTTGGATAATATTTGTGCCCTGTGAGCACTGTCACATGCGCTTTTTAAAAGCGGTAGGAAAGTTGCAATACCGCCGCAAATTTATCAATGTTCAATGCGTTGACGGATACAGTGCGATAGCGACAGTTGCTTGTCTGGTTTATGACTAATTACTGGCGCTTTTGCGTGTTTGGGGTTCAATTTACAAGGTGAAGTCTTCTCCCAGGTAAACCTCTCTCACCTGCCTGTTTTGTAGAATTTGATTGGCATCTCCCTGTGCGATAACTCCTCCACCACTCAGGATATAAGCGCGCTCGCAAATCCCCAGTGTTTCGCGCACATTGTGATCGGTGATCAGTACGCCAATCCCTCGTTGTTGCAGGTGTTTGATGATGCGCTGGATATCAATAACAGAGATCGGATCAACGCCGGCAAACGGTTCATCTAACAAAATGAATGATGGGTTGGCAGCCAGTGCTCTGGCTATTTCAACTCTTCTTCGCTCGCCTCCGGAGAGACTCATGCCTGCACTGTCGCGAATGTGTGTGATCTGCAATTCTTCCAGCAGGCCTTCCAGTACATCACGGTAGTCACTTTTGTGTAAATCTGAACGATACTGCAGGATGGAGTAGATGTTATCTTCAACGCTGAGCTTGCGAAACACAGAGGCTTCCTGGGGCAGGTAGCCGACTCCGAGTCGAGCTCGTGCGTGCATTGGGTGCTGGGTAATGTCCCTGCCGTTGAGTAGTATTCGGCCTGTATCCGGCTTCACCAGTCCGACGACGATATAAAAGCAAGTGGTTTTTCCCGCACCATTGGGTCCGAGCAGGCCGACCACTTCACCTTCATTGACCTCGAGTGTGACTCCGGTCAGGATCTCGCGTTTACTATAGGTTTTTCTTAAGTCCTCCGCTTGCAGGGTTGTCATACAGACGGTCTCAACGTTTGATCTGAGTGGGTTGCAGTACGATGTTAACGCGGCCCTTTTTATCGCCCGACGCCTTAAAAGTAAGATCCGACATGTTGTACATGATGGAGTTGCCAGTCAGTTTTTGGCCAGGTCGCTCAAAGCGAGCATCGCCTGAGAAGGTGATCTGCGTAGTCTCTAAATTGTATTCGATCCGATTGCTTTGACCCTTCATAGTGGCACCGGCTGCGGTTTGTTGTTGAAAGGTTATCGGGCTGCCGGTACCAACCACTCGAAAAAGCGCACCGTTCTTCAATTCGATTTTAATACTGTCGGCTTTTAGCGCGAGAGATCCCTGGGTAATTTCGACGTTCCCAGAAAGTGTCTGGATGCCTGCTTTCTCGTCAAAGTCAGTCTGATCGGCTTTCACATTGATCGGCTTCGTCGCATCGCTACTTGTGTCGGCAACAGCGGGGCACAGGATTGCCGTGAATAGCAGGTACACCGCCATAGCAAACAAACGGTTTAATGTCCTGGTCCATGCTCCGGTCCATGCCCTGTTACACACTGATGCGTGCGCTGTTGTATCGCTACGGTTGCAGAAGGTATTCGGCATCCATGCCTTCATCAAAGAGAAGCTTGCTATCATTTATATCTGCTCGCATTTGGTTTGCGTTCAGAGACCAGAAGTCAGATTTTATAGTCACTGGATCGTCTGTTGAGATTGTCTGTTTGTCTGTATCTACTTTTAGCGAGGCGCTTGATATTTCCACCGAGGGCTTGTCCACGCTGTGAGCTGTGGCTGGGTCGAGATCTGCTGCAGGCACACCTGGAAATTGAGCGAGTCTGACCGAGCCGAGCAGTGTCACTTGATTAAAATCAGCGGATATATCTCCGTGTTGCGCGCTTCCCTGCCAGTGTGTTTGGTTTGCACCATAGAGCGTGACCACAGGTTGCATAATTGAAGAATTACCGCTTACGCTATGGTGTGAAAGCGACTGTCCGCTTAACTGGAATACCTCCCCGGTGGTGTCATCAACGGTCACGATCCGGAAATCCTGTAAGTAGTAATCGGATTCAGTTTCAGCCATTTGCAGCGTACTATCACTACTACTGGTAGTGGCTGGCGAATTTTCCAGCCACTGCCAGGACCACACGGCAATGACCATCAATGCAAAAATAAGAAGAGAACGTCCAAGAGTTTTAGGCATAAGGTTATTTCAGGTACCGGCTGACCGCTTGTCCATATAGACCTTTTGCTTTTAGCAGTAGTTCGCAGGCTTCTCTGGCAGCACCATGCCCACCCTGTCGAACACTGGTCCAGTGCGAGATTGCGCTGATCTCGTCGCATGCATGTGGAACCGTTAACGCCAGGCCCACGCGTTTCATAACAGGCAGGTCGATGATGTCGTCACCCATGTATGCGAATTCAGATGGGGGTAAATCCAGTTTTTGGCACAGTGCTTCAAAAGCGCCTAATTTATCCTTTTGCCCCTGGTATACATGCTCTATCTGCAGCTCGCGGCACCGATGGCTTACCACGTCCGATGTTCGTCCGGTAATAATGGCTATTTCAACACCGGCGTTAGCGAGCATTCGCATGCCCAGTCCGTCAGTGGCATGAAAGCGTTTGATTTCCTGTCCGTCATCGCTCCTGTACAGGCCTCCGTCAGTGAGCACGCCATCGACGTCGAAAATGATCGCTTTGACTGTGCTCGCACGGTGCGCTGCGCTAATCATGGAATGGCCTCTGGTAGTGGGGGTTCAAACGATGCCGGCTCGAAACAGCGAATGCAGATTGAGCGCGCCGCACACCTTGCGGTTCTCATCCAGAACCGGTAATGCGTAGATTTGGTGTTGTTCCATCTTTTTGAGCGCGTCAACTGCCAGGTTGTTGATGCCCACAGTCTGACCGCCGGCAGTCATTACTTGCGCGATAGTAGTTGAGCTCAAATCGGGATCGCTGTCCAGTGCGCGGCGCAAATCACCGTCGGAGAAAACGCCAACCAGCGATAGTTGCTCATCGACGACAATCAGAAAACCCAGTTTGCCATTGTTCATGATGTAAAGTGCGTTTTTCAGCGTTTCGTCAGGATGCACCAGCGGTACGTCGGGGCCGGACACCATGATGTCGGCAACATGCAGCAATAATCGCTTACCCAGGGATCCTGCAGGGTGCGTCAAGGCAAAATCGTCGGCGCTGAAACCACGCTTTTGTAATACCGCTACGGCGAGTGCATCGCCCATGGCCAGCGTTGCCGTTGTACTCGATGTCGGGGCGAGGCCAAGCGGACATGCTTCAAAGTCGACCGATACATCAATATTGAAGGTAGCCGATCTTGCCAGTGTCGATTGGGTATTGCCGGTGAGGGTGATCAGTGTATTGCCCATTTGACGCATTGTCGGCAGCATGTTTTTAAGTTCGTCAGATTCGCCGCTGTAGGAGATGGCAATCACGACATCGTCGTGCCGAATCATGCCTAAATCACCGTGGCTGGCCTCCGCAGCATGGACGAAAAACGCTGCTGTACCCGTGCTTGCCAAAGTTGCGGCAATCTTGTTGGCAATGTGACCGGATTTGCCGATTCCGCAGACGACAATTCGACCCGGACAAGCGAGTATGGCGTTACACGCGTGGACAAACGATTGGTCGATTTGGTCGCGCAGAGCCAGTACTGAATTACCCTCTTTGGTCAACACATCCTGTGCAATCTTGCGAAGATCCTTGTCGGCCTGAGGGGTCGACGGATTTGCGACCGGCGATACAGAAATTTGGTCAGTGTCTTTCAATGGGTGGCCACAACGGGTTAATCAGGTAGTTCGGGTATTGTCCTCTAGTTCTGTCTTCTAATCCATTTCGTGTTGTTTATCGGCCAACTCGCTGTTCCAGTTCGTCCAAATCGTCAAGCTTCTCCAATTCATTTAACTCGTCCAGTTCGTCCAGTTCAGCGAGTTCATCAAGTTCATCCTGCTCATCGAATTCACTCAGCTCATTGTCAGCAGAGGAGCGTGTGGAATCTGACGGATCCTCGTCACGGACTTGTTGTCGATTGCGTTTGAGATAGTTTTCGCGCACGAACAGGTAAGGGTCAAGAGATGCAGTATCGAGTATCGAGGTGGCTGCGAGTAGCCTTGATCGAGTATTAACAACATTCAGAATAATAAGCTTGTCGCGCACAGAGCTGGAGACTCTGGACGAGTTAAGTGGTTGTAGCTGGCGATCGCCAAGCAGTCCAACAGTGCTTCGCGCGGTCTGAGGCCCGAAAAACGGCAACACGAGATAAGGGCCTTCCGGCACCCCCCAGACGCCCAGTGTCTGGCCAAAATCTTCGTTGTGACGCTCCAGCTTCATGGGGGTGGCAACATCCAGAATACCGCCGATTCCAAACACGGTGTTCACGGCGACCCGCGCGAAATCGCGGACGCCCTGCTCGAGTTTCCCCTGTAGCAAGGAGTTGGCTGCAACACCCACATCGCTGATGTTACCCAGGAAGTTGGTCACTCCGGTCCTGATTCCCTGCGGCGTGACGTTGCGGTAAGTCCTGGCGACAGGTTTCAGTGCATATCTATCCACCTTGTCGTTAAAGCTGAATATGACACGGTTGACTGGTTCGAGCGGGTCCGGGGTGACATCTTGAACTGGAGTGGCACCTTGCCGGGGTGGAGCGGTGGTGCAACCCAACAGTTGCGCTGAAATAATTACCAGAAAACACCCGATGTGCTGGCGCGATAGTTTGAATAAGAACCCATGTGCTCTTTGTGAGCAATGGGGTCCCGGTACCAGTGTTCGCATTCCTAAATACTCACGCCATAAATCATCTTAAAAATACCGCTAGTGCTGTCTGCTTGCCGTTGAGGTTAGCATTCGGGCGCAATAACTGCAGTGGCCGAGCGTTACGAGATCGTCCAAATCAAGCCAGCCTGGCTGATACCAGCTCTTCTCGCTGGAATTGAAAAAAGTTGAACCATGCCTCATTTTTGTTTGCAAATTGGTATGGAGTTGTCAAAATGGCAAACCAAAGGACCAGCTAAAACAATAAGTTCCGCATCTGTTTGGGTAGTAGCAACGTACTTTCAAACGATAACAGGCGTTCAGGTGAAATCCGGTTAATGTTTGGTCTAATGCCAGGATCAAAGCGAAAGCTGTTTTACGTGAAGCTATCAGCCGGTGGATCCCGGCTTTGACAGAACGGCTTGTTGAAACTGCTTGTTGAAAACGGTGTCGAAGGCGCTAGGTTAAACGAATAAAAAGGCAAATAAGCCCTTAGCCACTGAAAAACGAAGACTCTAAGCGGGATTAGAAAAATGAAAATGATGCGTCACTGGTTTTCCGTATTGTTATTGGTCACAGCGTGGGGCCTGGCACCTTTAGTGGCAGTGGCTCATCCTGCGCAGGATCTTGTCAAGCAAGTCACCGATGATATGATTTCCACGCTCGAAAGCCCGGAGGCTCAGGGCAATCCGGCATTTGTGCGCGAATCTCTGGATCGCAATGTGCTGCCGCACATCGATTTCAAAGTAATGACGATAAAGTCGGTTGGCAAGAAAAACTGGATCAGTGCCAGTGAGGAACAACGTACGACACTGGTAAAAGAATTCCGAGAGTTTTTACTTAACGCCTACACAAAAACATTGGATGAATATTCCGGACAAAGGATGGAATTCCTACCCTTTAATGAGGGCCAGACCGACAAACTGGCTGTTGTTAAAACGTTGTTGAAGGATCCGGCTGCCAGTACGGTAATACCGATTGATTACAAGCTCAGAAAAAAAGACTCCTGGCTCATCTACGACATCGCAGTGCACAATTCGAGTCTGGTATTAAACTACAAGTCCGAGTTCGGCAGCGAAATCAAAAAAGGCGGTATTGGTGGCTTGATAGAGGCGTTGCGTAAGAAAAACAGCGCCAGCTGATTTTCAACTCACCGGCATTTCACCCATTACTTGGGTGAAAGACACAGTTCCGGTATCATCCGTCGCTGGAGTGCACCGCTCCTGGCGACAGCTGATTGCGATATCGTAGTCAGCAATCAGGTTGCCAACGCTGCAGACACCATGTCTGCCTCGACAATGCACAGATTACAGGCGCTTAAACAGCGTCATTACTGTCTTACATCTCTTTGTTGGTAACACATCTATCATGGATAAACTGATCATAAGTGGTGGCTCACCGCTGAGTGGATCTGTGCAAATCTCCGGTGCTAAAAATGCCGTCCTTCCAATCCTTGTTGCAACTTTGCTATGCGACGATGCGGTAACCCTGGAAAACGTGCCGCACCTGAACGATGTGACTACGACGATGACTCTGCTCGGGCGAATGGGTGTGCGCCTGACGCTCGGTGACAAGATGCAAATAGAGGCCGATGCCTCCGGTGTCGATAATTGTGTAGCTGACTATGAGTTGGTTAAAACAATGCGAGCATCAATTTTGGTATTGGGGCCTTTGCTGTCGCGATTTGGCGTCGCTGAGGTTTCGCTACCCGGCGGTTGTGCAATTGGTGCAAGACCTGTGGATCTTCATATTAATGGTCTGCGTGCCATGGGTGCCGAAATAGAACTTGATGGTGGTTATATCAAAGCCAGCTGCAAGAAGCTCAAGGGCGCGGTGATTAATTTTGATACCGTCACTGTTACCGGCACCGAGAATCTGTTGATGGCGGCGACTTTGGCGCAGGGGCAGACGATACTTGAAAATGCTGCACGCGAACCTGAAGTAGTAGATCTAGCTAATTTCCTGATTTCCATGGGAGCCGATATTGAAGGTGCAGGAAGCGACAAAATTGTCATCAACGGTGTCGACAGACTCAAGGGTTGCCATCATCGAGTCGTACCTGATCGCATAGAGACGGGTACTTTTTTAGTCGCCGCCCTGGTCAGTGGTGGCAATATGACTGTCAAGGACGCGCGTCCGGATACGCTGGATGCGGTGTTACACAAACTCGATGAAGCAGGTGCGGATCTGGTCATTGGTGAAAACGAAATCTCGGTCTCCAGTCGTTTCGAGCGACCGCGAGCGGTTGATATTCGCACGGCACCTTATCCGGCATTTCCAACGGATATGCAGGCGCAATTTACCCTGTTGAACTCGGTCGCCGAAGGTGCTGCAACCATCACCGAAACTATTTTCGAGAATCGCTTCATGCACGTGCAGGAATTACATCGAATGGGTGCTGATTTACGTGTCAGTGGCAACTCTGTTTTTTCACGTGGCGTTGATGTTCTAAAAGGGGCGCCGGTGATGGCAACAGATCTGCGAGCCTCAGCGAGCCTGATCATTGCCGGACTTGTCGGGGAAGGCGAAACGGAGTTACAGCGTGTCTATCATATAGACCGCGGTTACGAGCGAATAGAAGAAAAATTCCAGGCGCTTGGGGCAAACATTCGGCGCGTTGCATCGTGACCCGTGTTGTGACCCGTGTTGTTATCTGTGCTGTGACCTGCGTTGCGCGGAGATACTGCACTGTGATTGTGCGCAGAGAAGACCTGACATGATTTTCTTTGCTGCCTGGTCCTGTGTGCCTGGTGACTGATTGTGTCTGACAGGAATGATTCACTCTCAATCGCTCTTACAAAAGGCCGTATCCTGCTGGATACACTGCCACTGTTGGAAGCGGCGGGGATTGTACCTAAAGAAGATGCAACCAGCACTCGCAAACTCCAGGTAGATACCAATGTGGAGGGGACACGTTTACTGTTAGTACGCGCGTCTGATGTGCCTGCTTACGTTGAGTATGGCGGTGCGGATGTTGGTGTTACCGGCAAAGATGTTTTGCTGGAACACATTGGCGATCGTATTTATGAACCACTGGATCTTGGGCTTGGTCGATGCCAGTTGGTGCTGGCCGGTAAACCCGGGGTGGATCCAGATGCGATGGGCAGACTCAGAGTTGCCACCAAATACCCTGAAGTGACCCGTCGCTTTTTTGCCAGTCGCGGCAAGCAGGTCGAAGTGATCAAACTCTATGGCTCGATGGAGCTCGCGCCGCTTACCGGTATGGCGGATTTAATTGTCGACATTGTAGAAACAGGGTCGACCCTGAAAGCCAATGGCCTGGTTGTACTCGAACCAATCACCGAAGTCAGTGCACGGTTGATTGTGAATCGTGCGTCGATGAAAATGAAGCATAGAAAAATACACAATCTGATCAATCTATTGAAAAAGGCTCTCAGTGATAAATGAATCACCTGCGAGTAGCGAGAACCCCTCAATGAATGAAACCCAGGCGCAAATAGCCACAGACGATTTACGAATACGTGAAGTCAAGGAGCTTGTACCGCCAGCAAAGTTGATTGAAGAAATTCCGGTCAGTGCTGAAATTGCGCAAACCGTGCATGATGCCCGAATGGGTATCCGCAACGTGCTCGACCGGTCGGATGACAGGTTGGTGGTTGTTGTTGGGCCCTGTTCTATACATGATGCGGAAGCCGGCATTGAATACGCGCAAAAACTCGCCGGACTGGACAGTTCCCTGAAAGAAAACCTGCTGATCGTAATGCGGGTTTACTTTGAAAAGCCACGCACGATTGCTGGTTGGAAGGGTTTGATCAATGATCCTGATCTGGACGATAGCTTTGCGATCAACAAAGGCTTGCGTCTGGCACGTACGCTGTTGCGTGATATCAACGCGCTGGGTGTGCCAGCGGGCACAGAGTTTCTAGATTTGATCAGTCCTCAGTTTATTGCAGATCTTGTCGGGTGGGGTGCTATCGGTGCGCGTACCACCGAGAGCCAGGGCCACCGGGAATTGGCATCGGGGATATCCGCTCCGGTGGGGTTTAAAAACGGCACCGGTGGGAGTGTGCAGATTGCAGTGGACGCCATTTGTTCTTCTTCGCGTCCGCATCATTTTTTATCGGTTACCAAGGAAGGCGGGTCAGCTATTTTCACGACGTCTGGCAATAATGACTGTCATTTGATTTTGCGTGGCGGGCCGCATACCAATTATGACGCTGCGAGCGTCGATGATGCGTCCGCGTTGATGGAGAAAAACAAGCTGACGCCGAATATCATGCTCGATTGCAGTCATGCCAATAGCCGTAAAATTTTCTCCAGACAGCGTTATGTTTGTCGTGATATCTGCAGCCAGCTCGGTGATGGTGATCAACGCATTATGGGGGTGATGATCGAAAGTAATCTGGTTGAAGGACGGCAGGACTACATGCCCGATCGCGATCTGATCACGGGGCAGAGTATTACCGATCCCTGCATTGGCTGGGACGCCACTGTCGAAATGCTGCATGAGCTGTCCGATGCGGTAGCGATGCGTCGTCAGAATGTGAGTCAAGCTTGATGAAAGCGGTCAATCGCCTGCATATCAATGATGCGGATTTTAATACGCGGCTGGAGCAACTATTGGCGTGGGAATCCGTGTCCGATGACAACGTCGCCAAAGCTGTTGCCAACATTCTGGAGCGTGTTCGACTCCAAGGTGACAGTGCCTTGCTGGAGCTGACCAATCAGTATGATAACCGTCAGGTCGAAAGCGTTGATCAGCTGGAAATATCACAGGCTCAACTAAAAAATGCCTTCGACAGGGTGCCCGCAGCAAGTGCAGAGGCATTGCAGGCGGCCGCCGAGAGAATAACCAGTTTTCATGAACGACAGATAACCAAGTCGTGGCAGTACGAAGATCAGGATGGCACAGTGCTTGGTCAGCGGGTAACCGCGATCGACAATGTCGGTTTGTACGTTCCCGGGGGTAAGGCTGCCTATCCGTCGTCGGTGTTAATGAATGCGCTGCCCGCCAGAGTAGCCGGAGTGCAGCAGTTAGTAATGGTCGTTCCGGCACCTTCAGGAGAAGTCGACGATTTAGTACTGGCAGCGGCCTGGGTGGCTAAAGTGGATCGTGTATTTACTGTTGGAGGCGCACAGGCTATAGCAGCGCTGGCTTACGGTACTGATCTGGTGCCTGCGGTTGACAAGATTGTTGGCCCCGGCAATATCTTTGTCGCCACAGCCAAGAGGGCAGTTTTTGGCAAAGTCGGCATTGATATGATTGCCGGGCCATCAGAGATTTGCGTGGTATGTGACGGGAAAACAGACGCAAACTGGATTGCTGCGGATCTTTTTTCACAGGCAGAGCACGACGAACAGGCACAGGCTATCCTGATCTGCAACGATGGCGACTACATAGACGAAGTTGAACGAGCGATGTGCGAGCTCATTGACGACATGCCTCGGTCGAGTATTATTGAGCAATCCATGCGTGACAGAGGCTGTGCTATCCAGGTGGAAACCATGAGCCAGGCAGTGCAGCTCGTTAACCGGATAGCCCCGGAGCATCTGGAGCTTTCTGTGGCTGACCCCGAGGCAATACTGCCAGAGATCCGTCACGCCGGTGCAATTTTCATGGGGCGATACACGGCTGAAGCGCTGGGAGATTATTGTGCTGGCCCCAATCATGTGCTGCCAACGTCCGGTACTGCGCGCTTTTCCAGTCCGCTTGGCGTTTATGATTTTCAAAAACGCAGCAGCGTCATTGGATGCAGTGCGAAAAGTGCGGCAATTTTGGGGAAAACAGCATCAGTGCTTGCTCGTGGGGAAGGTCTGGTTGCGCACGCGGTGTCGGCAGAGGCGCGCTACAAGATATGAAAAACGGGTGATATATGACACTTGGAAGCCCGCCAGAGAATAAATAGGCTGCTTCGGGCGTGGTCTTTTGGCCAGCTGTCATCATCGATTTCATTACACAGGACTGACTATTCGCCTGGATAGATTGGAATATTCGGCGCAAAATTTCTCGGCTGCACTTCGACACTCATTCCCGGACAGGTGCCTGGTCGTGCGACGTTTCCATGCATGGCATTTAACTGGCAAGGAGTTCTGTGAAAAGCGTGCGCGTGGTCTAAATAACACGCGGGACTGTGATAGAATTGGCGGTTTGTCAGAGTCGTGACACTTCCAAGGCGTGAGATCAATAGAACTCAGCGTTGATCCCCGCTGCAACACACTATTATCAGCAGATTCGGCCATGACACATTGTCGGTTCTGCATGCAATCTCAAATACCTATCTTTTGGAGCATTAAATGGCGACTGATAATCTTGCGCCTGGCGGCAGGCGAGAACCTGACGAAGTGGATGAAAAAAGGCGGCGGATGTTAACCACTGGCATGGGCGTGGTGGGTGCAGTTGGTGCAGCGTCTTTCGCAGTTCCCCTGGTATCATCGATGTCCCCGAGTGCGAGAGCACGAGCTGCCGGTGCGCCGGTTGAGGTCGATATCTCTAAACTCGAAGACGGACAGCGTGTTGTTGTTGAATGGCGCGGCAAACCGGTTTGGGTAGTCAAACGGACGCAGGCATTGCTCGATGGACTTGAGCAGGTTAAAAATGAATTACGCGATACGGAATCTGATGATTCAATTCAACCTGAATATGCGAAAAACGCGTACCGTTCTATAAAGCCGGAGATTCTGGTTATGGTCGGTATTTGCACGCATCTGGGATGTTCACCGTCGTACCGGCCAGAGGTCGCACCGGCGGATTTGGGCGGCGCCTGGAAGGGCGGGTTTTTCTGTCCCTGTCACGGTTCACGATTTGACATGGCCGGCCGTGTTTACAAGGGTGTGCCAGCGCCAACCAATCTCGATGTCCCGCCACATTTCTACATGACAGACACAAGGATTCTAGTGGGTGCTGACGGAGGACAAGCCTGATGAGCAAAGTCAATGATGCGATGGCGTGGATTGATGAACGCATACCGCTAACCGCCACGTGGGACAAACACATTGGCAAGTACTACGCACCGAAGAATTTCAATTTTTGGTATTACTTCGGGTCGCTTGCACTACTGGTGCTGGTGATTCAAATCGTTACCGGAATTTTCCTGACGATGAATTACAAGCCTGACGGAGAGCTGGCGTTCCGATCTGTTGAATACATCATGCGTGATGTCAATTGGGGGTGGCTGATCCGCTATATGCACTCAACCGGCGCATCGATGTTCTTCGTGGTTGTATACCTGCATATGATGCGCGGCATTATGTATGGATCCTATAAAAAACCCAGAGAACTATTGTGGATTTTCGGTATGTTGATCTACCTGGTGTTGATGGCAGAAGCGTTTATGGGATACCTGTTGCCCTGGGGACAAATGTCTTTTTGGGGCGCGCAGGTAATCATCTCACTGTTTGGTGCGATTCCATGGGTTGGTGATGCAATTACCTTGTGGTTGCGCGGCGATTACGTGGTGGCCGATGCGACACTTAATCGCTTTTTCGCTTTGCATGTCATCGCGATGCCGCTGGTTTTGATCGGTTTGGTGTTCGTACATATTGTTGCACTGCACGAAGTTGGCTCAAACAATCCTGACGGTGTTGATATCAAGAAAAACAAGGGTGCTGACGGTATACCGGTCGATGGAATTCCGTTCCATCCGTATTACACCGTCAAGGATCTTATTGGTGTTGCCGTGTTTTTACTTGTCTTCTTTGCTATCGTGTTCTTTGCGCCGGAGATGGGTGGGTACTTCCTCGAGCATGCCAACTATGTTCCTGCTGATCCGTTAAAGACTCCGGAACATATTGCGCCTGTATGGTACTTCACCCCGTTCTACGCCATCTTGCGAGCAATGCCCGATAAGCTGTTAGGGGTTATTGCAATGTTTTCCGCGATTGCCGTGCTTTTTTTCCTGCCGTGGATTGATAGAAATCCAGTCAGATCGATCCGTTATCGTTCTTTCAAATACAAGGCAATTTTAACTGCTTTCATTATCGCGTTTGTGGTTCTGGGCTACTTTGGCATGCAGCCAGTTACAACGGCCGGGACCTGGATCTCGCGCCTTTGCTCACTCACCTATTTTGGCTTTTTTGTAGCGCTGTTCTTTATTAGCAAGAACGAAAAAACCAAGCCTGTTCCTGAGAGGGTGAACTACTGATGAAATCGTTAATAAAATTACTATCGGTCGCAGCCCTGGTCTTTGTTCCGACTATCAGTACTGCTGCAGGCGGCGGAGCCGCACTTGATCCCTTTACCCCTGAGCGCACCGATCGTACGCTGCAGCGCGGTGCCAAGGTGTTCATGAATTACTGTCTCGGGTGTCACTCAGCTGACTATCACCGCTATTCACACATGGCTCGAGATATCGGGCTCAGTGAAACCGCGGTGGTAGAAAATCTTATTTTCACCACCGATGACGCCGGGGAGAAGACGAAAGTTGGTTCTCTGATGGCCAACAATATGTCAGCGGAATACGGTAAGGAAGCCTTCGGAGTTGTTCCACCAAATCTGGCGCTGGTCGCACGGTCACGTGGTGTGGATTGGCTTTACACCTACATGCGTTCCTTCTACCTTGACGAATCGCGACCATTTGGTGCGAACAACACCGTGTTTCCCCAGGTGGGCATGCCTCACGTACTGGCCGGGCTACAGGGCTGGCGCAAGCCGATCTATACGACCGACAGCAAGGGACATGAGCAGCTTGATGGATATCAACAAGTGACTGCCGGTGAGCTGACAGAGGACGAATATGACGCGATGATTACCGATCTGGTAAGCTTCCTCGACTACCTGGGCGATCCGAATCGGGAGGCGCGGCATTCTCTTGGCATCAAGGTCATGTTGTTTCTGTTGATTTTTCTCGTGCTGGCAGTATTTCTGAAAAAGGAATACTGGAAAGACATACCACACTAATTGTTTGCGCATACGGGTACAGTCCGTCCCGCATTGCGGGGCGGACTTCTGTTGTCAGAAACACAACAATAAGGTTTTGGAGATAAAGTGACAGCACCAGTGACACGTCGGTCGGTGATGACCCTGTATTCGGATCCAAGCTCTATCTATAGTCATAAAGTCCGCATTGTACTGTTCGAAAAAGACATTACCGTCGAAATTGAGGATGTTGATCCGGACAACAAGCCGGATGATTTGATGCATCTGAACCCGTACAATACCGTGCCAACTTTGGTGGACCGGGACCTGGTGCTATACGACTCCCGTGTCGTTGCAGAGTATCTGGACGAGCGATTCCCGCATCCTCCACTGATGCCGGTTGATCCGGTCTCCAGGGCGCGTTCGCGGCTTGCGCTGTATCGAATCGAGAAAGACTGGTACGACTTGTTACCAATTATTGAAGGTGACGACGCTAAAAAGGCTGATTCGGCACGGATCGCGCTGCGTGACTCGCTTATCGACTCAGCTGAAGTGTTCGCTCTGAAGCCGTTTTTTCTCAGTGATGAGTATTCTCTGGTTGATGCAACTGTGGCACCCATGCTCTGGCGTTTGAACCATTATGGTGTTGAATTGCCATCCGGCGCCAGTGCTGTCACGAAATATGCAAAGCGATTATTTGATCGTGAAGGTTTTCAATTGAGTCTCACCGAGAGTGAGCGAGAGATGCGTTAGCGAAACTTGTGACTTCTAGTAAAAATACAACTGGTGGCGGTGAGTCGGGTAATGGCGATTTGCCTGCGATGACTTCTAGTCAGCCTTATCTGATCCGCGCCATCTATGAGTGGATCGTTGATAATAACCTTACGCCCTACCTGATGGTGGACGCCACTCGCAAGGGGACAGTCGTACCGGAAGACTATCTTGATGCTGAGGGACGTATCATTCTTAATATCAGTCAAACTGCGACCAGTGAGCTGATCATGAGTAATGAAGAAATCACCTTCAATGCTCGATTCAGCGGCCAGGCGATTGGCATCTGTGTGCCCATCTACAGTGTAAAAGCTATCTATGCACGAGAAAATGGCCAGGGTATGATGTTTGACGGGGAGTCGAGCAAGGAGGAAGAGGCAGTTGCATCAAAAGTAGCCAAGAAGCCTGTTGCGCTGGAATCGGTCAACAATGACCGGCCTGCAGCCGATGTGGATGCAGAAAAGGATGGTAAGAAAAAGCAGGCTAATGGCAAGGGCAAGAAAGGCCCTAATCTGAAAGTGATCAAATAAAACGGCGCAACTATACTCTGCGTCATAACACCCGCAACACCCCGAGCTACTACACCCGCGCTGCTACATAGCGGCGCAGGCGACTTGTTTTCTTTGACTGAGGCTTGGACTACAAAGCCCTTGACGACAGAACCTGACGAAATTAGTCGATTGTCTGTCTTAGTGGCTATAGTGGCGAATAGAAAGCATCCTGCAGCCACTGTTGTTCGCTCTCACCAAAGGCCAGCACATCGAAGCGAGCCGGCCTGTCATCATATTTTTTGCTTTGCAGGTAATGCAGTGCAGCCAGTGAGATCTTGCGTTGCTTTGCCGCCGTTACCGACATGATTGCACCGCCAAATTGTTGACTTTTTCTGTATCTTACTTCGACAAATACGATGGTGCCGCGGTCATCCATCACCAGGTCTATTTCACCAACTTTGCACTGATAGTTCCTGGTCAGTAACGTTAGTCCCTGCCTGGTCAGGAAATTAATTGCCAGGTCTTCGTATTTATCACCTGCGCGTCGCTTTGCAGTTATCGTCTTTGCCATTGATCACAGATCATTAGCTGGTGCCGGCAACACAGATTGCAGTTCAAGCGCATCTGATACCTTGACAGGTATACCTTCCTGAAACTCAGCCCACTGCAGCCTTCTGCGAATCTTGTTGCCCTCAGCCAGAGAAAGCTCGCCAGTTTTGCCCGTGTGGGAGTAGAGCGCATTCAGTCTCATTGTTTCTATTTGCGAGTGGATTTGGTAGGCATCAATGCCAAGTGCTTTCAGGCGAGACAAGCCTTGAGACGGTTGCTCGTCTTCCGGAGTCAGTGATTGATAGAGGTTGGTTTGAGCGACTGCATCGGTCAGGATCCATGGAATGTCGTTGTATCTGATGCCGCTGAGATCGCTGTCTGCCTGAGCATCCGGTTCACCTGAAAATATCTGGGCAGTACTAAACAACGGTAACTTGCCCGCATGGTGGAATTGCAACTGAGGTCTGAGCAGGCGTGCCTGATCAGCGTCTACCGCGATAAAAATTACATCGATATCACTGCGAATAGCAGGTTCAAATTGTAACTCAGTGTCGAGCAATTTCGACAGTTGACGCTGTCGAGAATGGCTTGAATTAATTGCCAGAAGCTTTTTTAACTGTGGGGAGAAATCGTAGGAGTCTTCGCTAATGACTTCTGTGCCAAGTACCTGGCCACCATTGGCATTGAAGGTGTTTTCAAATGCAGTAGCGAGACGTAGGCTCGTTGGCGAATCTGCAGCAACAACAATCGCTTTGCGGTAGTTTTCATTAAGTGCGTAGTACGCAACGTCGCGAGCGTTATCTTCTGGCAGCAAGCCAAACTGATACAGGTTTGCATGGCCCGCTCCATCGTCGCCAACGTAGTTTAGTGAGATCGTGGGTACCGACACTCGATTGTTTGCAGCCAGACTAATTACGGCAGATTTGTTCAATGGTCCGATAATCAGTGAGGCGCCTTCAAGCACTGCCAAATCATATTGTGCCAGCGCATCTTCCAGCGTGCTTTTGGTGTCATACAGGCGAATAGCTGATGTGCCGCCCTCTGCAAATCTTGCCGCTATAAATCCGTTTTTTATTGCCTCACCCACTTCGCTAAATTGTCCCGACAGCGGTAGTAGCAGCGCAATCTGGTTGCCTGATATGGTTGTGATGTCGGCTAAGGTTGGCGACTGTGTTTCCTGTCCTTCCGGAAGCCTGTTGGCTGCCGGGTGATTGGGGTACCTGTTGCGCCATGTCTGGTTGCGTTGCGCTTGCAATTCGGGCGACACGTTGTTGCTCGCCTTGCTTAACAGAGCATATTCCAGCCATCCTCGATAAATTGAGCCGCCGGGTGTACTCGCCATGGTTTGCACTTCAGTTGCATCGAGTTTTTCAAGCATCTGCCAGATCTTCGCCCGGTTATTGTTAATGGCCTCCGGATTCGACAGGTTGGCTTCAAGAAGGATGCGAGATTTTAAAGAAGGCACCGGGTTTCTCAACATCTCGTGCGACCGGGCTTGAATCTCTAGTACTCTGGTGCGTTGTGCAGGGTCGTTAATAATGCGCACCTGCGGTAGTTGTTGCAGTGCCTGCTCAGGCTGCAGCTGTGCAAGTGATAAATAGGCGTTAAGGATGCTGCGGCGTTGCTGCAGTTGTTCATCGGGTAGTTGCGGGGGTATTGTGGTGACGAGTTGCGCACCCTGATCATAGAAGTCGCTGTCGAAGTAGAGTTCGGCGGCGGACAACTGATAGTCAATTCGTTTGAAGGGGT